>JBKBNS010000018.1:0-43435 GCA_046295255.1 Glycocaulis sp.
GTGGCGGATTGATCCGCCAGAGGCCGCAACCCTTTCTGCCAATCGCCGCTTTCTCGATATCAGCGAGGATGCCGAGCCCGGCGAGTTGCGGCTGACCGCCACAGCGCAGGGTTACTCCACCGGCATCACCATCCCGATCGTCGATCCGGGCGCGCCCAATCTCTATGGCAGCTGGATGCCGACCCACCCCTATTCCTGCGCCGAAGTGGAAATGCCAAGCATCGTCAGCATACGCCCGGATGGCCGCGTGCTGATGGGGTTCCCGGACATGATGGGGCAGTATCAGGACGAATATACCTACAGCTATGACCCCGAGCGTGGCGCCTTTACGCTGGGGCACCAGACCGGTGAGGTGCGGGTGGTGGAAGACGGGCACATCATCTTCTCGGGCATTGCCTTTCCGGCAGGAAGGCCGCCGCCGCCTCTGCCGCCGGGCTATCCGCCCCGGCCCGAACAGGCCAGTTGCGAGTTCGAATTCCGCCGCGTGGGCGAGCTTTACTGATCGCGGGCGAGGCAGCCCGCCTGAAGGATGAAACCATGCCAAATCTCAAGAGCCTGCTGGCCGTTTCGTGCCTGATTTCGCTGGCCGCCTGCGCCACTACGCCCGCAGGCTATTACCCCGGCGGCGCGGCCATGCGCGGGGTGGCTGATTCTCAGGAGGGATTTGGCACCTCCGCGCTCGTCAGATGTCAGGTCCCGGAATACCACGCCCTAACGCCTGTCAGCTCTACAGTGCGGCCGGGGGACACAGTAACCCTGCACCACACCTTCAGTTTTGGCCCTTATGGCCAGCAACACATTCCCCTGCATTGCGTGAATCACTGGCAGATCGAACCGCCCGAAGCGGCGACCTTGTCGGCTGACCGGCGCACGCTGCATGTTTCCGGCGATGCCGTTCCGGGCAGTGCAATCACGATCACGGTGACCGCCAACAACCATCGCCATACGCTGACGCTGCCGGTCGTCAGGGACAGCGAGTTACACGTCCTTGGCAACTGGAGGGCCTTGCCGGGGCAGGCCTGCTATAGCAGCCCGGCACCGCGCGAAATCCATTTCGGTCAGGACGGCGTCGCCCTGTTCGCGCTGGGGACAGGGCCGGGGACGTGGAATGACCGACGGGAGTTCACCTTTGATCCCGCCACCGGCGTGTTGACGCTGAACGGGGAGAGCGGGACGGCCCATCTCGACGATGACGGCCATCTGGTCATCACCGGGCTGAGGCTGCCTTCTGCCACGGCGCCGTTACGCAGGCTGCTGGACGCTGAGGGAAATTATGAGGAAATCGTCTGGGCGACCTGCCAGCTAACCTTCAGCCGGACCTCCACCTATCGCTGATTTTCCGCTCTGACAGCGCCGCGCCTTGAACCGGCCCGCTTCACCTTCCACTTGTTGCAGGACGCGAAGCGCGCAAGGCTTGCTTAAGCCCGCGCGTGAGAGATTTGCGTGGGTTCCCCTCGCAGGACCCGCTGGAGACGAGACCGATGACCGAAAGAAAAACCCTGCCGCTCCTGCCGCTGCGCGACATTGTGGTCTTCCCCCACATGATCGTTCCGCTCTTCGTGGGCCGCGAGAAGTCCGTGCGCGCGCTGGAAGAGGTGATGCGCGGGGGCAAACAGATCCTGCTGGCAACGCAGAAGAGCGCGTCGGACGATGATCCCCGCCCGGACTCCATCTACGAGGCCGGCGTGCTGGCGACCGTCCTGCAATTGCTCAAACTGCCCGATGGCACGGTGAAAGTGCTGGTCGAGGGCGGCCAGCGCGTGACCATTCTCAGCTACACCGACAACCAGGCCTATTTCGAAGCCGAGGCCGAGCTGGTGGACGAAGAAACCGGCGCGCCGTCCGAGGTCGAGGCGCTGATGCGCGCGGCGGCCGAGCGCTTTGACGAATACGCCAAGCTGAACAAGAAGGTGCCGCCGGAAGCGCTGAGCGTGGTTGCCGAGATCGCGGACCCGGCCAAGATGGCCGACACGATTGCGGCCCATCTGGCGGTGAAGCTCACCGACAAGCAGGACCTCTTGGCCAATCCGAACATCTCCCAGCGCCTTGAGACCGTTCTCGGCCTCATGGAGGGGGAGATTTCCGTCCTGCAGGTGGAGAAAAAGATCCGCTCCCGCGTCAAACGCCAGATGGAGAAGACGCAGCGCGAGTATTATCTGAACGAGCAGATGAAGGCGATCCAGCGCGAGCTGGGCGAGGGCGATGATACGCGCGAGGAGCTGGCCGAGCTCGAGGAGCGCATTGCCAACACCAAGCTCTCCAAGGAAGCGCGCACCAAGGCGGACGCCGAGTTCAAGAAGCTGCGCCAGATGAGCCCGATGTCGGCGGAATCCACCGTCGTGCGCAATTATCTCGACTGGCTGCTCTCCCTGCCGTGGAACAAGCGCAAGCGTTCGCGCATCGACCTGAAAAAGGCTGAAGCGACGCTGGACGCGGACCATTACGGCCTTGAGAAGGTCAAGGAGCGCATTATCGAGCACCTCGCCGTGCAGGCGCGCACCAAGAAGATTCGCGGGCCCATCCTGTGCCTTGTCGGCCCTCCGGGCGTGGGCAAGACGTCGCTTGGCCGCTCGATTGCCGAAGCCACGGGGCGCGATTTCGTGCGTGTGTCGCTCGGCGGTGTGCGCGACGAGGCCGAGATCCGTGGTCACCGGCGCACCTATATCGGCTCCATGCCGGGGCGCGTCATCCAGTCGATGAAGAAGGCCAAGCACTCCAACCCGCTCTTCCTTCTGGACGAGATCGACAAGCTGGGCGCGGACTATCGCGGTGATCCGGCTTCGGCGCTCCTTGAGGTGCTGGACCCGGAACAGAATGCAACGTTCAACGATCACTATCTGGAGGTCGATTACGACCTGTCCGACGTGATGTTCATCACCACGGCAAACACGTTGAACATGCCCCAGCCGCTTCTCGACCGGATGGAGATCATCCGGATCGCGGGCTACACCGAGGACGAGAAGGTGGAGATCGCAAAGCGTCACCTCCTGCCGCGCCAGATCAAGAACCACGCCCTCAAGAAGGGTGAGTGGGAGGTGACCGACGAGGCCCTGCGCGAGGTGATCCGCTACTACACCCGCGAGTCCGGCGTGCGTAATCTCGAGCGCGAGCTGGCTCGCCTTGCCCGCAAGAGCGTGCGCAAGCTGGTGGCTGGTGAGGCGACCTCCATCACGGTGACGCCGGAGAGCCTTGAGGGCTTCCTGGGCGTGAAGAAGTACCGCTTTGGCGAGACCGAGGATGCCGACCGTGTGGGCCTTGTCACCGGCCTTGCCTGGACCGAGGTTGGCGGCGACCTTCTCACCATCGAGGCCGTCACCATGCCGGGCCGGGGCCAGATGAAGGTCACCGGGAACCTGCGTGATGTGATGAAGGAATCCATCTCGGCGGCGAACTCCTTCGTGCAGTCACGTGCGCCGTCGGTCGGCATCAAGCCGACCGTCTTCCGCCGCACCGACATTCACGTCCACGTGCCTGAAGGCGCGACGCCGAAGGACGGCCCGTCCGCCGGTATCGCCATGGTCACGGCCATCGTCTCGGCCCTTACCGGCAATCCGGTTCGCAAGGACGTGGCGATGACGGGCGAGGTCACGCTGCGTGGCCGCGTCCTGCCCATCGGTGGGCTGAAAGAGAAGCTGCTCGCGGCGCTGCGCGGCGGGGTCAAGACCGTTCTCATCCCCATGGAGAACAAGAAGGACCTCTCCGAGGTGCCGGACAATGTGAAGGAAGGCCTCACCATCATCCCGGTGGAAACCGTCGATGAGGTGCTTTCCATCGCGCTCGCCGAACCGGTGGAGCCGGTGGAGTGGACAGAGGCCGATGAAGCGGCGCTCGCTGCCCTGCCGTCCACGCCTGAAGGCGGCGAGGCCAGAGCGCATTAGTAGGTGTATGCATTAAACCCTCGTCCTGCGAGCGCCACAGCGTTCCGAAAGGATGAGGGTTTGATGTATTTCACCTCATCCATCGGCCACGTCGTGCTCGAAGGACGAGGTGAAAAACCTACTCCTCCAAAATCCGCACCCGCTCGATGCGGACTGGTTCGACGAGGAACTGGGCGAACTGGAAGTCCTCTGGCGCGTGTTCAAGGCTGGTTTCGCCGAGCCAGATCGCTTCCACCACCTCCATGCCATCGGTCACGCGGCCAAAGACGGCATAGCCCGCCTCATCCGGGTTGCGGCGGTCCGGGCCAGCATCAAGCCCGTCATAATCATTGACCATGATGAAGAACTCGGTGGTGGCAGTGCCAGGTTCATTGCGTGCCATCGAGATCGCGCCGCGCACATGCGACAGGCCGGTCGCCTCTGTGCTTTCGTGCGCAATGCCTTGCGCATCCTCCAGCCCGCCAAAGCTGTGCACGCCCTGGATGAGGTTCATCGGGGCGATGCCGGCGCGGTCATTATCGTCGCGCACCGAGCGGTAGAATGTGCCGCCATCAAGATGGCCCGCCCGCGCATGGGCGACGAAATTGGCGACCGTCACCGGCGCCAGATCAGGATAGAGCTCCAGCGCGATATTGCCTGCCGAGGTTTCAATCACGGCTGTCACGGGGCCCGCAGGCGCATCGTCTGCGGGCGGCGCTTCGCCGGGTGAGCAGGCGGCAAGGGCGAAGGCGGCAAGAAGGGTGAGAAGGCGCATGGATCATATCCCCCTTAAATGTCATGCCCCACGCTTTCACGCTGCGCGCAGATTGCCAAGCCTGTTGCCAATGAGAGATTGACCGGGCCGCAATTAGCTTTCACAGTGCACTTATGAGCACGCGCAGCATTTACAGCTATGGCTACGGCTATCGCCTCTTTACCGGGGGCGGCTGAAGTCTGCGCGCGTGACAGCACACGGATTTTGGCGGCCCCTTCCCACACGGAAGGGGCCGCTTTCATTTGGGACCGGCTATAAGGGCCTGAGGAGAGGGTGATGAGTGAGGCAACACAGGCGCGCGCGGAAGACAGGGCAGCCTTGCGCGGGGCGATCGACAAGATCGACGCTACGCTGATCCAGACGCTCGTGGAGCGCCGCCGTCTCGCCGAGGCACTCGGAGCCCTGAAAGCCGGCGACGGGGCTCTGGTGCGCGATGTGGAGCGTGAGAGGGCCGTTCTGGACCGGGCCGTGGCGGCGGGCGCGGCAGCGGGCCTTGAAGAAGCCTTTGTCGAGAAGCTCTTTCAGCTGGTGATTGACGATTCCCTGCGCCGCCAGCGGGCGGGGCTGGATGCGCGGGTGCGCACCGCCACGCTGAACGAGGCCAAGGTCGCCTATCTGGGCGGCCCCGGCAGCTACAGCCAGTTTGCCGCTGATACGCATTTCGCAGGGCGCTATTCAGCCGTGATGCCCGTCATCCAGCGCGATTTTGGCGGCATTTTCGAAGCGGTGGAGAAAGGCGAGGCCGATTACGGCTTTGCCCCGATCGAGAACACCACGACCGGCGGCATTGTGGAGGTCTATGACCTTCTGCGTGATACCAAGCTGAAAATCGCTGGCGAGCATCACTACCGCGTAGAGCACTGCATTGTCGGCAAGGCGCATGATCTCGGCACGGTGCGCACCGTTCTGGGCCACCCGCAGGCGCTGCGCCAGTCGCACCGCTTCTTTGCCCGCCACCCGGAATTGATTACCCGTGCGGTTTCCTCCTCCACCGAGGCGCTGAACGAGGCGCTGACCGGCAAGCCGGATGTCGCGGCGGTGGCCGGGCGCGATGCGGCGCGCCTGTTCGGCCTCAATGTCATTGATGCAAGCGCGTCCGATCACCCGGAGAACTATACGCGCTTCGTCGCGCTGGCGATTGATCCGCAGCCCGCCTCGCCGCTTCTGCCGTGCAAGACCTCGCTGGTGCTGGTGACGTCAGATGCGGCGGGGTCTCTGGTCAGTGCGCTCGATGGCTTCCGCAAGGAGGGGGTGAACCTCACCAAGCTGGAAAGCCGCCCGATTGCCGGCAAGCCGTGGCAGCAGATGTTCTTCCTCGATCTGGAAGGTCATGAGGAGCATGACAATGTGGCGCGCGCGCTGGAAAACCTGCGCAAGCACGCCGTCTCGGTTCACTCGTTCGGGTCATACGGATCAGACCGCCTGCAGCCCGCAGTCCGGGCCGCAGGCTAGGGCTTCTGCTCAGCGCCCCTTGCGGCCTTTGGGTGCGCGCGGGGCAGGCTGGCCGGGCCCGGGCTCTTCCGGGTCCGGTTCCATATTGGCCAGAAGGTCTTTCCAGCGCCAGCCGCCTTCCGGGCGCGGCGTGCGGGGGGCAGGGGCCTCGTCCTCGATCCGGTCGCCGGCCTCAAGGCGCATTTCCGGCGCGTCCTCCTCTTCGCGGCGCGGTGTGCGCCCGCGGCGGATATTGAGCGGATCGGGCACCTCGTTGGGCGCGATATCGATGGGCTTTCGACCGCCCGCGACCGAGCCCATGCGCAGCATGAAGTCGGATAGAAGCTCGTAATTGTGCCGCACGCGCGCCTGGAACAGGGTGTCGATCTCGCGCGCGTTTTCAGCCGCTTCCTCGGCCGTCTGGTTCAGCTTCTCCAGACCTTCCGACAGCGCGCGCTCCAGTTCCAGCGTGGCGCGCCTTGCGGCGGCAGGGGCATCGTCGAAGCGGGCGCGCATGTCGCGCAGCATCACTTCCACATGGTCGGCCTGCTTGCGTGCGGCCTCCAGCGTTTCGGAGAGCTGTTTGCGCACCGTCTCGCTGGCAAGTTCGGAGGCCTTGGCCGCGCGCTCCACCAGCTCCTCGGCTTCGCGCAGGCGGGCCTGGAAGGCCTCGTCAGAGCGCCGGGCCGCCTCAAAGCCGGCCTCGCTGACCCGCTCAAGCGCCGCTTCTGCCGCATTGGCCTGTCCGGAGAATTTCTCCGCAGCATCCACCGCCGACATCCGTGCCTCCCGCGCCGTCTCGGTCAGGCGTTTCAGCATGGTTTCATTGGCCTCGGCGGCCAGGCGCGTCTCGCTCTCGATCGTCTTGGCCAGGGCGGAGGCGCGGGTGATCGCATCATTGACCGCGCGGGTGAATACTGCCCCGCTTTCCTCGGCTGACTTGCGCAGCGTTTCCGCGCCGGAGCCGGCCGTCTTTGACAGGGTGGAAAGCTCGGCCTTGTGGAAGTCCAGCGCGGCAGCGATCTTTTCCTGCTCGCGCCGCAGGGCTTCGCTGGCCTCTGCCAGCCGCTCGCGATGCTTCAGATAGGCGGCGTCCAGCCCCTCGCCGCGGTTTTTCAACGTATCGGCCAGCTCGCGCATATCGCCCGCGCGCTTGGCAAGGATTTCGGAGGCCTTCTCCGCGGAGCGCACCGTCTCCTCGCCCGCACCGGTCAGGCGCTCGGCGCCAGCGCGCAGGGTGAGGGCACCCTCATTGGCCTTTTCCTTGGCGAGTTCGGCAGCCGCCGCGACCATTTCGGACTGTTCCTGTATCGCCTCTGCGATCAGGGCGGCCTTGTCATCAAGCCCGTCGGCGATCTCGGTCAGCTTTTCGCGCTCACCCTTGAGCGCGCGCATCAGTGCCTCCACCCGCTCGCGCGCCGCCGTGGAGGTATCCTCAAGGCTGTCGGCGTGGTGGGTGATCACTTCTTCCATGGCGGCAAGGCGGGCGAGCGCGCTGTCCATCGCCGTGTTGATCCGCCCCACCTGCAGGCTGACCGCATCGGCGAGCACGCGCACCTCTGACTGCAGCGCGTCTGTGGGGGTGGCCAGATGGGCAATGGCGCGCTCGACAGCACGGGCCTGACGCCCTGCGCGTACGACCGCCCGCCCCAGCAGGCCCGTGAGCAGGAAAAGCAGGGCCGGGGCACCGGCGAAAATCGCGATACCGGCAAGCTGGGCCGGGCTCAGTGCGGAAAAGTCAGTGATCACATAGCCGTAAAGATACGCGCCCGCCCCGCCGAGCCAGAGCGCACCGCAGGCCGCTCCTGCAAAAGCGAGCCAGCCGCCCCCTGTTGCCGGTGCTGGCGAGGGCGCGGACGGCACTGGCCGGGCACGCTCGGGCAGCTGACCAGCAGCCGGATCTGCCATCGGGGCAGGCACGGCGGCCGTCTCGGGCTGCGCCTTGGCGGCAGATGTATCGTCAGCTGGCATGGCATGCGCCCCGCAGAATGCAGAAAAAACCGGTCCGGCACGCGCCGGATCATCCAGCCTCTGTTCTAGGCGCAGACGGGGTAAAATTAAAGACGCAAGACCGGCAGGGCAGGCGCTTCAGGCAGGCGCGCGCCTGCCGTCTGGGCGCAGGCTGATACATCCTGTGCGCTGGCAGGCTGCACGATCACGCGCACACTGCCGTCTTTCAGCACGGAATATTCCCACTCATAGGTGAACGACGCGCGATGGATCATGTCCTCGCTGCCGAGCACCCGGGCTTCCTCAATGGTCTGCTGGAGGACTGGCGGGGCGCAATCTGCTGCCCGGTCATAGCTGATGCCCACGAGCGCGAGAACCGCTCCGGCAATCCAGTGCAAAATATCGATAACTACGCCCAGCATGGCCCGTATCCCTGTCCTTGAACCCGCTTATGACGGTGCGGGCAGGCGGGCTCAAGGAAAAACAGCCGCAAGCGCGATGAAATCTTCGTAATGAAGACGGGCCGCGGGCAGGTTTTTGCTTGCTATCGGTTCCCGCTTGCGGTGAACGTGCGGGCAGTTCCAGACACGGGGGAGAGTTGTCCATGAGTGCCAGTCCGGTAGCGGCCGAAAGCCGCCATCAGAGCCTCGATGTCCTGCGCGGCATCGCGATCATGGGCATCCTGGTGATGAACATCCCCTTCTTCTTCGTCCCCATGCAGGCGATGCAATACCTGCCGGCGGACCCGCTCTTTACCGGCGCGTCGGTGGATGTGTGGTTCTACTCGCACGTCTTCTTCGAGATGAAGTTCATCACCACCTTCTCCGCCCTGTTCGGCGCGGGGATCATCCTGATGGTGGGCGAGGAGGCTGATGCCTCGCGCAAGGTGCATTTCAGCCGGATGCGCTGGCTGCTCTTCATCGGCCTAGTTCACGCCTATGTGCTCTGGTACGGCGATATCCTCGTCAGCTACGCCATTTTCGGCATGATCGCGGTCTATTTCCGCAAGATGAACCCCGGCAAGCTGATCTTCTGGGGCTTTTTCTGGATCGCGATTGCGGGCCTGCTCTTCTTCGCGGCGCTCGGGTCGATGGCGCTCATCCCTGAAGAGATGAGCGGGACCGATATCGGCGTCGTGCCTTCCCCGGAAACCTATCAGGAAGTGGTTGCCGCCTATCAGGCGGGCGGGCTGCAGCGGCTTGGCATCAATGCCTTCGGCGCCGTTATGGGCCAGGTCATGGGCGCAGGCCTGTTCGGCGGGCGCATTATCGGCGTCATGTTCCTGGGCATGGCGCTGTTCAAGCTCGGCTTCCTGACCGCGCAGTGGAGCGTGATGCGCTACCTGATCGTCGCTCTCGTGACGCTTCCCGTGGGGCTGGCGGCGTCCTGGTGGGGCGGCCAGCACCTGATCGCGGCCGAGTTCGATTTCCGCGCCTTCTGGGTGCATGCCACGGTCAATTACTGGTCGAGCCTGGCAACGGCGCTCGGCTATGCCTCGCTGGTGATGATCATCTGCAAGCTGCCCGCACTCGCGCTTGTGCGCTATCCGTTCGGCGCGATGGGGCGCATGGCCTTCACCAACTACCTCTCCCACTCCCTCATTCTGGTTTTCCTGTCGATTGGCGGGATCGGGCTGGGCTGGTTCGGTGAGGTCAGCCGGGTGCAGATGGTGCAGATCGTGCTGGCGATCTGGGTGGGTCAGCTGGTCTTCTCCACACTCTGGCTGCAGGTCTTCCGTTTCGGGCCGCTGGAGTGGATATGGCGCTCGCTGACCTATGGAAAGCTGCAGCCCTTCCTGAAATAGCGCCATGGCGATGGTGCGCGCGGGCGATGCCTTTGCCGTTTACGGACTGCTGCGAAAGGGCGCGTCAGGATTCGCGCAGTTCGGGCTGGAGCGGGCCTTCCGCCCGCTCGGCCCCTGCCGAATATCCGGCCTGATATACGATCTTGGCGGCTATCCCGGCCTGACCGAAGGCGAGGGTGAGGTGGCAGGCGAGCTGTTTGCGGTCGCCGACCCGTCCATTATCGCAAAGCTCGATGCGTTCGAGGACTATTATCCGCACGCGCCTGCGCGCTCGCGCTATCTGCGCCGTCAGATCACGCTTCTGACCCCGGCACGCAAGGCGTGGGTCTATGTCTGGAACCGGCCGGTGGAGGGTGCGCCTCTGGTGGCGCATGGCGACTGGCTGGAGTGGGCAGGAAGAAGCCCGGATCAGGCCGCCAGCCAGCCGCCTTCGACCGGATAGGCGGCGCCATTGGCCGAAGCGCCCGCGTCAGAGACGAGGTAGAGCAGAAGGCCGTTCAGATGGTCGTATTCGACGAATTTCTTCGTCGGCTGGGCGTGCAGCATCACGTCGCGCACGACTTCCTCGCGGCTGATGCCGCGCTCGCGTGCGGTGTCCTCAATCTGGTTTTCAACCAGCGGCGTGCGCACATAGCCGGGGCAGATCGCATTGCAGGTAATGCCCTGTTCGGCGACTTCCAGCGCGACCGTCTTGGTAAGGCCCAACATGCCGTGCTTGGCGGCGACATAGGCGGATTTGTAGGGCGAGGCGACGAGGCCGTGGGCGGAGGCGATATTGACGATCCGCCCGCGTCCCTGACGCTTCATCACCGGCACGGCGTGGCGTGTGGTGTGGAAAGCGGCGGTCAGGTTGATCGTGATAATCGCGTCCCACTTTTCGGGGGGAAGCTCCTCGACGCGCGCCACATGCTGGATGCCGGCATTGTTCACGAGGATGTCGAGCCGACCGAACGCCTTCACGGTTTCGCTGATCAGGTCAGCGATCTCCACGGCTTTGAGCATGTTGGCGCCGTGATAGCGTGCGCGAACGCCGAAATCGGCTTCGATGGCCGCGCGGGCGGCTTCGATCTCTGCCGCATCACCCAGCCCGTTCAGCATCACATCCGCGCCGCAGGCTGCGAGCGCGCGCGCCATGGCAAGCCCGATGCCCGAGGTCGAGCCGGTAATGACGGCCGCGTGGCCTTTCAGATCGGCCGAAAGACCGCTCATGCCCTGTCTCCTTCGGCCCGATGGCCGGTGCGGGGAATTTGTGCAGTGCAAGAGACCCTCGCGCCCGCTTTGTCAAGGGCGCGCACCGCCACCTACCCCTTTTTCGGCGCAGGCTGGGGCCGGGTGAAGAGCAGCTGATCGGGCGTCGAACCCGCCTTGTCGAAGCGGTAGCCATCGATGTTGAACCTGCTCAGCTCGTCCGGATTCTCGATCCGGTTCTCGATGATCCAGCGTGCCATCATGCCGCGCGCCTTCTTGGCAAAAACCATGAGCGTGCGCAGCTTTCCGTCCTTCTCTTCCTTGAAGTCGGCGCTGATCACGCGCGCTTTCAGGGAGCTGAGCCGCGCCGCGCGGGCATACTCGTTGGACGCCAGATTGACGATCACCTTGTGGGGGTGGGCCGAGACAATGCGGTCCAGTTCAGCCGCGATGTCATCGCCCCAGAAATCGTAGAGGGTCGCGCCCTTCTTCGTTTTCAGCCTAGTGCCCATTTCCAGCCGGTAGGGCTGGATGGCATCGAGCGGACGAAGCGCGCCGTAAAGCCCGGAGAGGATGCGCAGATGGTCCTGCGCCCAGGCCAGATCGGCGTCGGAGAGGCTCTTTGCGTCCAGCCCGCGATAGACCTCGCCATTGAAGGCCAGCGCGGCGGGCTTGCCCTCTTCGCTCTCAGGGTCGAACGCCTGGAAGCGGTCCCGGTTGAGGCCTGCCAGATCGTCGGAAATGTCCATGAGCTGGCGCAGCTGGGTGCGCGTCAGTTTCGCCGTGGTTTTCGCCAGCTCGCCCGTGCGGTGCATCAGTGCAGGGCGTGTGGGCTTGAGGCTCTCGCGGGCGGGCTCGAAATCAAGCTGCTTGGCGGGCGACAGGAGGATCAGCATGACCGGTCAGCCTTTCGTCAGGGCAGTGTCAGAGGAATTCTCAATCGAGATAGGCAGTGAGGGCCGGTTTTGCCAATGGCGATTGCAGCCGGAGGCGGGTCATCAGGCCCTGTCTGCCATCCCGAAGATCACGCGCGGGTTCATGATGTGGTTGGGATCAAGGGCCGCCTTGATGGCGCGCATCACCTCCACCTCCACCGGCTTGCGGGCGATCAGCTCGCTCTGCTTGAGGATGCCGATGCCGTGTTCGGCAGAGATGGAGCCGCCATACTTGTCGACGAGATCGTAGATATGGCGGGTCGCGGGCGCGGCCTTGGTGACAAACTCCTCGCCCGCGCCTTCCTCGCGCGCGGCGACATTGAAATGCACATTACCATCGCCGACATGGCCGAACGCGATCACGCGCGCGCCGCCGATCATCGCTTCGGCATCACGGGTGGCCTCCGCCATGAAATCGGCCATGCGTGAAACCGGCACGGAGACGTCATGCTTGGCCGAGCGGCCATGGGTTTTCTCGCCATCGGGGATGCTTTCGCGCAAGTGCCAGAAGCTCGCCGCCTGCGCTTCGGACTGGGCGATGGCGGCGTCCAGAACCAGTTCGCGTTCAAACGCGCTTTCCAGCGCCGCTTCCATCATGCCGGGCGCACGGCCCGCTTCCGCGCTGGTCATCTCGATCAGCACCATCCATTCGGGATTGCCCTCCAGCGGATTGCGCGCGCCGGGTACGTGGCGGCAGACCAGCTCCATCGCGAAGGACTGGATCAGCTCGAAGGCTGCTACCGCCCCGCCGGTCTCGTTCTTCAGGTGGTCCAGCAGGGCAACTGCGGCGTGCGGGTCTTTCACTGACGCCAGCGCTACGGCTGTGGAGGCCGGGCGGGGGAAGAGCTTCAGCGTGGCGGCGGTGATGACGCCCAGCGTGCCTTCCGCGCCGATGAAGAGCTGTTTGAGGTCATAGCCGGTATTGTTCTTGCGCAGGCCCGAGAGCCCGCTCAGGACGCGCCCGTCCGGCAGGACGGCCTCCAGCCCCAACACCAGATCACGCATCATGCCATAGCGCAGCACATGCACCCCGCCGGCATTTGTGGAGAGCAGCCCGCCAATCATCGCCGAGCCCTGTGCGCCGAGGCTCAGGGGGAAGAGTTTTCCTGCCTCGCGCGCCGCGTTCTGCAGGGTTTCCAGCACCACGCCCGCTTCCACCGTGACGGATTCGTTGGCGGTATCGATCTCGCGGATGGCGTTCATCCGCTTCAGGGAGATCACTGCCTCGCCAAAAGGTGCAGACGCACCCACCAGTCCGGTCAGGCCGCCCTGGGGCAGTACAGGGATGCGCGCGGCATTGCAGGCGGCGAGGATGCGGGAGACTTCCTGCGTGCTGGAGGGCTTGAACAAGAGCGGCGTGTGGCCGGTGATGCGTCCGCGCCAGTCACGCACATGGCCCGCGATATCGTCCGCGTCGGTGGACCAGGAGCGCGGGTCCAGCCCTTCGGTCAGGCGGGCAATGTCGATAACGGGCGCGTTCATGGCAGGGTCCTTCAGGGCTGGATGGGCAGGCGGGTCATCACCGCGGAGAGCTTCATACGCAACTCGTCGCTCTTGCGGCCTTCAAGCAGGTAGCGGTCTGCTTCCACCTGGCCGGAGAAAACAACCGAAAAGCGCTCCACATCCCCGATCACCGATACTGCGTCTGCCCGGTGGCGGACAAACAGCATGCGGGCAACCGGGCCGGTCTCGTCATGGCCGACATGGCCGTCATAATAATAGGAACTGTCGCCGCCGATCGCGCGGCCATTATTGACCCACACCACGCCGCCGGACTGGTCGACCAGGCTTCGGAAACGCACGGTGTAGACCCCGTCGGGTATCCAGGAGGCGGTGCTGACGCGGGATGCAAGCGGGTTCTGGTCCATCGGAAAGTCTCTTTCGTCAGCTCTGCCGGGGCGCGGCGGCTCTGGCGAGCCGGTCATTGATGGCTTCGCCAAGCCCGGCCACAGGAATCGGCGCGCACGCGATCCGGTCCCCCATTTGATCGGCTTTACGCATCAGCGAAAAGAGGTTTGCTGCCGCTTCGGCCAGATTACCGGTTGGCGAGAGGTCCAGCACGGCCTTTGCTCCGATGCCGCGATAATGCCCGAAGGCGAGATATATCTCGTCCGGCCCCGGCGCGGTGACATCAAGGCGCAGCCGGGCCTGCGGCGCGTAATGGCTGGTCAGCATGCCCGGCGCGCTGACCGCCGCATCACTGCCGGCAGCCGGCAGGGCGCCGCCAGTGACCGCCTCGATCTGCTCGCGCGGCAGGGCGCCGGGGCGCAGCAGCACCAGGCCCTCCGGCGTATCGGCGATGATCGTGCTTTCAAGCCCCAGCCGGCATGGCCCGCCATCAAGCACCATGGCGATGCGGCCCGTCAGCCCGTCCACGACATGGGCGGCGCTGGTCGGGCTGATCCGTCCGGACGGGTTGGCGCTGGGCGCGACCAGCGGGCGGTCCAGACGCGAGATCAGCCCCGTCATGGCCGGGGCGTCGGGCCAGCGCACGGCCAGCGTATCGAGCCCCGCAGCGGCGAGATCACATACCGGCGCGCCGTCCTTTCGCTTGCCCACAAGCGTCAGCGGTCCCGGCCAGAAGGCGGCGGCCAGCGCCCGCGCGGCGGCGCACAACTCCACAAGGCGAAGCGCGCGTTCAAGCCCGTCCACGTGGGCGATAAGCGGATTGAAGCGGGGGCGGCCCTTGGCCTCATAGAGCGCGGCGACAGCGCGGGCATTGGTGGCATCGGCGGCAAGCCCGTAGACCGTCTCGGTCGGCACCGCCACCAGCCCGCCCTCGCGCAGAATCGCTGCGGCCCGGTCAAGATGAGCCGGGACGCTGGCATCCAGCACGGGCAGGGGCGGGGCATTCATGGCCAGAGGGATTGCGCGGTAACGCCCCGAACGCAAGGGCTTTCCCCCGCAAGGTGCGGCAAAGCGCGCACGCGCTCGTGAACTGCACTTCACGGGGTCGTCACAATTGCCTGTTAGCCCCATATGCGTAACCAGACGCGCGCAGCCATCGCCGGGAGCCTTTCATGACTGATCTGTCCGTCCGCCTCGATCCGGATTTCGAGCCGGAGGCCAACACCTCCGCCAATCGGGATTTTGCCGATGTGGTGTCGGTGCGCATGTCGCGCCGCTCCATGCTGCGCGGCGGGCTGGGGCTGGCAGTATCCGGCTTCTTTGCGGCGCCGCTGGCCGCCTGCGGCCAGCCTTCGCGCGCGGAAGCCAGCGTGACGGGGCCAACGCTTGGCTTCAATCCGGTCCCGGTCGATACTGCCGACCGTTTCGTGGTGCCCGAAGGGTATGAGGCGAAAGTCATCTATCGCTGGGGCGATGCGATCAGTGGCCACATGCCCGCCTTCACGCCGGACAATACCGGTGCGGATCAGGCCCACCAGGCCGGCATGCACCATGATGGCATGCACTTCTTCCCGATCGAGGGCAATGATCCCTGGGAGGGCAGCTCCACGGACGGCCTGCTGGTCGTCAATCACGAATATATCGAGCCGCGCTTCCTGCATTACGGCCATGCGCGCGGCAGCGAACTGCAGACCTGGGCAACGCCCGACCATTCCGGACCGCGCCCGTCTGACCATGTGCTCAAAGAGCTGAACGCCCACGGCGTGTCGGTCGTGCGAATGCGCGATGCCGGCGATGGCAACTGGCAAATCGCGCCTGACCCGCGCAACCGGCGCATTACCGGCCTGACGCGCATGGAAATCGCCGGGCCTGCGCGCGGCCATGCCAAGATGGCGACGCTCTACAGCCCCGAAGGCACCCATACGCGCGGCACGCTCTCCAACTGCGCGCACGGCGTCACCCCGTGGAACACCTATATGTGCGCCGAGGAAAACTGGTCGGGCTATTTCGTCAACACGGATGACGAACTGCCGCGTGAACACGCCCGCTATGGCGTACGCACGGATGTCGGTCGTCACAACTGGCATCTGGCCGATGGCGGCGAAGACGGCTTTGTGCGCTTTGATGCGTCATCGAAAGCTGACAGCGCAGCTGGCGATTACCGCAACGAACCCAACATGTTCGGCTGGATGACGGAGATCGACCCGTTCGATCCGGACTTCGTGCCCGTCAAGCGCTCTACGCTTGGCCGCTTCGCGCATGAAGGCGTGGTGTTTGCACCGGCCGAGGCGGGCAAGCCTGTGGTCTGCTATTCGGGCGACGATTCCCGCTTTGAATATATCTACAAGTTTGTTTCCGAAGGGCGTTATCAGCCCGGCGTCACGCGCGGCGACATCCTTGATACCGGCACGCTCTATGTCGCGAAGTTCAACGATGACGGCACCGGCGAGTGGCTGCCGCTGATCTATGGCCGCAATGGTCTTGATGAAAGCAATGGCTTCACTGATCAGGGCGATGTGCTGATCAACACCCGCACGGCGGCGGATATTGTCGGCGCAACGCGCATGGACCGGCCCGAATGGGGCACGGTCGATCCGGAGACCCGCGCTGTCTATTTCACGCTGACCAACAACACCCACCGCGCCGCTGACGATGTGGATGGCCCCAATCCGCGCGGACCCAATGCCTTCGGCCAGATCGTGCGCTGGCACGAGGATGGCGAGCAGGCGGCGACGCGCTTCAAATGGGATTTGTTCGTGGTAGCGGGGCCGGAAGGCGATAGCCGCGACATGAACGGCAATCCGCTCGATGACACCAATATCCTCTCCAGCCCGGACGGGCTGTGGATGGACAGGGACCGGCGTCTGTGGATCCAGACCGACATTTCCGAAGGCGTCATGAATCGCGGTAATCACCTGCCGTTCGGCAATAACGCCATGCTGGCGGCCAATCCCGAGACCGGCGAAATCCGGCGCTTCCTCACCGGCCCTGTGGGGCAGGAGATCACGGGCGTGGTCACCACGCCGGACCAGCGCACCATCTTCGTCAATGTCCAGCATCCCGGCGCGACAACCAGCCCGGCGGACTTTGCCGCTGGCAATTTCGACAGCCACTGGCCCGATGGCGGCAATGCCGTGCCGCGCTCGGCGACGGTCGCGATCCGGCGGCTGGATGGCGGGATTATCGGGGCCTAGCGCGCCACTTCCAGAAACGCGCTGACGCGGGTCAGGGCCTCGGGATCGCGCAAGATGCCGCGATGGCCGATGCCGGGCAGGATGGCGAGCTGAGCGCCCGGCCAGCCTGCTGCGGCCTCGCGTCCGGCGCTGTCGGGAATGATCACGTCATTATCGCCGTGCAGGAAGAGCGCTGACGCGGAGAGGCGGGGCGCGTCGCGCGTTACATCGAAGCGTTCCAGGGGGTGGCCCAGCCGGTAGGCCACGCCTTCCTGCAGAAGGGTGATCGCGCGGCGCGACATGCCGAACCGGCTGGCCTGCCACTCGATATTGCCCGCCATGGTGCGCGGAGAGGCCAGCCCCACAAAGGCACGCGGCGTCAGCAATCCCTCGCTCATCGCCACCACGGCCGAGGCCGCGCCCATGGAGTGGCCGACCATGGCGAGAGGCTGGCCGAGCGTCGCCGCTGCTGCCCCCAGTCCTTGGGCGAAATCGACAATCGAGGCGGTGTGGCCTTGCGACGCGCCATGGGCCGGCCCGTCGAGGAGGGCAACGCGCCAGCCAGCCTCGAACAGATGGCGGGCATGGCTGGAAAGGTCGGCCGCATCGGCTTCCCAGCCATGCTGGAACAGGACGAGCGGGCCGCTGCCGCCCGAATAGAGCCGCTGGCGGCCTTTGGGGCCCTCAATCCAGCCGGCTTCAAGGCTTTCCAGAAACTCCCGGCCGGTATCGCTCTGCTGGCGCACGCGCGGACGGATGAAGCGCCGTCCGGCCTCGGCGCGGAAACGGGCGGGCGCCAGAAGCGCCATGGCATTGGCCATCAGGATTGCAGGAGCGGGCATGAGTGTGTCTACGATGCCCGCGCGCTGTTGATCAGGGCGGTAAAGGCGGCCTGCGTATGCGCGCGCGCCTCGGTCCGGCCCTGAATGACCGCCCATGACTGGCAGCCAAGGCCTGTGGCCTCGAAGCGGAACGCGAAATTGACCGGATCGGTCTCTGGCGTGAACGCGCTCTCATGCACGGCGAGCTTGGCGAGGCGTTCCAGCCAGCCTGTCCAGTCGGTACGGGCCTTGCGCGCAAGTTTCGCCGCGCCATCGGTCAGGCCCGGCGCCTCGAAGGCGGCCTGCAGGATAGGGCAGGGGCGCACCGTGTCGGGGAGCAGCCAGCGCGTCCAGTTTTCGCCCAGCGCTTCGATCCGCGCCAGCGTGCCGCTCTGCTGGCGGGCCGGTTCCACCACGGACAGGCGGAAGCGCTCTATCGCCGCTTCGATCACCGCGCATTGCAAGGCTTCCTGCCCGCCGAAATGGGCAAAGAGCCCGCTCTTGGACATGGCGCACGCCTTGGCGAGCTGTCCGATGGACAGGGTGGCAAGGCCGCCTGCCGCCATCTCTTCAAGGGCGGTTGCGATAATGCGCTCACGGGTGGGTCTGAGATCGTTCATGCAGCATAAGTGCGAACGTTCGTTCGTGATGTCAAGCTGCCCTGTTCTGTGGCGGGCTATTTCAGCCTTGGAATGGTCAGGCCGAGCGCGGTGCCGGCGCGGACAACCTCCTTGCGGAAGCGGTAAAGCTCCGCCGGGCGCCCGCCCGTGCGCGCCTCGAACCGGCCTGTCCCTTCCACAAAGCCCGCCCGGTCCAGCGCCCGGCGGAAATTCTGCTTGTGCAGGGTGAAGCCGGCAATGCCCTCCACCATGCGCTGCAGCTCTGACAGGGTGAAAGTGTCGCCCATCAGCTCGAAGACGATGGGGCGGTATTTCACCTTGCCGCGCAGGCGCGAAATCGCGGTGGCAAGGATGCGCCGGTGATCGGACGCCATGATCTGGCCGGTGCCGGGCGCGGAAGCGGCGGCCTCGCCGCGGTCCCGCGCGGCTTCCGCAACCAGCCCCGCCTCGTAAAGCAGTTCGTAGCGGTCAAGCGCGTGCTCCTCGTTCCAGGCGGTGCCGTCCAGCCCGAAATGGGTGCGTACACGCTCCAGCCGCGCGGCCCGGCTGCCCGGCGCGCCCGCCTCGTCCGCCCAGGAGCGCAGGCGCGGGGCCAGCACCTCGTCGATACCCGGCGGGCGGCCATTGCGATGATCCTCCCACGGGAAAAACTCGTTCCAGCCAGCCCAGCGCGCGCCAATCCCGGTCAGTTCGCGCGCCTCGCGGGCAAGGCCGAGATAGCCCACCGAAATTACCCGTGCGCCAGCCGCGCCGGCGAGCGCGGCCAGCGGCGCTTCGCGGCCGCGATCGCCGAACGTGTATAGCTGCTCGACATAGCCCAGCTCGAACCCGGTCTGGCCGCGCACCCATTCGCGCAGACCGATCTCGAAGGTGCGGTGGGCTTCGGGATCGAACGCGCCGAAGGGCAGGGCGGTTTCGGGCGTGGCAAGGCCCTGCGTGACCAGCACGCGCGGCTCGCTGTCCCCGCCCGCCACGATCACGGCATTCAGGCCGACAACGAGGCCGGTTGCTTTCGGCAGGGGTGTGTTCGCAGCGCTCATGGCTGTGCGTCCGCCTGCGCCAGCAGGGTCTCGAAACGCGCGACATAGGAGGCCTGCACCGCCAGGGCCGGGCGCACCGGCACCTCCACGCGCAGGCCCAGTGGCGGCTTGCCGAAGAAGGCGCGCGCCTCCTCCACGGTGAAGCCGGCCAGATGGACTGCCTCGAAGAAGGCGCACAGCCGGTCGGCCTTCTTGATGGTGGTTTTCACGTATTTGGGCAGATGGGCGGGCAGGCCGAAGCGGGTGTGGACGGCTCGCTCCAGCCGGGCCTCGAAATCGCGATAGTCCAGCCCCAGCGCGGACTTGAACGGCGATATCATGTCCCCGATCACGTATTCAGGCGCATCGTGCAGCAGCGCGGCCAGACGCCAACGCGCCGGCCAGGACGGCTCCAGCTCGCCGCACAGGCGCTCCACGATCAGGCTGTGCTCGGCGACCGAGAAGGCGTGATCGCCAATCGTCTGCCCGTTCCAGCGGGCGACGCGGGCAAGGCCCTGCGCGATGTCTTCGATCTCGATATCGAACGGGGAGGGATCAAGCAGGTCCAGCCGCCGCCCGGACAGCATGCGCTGCCAGGCCCTCGGGGCCTCGGATTTCGTCTTGCGGGCAGCCATCGCGGTAATCAGTGTCGCACTTTCGCTATCGGCCTCCCGGTCTAGCCGGAAATGGCGTAAGTTCAAGACGGTGCCAGCGGACAGGAGAACACAGGCCATGAACCCGGAACGCATTCTCGTCGCCCTGCAGGGCAATGAATCAGACGATATCCCGCTGGCGGCGGCGGTTTCGCTGGCCCCTCTGGTCAAGGCCGATATCCGCGCCGTGTTCGTGGAGCCTGACCCGGCCAGCTACATGTTGTGGACCGGGCCGGGCGCTGCCGGAGCCTCGGTGGTGACCAGCGCGATCGAGACCGTGCGCGAGGAAGCTGCGAAAGCCGCCGTGGAGGCCGAGAAGCGTTTCCGCCGCCATGTCGGAGCGTTGCCGGACAAGGGCGCAGCCTGTTCCTTCCGCCGCATCACAGACAGCCCGGCAGAAGCCGCCCAGCAGGCAAGGCTGGTGCGCATGCTGGTCGCCTGCCCGGATGCCGCCGCCGGCAAGGGCCAGCTCTCCGGCTTCACCGCCTCCTGCCTGGTTGATGAGACCTGTCCGCTTTTCGTGCCACGCGGCGGGGCAATCGCGCCGAAAAAGATCTGCGTGGCCTGGGACGGCTCCAAGGAGGCCTCGCGCGCGGCCTTCGCCGCAGAGGCCTTCTTCACCAAAGGCGCCGAGGTGACCATCCTGCACAGCCCGAAAAACCTCGATTACAATGACCGCGCTGCGGCTGCGCCCAACCGGCTCGCCAACTGGCTGGCCCCGCGCGGCATCAGCGCGAAATCGGTCGCCATCGATGGCAAGGGCGGGCTGGGCGAGGCGCTGCTGGAAGCGGCCTCGGATGCGGACCTGCTGGTGGCCGGGGCCTATGGCCAGTCGCGCCTGGCCCAGTTCATTTTCGGCGGGGTGACGCGCACCCTCTTGTCTGCCACGTCCGGCCCGTCCCTGCTGGTCGCGCATTAGGCCGTCATGCAGCCGGGCTATGCGGACCTTCTGGCCGTGGCGCGCCGCCACGCGCGGATGGGCCACGAGGCCGCGAGGGTCTGCCGGGGCGGGAATGGGGGGACAAGTCTGCCACTATCCCTGCCCCGGCAATTTTATTGCCATTTAATATCAGGCGCTTGCCGGATTGATCAGGCAATCTCTCCGGCGGAGGGCATTTGGCCCCATAATGCTGGCATGCCGGGAAGACGCGTCAGCGCCTGCCCGCCGGCGATTTCCGGCGGCTCCTGCTGCAATCGCGTGCAGACGCGCTGCAAACGCAGGCAAGCGTGCGCCTGCTGCGGTGCAGTATCGGGCAGCGCGCTGACAATGTGAGGCAGGCGGACGCAGGCTCGCCCCGGATTTCTGCAAAGGGGTGATCCGACGATGGAAGAGGCCGCTTTCTCCGCAGGCGATACCGCCTGGATACTAACCGCCTCGGCGCTGGTGCTGATGATGACCGTGCCGGGTCTGGCGCTGTTCTATGGCGGGATGGTGCGCAAGACGAGCGTGCTCTCCACGCTGATGCACTCTCTGGCGGCAGCCGGGCTGGTCACGCTCACCTGGGCGGTGGCGGGCTATTCGCTGGCGCTGACCGGGGAGGGCAGTTTCATTGGCGGGCTCGACCGGCTTTTCCTCGCCGGGCTGGAGCCGGGCAGCGACGCGGACGGCTTGCCCGAACCGGTCTTCATCCTCTTCCAGCTCACCTTCGCGATCATCACGGTGGCGATTGTATCCGGTGCGGCCGCGGAGCGGCTGAGCTTCAAGGCGTGGGTAATTTTCGTGCCGGTCTGGCTGCTGACGGTCTATGCCCCGATTGCCTACTGGGTATGGGGCGGCGGTTTCCTGGACGAGGCCGGAGTGATCGATTTTGCCGGCGGGGCAGTGGTGCACATCAATTCGGGCGTGGCAGGTCTCGTGCTGGCGCTGGTGCTGGGTCCGCGCCGGGGCTGGCCGAAGGAAGGCCACCCGCCGCACAATCTGGTGCTGACCGTCATCGGTGCCGGCATGCTCTGGGTGGGCTGGTTCGGCTTTAATGGCGGCTCGGCGCTCGCAGCGGACGAGATCGCCGCCCATGCGGCTCTGGTCACGCAGATCGCGGCGGCCACGGCGGCGGTCATCTGGTGCGCTCTGGAATGGGTGCTGCGCGGCAAGCCGACCGTGCTGGGGGCGGCGTCTGGCGCGGTGGCGGGCCTTGTCGCCATCACGCCTGCGGCGGGCTTTGTCAGCGTGCAGGCAGCCTTTGCGCTCGGCGCGGTGGGGGCTGTCGCGGCCTATTTCGCGGTGACCGCGCTGAAAAGCGCGCTCAAATACGATGACAGCCTTGATGCGTTCGGCCTGCACGGCATTGCCGGTTTTGCCGGTGCGGTGCTGACCGGCGTGTTTGCCGTCGAAGCCATTGGCGGCACAGCAGGCGCGCTTGAAGGCAACTGGATGCTGGTGTGGACGCAGACCTGGGGCGCGCTGGCGGCAGCGGCCTGGTGTGCGGTGGTCACCTTCATCATTCTCTTCCTGATCGGGCGTGTCGTGAAGTTGCGCATCGAGGAAGAAGACGAGGTTACGGGCGTGGATATCGCCCTGCACGGCGAGAGCGCCTGAGATCGCTCCGCCCTCAACAGTCCTCCCTGACTGGCCCGGCCTTTGCGCCGGGCTTCTTTTTTGGGGGGCAGGTCAGACGGCCAGTGTGGCCTTGAGCATCGCGACCAGCGCGCGCGGCGAGGTGCTTTCCTGATTGGAATGATAATTGACCGTGGGCACCTGCAGGGTGGCCCCGGTATAGGCGCCCTTCGACCGGGCCGCGATCTTGCCGAGCTCGGTCATGCCGATGCCCTTGAGCGGCTGGCCGCGCCGCGTGCGGGCGGTGTTTTCCGCCTCGATGAAGGCGTCCTTGAAGATGACAGGCGCGCCGCTGCCGGCGGCGGCGCGTTCCACGCGCGCCACCATCGCCTCGTTGAAGCTGGCGCTGGCGTCACGGCGGCGCAGGATGACCGCGCCTGCCAGCATGGCGGCGGAGTCGTCAAACGGGCTGGTATCGAGCACGACCAGATCCTTGCGCGGATTGAGCGCGTTTGTGGCCCAGTGCAGGAAATGATCTGCGGAGCGGCCGATTTCCTCCTCGGCGGTCAGCACGATGGTGCCGCCAAGCCCGTATTCGGCGGCCACGCGCAGCACGGCGACGGAGACCGGATTGTCCAGCTGGCCGGAGACACGCCCGTTGGCGCTGCGGTCGAGCGCGCGGGCAAAGCTGAGCGGCGTGCCCGGTGGCAGAGAGGGCAGGCCGGGTATGGCCAGCACGATGCGGCCCTGCCCATCAAGGCTTGCCGAGGCGACATCGCCATAGGCGAGGCGCCCGCCCGTCTCACGGTCATAGGCAAAGACTTCCTCGCCCGCATAGCGCGTGTTCACCCGCTCGGCGAGCACGCTGGAGGCAGGCGCTTCCTCGCCATACTTGTGGTTCTTGACCGCATTGGCGGCATAGACGCGCGCGCCGTCCGGCGCGATCACTGCGCCATGGCGGTCCACATGGGCAATGAAAACCGGGCCTTCGCGCCCGGTATTGATGATGCACAGATTGGGCTGGCGCTCCGGCTTCAGGCCAAGGCCGTGAAAGTCGCGCGCGAGATGGTCGAGGAAGGGCGTCTCATGCCCCACCACGCTGGGAAAATCGAGATACTCGTTGGTCTTGGCGAGTATCCGCGCGGCGAGATCTGGCTCGCCCGGTAATCCCATCAGAGTTTCTCCACGAACACCGTGCCCGCGGAATACCCTGCGCCGAAGGAGCAGATGACACCCTTGTCACCGGCCTTGAGGTCGTCCGAATGCAGGTGGAAGGCGATGATCGAGCCTGCCGAGGAGGTGTTGGCATAGGTGTCCAGAATGGTCGGGGCATCCTCGCCGCCTGCTTCCCGGCCGAACACCTTCTTCGCGATCATCAGGTTCATGTTGATATTGGCCTGATGCAGCCAGACACGCTTCATGTCGTCCGCTTCAAGGCCCAGATCGTCCATGTGCTCGCGGATCATCTCCGAGACCATGGGCACGACTTCCTTGAAGACCTTGCGGCCCTCCTGCACGAACAGCTTGTCGTCCGCAGGCGAGCCGTTCTGCAGCGGGCCGTTATCGCCGGTCGGGCGCTCGGTGCGGTTCAGGAAGCCGAAATTATTGCGGATATTGTTGGAGAACTGGGTCTTCAGCCGTGAGCCGAGGATTTTCCAGCCGCCTTCACCCAACTCGCCGCGCTCCAGCAATATGGCGGTGGCCACATCGCCGAAGATGAAATGGCTGTCGCGGTCGCGCCAGTTGAGGTGACCGGACGTGATCTCCGGATTGACCACCAGAATGGCGCGGGCATTGCCCGCTGCGATCATGTCGGCGGCGGCCTGCATGCCGAACGTGGCCGAGGAGCAGGCGACATTCATGTCAAAGCCGAAGCCGTGCTCCATGCCCAGAAGCTGCTGCACCTCGATGGCGACCGCCGGATAGGCACGCTGCATGTTCGAGGCGGCCACGATAATGCCGTCCACATCGCCGGGCGTCTTGCCGGCGCGCTCCAGCGCATCGCGGGCGGCATGGGCGCCAATCTCGGCAAGGATGGCCGGCTCATCGTTCGAGCGGGCGGGGATGTTGGGCATCATGCGCGTGATGTCGAGAACGCCGTCCTTCTCCACCACATAGCGGGACTTGATGCCGGAGGCCTTCTCGATGAAGTCGGCAGAGGAGGGGGTGAGTGCTTCCAGCTCTCCGCGCGCGATCTCGCCAGCGTGCTCCTGATTATAGCGCTCCGCATAGGCGTTGTACGCCGCGACGAGCTCGTCATTGGATATGGAGAATGGCGGCGTCCACAGACCTGTGGCGCGTATGATGGCGGCACCCATTTGAACTCCCCGGAGCGACTCTTGTAGCCGAACTGGTCACAACCCTAGCCCCCGCATACGGTTTATGTCGACCGGCGGGGAACGCTTGGCCGCGCGCTTTACCCTATTCTGCTGGGGAGTGCCTACGGTTTTTTGACCCGGGGAGCAAGGATGATCAGCCCTCGTCCTGACCGCCGGGGAGGGGATCGCCACGAATGACGCGGGTGAGAGGCTGCGGGCGCAGACGCTCCACACCGTCCCCGTCCACGCAGTGCCAGTCCATCACGCCCGTGGGGTCATGGCCTCCGCCGGGCCCGCACGTGCGGTTCAGCGCTTCGGGCGGTGGGACGTTGTCCGGATTGGTATTGCAGGCTGCCAGAAGCAGGGCCAGTGCGGCAGAGGCGAGGTGTGATCGGCGCATGGTCTCAGCCTCCCAGGGCTTTGACTTCCTCATGGCGGAAGCAGGTGATGAGGTGGTCATTGACCAGACCTGTCGCCTGCATGAAGGCATAGACGATAACCGGCCCGCAGAACTTGAAGCCCTCCTTCTTGAGGGCCTTGCTCATGGCCTGGCTGACCGGCGTTTCGCTGGGCACCTCCTTCATAATGGCAAAGCGGTTCTGCACCGGCTCGCCATCAACGAAGTTCCACAGATAGTCGCTGAAGCCGCGCCCTGCCTCGCGCATGGCCAGATAGCTCTTCGCATTGCCGATGGCCGCCTCGATCTTGGCGCGTGAGCGGATGATGCCGGGATCGGCCAGCAGGCGGGCAATGTCCTCATCGCCGTAGCGGGCAAGGGTTTCCGGGTTGAACCCGTCAAACGCCTTGATGAAATTCTCGCGCTTTCGAAGGATGGTGATCCAGCTCAGGCCCGCCTGAAACCCATCCAGGATCAGCTTGGCAAACAGCGCCTCGTCATCGCGCTCGGGCACGCCCCATTCGGTATCGTGATAATCGACATAGAGCGGGTCTTCGCCCGGCCAGGGACAGCGATGGTGCATGAGGCAGGTCCTGTCTGTTGGGGCGAAGCGAAGCACTGGTCCGCGCCGGGCCCAAGTGAATTATTGCTCAGGTTTGTGCGGGTCCGGCTTTTTCAGCGAGCGGCCCTTGATGATGGCGGCCGGGCCGAAGCGCTCGCGCGCCCTGTCCATGGCCCGCTCGGCGGCGGCGCGTTTGAGGCCATCGGGGTCCAGCAGGTCGCGCGCATCGCCGCTGGCCGATTCCAGATCGCTGAAACCGATACCGATCAGGCGGTAATGCGGGCCTTCGGCTTCAGCGCGGAGCAGCTCGCGGCCATTGCGGAACAGCGTATCGGCGAGCTGGGCAGGCTGCAGCAGGGTGCGGCGCCGGGTGAGCGAGCGAAAGGCGGAGGTTTTGAGCTTCAGCGTGACCACGCGGCCCGCCAGCCCTTGCGCCTTCATGCGCCGTGCCACCTTCTCGCACAGCGGCCAAAGCCGGTTTTCCAGCTCGTCATGGCTGGCCACATCATCAAAGAAGGTGGTTTCGGCCGAGACGCTCTTGCGTTCGCCATCGGTGCTGACCTTGCGGCTGTCATGGCCCTGTGCCAGCCGCCAGAGCCGTACTCCGGACGGTCCGTGCTTGCGCATCATCCAGTCCTCGCCGCGTGCGATGACATCGCCCAGCGTCTTCACCCCGTCACGGGCGAGCACATGGGCAAAGGCCGGGCCTACCCCGAACACGCTGTCCACCGGCCTTGTGCGCAGAAACTCCGGCGCTTCGGCCCGCCCGATCACGGCAAACCCGTCCGGCTTGTCGAGCTCGCTGGCGGTCTTGGCGAGGAATTTGTTGAAGCTGAGGCCCACCGATACCGTGACGCCAACCTCGGCGCGTATGCGCGCGGCGAGCTTCATCAGCGTCACTGCGGGCGGGGTGCCGTGCAGGCGATGGGTGCCGGACAGGTCCAGGAAAGCCTCATCAATCGACAGCGGTTCGACCAGTGGCGTGACGTCTTCCATCATCTGGCGGATGCGCCGTCCGTCGCGGGCATAGACATCCATGCGCGGGCGGATCACCACGGCGTCGGGGCAGGCTTTGAGCGCCTTGAACATGGGCATGGCCGAGCGCACGCCGTGCAGACGCGCGACATAGCAGGCTGTTGCCACCACGCCGCGTCTGCCCCCGCCGATGATCACCGGCTTGTGCTCCAGCGAAGGGTCATCACGCTTTTCGACCGCCGCATAGAAGGCGTCGCAATCGATATGGGCGATGGCAAGGTCTGCGATCTCGTCATGGCGCGCCACGCGCCGGTCGCCGCATGAGGGGCAGGGGGATGCCTCTGCCGGTGCGAAGCAGGACCGGCAATAACCCGCCATCACCGCGCTCCCAGCGGCCACAGCCAGGCCGCGCCGCGCACGCCGGAGGAATCCCCGTGCCTGTTGATCACCACGCGCGTGCGCATCTCGTCGGAGAAGATGTGCGCGGCCATGCGCGCTTCGAGGTCCGCTGCGATACCGGGAAGGTTGGAGAGCCCGCCGCCGAGCACGATCACGTCAGGGTCCAGTACGTTGACGATGGTGGACAGCGATCTCGCCAGCCTGTCGGCATGGCGGGACAGGGTGGCGATGGCGCCAGCGTCGCCTGCTGCGGCCCTCGTGGCGATTCCATCGGCTTTGAGAACCTCGCCGGTGATCCGGGCATGATCAGCGGCCAGCGCCGGCCCGGAGCACCAGCTTTCCACGCAGCCCAGCCTGCCGCATCCGCATTGCGGCCCCGGCACTTCATCGTCCAGCGGGCGGGGCAGGGCCGTGTGGCCCCATTCTCCGGCGATCAGCCCGCCGCCCTCATGGAGCTGTCCGTTGATCACGATACCGCCGCCAACCCCGGTGCCGATGATCACGCCGAACACGCAATGCGCACCGGCCCCGGCCCCGTCGCGGGCTTCGGAAAGGGTGAAACAGTTCGCGTCGTTCGCGCAGCGCACCTCCTGTCCCAGCGCGTCTGACAGGTCGCGGTCGAGCGCCTGGCCATTGAGGTGGGAGGAGTTGGCGTTGCGCACCAGCCCGGTGCGCGGGTTGATGGAGCCCGGATGGCCGACCCCGACGGTGAAGCGCTTCGCTCCGGCCTGTGCGGCCACTGCGCTGACGAGATCGCGAATCGATTCGATGGCTACGGCGTAGTCGCGTGAGGATGGCACGCGCTGGCGGGCGAGAATCGCCCCGGACGCGTCCAGCGCGGCGGCCTCGATCTTCGTGCCGCCAAGATCCACGCCGATGCGTATCATGCCCTGTCCCGCCTTTCCGCCATGGGCTTCCCGTGCGTTCTTATCTTGTTCCTTACCGCCTTCCTAGCAGCCGACTCATCGTTGATTAAGGAAGATAGGCTTTACTCTCCCGTGGATGGTCAAAGACCCACGCCAAAGGCGGGGCAAACGGGGGAAGCGCGCGGTCGCCATGCTGCAGGTCATGTCCAAAAAAGTTCTGATCGTTGAAGATAACGAGCTGAACATGAAACTCTTTCATGATCTGCTCGAGGCCCACGGCTACGAAACTCTCCAGACTCGCGAGGGTCTGAAAGCCATTGATATGGCGCGCGAGCATCGTCCCGATCTCATCCTCATGGATATCCAGCTGCCCGAGGTTTCGGGTCTGGATGTCACCAAATGGCTGAAAAGCGACGAGGAGCTGGCCTCCATCCCGGTGGTGGCCGTCACGGCGTTTGCCATGAAGGGCGACGAGGAACGCATCCGCGAGGGCGGGTGTGAGGGATATCTGTCCAAGCCGATCACCGTCTCCAGCTTCATCGAGACGATCCGGAAATTCCTGGGTTAGGCGCGAGGGGCCATGAGCGCGCGCATACTGGTTGTCGACGACATAGAGACCAACCGGCGCCTTCTCGAAGCGCGCCTGTCGGCCGAGTATTTTGACGTCGTGCTCGCCAGCTCGGGCGCGGAGTGCCTGGAAAAGGCCGCCGAGACGATGCCCGATCTCATCCTGCTGGACGTGATGATGCCCGGCATGGACGGGTTCGAGACCTGCAAACGCCTGAAGGCCGATTCGGCCACCCGCCATATCCCGGTAATCATGGTCACCGCGCTGGATCAGCGCGAGGACCGGGTAAAGGGGCTGGAAGCGGGCGCTGACGAGTTCCTGACCAAGCCGGTCAATGATGTCGCGCTGTTCGCGCGCGTGCGTTCCCTGCTGCGCCTGAAGGAAGTGCTGGACGAGCTGCGCCTGCGCCATGACAGCGCGCTGAACGATGCGGGCGAGGCCGACCTTGCCGGGCCGGCCATGGTGATTGTCGCCGCCGGTGACGAGATCGCTGCCGAACGGCTGACGGCCAAGCTGCCCAAGGGCTTTGCCGGCCGGCCGATCGGTGATCCGGCCAGTGTGGTGAAAGCCGCCCGGGCCGGGGCCGAGCTGGTGCTGATTGATCTGGCCACCGCCAAGTTTGATGCTCTGCGCGTGTGCGCGCGTATCCGTTCCGACGCGGTGACCCGCAATACGCCGATCATCTGCGTGGTGGATTCCGATACGCCGCAGGACATGGTGCGCGCGCTGGATCTGGGTGTCAGCGATGTAGTCAGCCGTCCGGTCGATCCCGGCGAGCTGGCCGCGCGCCTCAATACCCAGCTGAAGCGCAAGCGCTATGCCGAGCAGCTGCGCGAACGTCTGGAAGAGAGTCTCGAGATGGCGGTGATCGATCCGCTGACCGGGCTCTATAACCGGCGCTACATGGCCTCGCGCCTGCGCCAGGCGATTGATGCCTGGGAGGCGAGCGCGGAGAAGGTCTCCGTCATCCTGTTCGATATCGACCATTTCAAGCGCATCAACGACACCTGGGGCCATCAGGCCGGGGACGAGGTGCTGCGCGCCTTTACCGAGCGCATGGGCAAGCAGTTGCGCGCGCTCGACATTGCCGGACGCTATGGCGGCGAGGAATTCATGGTGGTTCTGGCTGGTGCCAGCGCCCGCGAGGCGGCTGAAGCAGCCGAACGGGTCCGCGCCGCGATTGCGCGCGATCCGTTTGTCATCGCCAGCGCCGGGATCAGCGTGGAAGCGACCACGAGCGCGGGCGTTGCCGAGATATTGCACGGGGATACGCCCGAACGCCTGATTGCCCGCGCGGACGCGGCGCTCTATCAGGCCAAGGCCGCCGGCCGCAACCAGGTTATGGTGGCACAGAAAAAGGCCGCGTGATCCACGCGGCCTTTTCCGGAAATCCGTAGTGCCAGAAGGGGCAGATCTACTTGATCTTGCCTTCCTTGAACTCGACGTGCTTGCGCGCAACCGGGTCGTACTTTTTCAGCACGAGTTTCTCGGTCATCGTGCGGGCGTTTTTCTTGGTGACGTAGAAATAGCCCGTATCGGCCGTCGAGTTGAGGCGGATCTTGATGGTTGTCGGTTTGGCCATGACACGTCTACCTGATCTTGTGGCGGGCCGGATGAAGTTCCGGCTCTTCGCGAGCGCGCGAAAATACGCATGTTCGCTGCCGTGTCAATGGGACGGGGTGCGGCCGGGCGGGCGCTGCCAGCAGGGCATCGGCATGAAAAAGTGACGGGAGGCCGAGGAAACCCTATACTTATAATGAGGCGTCATCCTCCAGCACGATTTGCGTGAAGTGAGACGCTCGGGACGAGGCTTATGGCAGACAACGTAACAAACGAACTGTTGCTGGAGCATCTGAAGGCTCTGCGGACCCAGGTGGGGACGCTGCAGACCGACATGTCTGATGTGAAGACGAGCCTGACCAGCCTGCGCCAGCACCTGACAGCGTTCATGTCTACCGATGCGGCCCATGAGGGGGCGCTCGCCTCGCTTCAGGCCCGCCTCAACCGTATTGAACGGCGGCTGGAAATTTCCGAGACCTGATATTCAGCCTGCTCACCCCCGCCGGTTCTTCCACGCCAGTGGCAGGTAGAAGGCGGCAATCACGCTGAGCGCGATCAGGAAGCCATAAGGGCTGACCGCATCCATCGCTGCGCCCGCCGTAATGGGACCTAACAGCGATCCGCAGCCATAGGCGAAGATGAAGGCGGCATTGGCGGCGGCGAGGCGGCCCATATCCACCTTCTCGCCGATGAGGGCGAGGCCGACCGTGTAGAAGGCGCTGGCAATCCCCACATAGAGAAAGACGGCCGGGAACAGCCACAGCGTGGAGCTGCCCGCAGCGATGGCGATCAGGGGCAGCAGCACCGCGGCGACGGTGATCAGGGCAAGCGTGCGCCCGCGCCCCATCCGGTCCGCGAAATTGCCGATGGGTATCTGCAGGAGCAGGGCACCCAGCGCCCCGGTCGTCATCAGCAGGCCCAGCATGGCGGTGGAGAAGCCGATCCGGTCGCCATAGACCGGCATCAGCGCAAAGAAGCTGTTCTCCAGCGCGCCGAACAGGAAGCCGGCAATGATGGCGGCGGGCGCAAGGCGCGCCGTGGCCAGCAGGGTTCGGGGGCTGCCTTCCTCGCGCGAGGGCGGCTGCAGGTCCGGGCCCTTGAGGACAAGGACCGGGATCACGCCGAAGCCGTAAATGCAGGCTGCCGCGATCCACGGCGCCCACCCGTCCGATCCGAGCGCCGCGAGCAACAGCCCGCCCGAGCCGAAGCCGGCCGACAGCACGGTAGCGTAGACCGCCAGCAGCGATGCACGGCGTGCGGGTTTGGCGAGCTGGTTGATCCAGGTCTCGCTGGCGATGAAAACCACCGTCACGCCGAGGCCGATCACGAAGCGGGTCAGGAACCAGACCCACACCTCGCGCAAGGAAGGAAAGATCAGAATGCAGGCGGCGATCACCGCAAGGCTCAGTGCGATGAGCGCGCGCGGGGCCATGCGGGAAAAAAATCCCGGAACGAAGGGCGTGGCCGCGATCATGGCGAGCGCCGCCATGGCAGCGTTCGCCCCTGCCAGCGCGCCCGAGCCCGTCATCGCTTCCAGGTTCAGCGAGATCAGCGGCATCAGGAGGCCGAAGCCGCACCCGGCAAGGCCGCCACACATGATCGCCACGACAAGCGAGCGCGTGCGGGCGTGGTCAGGACTGATCAGGAAGGAGACGGCCATGGCGCAGATATAGGGCCCGGCGGGCAGGCCGTCGCGGGCTAAATCTCGTCAAAGCGCGGGCCTTTCGGCGTCACGCGCGCGCAGCGCACAGGGGCGGGGCCTTTGAGGTGCTGTGCAAGCTCCGCCAGCACGAAGCGGGTGATGATCGGCAGGTCGACCGTGTGGGCCTCATCCAGCGCCACCCATTTGATGTCTTCCAGCTCGCCCGAGCTGACCGGATCGACGCGGGCGCTGACGCAAGCCTCCTCGGCATGGAAAAACCAGGCGTCAAACCGGCGTGCCCGTCCGGGCGGCGTAATCGCCCTTGCAACGATGCTCAAGGGCTCGGCGGTGGGCAGAAGGCCCGCAGCCTCAAACGGCTTCCACGGTGCTTTAAGGGGCGTTTGCGGGGCTGTCTCGCCAATGAGCAGGCCCGTCTCCTCGGCCGTCTCGCGGATGGCAGCGGCAGCGGCAGCGCGGGCCCGCCTCTCGCTCATGCACCGGGTCAGCACGTCGAGTACCGGCCCGGCCGGTTCGGAAGCCAGCGGGGCGTAGCCATCGGCCCGGTCCACCCGTCCGCCGGGGAAGACATATTTGCGCGGCATGAAGACATGCCCGCCCGAGCGTCGGCCGAAGAGCACTTCCACAGTCCCTTTGGCGCGCCTGCGCGTCAGGATCAGAGAGGCGGCAAAGGCCGGCTTGCGCGTGGAGGGGTGCGGCTTCTCGCCGGGCGGGGTGGTGCCTTCCTCGCGGCGTGTCGGATCGAAAGGATTGTCTCTGGCCAAGTCTGCTTCCTAACGCCGTCTTTTGCCCTTGGGGCCGCGTGAGCGCCCGTCGCGCCCCGCAGGCGGCCTGCCGCCTTTGCGCCGTCCCATGGGCTTCCTGCCCTGTTCGGGCGGGGTCAGTATCTCCACCAGCAGCCCGCCGGTCACCGGGGTTGCTTCTTCAAGGCGCACCGTGACGGCCATGCCAAGGCGATATGTAGCGCCCGTGCTTTCGCCCACAAGCGCGTGGGCTGCCGGATCGTGATGGAAGTATTCCTGTCCGAGGCGCGAGACCGGGCAGAGCGCGTCCGCGCCGGTATCATCAAGGCGGATGAAGGCGCCAAAGCGGGTAACGCCCGTAATGCGTCCGGCAAATTCCGCGCCGACCCGGTCTGCCAGGAAGGCCGCGATGAAGCGGTCGGTCGCATCGCGCTCTGCGGCCATGGCCCGGCGTTCGTTCGACGTGGTTTCCTCGGCAATCACCTGCAGCGAGGCGCGTTCTTCGTCTGTGGTGCCGTCATGGCCGAGCTTGAAGGCGCGGATCAGCGCGCGGTGTACGGTCAGGTCGGCATAGCGCCGGATCGGGGAGGTGAAGTGGGCGTAGCGGTCGAGATTAAGCCCGAAATGGCCGGCATTGCGGGTGTCGTAGATGGCCTGCGACTGGGTGCGCAGCACCACCTCGTTGACCGTCTCGTAGTGCGGTCCGCCCTTGGCGCGCTGCAGCACCTGATTGAAGCGCTTGGTCGTCAGGCGTTCGCCGCGTGCCCAGCTCAAACCCACGGTCGGCAGGAAGTCGGAGAGGGCTTCCACCTTTTCCGTCCCCGGCTCGTCATGGACGCGGTAAATGAGTGGCGATTTGGCCGCTTCCAGCGCCTCGGCGGCGGCCACATTGGCCTGGATCATCATTTCTTCGATCAGCTTGTGCGCATCGAAGCGTTCGCGCACCGCAACGCCCGTGACAGCACCATCCGGGCCGATCTGCACCTTGCGTTCGGGCGCATCGATCTCCAGCGGCTCACGCACCGCACGGGCCTTCTGCAAGGCAGCGTAAGCGCCCCAGAGCGGCTCCAGCACGTCTTTTTTGAGCGTTTCCGCCTTGCCCTTGCCTTTGCCGTCAATCGCGGCCTGCGCCTCGTCATAGGAGAGCTTGGCAGCAGAGCGCATCCAGCCGCGCAGGAAGCGATGGGCTTTCTTGTTGCCATTGCGGTCAAACACCATGCGCACGGCAAGGCAGGGCCGGTTCTCGCCCTCTTTCAGCGAACACAGATCGTTGGACAGGCGCTCAGGCAACATGGGCTCCACCCTGTCGGGCAGATAGACCGAGACGCCGCGCTTCCTTGCGCCCTTGTCGAGCGCGGACCCGCCAGTCACGTAGGCAGCCACATCGGCAATCGCCACGATCACCACCCAGCCTCCCTTATTGGCCGGATCATCGTCCGGCGTCGCCCAGACGGCATCGTCGTGGTCCTTGGCGTCGGCGGGGTCGATGGTGATGAGGGGGATGCCGGTCAGGTCCTCGCGGTTCTTAGGCGTTACCGCCTTGATTGCCTTGACCTCTTTCAGCTCAGGCTCGCCAAATCCGGTCGGCACGCCGTGTTCAGCCAGCGCGATGAGGGAGCCCGCGCGCGGATCATCGGCGCTTCCCAGCACCTCCTCGATAATCCCGGTCTTCAGCCCGTAGGTCTTGCCGCCGGCAGACAGGCGCACATTGACGAGGTCGCCGTCTTTGGCCGGCACGCCTTCTCCCCTGGCCGGTACCAGCTCGTGCTTGGTGCGCCGGTCGACGGGCACAAGGCGCGCGCCGCCGCGCCCGGTCTCACGATAGACGCACAAGATGCGGTGAGCCGACCGGCCCAGCTTCTTGATGATGCGCGCGGTGTACTCGCCGTTCTCGCGTTCGAGGCGGGCCAGAAACTTGTCCCCGACGCCCAGCGCACTGTCCCCGCGCTTACCCTTGCCCTCGCCGGGCGCGAGCCGGATGACGGGACTTTCCGTGCCGAGGCTTGTCGCCCGGCAGAGGATTTCTCCATCCACATCGCGGTCCACCGCTTCCACCACCGTCACCGGCGGCAGGCCGCCACGAATGGCATAGGCCTTGGACGGGGTGCGGATTATCGCGCCTTCGTCCTCAAGGGCTTTCAGCGCTTCTCTCAGGCCGGTCTTGGCATCGCCCTTCAGCGACAGGGCGCGGGCCAGCTCGCGCTTGGTGAACCGGCCTTCGCCCAGCCTGACAGCCTCCAGCAGGGCCTCGCGCGTGAACCCGCCGCCAGCGAAGGGATCGTCCTGTCCGCTCACGCCTCGCTCGCTTTCGCCCCGCCCTTGCCCGTGGCCTTCTTCTTCGCGGCCGGTTTTTTCGCCGCGGCTTTCTTCGCAGGGGCCTTCTTCGCGCCGCCCTTGCCATTGCTGGTGGTTTTGGCGTTGATCAGCTCCACTGCCTGCTCCAGCGTCACCGCTTCCGGCGTCATGCCCTTGGGCAGGGTGGCGTTGACCTTCTCCCACTTCACATAGGGGCCATAGCGGCCGGACATGACCTGGATGGGCCCGCCATCAGGATGTTCGCCCAGCTCTTTCAGGGGGGCAGGGGCACCGCGTCCGCGCCCGGCGCCGGACTTCTTGTCCGCGATCACGGCGACGGCCCGGTTGAGCCCGATCTCGAACACTTCATCGATTGAAGGCAGGTTCGCGTAGGTCTTGCCGTGCTTGACGAACGGGCCGTAGCGGCCAAGGCCGGCCTCGATCATTTCGCCATCTTCCGGGTGCGGCCCGATCTGGCGGGGCAGGTCGATCAGCATCACCGCCTTGTCGAGATCGATGCTGGCTGCGTCCCAGCCCTTGGGGATGGAGGAGCGGCGCGGCTTGTCCTCGCCCGGCAGGCTCATCTCCAGATAGGCGCCAAAGCGCCCGTCTTTGAGATGGATCATCTGCTGGTGCTCGGGGTGCAGGCCGATCTCGCCATTGCCCTCAATGGCCGGCTTATCGTCGCCATTGCTGCCAAGCGTGCGGGTGAAGCGGCAATCGGGATAGTTCGAGCAGCCCACAAATGCGCCATGCTTGCCAAGGCGCAGCGACAGCGTGCCTTCATTGCAGGACGGGCACAGGCGCGCATCCTTGCCATCCTCGCGCGGCGGGAAGGCGATGGGGGCGAGCGCGATATTCATCGCATCGATCACCTGACCGACGCGCAAATCAGCAATCCCCTCTACATTGGCCGAGAAATCGGCCCAGAAGCGGCGCAGCAGCTCCTTGTAGCTCAGATCGCCCGACGACACCTTGTCGAGCTGGTCTTCAAGGTCGGCGGTAAAGTCGTATTCGACATAGCGGGTGAAGAAGTTTTCCAGAAACGCGATGACGACCCGGCCCTTGTCCTCCGGCACGAAGCGCTTGTCATCCATGCGCACATAATCGCGGTCGCGCAGCACCGACAGCACGGACGCGTAGGTGGAGGGCCGGCCAATGCCGAGCTCTTCCATCTTTTTCACCAGCGTGGCTTCAGTGTAGCGCGGCGGGGCCTGCGTGAAGTGCTGCTCGGCGAGGACCTTGTCCGCCTTGGCAGACGCGCCCTGCCTGACCTGCGGCAGGCGGGCTTCGCCGTCCTCATCCGCATCATCATCAACGCCCTCGCGATAGAGCGCGAAGAACCCGTCAAACGTGATGACAGAGCCGGTGGCCCGCAGGGCGAGCTTTCCTGCGTCCGCTTCCAGATCGATCGTGGTGCGCTCCAGCCTCGCGCTTTCCATCTGGCTGGCGACGGCGCGCTTCCAGATCAGCTCGTAGAGCCGTGCCTGATCAGCTTCGAGGCGCAGCTGAGAGGGGTGACGGAAGAAGCTAGTCGGGCGGATGGCCTCGTGGGCTTCCTGCGCGTTCTTGGCCTTGGAGGAGTAGGCGCGCGGCTTCTCAGGCACGTAGGGCTCGCCATAGCGCTCGCCGATCACCTTGCGGGCCTGACCAATCGCGCTGCCATCCATGGAGACGCCATCGGTCCGCATATAGGTGATGAGGCCGACCGTCTCCCCGCCCAGATCGATACCCTCATAAAGCCGCTGCGCGGTGCGCATGGTGCGCTGGGCGTCAAAGCCGAGCTTGCGGGCGGCCTCCTGCTGCAGGGTGGAGGTGGTGAAGGGTGCGGGCGGGTTGCGCTTGGCGGGCTTGGCCTCGACGGCGGCGATCGTGAAGCTCGCCGCCTTCACGGCCGCTTCGGCGGCGCGGGCGCGGGCCTCGTCGCCAATGGACAGGCGCGTGATCTTCTCGCCTTCAAAAACGGAGAGGCGCGCGCGGAACGGGTCTGAGCCGTCAGCGCGGACATCGGCGTCAACCGACCAGTATTCCTGCGGCTTGAAGCGCTCGATCTCGCTCTCGCGCTCGGTGATCAGGCGCAGCGCCACCGATTGCACCCGGCCGGCAGAGCGCGCGCCGGGCAGCTTGCGCCACAGCACGGGCGAGAGGGTGAAACCGACGAGGTAATCGAGCGCGCGGCGGGCGAGATAGGCGTCCACCAGCTCCATATCCACGTCGCGCGGATGGGCCATGGCCTCTTCTACCGCGCTCTTGGTGATGGCGTTGAAGGCGACACGCTGGATGGTCTTGTCCTTCAGCGCCCGGCGCTTGGAGAGGGCTTCGAGCAGGTGCCAGGAAATCGCCTCACCCTCGCGGTCCGGGTCGGTGGCGAGGATCAGCCGGTCGGCATCTTTCAGGGCGTCGGCAATGGCCTTCACGCGGGGGGCCGATTTCGAATCGACCTCCCAACTCATGGCGAAATCTTCCTCCGGGCGTACCGAACCGTCCTTGGCAGGCAGGTCGCGCACATGGCCGAAACTGGCCAGTACCGTGAAGTCTTTCCCCAGATATTTATTGATGGTTTTGGCTTTGGCGGGGGACTCAACGACGACGACGTTCATGAATTAATCTGGCTGCCCTGCTTGGAGATCGGGCCCTGGCGGCCCGGCGCGCGAAGGTGGGGGGCGCGCCCCGCCAAGTCAACACGCCATAATGTGACAAGCGCGATATGCACGTGAAACGTGCACATCATGATCAATTGCACTTGAGGTAATTTTCCGCCAGACTTGCGGCCACAGCACGATCCGGGATGCGCCTCGATGAACGACGATACAGCCTCGCCTGCCGCCCCTGAACTGGTAGCTGACTATCTGTGTGATCTCCTGCGGTCCATGAGCGGGCTTGCCGCCGCTACCGGCCTGCCCCGGTCTGCCAAGGCGCTGCGGCACGCGCTGGCGACGGTCAATGAAGAGAGGCTGGGGGTGGCCGGCACGGCGCAGGACCCGGCCCGCGCCGCCTCAGACCGCTAGCCGCACCATCCCGCCAGGATCCACCTCGCAGCGCCCCGCCAGTTCCAGTTCCACCAGAGCGGCCATCACGATGGGCGCCGGCGCGCCGGACAGGCGCACCAGCTCGTCACGGCTGATGGGCGAGGGGCTGAGAAGGGCTGCAACCCGTTCGCGCACGCCATCGGCGGCGCTGTCAATCGATGCGAGGTATTCAGGGTCATCCTCATAGCTGCCGCCTGCCGGTTCGCTCATGGCGCTGCGCCGCGCGCCCTCCAGCACTGCGATCACGTCCTCTGCCGTTTCGATGAGCGCGGCTCCGTCGCGCAGGAGGCGGTTGGTGCCCTTGGCGCGCGGGTCGAGTGGGGAGCCAGGCACGGCCATCACCTCGCGGCCCTGTTCCAGTGCGAAGCGGGCCGTGATCAGCGAACCGGAGCGTTCAGCCGCTTCCACGACGAGCACACCGATGGACAGGCCGGAGATCAGACGGTTGCGGCGGGGAAAATCGCGCGCCTGCGGGGTGTAGCCGGGCGGAGATTCGCTGACCAGCAGGCCCTTCTCCGCGATGGCCGCGTGAAGATCGCGGTGCTCGGGCGGATAAATGCTGGTCAGCCCGCCTGCCAGCACCGCCACCGTGCCGGTTTCCAGCGCACCGGCATGGGCCGCTCCGTCAATGCCGCGCGCGAGGCCGGAGACGACGATGACGCCGCGCTCTCCCAGCTCGCGTGCCAGCGTGCCTGCAAAGCGCAAACCGACACCGGACGCGCTTCTGGCTCCCACCATCGCGCAGGTGACGCGGGTTTCCAGCTCCAGCGGGCCAAGCGTGGTGATGACGGGCGGGGGCGGATCGGTAGCGGCAAGGCTGTCCGGAAAGCCGAGTTCGCAGGCGCACAGGAGCCGCGCGCCGATCCGGTCCAGCCAGTCCAGCTCGGCTTCGGCCTCGTCGCGGCTGGCTGGCTTCAGCGCATTGGCACGGCCTCCGCGTTTTGCGAGATCGGGCAGGGCGTCAAGTGCGGCCTCCGCCGAGTGAAAGCGCTTGATCAGCTCGTTGAAGGTGACAGGGCCAACTCCGTGTGTGCGCGCCAGTCTCAGCCAGGAGATGCGTTCCGGCGGGGTTAGCTCCCTGCGCTTCACTCCTTCTTGGCTCCGATGCGCGGTTCCTCACCTTTCAGCAGGCGCGCGATATTCTCCTTGTGCCGCCACCAGAGCAGGGCCGCGAGGAACAGGGCCAGCAAAGCCACGTCAGGTCTGGAGAAGGCCAGCGCCAGAACGGGCGCAATGGCCGCTGCGACAAGGGCGCTCAGGGACGATATCCGGAACACCAGCGCCATGCCGAGCCAGGTCGCGCAGACCAGTAGCCCTACCGGCCAGGCGGTCGCCAGCAATACGCCAAGGAAGGTCGCGACACCCTTGCCGCCCTTGAAGCCGAGCCAGACAGGAAAGCAATGGCCGAAAAACGCCGCGCCGCCCGCGATCAGGCCTGCGGTCGGCGAAATGGCGAAGGTGAAAACAAGGGCGGCGATACCGGCCTTGCCGGAATCCAGCACCAGTGTGGCCAGCGCCAGATCCTTGCGGCCCGTGCGCAGCACGTTCGTCGCGCCGATATTGCCTGAGCCAATGCCCCGGATATCGCCGAGGCCTGCCAGCTTCACGATGACGAGCCCGAACGGGATCGACCCGAGAATATATCCGCCGATGGCAGCGAGGGTGAGGGCAAGCTCTGTCGGCAAGGTGCGTTACTCCGCGTGGTGGGCGTACACCATGGCCCCCTCCACCCATGTCTTCAAGACACGCCCCTGAAGGCGGCGGCCTGCAAAGGCGCTGGGTGACGGGCTGTAGAGCCCGTCCTTGCCGTAAATGACCGGCGTGGACGGGTCGAAGAGGACGAGGTCTGCTGGTGCGCCTTCCTCGATGCGCCCCTGTGGCAGGCCCAGAAGCTCGGCGGGGCCGCTGGTCAGGGCCTTCAGACCTGCCATCAGCGGCAATTGCCCGTCTGCATCGAGCGTGCAGAGCGCCGGGATCAGCGCTTCGAGATTGGCCGAGCCCGCAGGGGCAGCGGAGAACGGATTGGCTTTCTGATCGGCGGGAAGCGGGGTGTGGTCGGAGACGATGGCCTCGATGACCCCGCTTTCAAGCGCACGCAGAAGGGCCGAGCGGTCCAGCTCGCCGCGCAAGGGGGGCTCCAGCCGGAAGGCCGGGTCAAGCTCGCCCATATCCACCTCGTTGAAGACAAGATGGGTCAGCGGAACGCTCGCGGCGATCTCCAGCCCGCGCCGCCTCGCGGCTTTGAGGGCCTCAAGGCCATCGGCGGTGCTGATCCGGTCCAGAAGAATGCGCGCGCCGGTCAGCTCGGCGAGCGCGGCCAGACGCTCCACGCCGAGGCGTTCGGAAATGCTGGGGCGGACGGACAAGCCAAGGCGCACGCTCATGGAGCTTTCATGCGCGATCGTGCCGTCTGCCAGCGAGGGCTCTTCAGGGCGCAGGGCCACCCAGGCGTCAAACGCGCTGACGTAAGACAGCAGATTGCGCAGGAAGCGCATGTCGGCGATCTGGCCATTGCCTTCGCCAATGAAGGCGGCACCGGCGCGGAGCATCAGCCCGGCCTCGGCCATCTCGCCGCTGGCGGTGTGGGTCAGGCCTGCAGCCAGCAGGCGTACAGGCGCCGTCAGTGCGCGCGCGGCGACCCAGTCCACATCTTCCGGCCGCGCAATGCCGGACCCGCTGGCAGGCGAGAGAATAATCGTGCCGACGCCGCCCGAAGCAGCCGCGCGCAAGGTGGCGTCCAGCGTTTCGGGGCCTGCCCCGCCCGGCTCCACCGCTCTGGCGCGCAGATCGATGAGGGCTGGCGCGAGCATGGCGCCTTCGGCCTCGATGATGTCAGCACCGCTGGTGGAGAGCGCCGGACCGGTGGCGGCGATCACGCCATCCTCGATCAGCACATCGCCCTCGAACTGCGATCCGCTGGCAGGGTCGATGACGCGCGCGCCGGTGATGAGGATGGAGCCGCTCACAGCGTCACCTCCTGCGGGCCGCGCCCGGCGATCAGCTCCAGCACCGCCATGCGGATGGCCACACCGGCCTCGACCTGATCCAGGATCACCGAGCGGTCCGGGTCATCTGCCAACGCGGAGGTGATCTCCACGCCGCGGTTCATCGGGCCGGGATGAAGGACGATGCAGCCGGGCTTGGCCGCCTCCAGGCGGGCGTGGTTGACGCCGTAAAGGGCCGCATATTCCCGGCTGGACGGGATGAAGCCCGCGCTCATGCGTTCGCGCTGGAGCCGCAGCACCATCACCGCGTCGCAGTCTTCAAGCGCGGCTTCAAGGTCATGGAAGACGCTCGCGCCCCAGCGGTCCGCATCGGCGGGCAGGAGGCTCGCCGGGCCGCACAGGCGCACATCGGCATTCATCAGCGAGAGCAGGGCGACGTTCGAGCGCGCCACGCGCGAATGCAGGATATCGCCCACAATGGCGATGCGCCGTCCGCCGAGATCGCCGAAATGCTCTTCCAGCGTGAACAGGTCCAGCAAGGCCTGAGAGGGGTGTTCATGCGCGCCATCGCCCGCGTTGAGCGTGGCGACGCCGGTGGTTTTCTGGAAGAAGTCTGCCGCGCCGGGGCTCTGATGGCGCACCACCAGAATGTCGGGCTGCATGGCGGCCAGCGTCTCGGCGGTGTCAGCAAGGCTCTCGCCCTTTTTCAGGGACGCATTGCCGGCCGAGAAGTTCACCACATCCGCACCAAGGCGTTTGGCGGCAATCTCGAAGCTCGCCAGCGTGCGCGTGGAGGCCTCGAAGAAGAGATTGATGACGGTAAGCCCTTTGAGCGAGGGATGCTTCTTGTCGCTCTGCCGGTTGCGCTGGAGATGCTCGCGCGCCCTGGCCGCGATCATCTGCACATCAACGCGATTGAGAGCCGAGGCCGTGTTCAGCCCGCGATGGGGAAAACGGTAGGAGGTCTCTCCCATGCCCGGTCAGTGCTCCACCTTGCGCGTGGCGCGGTATAGTAGGCGCCAGCCCGCCCGGCAATAGGCAGCGTTACTCACCTTCACAGCATCAGCGTCAGCGCGGTCAGTACGGGCAGCACCACGGCGCTGACCAGAACGCTCAGCGTGATCATGCCCGCCACCAGCCCGGATTCGCCGTTGAACTCGCTCGCCACGGCATAGACGAACGCAGCCGATGGCCCGCCCGTGGCCAGTACAAGCAGGGTGGTAGCCTGGCCTTCGGCGCCCAGCGCCAGTGCGCCGGCCAGCACCAGAAGCGGTATGAGCGCGGAGCGGATCAGCGCAGCGCTGACCAGCAGCTTCACTCGGCCTTTCAGCGCGGCAAAATCCAGCCCCGCCCCCACGGTCAGCAAGACCAGCGCCAGCGAACCGAAACCGGCGAGCTCCAGCGGGGCGATCAGCGCCTCCACCACAATCTCCGGCAGGACAGGGGGTATCAGGGGTGCCACGAAGGAGACCGCCACTCCGGCAAGGCAGGCCATGAGAACCGGATCACGCAGCAGGGCAGGTAGCGCCCTGGAGGCGGAACCCTCGCGGGTAATGGCAAAGGCGGTGATGATGGTGATGGTTGCCAGCACGAGGCCCGGCGCGGCGATCATCCCGGTCCAGACTTCTGCGTCCTCGCCGTAAAGCCGGTCCGCCAGTGTCAGGAACAGGACCACGTTCCACACGCAGCACACCGCCACCAAAGCTGCGGTCTCGCGCGCAGAGGCGCGTAAGGCCCGCCCGGCCAGCAGCGCCAGCGCCAGCGCAGCGAAGATGGCCAGTGCGGAGAGGCCTGTTACAGCAAGTGCTCCGGGCCCGGTCAGGTCCGCCCGCGCAAGCACCACAAACAGGATGGCGGGCAGGAGGATGCGGTAATTCGTCAGATTGATGCCGCGCCACTGCCCGTCAGGGATGATCTGCCAGCGCCGGGCGAGATAGCCGAAGGCGACAAGCGCAAAGGCCGGAAAGAAGACGGCGAGGATCTGCAGGATCATAGCGCGGCCAGTGCAAGCGCGAGGGGCAGGGTGAAGGCGGCAAGAATGGTCGTGGCGGTGACATGGCCGGCCATCAGTTCGGCATCGCCGCCCATCTCGCGGGCGAGCACATAGGCGGCGGCTGCGCCCGGTGTCGCGCCGACGCCCGTCAGCACCACCAGCGCTATGCCCTCCACCCCCATCAGCACGCCGACGAGGTAGAAAACCGCCGGTGCGATGAGGAGTTTCAGGGCTACTGACAGGGTCAGTACCGCAGGGCGGGCGCCCAGCGCGGAGAAGTTGAGCCCCGCCCCTATGGTCAGAAGGATGAGGGGCAGGGCGGCCCGTCCGGCAAGGCTGATCGTGTCGGCTACCGGGCCGGACTGGAAAAGGCCGAGCGCGTTCGCGCCTGCCCCCGCCAGACAGGCAAGGATCAGGGGGTTGGGGTTGATGCGAAACATCACCCGGCCAAAGTCCGGCGGCTCGGTGCTCGCGCCCCACACGCCCATCACCGCCACGCACATCAGATTGACCAGCGGCACGGTGGGCGCAAAGACGAGGGCGACCAATGCCGCGCC
>JBKBNS010000019.1:0-41671 GCA_046295255.1 Glycocaulis sp.
CGGCCGGGCAGCCGCTTCCGTCCAGTGCCGAAAGGCGGGCGGGAGAGGAAAGTCCGGGCTCCATGGAGGCAGGGTGCCGGGGAAATCCCGGCGGGCCGGGGTTCAAGCCCCGGTTCAGGGATAGCGCCGCAGAAATCAGACCGCCGGGCACGCCCGGCAAGGGTGAAACGGTGGGGTAAGAGCCCACCGCCCCGACCGCAAGGAAGGGGGCACGGCAAGCCCCGCCCGGAGCAAGACCGAATAGGGACGGACGCCCGCTTCATTGCGGGCAGGTGCGCCTCCGCATCCCGTCCGGGTGGGTCGCACGAGGCGGCGCGCAAGCGTCGTCCCAGAGGAATGGCTGCCGCTTCTTTCCTTCGTGGAAAGAATGGCACAGAACCCGGCTTACAGGCCGCCTGACGCTTCCTCCTTTCCCGGAATCCGCGCTGCAACGCGCCGCGTTAACCTATTGTTCTTTGTCTGTTCTATTTTGCTGCGTCGCAGCATACTCAAGCTATACTTATCCACACCTGTAAAAACAGGCCGGGAGACTAGTTTCGGCATTGTTTCCCACGAAATCCCATGATATCCCATTGTTAACCACGCGAGGGGCCGCGAAGCGCGTGCGGGCACCGGGGAGATCAGTCGGAGATGTTTTTCTCCACCACTACCAACGGGATAGACGCGAAGGGGCGGGTTTCCGTCCCTGCCGATTTCCGTGGCGTGGTGGCGGGCGAGCGCTTTGGCGGCATCTATGTGTGGTGTTCGTTTAACGGACCGTTCCTGGAAGGGGGCGGTGAGGCGCTGATGGCCGAGATGGCCGCCGCCATCGATGCCATGGACCCGTATGACGATGCGCGCACCGCTTTCGAGCGGGTGATTTTTGGCGGGGCCCGCCCGCTCTCCTTCGACCAGACCGGCCGCATCTCCCTGCCGCGCGAATTCATGGATCATGCCGGGCTGGATGCGAAGGCGACCTTTGTCGGCATGGGCCGCCGCTTCGAGATCTGGTCGCCGGAAGCCCATGGCGAGCGCCACGCCCGCGATCTGGAGCATGCCCGTCAGAACAAGGCGTCCCTGCGCCGTCCCGCCCGTCCGGCAGGGGGTGTGTGATGGCGCATGTCCCGGTCCTGCTCACCGAGGTGATGGATGTGCTCAAGCCCCGCTCCGGCGGGCTCTATGTGGACGGCACGTTCGGCGCGGGCGGCTATTCCCGCGCGGTGCTGGGCGTGGAGGGCGCGCGCGTCATCGGCATTGACCGCGATCCGGGCGCTGGCGCGATGGCCGCGCAGATGAAGCAGGCCTTTCCCGGCCGCTTCGCCTTCCAGTCCGGCCCGTTCTCGCTGATGGAAGACATCCTCGCGCTCTCCGATGCGTCGGGCGTGGACGGGGTGATGCTGGATCTGGGCGTCTCCTCCATGCAGATCGACGAGGCCGAGCGCGGCTTCTCCTTCCAGAAGGACGGCCCGCTGGACATGCGCATGTCGCGCTCTGGCCCCGGCGCGGCGGATGCGGTCAACCACCTTGATGCCGAAGAGCTTGCCGCGATCTTCTACGTCTATGGCGAGGAGCGCCATTCGCGCCGCGCCGCGCGTGCCATCGTGGAGGCCCGCAGCGACAAGCCGTTCGAGCGCACGCTGGAGCTGGCCGAGCTGCTGGCCCGCGTGATTGGCGGCAAGCCGGGGCGCATCCATCCGGCCACGCGCGTCTTCCAGGCGCTGCGCATCTACGTCAATGACGAGCTGGGCGAGCTGACCCGCGCCCTGTGCGCCGCCGAGCGGGTGCTGCGGCCTGCCGGTGTGCTGGCCGTCGTCACCTTCCACTCGCTCGAAGACCGGATCGTGAAGACCTTCCTGCGGGCCCGCGCCGGGATGACGGGGCAGGGCTCGCGCCACGCGCCGGAAGTCCAGAAGGGTCCCGAGCCGAGCTTTGCCCTTCTCACCCGCAAGGCGGTCGAGCCGTCCGATGCGGAAATCGCGGCCAATCCGCGTGCGCGCTCCTCGCGCCTGCGCGCCGCCAGCCGCACCACCCACCCTGCCTGGCCGGCTGATGCCGATGGCCTGCCCGGCGTTCCCCCTTACAGCCGCCTTCTGGAGTGCGTGTCATGATGCGCCTTGTCGTCTTCTTCTGCGTGATTGGTGGTCTTGCCCTGCTGGGGGCGCTCTACGTGGCCCGGACCGAGGTTGATGCCGCCCAGACGCGTCTGGCCTTGCTGCAGGCCGAGCTCGCCCAGGAGCGCGCGCGGATCAACACGCTGACCGCCAATATCGCCCATCTGGAAGACCCCGAGCATCTGCGCCAGCTCGCCCGCACCCATCTCGGCTTCGAGCCGGTCAGCTCCGCGCAGGAACTGACCCTTGCCGAGCTGGCCCAGGTGCGCGCCGAAGCCGAGCGCATGGCGCCGCAATCAGCGCCCGCCGCACAGGCAGGCTGGCGCGGCGCGCCGCCAGCTACAAGAGGGCGTCCATGACCGGCTGGCTCGCACGCCTTTTCGGCCGGGTCAGAGTGCGCAGCGCGCGCGGCGGACTCGCGCCTGCCCGCGCGGAGGAACCCTCCGGGTTTGACGGCACAGAGCGGATACGTCTTGAGGATGAGGCCGGGCTTGCGCTCGGCCGCACGCGTTTGCGGCTCTCGGTGATTGGCTGTGTGATCGGGGCGGGCTTTCTGATCGCGTCAGGGCGGGCGGTGGAGCTTGCCGTAACGGGTGCCTTTGCCGAGGCGGCCCCGGTGCGCGTAGCGGAGACGCCGGTGCGGCGCGGGGAGATACTCGACCGTAACGGGCAATTGCTGGCCGGCAATCTGGACTTCCACTCGCTTTTCGCCGATCCGCGCCAGGTCTGGGACCCTGCCGATACCGCGCACCAGCTCGCCACAGTCCTGCCGGACACGGATGTGGAGCGGCTGACGCGCGACCTGTCCTCCAACCGGCGCTTTGTCTGGGTTGCGCGGGGCTTGAGCCCGCGTGAGCGTCAGGCCATCCACCTGCTCGGCCTGCCGGGGCTGGGCTTCCGCGTGGAGCCGGGCCGCATCTATCCGCGCCGCCGGGTGGCCGCCCATCTGGTCGGCTATACCGATCGCGACCTTGCCGGGCTGGCCGGTGCCGAGCGCGCCTTCAATGCCGAGCTGAATGACGGGTCGGGCCGGCCGGTCAGCCTGTCGGTGCATCTGGGCGTGCAGGATGCGCTGGAAACGGTGCTGCGCGAGCGCATGGAGCGCTATTCGGCGCAGGGCGCGATGGCGGTGCTGATGCGGGTGGGGACGGGCGAGATCATCGCGCTCGCCTCCCTGCCGGACTACAACCCCAATCAGGCTGGCGCGGTGGAGCCCAATCTGCGCTTCAACCGCCCGGTGCAGGGCGTTTACGAGCTGGGATCGGTGTTCAAGCCGCTCACACTCGCGGCAGGGCTGGAATCCGGCGCGGTGCGCCTTGATGACACTTTCGATGCGCGCGAGCCGATCCAGATCGGGTCCCACCAGATCCGCGATTTCCGTCCGCAGCGGCGCATCCTCAATGCGCGCGAGGTCATCGTCCATTCCTCCAATATCGGCGCGGCCCGCATGGCCGAGCGGATTGGCGGGGAGACACTGATCAACTTCTACGCGGAGCTGGGCCTGTTCGAGCGCCCGCCGCTGGAGCTGGTGGAGACCGGCCAGCCCATGCTGCCTGCCCGCTGGGGCCGGGCCGAGGTGATGACCGCCTCCTATGGCCACGGCTTCAACGTCACACCGGTGGCGCTGGCGGCGGCCTATGCGGCGCTCGCCAATGACGGCATCTACACACCGCCCACCCTGCGCCCGGTCGGGCCCGGTGATATCGTGCCGCAGGTGCCGGTGATGAGTTCGGCGACCGCCGCCCAGGTGCTCGGCGTGATGCGTGCGTCAGTCGCAGGCGGCCAGGCCGATGTCCCCGGCCTTGCGATTGCCGGCAAAACCGGTACCGCCCAGCGCATCGTCAATGGCCGCTATCAGGTGGGCAATGTGCTCACGAGCTTTGTCGGCATCTTCCCCTTCGACGACCCGCAATACGTGCTGGTGGTCAGCCTTGATCAGCCGCGCCCCATCCGGGAGACGCACGGCTTCAACACCGCAGGCTGGAACGCGGCGCCCACGGGCGGCGAGATCATCGAGCGCGTCGCGCCCATGCTGGGCGTAGGCCTGCGCGAGGCGGATCCCGGCGCGCGCGTGCAGACCGTGGCGCGCCTGTTCGTGCCGAGAACGCCGGTGCGCGCCGGGCCGGAAGAGCCGGTCGAACTTGCCGGGGCGGAGGCAGATCAATGAGCGCCGCGCGCCGCCTTGGCGATATCCTGCCTGCGGGCCTTGTGGCGCCTGAAGGCGCCGGAGAGCTTGCCATCACAGGCCTTGCGCTGGACAGCCGGGCGGTAAAGCCCGGCTTTGTGTTTGCTGCGCTGCCGGGTGTCACCACCCATGGCAACGCCTTTATCGGCGCGGCCGTGGCGGCCGGCGCGGTGGCCATTCTGGCGGAACGCGGCACCAAAGCCGGTGTGCCGGTGATCGAGGCGGATGATCCGCGCGAGGCGCTGGCCTTCATGGCCGCGCGCTTTCATCCCCGTCAGCCGCAATATATTGCCGCCATTACCGGCACGAACGGGAAAAGCTCTACGGTCGAGTTCCTGCGCCAGATCTGGGCAAGCGCCGGCATGGAGGCAGCAGCTTTGGGTACGCTCGGCGTGACCCGCGCCTCCGGGCGCACCGATGTCGGCTACACGACGCCCGATGCCATCGCCCTGCATGCGGCGCTGGATGCGCTGGCGGGCGAGGGGGTGACGCATCTGGCCATGGAAGCCTCCAGCCACGGGCTCAAGCAGCGGCGCATGGACGGGGTGAAGATCGCGCTGGCAGGCTTCTCCAACCTCACCCAGGACCATCTCGATTATCATCCGGACTTCGAGGACTATTTTGCTGCCAAGATGCGGCTGTTCGAGGCGCTGCTGCCCGAGGGCGCGCCTGCCGTGATCACGGTCGATGGCGAATGGGGCGAGGCCGTGGTACGCCGGGCGCAAGGGCGCCACCAGCCTGTCTTCTCGGTGGGCTGGAAGGGCCGTGACATCCAGCTGAAGGAGATCACGCCCCATGCCGCCTTCCAGAATGTGCGCTTTGTCCATGGGGGCAGGGAGCATGCCCTGACCCTGCCACTGATGGGCGAGTTCCAGGCCAATAACGCCTTTCAGGCCGCCGGAATGGCGATTGCCGGCGGGATGGAGCCGGGCGCGGTGTTTGCCGCGCTGGAGACGCTCAAGGGCGTACCCGGACGGCTGGAACTGGCAGGCGTCACGTCGCAGGGCGCGCCCGTGCTGATCGACTACGCGCACACGCCGGACGGGCTCGACAAGCTCCTGCGCGCCGCTCGTCCGCATACGGCAGGAAAGGTCGTCGTCGTGTTTGGCGCAGGCGGCGACCGCGATCCGACCAAGCGCGAAAAGATGGGTGCGGTGGCCGCACGGCTCGCCGACCGGGTGGTCGTCACCGACGATAATCCGCGTTCGGAGGATCCGGCCCTGATCCGCGCCGCGATACTGAAAGGTGCGCCGGGCGCGGAAGAGATTGGTGACCGCGCGACAGCCATCCGCGCCGCGATTGAAAGCCTTGCAGCGGGTGACACGCTGCTGATCGCAGGCAAGGGCCATGAAACCGGTCAGACCATCAAGGGTGTCGTCCATCCTTTTGATGATGGCGAGACCGCACGGCGGGTGATTGCAGAAATTGAATCCACATCAGCGGGCAAGGGGGGAGGCCGGTGATGAGCGGTCCGTTATGGACAGCATGGGAGGCTGCGCGCGCCACGGGCGGGCGTCTGGTTGGCGGTGAGGACTGGAACGCCAGCGGTGTCTCCATCGACACGCGCACGCTGGAGCCCGGCGATCTCTTCGTGGCGCTGAAAGACCAGCGCGACGGCCATGATTTCGTACCCGCTGCCGAGAAGGCGGCCGCGGTCGCCTCGATTGTCAGTCGCGAGGATGCGGGCACCGGTCCGCGCCTTGTGGTGCCGGATGTGCTGGAAGCGCTGCAAAGGCTGGGCGCTGCCTCGCGCGACCGCAATGCGGCGCTGCGGGTGGGCGTTACCGGCTCTGTCGGCAAGACCTCGGTGAAGGAAGCGATCGCTGCGGTATTCCGCGCCGCCGGGCCCGCCCACTGGAGCGTGAAATCTTACAATAATCACTGGGGCGTGCCGCTTACCCTCGCCCGCATGCCCAAGGACGCCCAGCGCGCTGTGTTCGAGATGGGCATGAACCATGCGGGCGAGATCGCCGCGCTGACCACGCAGGTTCAGCCCCACATTGCCCTCATCACCCGGATCGCGCCTGCCCATCTGGAAAATCTCGGCTCGATGGAAGCCATTGCCGATGCCAAGGCGGAAATCTTCGCAGGCCTCGCGCCCGACGGCGTCGCGGTGATCCCGGCAGATTGCGAGTTCGCCCCCCGCCTGTCCGCGCACGTGAGCGGGAGCCGCGCCGCCTTCCTGCTGGAGTTTGGCCGCGCCCCCCACGCTGCTGTGCGGGTGCTGTCATGGGAGGACGGGCCGGAGAGCGGGTCGGGCCGGTTTGATGTGATGGGCCGTCTTGTGAACCTCACCATCCCGGCGCCCGGCGCGCATCAGGCGATGAATGCCGCTGCTGTGATGGCGGTGTGCGTGGCCGCGGGTATCGAAGCGGGGCTGGTTGCTGACGTGCTTGCCGGATTGACCGCCCAGCCGGGCCGCGGCGCGAGCTTCGAGATCACGCTGGATGAGCGCGCGCGCGTGCGCATCCTTGATGACAGCTACAACGCCAATCCGGTTTCCATGGCGTCTGCGATAGCTGCGCTTGGCCGCCACCAGCCCGCCGGCAGGGGCAGGCGCGTGGCCGTGCTGGGCGAGATGCTGGAGATCGGGGAGAGCGCCCCGGAGCGGCACCGCGAGCTTGCCCGCCTGCTGGCTGATGCCGGTGTGTCAGAAGTGATTGGCGTCGGCGCGATGATGGAGCACATGATCGCGGCGCTGCCTTCATCGGTATCCGGATCGCTTGCCCGCTCGCCGGAAAAGGCACTGGAAGCGCTCGCGGCGCGCCTGCGCGATGGTGATGTGGTGCTGATCAAGGGTTCCAACGCGTCGGGCGTTCATAAAGTAGTCGCAAGTTTGCGGAACGGTGCCGCTACCGCACCGGTCAAAGGCTGATTTGTTATGCTCTATTTCCTGCTTTCCCAGCTCGCTTCAGACTTCATCGTCTTCAACGTCGTCAACTACCTCACCTTCCGCACGGGCGCTGGCCTGATCACGGCTTTCATCGTGGCCATCCTCATCGGCAAGCCCTTTATCGCCTGGCTGAAGACCAAGGGCTCGCAGCCCATCCGCACAGACGGCCCGGAATCCCATGTGCTCACCAAGGCGGGCACGCCCACCATGGGCGGGTTCATCATCCTGATCGGCATTCTTGCGGGCACGCTTTTGTGGGCCGATCTCACCAACCCCTATATCTGGGTGGTGCTGCTGGTGACGGCGGGCTTTGGCGGCATCGGCTTCATTGACGACTGGCGCAAGGTGACCAAGCGCTCCAGCGCGGGCATTTCCGGCAAGATGAAGCTCGCCCTGCAATCGGTTGTCGCGCTCGTCGCCGTTATCTGGATGACAGAGCTTCTGTCGAATGCGCCGAACGTGCCGGACGGGTTTGCCACCTCCATCGCGGTGCCCTTCTTCAAGGAAGTGCTGATCCCGCTGGGTTATGGCTTCTTCCTGTTCGGGCTGATCGTGATCGTGGGCGCGTCCAATGCGGTGAACATCACCGACGGGCTGGATGGCCTTGCCATCGTGCCCGTGATGATCGCCGCAGCCTCGTTCGGCTTCATCGCCTATTTCGTCGGTTCGGCGGTCTATTCCAACTATCTGTTCCTGAACTTCACGCCCGGCACGGGCGAGCTGGCCGTGATCTGCGGCGCGATCCTCGGCGCGGGCCTCGGTTTTCTCTGGTATAATGCGCCGCCTGCCATGGTGTTCATGGGCGATACCGGCTCGCTGTCGCTGGGCGGGGCGCTCGGCACGATTGCCGTGGCGGTCAAGCACGAGATCGTGCTGGCCATCATTGGCGGCCTCTTCGTGCTGGAAGCGCTCTCGGTGATGATCCAGGTGGCGAGCTTCAAGCTGACCGGAAAGCGCGTCTTCCGCATGGCGCCCATCCATCACCATTTCGAGAAAATGGGCTGGGCAGAGCCCACAATCGTGATCCGTTTCTGGATCATCGCGGTCGTGCTCGCCCTGATCGGTCTTTCCACCCTGAAGCTGAGGTAGTCATCCCCGCATGATCCCGGTACGCGCCTATCAGGGACGCCGCGTGGCGGTGTTCGGCCTTGGCCGCACCGGGATTGCCGCTGCGCGCGCGCTGGCTGCGGGCGGGGCGGACGTGTCGGCCTGGGATGATAATGAGGCCGCGCGCGAAGCGGCCATCAAGGCCGGGCTGGAGCTTGATGATCTCAACCGGCGCGACTGGGGCGATATCGCAGCCCTGGTGCTCTCGCCCGGCATACCGCTGACCCACCCCGCGCCGCACCGCATGGTCGGCCTTGCGCAGGCAGTCGGCGCGCCGGTGATCGGGGATATTGAGCTGTTCGCGCAGGCCATCGCAGACGTGCCGGACGTGACCGTGATCGGCATTACCGGCACGAACGGCAAGTCCACCACCACCGCGCTCATCGGCCATATCCTCAAGGGCGCGGGCCGGGATGTGCATGTCGGCGGCAATATCGGCGAGGCGGTGCTGACCCTTGCCCCGCCGCGCCCCGGTGCGGTCTATGTGCTGGAGCTGTCCTCCTACCAGCTTGATCTGACCCACACCTTGCGCTGTCAGATCGCGCTCTTCCTCAATCTCACCCCGGACCATATCGACCGGCATGGCGACATGGATGGCTATCTTGCCGCCAAGACGCGCATCTTCGCCGGCCAGCAGCCGGGCGATGCCGCCATTGTGGGTGTGGATGACACGCCCAGTGCCGGGCTCTGTACCCGGCTGAAGGCGGTGCCGGACCGCACGGTGGTGCCTGTCTCCAGCCAGCGCCTTGTCAGCTTTGGCGTCTATGCGCTGGCGGGCAAGCTCTATGACGATACGGGGGGAGGCGGCGCGCGCATGGTGATGGACCTGTCGCGCGCCCTGGCGCTGCCGGGCAGCCATAATGCCCAGAACGCCGCTGCCGCCTATGCCGCCGTACGCCAGCTCGGGGTAAGCGTTGCCGATGCGGTGTCCGGGATTGCCAGCTTTCCGGGGCTTGCCCATCGTCAGGAACGGGTGGGCGAGGCCGGTTCGCTGCTCTTCATCAACGATTCCAAGGCGACCAATGCCGAGGCCGCCGCACAGGCGCTGGGCTGCTATAACGACATTTTCTGGATTGCGGGCGGGCAGGCCAAGAAGGGCGGGATTGAAAGCCTGGCCCCCTTCTTCCGGCGCATCCACAAGGCCTATCTGATCGGACAGGATGCAGGGCTGTTGCAAAAGCAGCTCGGGCCGTCCGTGCAGAGCGAAATCTCCGGCACGCTGGAAACCGCCCTGCAGCACGCCGCCGCCGATGCGGCCGAGAGCGGTTTGCGCCGTCCGGTCGTGCTGCTCTCGCCGGCCTGTGCCTCGTTTGACCAGTTCAAAAGCTATGAGCATCGCGGAGACGTGTTCCGGGCTCTGGTCCGCGACCTGCTGAAACGCGCCATGGAGGGCAGCGCCGCATGAGACAGGCCACGCGCTTTTCCCCCTCACGCGTCTGGTACGGGCTGGACCAGACCCTGCTCTTCACCCTCGCCGGGCTGATCGTGGTCGGGCTGACGCTCTCGCTGGCCGCCAGCCCTGCCGCCGCCGAGCGCCTGCGCCTGTCTGACCCGTTCTATTTCGTCTACCGACACATCTTTTTCGCGTTTCTGTCGGCCGCCGTGCTGATGGTGATGGCGGCCCTTTCGCCGCGCGGCGTGCGCCGGTTTGCCGGGCTCGCGCTGGTGTTCAGCCTGCTGGCACTGATCGCCGTGCCCTTCATCGGGTATGAAGTGAACGGCGCGGCGCGCTGGTTGCGTCTTGGCGGTTTCTCCTTCCAGCCATCGGAGCTCTTCAAGCCGGCCTTCATCGTCATCGCGGCCTGGCTGTTCTCCGAGGAGAGCAAGGGCGCGCCGGTGCCGGGCCGCCTGATCGCGGTGGGGCTCTATCTCGTGGGCGTGGCTTTTCTGATCACCCAGCCTGATTTCGGCCAGACCCTGCTGCTGACCGTGATTTTCGGAGCGATGCTGTGGGCGGCGGGCCTGTCCTGGCTGCACACGCTGACCCTGGGCGGGCTGGCCTCGGGCGGTGCCGTCGGGGCCTATTTCATGCTTGGCCATGTGCGCGACCGTATCGCGGCCTTCCTGGCTCCGTCCGGCGGGCCGGGACCGACCCAGACCGACATGGCCATCAACGCGATCAGCCGGGGCGGGTTTACCGGCGTCGGGCCGGGCGGAGGCGAGGTGAAGCGCTATCTGCCTGAAGCCCACACCGATTTCGTGTTCTCGGTTGCGGCCGAGGAGTTCGGCCTGATCGCCTCGCTGGCGATCATCGGCCTCTATGCCATCCTGTTCGCGCGGGCCTGGCTGAACGCGGTGCGCCTGTCTGATCATTTTGCCCAGCTGGCGACCGCAGGCCTTGCCATGATGTTTGGCGGGCAGGCGCTGATCAATATTCTCGTCAATCTGGAACTGGCACCGGCCAAGGGCATGACCCTGCCGCTCATCTCCTATGGCGGCTCGTCCATGCTCACCCTCGCCTTTGCTGCGGGCCTGCTGCTGGCGCTGACCAAGCGCAAGCCGGGGGCCTATCTGCCTGCGGGCGCGTCCGGCCCGGCCAGTGTGACGCCATGAGGGAGCGTACACGCCTTCTCATCGCCGCAGGCGGTACGGGCGGGCATATCTTCCCGGCGCGCGCGGTCGCCGAGACGCTGGTGCAGGGCGGCTGGCAGATCCGCCTTGTCACCGATGCACGGGGCCTGCGCCATGCGCACGGCTTTCCAGGGGATGGCGTCGACCAGATCGAGGCGGCGACCCCGCTGGTGAAGAACCCGGTGCGCGCTGCCGCCAACATGGTGACCGTCATGAAGGGCTTTGCCGGGGCCGGGCGGATCATTTCAGCCTTCAGGCCGGATGTGATTGCAGGCTTTGGCGGGTATCCCGCCTTTCCCGCGCTCGCCCATTCGCGGCTTAGCGGCATTCCTTACGTGATCCACGAGCAGAACGCGGTGCTCGGCCGGGTGAACCGCCTGTTTGCCAGGAAAGCCTTTGCCGTTGCGTCCGGCTTTGACCGGCTGGACCGTCTGCCGAAGCGCGCCCGCCATGAGGTGACAGGCAATCCGGTGCGTGCGGCGGTGCTGGCGGGCGGAATGCAGGCCTATCAGCCGCCTGCCGCCGATGGCCCGGTCCGCCTGCTTGTCATAGGCGGCTCGCTGGGCGCGCGCATACTTTCTGAAGGCGTGCCGCGGGCCATCGCCGCTTTGCCCGAAGCCCTGCGCGCGCGCCTTGAAGTGACCCAGCAGACCCGGGCCGAACAGATCGGGCAGGCCCGCGCCCTCTATGCCGAAGCTGGCGTGAAAGCGCATTGCGAGGCCTTCTTCGAGGATATGGGTCCGCTTTACCGGCAGGCCCATCTCGTCATTTCCCGCTCCGGTGCTTCCAGCGTGTCGGAGATTGCCGCGCTGGGGCGGCCCGCGCTTCTGGTGCCGCTTGAGATCGCCATGGACGATCACCAGCGTGCCAATGCCGAAGGGCTGGTGGCCGCAGGCGCCGCGCAGATCATCACCGAGGCAGACATCGCTGCAGGCGGGCTGTCAGCGCAGCTTGAAACCCTGCTGGGTGATGGCGAAGCTCTCGCCCGCATGGCAAGGAATGGCTTGCAGGCCGGCAAGCCGGACGCGCATCTGCGTCTGGCATCGCTCCTGCAATCAGCCCTTGGCTGACCCGACATAATTCAAGGATTGCATGGATGGCTCCGATCGACCTGCGCGCTGCGACTGGCCCGGTACATTTTGTCGGTATTGGCGGGATCGGGATGAGCGGCATTGCCGAGGTGATGCTCAATCTCGGCTACCGCGTCTCAGGTTCGGACATCAGGGACAGTGCCAATGTGGAGCGCCTGCGTGCCAAGGGCGCTATGGTCCTTATCGGGCACCGGGCCGAAAATGTGGACGGGGCAGGCGCGCTCGTCGTCTCCGCCGCCGTCAAACGCGATAATCCCGAACTGGTCGCCGCGCGCGCCAAACGCATTCCCGTGGTGCGCCGGGCGGAAATGCTCGCCGAGCTGATGCGCCTGAAATACGCCGTGGCGGTGGGCGGCACGCACGGCAAGACCACCACCACCTCGCTCATCGCCGCGCTGATGGATGCGGCCGGTTTCGATCCGACCGTGATCAATGGCGGCATTATCTCCGCATACGGATCAAATGCCAAGATGGGCGCAGGCGAGTGGATGGTGGTGGAGGCCGACGAGAGCGATGGCTCCTTCCTGAAGCTGCGCGGCACGGTCGCCCTCATCACCAATATCGATCCCGAGCATATGGAGCATTACGGCGACTTCGATGCACTGCGCGATGCCTTCGCCCAGTTCGTGGAGAACCTGCCCTTCTATGGCTTTGCCGCTCTGTGTACGGATCATCCCGAGGTGCAGGCGCTCGCCGCGCGCATCGAGGACCGCCGCATCATCACCTATGGCTTCAATCCGCAGGCCGATGTGCGCTGTGTGAACCTGCGCACCAGCCCGGAAGGGGCCGTGTTCGATATCGCCTTCCAGCCGCCGGGTGCAGAACGCGTGGTGTGGACCGGTATCAGCCTGCCCATGATGGGCGACCACAATGTCCAGAACGCCGCCGGTGCCATCGCCGTGGCGCAGGCGCTGGGCTGCACCGAGGAGGCTGCCCGCGAGGCACTCTCCGGCTTTGCGGGCGTGAAGCGCCGCTTTACCATCACCGGCACGGCAAAGGGCGTGACCGTGGTCGATGATTACGGCCACCACCCGGTGGAGATCGCCGCCGTGCTGAAGGCCGCGCGCCAGCGGGCAGGAGATGGCCGCGTGATCGCGGTTGTCCAGCCGCACCGCTATACCCGCCTTAATGACCTGTTCGAGGAATTCTGCACCTGCTTCAACGACGCGGATAGCGTGCTGGTGACGGAGGTGTATTCCGCTGGCGAAACCCCGATTGAAGGCGCCGATCAGGCCTCGCTCATCGCAGGGCTCATCGCCCACGGCCATCGCGACGCGTCCGCCAGTTCCCGCGACAGTCTTGCCGATGATATCGCGCCGCGCGCCAAGGCCGGTGATCTCGTGGTGTGTCTGGGCGCAGGCGATATCACCGCTTGGGCGGCAGAGCTTCCCGCGAGGCTGGAGAAGGTGTTGTGACCTTCCCCTCCCTCCTGTCCCAACTCCCAGATGTGCGCGGGCAGTATATCGAGAACGCGCCGCTTTCCGACATTACCTGGCTGCGCGTGGGCGGGCCTGCGCAGGTGCTCTACCTGCCCGCAGATGAAGCCGATCTCGCGCGCTTTCTGGCCGAGACGCATGAGGACATTCCCGTCCATGTGCTGGGTGCAGGCTCCAACACGCTTGTGCGCGATGGCGGGGTGCCGGGCGTCGTGATCCGTCTGACGCCGGCCTTTGCTCGCACGGAGATCCTTGAGGGCAATCGCATCCGCATCGGTGCAGCCCTGCTCGACAAGATGGCCGCCAAGGCCGCCGCCAAGGCGGGCATTGCGGGGCTGGAATTCTATGTCGGTGTGCCAGGCACGATTGGCGGGGCGATCCGCATGAATGCGGGCTGCTATAGGGCCGAGACCAAGGATGTGCTGGCCGAGGCCTTTGCGCTCGACCGGCGGGGCCGCCGCCTGATCGTGAAACCGGACGAGCTGGGCCATGCCTACCGGCATTGCTCCGCGCCCGAGGACTGGATCTTCACCGAAGCGGTGTTTCAGGGCCGGGCCGATGAACCGGCCGCCATTCTGGAGCGCATGGACGCGATCAGCGAGAAGCGCGCGGCCACCCAGCCTATCAAGGAAAAAACCTCCGGCTCCACCTTCAAGAACCCGGACCAGACCGCCAGCAAAGGCCGCTCTGCCTGGCAATTGGTAGAGGCCGTGGGCGGTCGTGGACGGCGCAAGGGCGGCGCGCGTTTCTCCGAGATGCACGCCAACTTCCTGATCAATGATGGCAGCGCCAGTGCGGCCGATCTTGAAGGCCTCGTGGAGGAAGTCCGCGCCGAGATTGCCGAGCACGAAGGCGTCGAGATGCACTGGGAGGTCAAGCGCATTGGCCTGCCCCAAGGAGAAAGCTCATGAGCAAGCGCATCGCTCTTCTGCTCGGGGGCCTCAGCTCTGAGCGCGAGGTCTCTCTGGTATCAGGCCGCGAATGCGCCAAGGGGCTGCGCGCCAGGGGCCATGAGGTGCATGAGATTGATCCTGCCGAGGCCTTCTGGGTGGAAAAGATCAAGGAGCTGAAACCCGATCTCGCCTTCAATGCGCTGCATGGCCTGTGGGGCGAGGACGGGCGGATACAGGGCGTGCTGGAATATCTGCGCATCCCCTACACCCATTCCGGCGTGCTGGCCTCCGCTCTGGCGATGGACAAGCAGAAGACCAAGGCGGTCCTGCGCCTTGCGGGCCTGAACTGTCCTGACGGCCTGATCGCCAGCCGGTTTGACGCCGCACGCGAACATCTCATGCCCGCGCCCTATGTGGCCAAGCCCAATGATCAGGGTTCGTCGGTGGGTGTGCTGATCGTGCGCGAGGGCGCCAACCGTCCGCCTGCGGAGCTTTCGGCTGACAGCTGGCCCTATGGCGATGAAATCCTCATCGAAAAATTCATTCCGGGCCGGGAACTGACCGTCGCCGTGATGGGCGACCGGGCGCTAACCGTCACCGAGATCGTGCCGCGAACCGCCTTTTATGATTATGAGGCGAAATACGCCGATGGCGGGTCGGTGCATCGCCTGCCCGCCGATATCCCGCAAGACGTGTTCGATGAGGCCATGGCTGCGGCGGTTACCGCGCACCGGGAGCTGGGTTGCCGGGGTCTGACGCGCAGTGATTTCCGCTGGGACGAAAACGGCGACGGCAAGCTTTGGTTACTCGAAATTAATACCCAGCCGGGCATGACTCCCACATCGCTTGCGCCCGAACAGGCCGCGCATTGCGGTATCGGTTTCCCGGACCTTGTTGATTGGATAGCGGAGGACGCCAGTTGCCAGAGGTGAGGCGCAATCGAACTGCCCCCACCCGTGCCGGACAATCCGGCGCAACCCGCTCCCGCACCCGCAAACCGCCCCAGGCCATCCCCCCGCGCCGTGTCGTCAACTGGGCGAGCGCCCAGCTGCGTACCGCGCGTTACCGCACGGTGAGCGCGCTGCGCCTTGGCGCGCTGGCCGCCCTTCTGGTCAGCGCTATCGCGCTGGCAGGCCTGGCTGTCACGGGCGGCCTCAGCGGCCTTGGTGACAATATGGCCCGCATGGCGGAAAACCGGCTGACCGGGGCCGGATTTGTCGTGCGCGCGGTCGATCTGGCAGGCGGACGCGAGGTCAGCGCCGCCGAGATTGCCAGCGTGATCGGCGCGGAGCCGGGCCGGGGCCTCCTGTCCATCGATCCGCGTGAGGCCCGCGCGGCCATCGAGGCGATGAGCCGGGTGGAAAGCGCGAGCGTCGCCCGCCTCTGGCCGGACCGGATCAGCGTCGTCATCACCGAGCGCGCGCCCTATGCGCTGTGGCAGAGCGGCGGCGTGCATCACGTGATTGACCGCAATGGCGTGGTGCTGACAGGCGAAGCCGCGACCGACCATGCCTACCTGCCGCGCGTGGTGGGCGAGGGCGCGAATGTACAGGCCGCCGAGATCGTCACCCTGCTGGCGCGCCAGCCGGAGCTCTCGCGCCTTGTCACCCATGCGGTGCGGGTGGGCGAGCGGCGCTGGAATCTGCGCCTGCATTCGGGCAGCGACATACTTCTTCCCGAAACCAATATCGCGAGCGCTCTGGCGCTGATCGCGGCCCTGCATGCCGACCAGCGCCTGCTGGAGCTGGATGCGCAGGCGTTTGACCTGCGCGGGGATGGCGAGCTGGTGGTGCGCGCCTGGCCGGAACGCGCGGGCGGTGCCGCCCAGCGTGAACGGGGGGCGTAAGGGATATGGGTCTGTTCGGCCTCATTGCCGGCAATAGCGCCGAGGCGGCGGGCGGCAAGCCCGGCGTGTTCGCTGCGCTGGAAGTGGGCGCCGCCAAGACGGTCTGCTTCATCGTGCGCACCGAGGCGACGCTGACCGGCACCCGCCCCCGCGTGATCGGGGTCAGCCACCAGTCGAGCGCGGGCATGCGCGCAGGTGCCGTCGTCGATATCGAGGCGGCCGCCAGTGTGATCCGCGCCGCCGTGGATAATGCCGAGCGCATGGCCAAGCAGGCCGTCAGCGCCGTGAGCCTTGTCACGACCGCCGGTGCGCCCGCCTCCACGCGGGTTACGGTCGAGGCCCCGGTCTCCGGACGCGAGGTGTCCGAGCGTGACCGCAACCGCGTGCTCGCCGCCGGCCTGCAGCGCTGTGCCCGGCCCGGACGGGCCATGCTGCACGCCTTGCCGGTCTCCTGGCGGGTGGACGAACATCGCGGCGTGAAGGATCCGCGCGGCATGGCCGGACGCTCGCTTGCGGTCGATCTGCATGTGATCTCGGCGGCGGGCGACCCGGTGCGCAATCTGATGAATGCAGTCGCCCAGTGCCGTCTGGAAGTCAGCGAGGTGATCGCCGCCCCCTAGGCGGCGGGCCTGTCCGTGCTGGCCGAGGACGAGGCGCTGCTCGGCGCGACCGTGATCGATATGGGCGCGGATACCACCAGCGTCGCCGTCTTTGCCGATGGTGTGCCGGTGCATGTCGACATGCTGCCCGTTGGCGGGGCACATGTGACGCGCGACATTGCGCGCGGCCTGTCAACGCCCGTCCATGCCGCCGAGCGGATCAAGGCGCTCTATGGCTCGGTGCTCGACAGCCCGGACGATGACCGCGCCATGATCGAGGCCCCGCCAGTGGGCAGTGATCCCGATGCAGGCATGAACCAGCATCCGCGGGCCATGCTCAATGCCATCATCCGCCCGCGTGCGGAGGAGATTTTCGAGCTGGCGCGCGACCGGCTGGAAGCGGCCGGCATGGGCACAGCCTCCGGGCGGATACTGGTGCTGACGGGCGGGGCCAGCCAGCTTCCCGGTCTTGGCGATCTTGCCGGGCGCATCCTGTGCAAGCAGGCGCGCCTTGGCCGTCCGAACCCGATTGCCGGGCTCGGCGATGCCATGGCCGGGCCGGGCTTTGCCGCTTCGACCGGCGTGCTGGCCCGGCACGGACGGGCCATGCCGGAAATCCTGTCCGGTCCGCCGCGCTTCGTGTCGCAGAACACGCCGCGCCGGATTGCCCGCCCGGCGGGCGAGCGCGGCCCCGCCGCGATCTGGCGCTGGTTCGCCGAAAGCTTCTGACGCGCTGCAGAAAGTTCCATTTTTGTTCTGAAATCATCAGCTTACAAAAAGCAAACGGGCGCTGACGATTTAACGCTCGCTTAAGCAACGTGCCCCAACAGTGAGGGTTGACCGGAATTAACCCTCTTGCCCGTTTGACGGAGCCTGCCCGATGGCGCTGAACCTTTCTGTTCCCGAGACTACTGAACTGAAGCCCCGCATCCTTGTTTTTGGCGTGGGCGGCGCGGGCGGCAATGCCGTCAACAACATGATCGACGCCAATCTGGAAGGCGTTGATTTTGTTGTGGCCAATACCGATGCGCAGGCGCTTCAGCGCTCAGGGACGCAGCATCGCATCCAGATCGGCCATCAGATCACGCAAGGTCTTGGCGCCGGGGCGCGCCCCGAAGTGGGCATGCAGGCGGCGGAAGATTCCATCTCCGAGATCGTGGAATACCTGCAAGGGGCCCATATGGTGTTCATCACCGCGGGCATGGGCGGGGGCACCGGCACAGGTGCGGCGCCCGTCATTGCGCGCGCTGCCCGCGAGCAGGGTATCCTCACTGTTGGCGTGGTCACCAAGCCTTTCCATTTTGAGGGCACCAAGCGCATGCGCATTGCCGAATCCGGCATCTCGCAGCTGCAGGGCCATGTGGACACGCTGATCGTGATCCCGAACCAGAACCTGTTCCGCATCGCTACCGAGAAGACCACCTTTGCCGAGGCCTTTGCCATGGCCGATCAGGTGCTGCATTCGGGCGTGCGCGGGATCACCGACCTGATGGTCATGCCGGGCCTGATCAATCTCGACTTCGCCGATGTGCGCACCGTGATGAACGAGATGGGCAAGGCGATGATGGGCACCGGGGAAGCCACCGGCGACAAGCGCTCCATCGAGGCGGCCCACGCCGCGATCAATAATCCGCTGCTGGATGATGTGTCGATGAAGGGCGCGCGCGGCGTGCTGATCAACATCACCGGCGGCATGGACATGACCCTCTACGAGGTTGACGAGGCGGCCAACGAGATCCGCAACGAGGTCGACCCGGATGCCAATATCATTGTCGGCTCGACCTTCGACGAGAGCCTGAATGGCACGATCCGGGTGTCGGTGGTGGCCACCGGCATTGATGCCGAAGCCATGCAGATGCCTGATCCCCGCCGCCGGCCGGAGCCGGTCAGCGCGGTCAGCATGATCAAGCCGCGCGAGATCGTGCGGCCTGCCCAGCCGCTGGTGCGCCGCCTCAATGACGAGCAGGAAGCGGCCCGTTTGCGCCAGCCTGCAGATGGCGGCATCCACGCCAAAGCCGCTGCCTGGCGCGCCGCCCAGCAGGCCCAGAGCGTGACGGAAGAAGAGACCACGCCTGAGCCTGAAACGGCGATGGCACAGCGCGATATCGTGGATGAGGCCCTTGCTGCGCCGGATGCCTACACGGCGCCTGAGCCCGAGGCTGAAATGATCGAGGATACCCGCCCGGCCGTGCTGCGCCATCAGGAGCGCCTTGCCGAGGAGGCCGCAACCCTGCGGCGCGAGCCGGTTGAAACGCCTGAGCCGCGCGAAGAGCCGCAAGGGGCGATCCGCAAGGGCCTGTCCCTGTTTGGCCGCCGGGCCAAGCCGCAGCCGCCGGTCCGCAACGAAACGCGCACGGCACCGCGCCCGCCGGCCCAGCCGGTGCGCACGCAGGCTCCGTCCGAGCCGGCACGCCGCACGGCCCCTCCCGGTGACCTCTTCGCCGACGAGTTTGACGACGCCGATCTCGACATCCCCGCCTTCCTGCGCCGTCAGGCGAACTAGCAGGCGCGTCTGTGTCAGAAGCCCCGGAAGGCAGCGGCCTTCCGGGGCTTTTTCGTGGGCGTTATTCCGGCGGATGGCGGAACCCGGCCCTTCCGGTCCACATTTTCGTAACATGGTGCAACAATCGTTTAATTCCGCTGTGGATAACGCCTCTCTAATGTGACAGGTGAGCGAGGGGGTTTTCCGGCCTTGGCGCTGAGGGGTGCATCTGCCGGAAAGCAAGAACAATAGAACTGGAAAGACGTTGATCATGGTGCGGGCGGCTTATCTGACCGAGCGGACGACACTGGCCCAGGCGGCCGTGTGCGCCGGTATCGGGCTTCACACAGGTGCGCGGGTGCGCATGGTTCTCAAGCCGGCCTCTGCCGGTCATGGCATCATGTTCGAGCGCACCGATCTGCAGCTTGCCGACCGCTGCATTCCGGCCCGCTATGATCTGGTGCGCTCCACTGATCTGGGCACCACGCTTCTCAATGAGGACGGCGCCTCGGTTGCCACTGTCGAGCACCTGATGGCCGCCTTTGCCGGACTTGGCATTGATGATGTGCATGTGGAGCTGGATGGTCCGGAAATCCCGGCCATGGACGGCTCTTCCCTGCCCTTTATCGAGCTGCTGCGCCATGCCGGGCTGAAATCCCATCCCGCGCCGCGCCGTGCGATCCGGGTTCTCAAGCCTGTCGAGGTGGAGCTGGGCGGACGCCGCGCCGTCTTCCTGCCCTCTCTCCAGCCTGGGATCGATGTCACCATCGATTTCGACAATGCCGTGATCGGCCGTCAGCAATACCGTTTCGAGGTGAGCCCCAAAGGGTTCTGCGAGGATATTGCGTCCGCGCGCACGTTCGGCTTCCGCCGCGAGTACGAGACGCTGCTGAAGGCGGGGCTCGCCCGCGGCGGGTCGATGGATAATGCCATCGTGCTTGACGATACCGGCGTGGCGAACCCGGAAGGCCTGCGCTTTGCCGACGAGTTCGTGCGCCACAAGGTGCTCGACGCGCTGGGCGATCTCTACCTGGCGGGTGCGCCGATCCTTGGCCTCTATCAGGCCACGCGGCCCGGCCACGGCATCAATAATGTCGCGGTGCGTGCGCTTCTGGCCGATGCGTCGGCCTACCGCATGGTCCAGCTCAGCGAGATGGCCGAGGCCGTTGAGGAGCGCAGGGTCCGGGTCTGAAGCGCAGGGTTTAGCCGTAATTGGCTGACAGGATGCTTTTGCCTTGCGGGATGATGGTCTAGAAGAGTCTCCCGAAATGACCTTCCAGCTGCCAAGCCAAAGGGCCATCCATTGCTGACCGCTGTGCGCCTGATCATCATTTTCTTCGTCGCGGCCGCCCTTCTTGCCGGGTGCGGTAACCGCCGCCAGGCCGAGCTGGCCTATGTCGCGCGGCCTGTGGAACAGCTCTACAATGAGGCCTTCCGCCAGCTGGAACGCCGCCGCTATGCCGAGGCGGCCCAGCTCTTTGACGAGGTGGAGCGCCAGCACCCCTTCTCCGAATGGGCCCGCCGCTCCATGCTGATGGCGGCCTTCGCCAATTATCAGGCCAACCGCTACGAGCAGGCGATTGCCACCGCGCAGCGCTTCATCTCGCTGCATCCGGGCAGCGCCAGCGCGCCGTACGCCTATTACCTCATCGCGATCTGCTATTATGAGCGCATCTATGATGTGGGCCGCGACCAGTCGATCACCCAGCAGGCGCTCGAGGCCCTGCAGCAGGTGGTGCAGCGCTATCCCGACAGCCCCTACGCCCGCGATGCCCGCCTGAAGATCGACATGACGCGCGATCACCTGGCCGGCAAGGACATGGATGTAGGCCGCTGGTATCTGCGCAATGGCTTCCATCTGGCCGCTATCGGCCGGTTCCAGAACGTGATCCGCGAATACGGCACCACCAGCCACGTGCCGGAGGCCCTGCACCGGATGGTGGAGGCCTATGTGGCGATGGGCGTGGCAGAGGAAGCGCGCCAGCACGCCGCCGTGCTCGGCTATAACTTCCCCGGCTCGGACTGGTATCAGGACAGCTATAACCTCCTGACCTCGCGCGGCATTGATGTGCCGGGCGAAGGGCTGGAAGAGCGCGATCCGAGCCTGCTGCGCCGCGCGATGGCCCGGATATTCGGCTAGCCAAGAGGGGAGTGGCGGAGCGCGATGCTCGCATCCCTCTCCATACGCGACATTGTCCTCATTGACCGGCTGGACCTGGCCTTCGAGGCAGGCCTGTCGGCCCTGACCGGTGAGACCGGCGCGGGCAAATCCATCCTTCTGGGCGCGCTGAGCCTTGCCTGCGGCGAGCGGGCAGACCGCGCCATGGTGCGCGCCGGGGCCGAGCAGGGCAGTGCGATTGCCGTCTTCGAGCTACCCGAAGGCCATCCCGCCTTCGCCCTGCTGGACGAGGCAGGCATTACCGCAGAGCCCGGCGAACCGGTCATATTGCGCCGTGTGGTCACGGCTGATGGCCGCTCGCGCGCGCATGTGAACGACCAGCCGGCCAGCGTCGGGCTGTTACGCGCGCTGGGCGATGTGCTGGTGGAGATCCACGGCCAGCATGACGGGCGCGGCCTGCTGGATCCCAAATCCCATCGCGGCCTGCTGGATGAGTATGCCGCCAACGGCGCGCGACTGGCAGGCGTGGCTGCAGCCCATGAGACGCTTGGCCGGGCACGCCGCCATCTGGAAGAGCTGCGCTCCCGCAAGGCCCGCGCCGCCGAGGAAGAGGCCTTCCTGACCGCCGCGCTTGAGGAGCTGGATACGCTCTCTCCGCGTCCCGGCGAGGAAGAGGCGCTGGCCAGTGAGCGGCGCTTCCTGCAACAGGCCGAGAGCGCGCTGACCGGCCTGCAATCGGCCTCTGATGCATTCAGCGGCTCTGACGCCATCTCGGCGCGCCTCGGCGGGGCGCTGCGCGCGCTGGAGCGGGTGCGCGACGGTCTTGGCGGTGCGCCGGATGACCAGTCCGCTGAAGGCAGGGCGCTTGCTGCGCTGACCCGCGCTGCCGGTGCCATCGAGCGCGCCCTGATCGAGTTTGACGAGGCGGAAAGCGCGCTCTCCGAAGCGGCTTCCGCTTTCGAGGTGGAGCCCGGCGCGCTGGATCGTACCGAGGAGCGCCTGTTTGCCCTGCGCGCGCTTGCCCGCAAGCATCAGGTGGAGGTCGACCGGCTCTCCGTCCTGCGCCATGAGCTCGCTGATCGCTTGGAAGCTGTCGGTGACAGCGAAGGCCGCGAGCGCGAGGCCGAAGCGGCCCTCAAAGCCGCTGAAGCCGACTATGCCCGCGCTGCGGCTGCGCTCTCCAAAGCGCGCAGCGAGGCAGGTGAGCGGCTGGCACGGGCCGTGATGGCAGAGCTTGGCCCGCTAAAGCTGGACAAGGCCCGCTTCCGTGTCGCCGTGACGCCCGACGAGGCCCGCGCCAGCGCTTCGGGCTGGGACGCGATTGCCTTTGAGGTTTCCACCAATCCCGGCGCGCCGTTCGGCCCGCTGGAGCGCATTGCCTCTGGCGGTGAGCTGTCGCGCTTCGCGCTTGCCCTGAAAGTGTGCCTTGCGGGCCAGCAGGACGGGCTTGTGATGGTGTTTGACGAGGTTGATCAGGGTGTCGGGGGCGCGGTGGCCGCTGCCGTGGGCACCCGCCTGTCGCAACTGGCAAAATCCGGTCAGGCGCTCGTCGTTACCCACTCGCCGCAAGTGGCCGCACGCGCCGATCATCACTGGAAGATCGCCAAGGACGAGGCGAGCGGTGCCATGCGCACTGGCGTTGTCCTGCTGAGCGATGAGGCCCGCCGCGAGGAAATCGCCCGCATGCTGTCCGGCGCAGAGATCACAGAAGCCGCACGCGCTGCCGCCGATGAGCTGATGGCGTCATGATGTCTGAAATCGAGAACCTCTCGCCGGAAGCCGCTGCGGCGGAGCATAAGCGCATCGCCGAGGAAATCGCGGCCCATGACCGCGCCTATTATGCCGAGGACGCACCGGTTATCTCGGACGCCGAATACGACGCCCTGCGCGCCCGGCTGGAGGCGCTGGAGGCCGCGTTTCCGGAGCTGGCCCACGCGGAAAGCCCGACCCAGAAAATCGGGGCCAGGCCATCGGGCAAGTTTTCCGAAGTGCGCCACGCCGTGCCGATGCTCTCGCTCGGCAATGCCTTTACCGAAGAAGACGTTCGCGATTTTGATGCCCGCATCCGGCGCTTCTTGCGGCTTTCCGAGAGCGATGAGCTGGCCTTCACCGCCGAGCCGAAGATTGACGGCCTCTCGGCATCCTTGCGCTATGAGAAGGGCGTGCTGGTCACGGGTGCCACGCGCGGGGACGGGCAGACGGGCGAGAACGTCACCGCAAACCTGAAAACGCTGCCGGAGATACCCGAGACGCTGCCGGGCGATGTACCCGATGTGCTGGAAGTGCGCGGCGAGGTCTACTTAAGCCATGCCGACTTCGCGAAGCTGAATGAAGCGCAGGAAGCCGCCGGCAAGCCCGCCTACAAGAACCCCCGCAATGCGGCGGCGGGCTCGCTGCGCCAGATCGATCCTGAGATTACGAGAACGCGGCCTTTGCGCTTTTTCGCCTATACGTGGGGGGAGTTGTCGCAGCCGCTGGGCGCAACGCAGAGCGAGGCGGTGGAGCGGCTTGCCGCACTCGGCTTTAAGACCAATCCCGACATGGTGCGCTGTGATGGCGTGGAGGGTCTGCTGGCGCATTACCGCTCTCTGGAGGAGCGCCGCGCCGGGCTCGGCTATGATATTGACGGCGTGGTCTACAAGGTGGACCGGCTGGACTGGCAGGAGCGGCTGGGTTTTGTCGCGCGCGCACCACGCTGGGCGATCGCGCACAAATTTTCGCCTGAAAAGGCCGTCACCAAACTCAACGCCATCGAAATCCAGGTGGGCCGCACCGGCGCGCTTACGCCTGTGGCGAAGCTCGAACCGGTCACCGTGGGCGGGGTGGTTGTCTCCAACGCCACGCTGCACAATGAGGACGAGATCGCGAGGAAGGATATCCGCGTCGGCGACTGGGTGGTCGTCCAGCGCGCAGGCGATGTGATCCCGCAGATCGTGGAAGTGCTGAAAGACCGGCGCGAGCCGGACGCCGAGCCCTTCGCCTTCCCGAAAACCTGTCCGTGTCCCTTGCAGACACCCGCCGAGCGGGAAGTAAACCCGAAGACCGGCGAGGTGAATGCCGTCACGCGCTGCACCGGCGAGTTCGCCTGCCCCTATCAGCGCAAGGAGCACCTGAAACACTTCGTCGCGCGCAAGGCGTTCGACATTGAGGGGCTGGGCGAGAAGCAGGTCGAGGCCTTCTACGAGGAAGGCATCGTGAAGGAGCCTGCCGATATTTTCACGCTGGCTGCGCGCAACGCGTCAGGCGCGTTCACCCCGCCGATTGCTGAGCGGGAAGGGTGGGGCGAGAAGTCTGCCACAAACCTGTTTGACGCCATCGAGATGCGCCGCACAATCGGTCTGGCCCGCTTCATCAACGCGTTGGGCATCCGCCATGTCGGCGAGGAAACCTCGCGGCTGCTGGCGCGCACCTATGGCAGCTGGGCCGCCTTCCATGACGCCGCCATCAAGGCGGGCGAAGAGGGCGAAGCGCGTGAGGCCATGCTGGGCGTTGACGGGCTTGGCGATACGGCGGTCGATGCCATTGGCCGCTTCTTCGCCGAGGATCATAACCTCGCCGCGCTGGACCGCCTGCTCGCTCAAGTGACGGTGGAGGATGCCGAAGCCGTCGCGACGGACAGCCCAGTGGCCGGCAAGACCGTGGTCTTCACCGGATCGCTGGAGCGCTTTACCCGCGATGAGGCGAAAGCCCGCGCGCAGAGCCTTGGCGCGAAGGTGGCGGGATCTGTCTCGGCGAAAACCGATTACCTTATTGCCGGTCCCGGAGCGGGCTCGAAGCTGAAAAAGGCCGCTGAGCTGGGCGTGACAACGCTGACCGAGGATGAGTGGCTGGCGCTGATCGGCGGGTAGGGTCTACCCGAACTTCGGCGCGCGCTTCTCCAGAAACGCGCGATAGCCTTCCTGGAAATCGGCGCTTGTGAAGGCTTCAAGGAAGAGCGCGCGGGTGGTGTCATCATCTTCCGACTGCCCTGCCTCGATCAGCGCCATGAGCTGCTTGGTAACGCGCGCAGAGCGCGGCGAGGCAGCGGCAATGAGCTTGCCATAGGCTTCGACCTCTGCGGCCAGCGTCCCGGCAGCGACCAGCCGGTTGATGAGGCCAAGGCGCAGCGCCTCGCCCCCGTCCAGAAGCCTGCCGGTGAAGAGAATATCTTTCGCCGCAGGCAGGCCGACCGCGTTCACCAGACGGCGGGTGTCGTTGAGCGTATAGACCAGCCCCAGCTTGCCCGGCGTGATGCCAAAGCGTGAGCCTTCCGCCGCAAAGCGCAGATCACAGGCCAGTGCTAGCCCGCACCCGCCGCCTACACACGCGCCCTCGATCATGGCGAGCGTCGGCTTGGGGAAACTGGCGAGGCCATCAAGCGCGGCTGCGATGGCGCGTGAATAGTCCGCCGCGCGTTCGGCCGTGGCGTAAACTTCCTCGAACTCGGAAATATCCGCGCCCGCAGCAAACGCTCCGCCCGCCCCGCGCACGACCAGCAGGCGCACGGTATTGTCAACTTCCGCCTCGGCCAGCAGGGCGGGAATGGCGCGCCACATCGCTTCGTTCAGCGCATTGCGCTTTTCCGGACGGTTCAGCACCAGATGCGCGGCATTGCCGTGGCGTTCGAGCGTGATGTCGGTCATGGGCGATCTCTTGGCAAATGTCCGGACTTTTCAGGCTCTCTTCCTTAGAGGGGGCAAAGCGCCCGTGCAACGCTGCACGCGCGCCAGCCACGGCGTTTTGGCATAACCGCAATGAGGCAGCGTCCGCCAGCGCGCCCTTGCGTGACGCGGCCCTGCACAGTAATCGCGGCCCCTGACACACTCCGAGCGGACCACAAGGACAGGCCGGACATGGAAATCGAGTTTTTCAGCCGCTTCCTCGCTGCGCTGTTTGCGATGGTCAATCCGCTGGCGGCGATGCCGGTCTTCCTGTCGCTCACCGCAGGCACCACGCCCAAAGCCCAGCGCACCATGGCCGTTCAGGCCGCGATTGCTGCGGTGATCGCCTGCTTTGCCATCGCGATTGCGGGCAAGTGGGTGCTGGGCGTGTTCGGCATTGCGATTGATAGCTTCCGTATTGCAGGCGGCGTCCTGCTCTTCACCATTGCGCTGACGATGATCTCCGGCGCGCGCCATACCTCCAGCGCGGGCACCGAGAAAGAGCGTGCCTCGCAGGAGAATATCGACAATCCGGCGATCTATCCCTTCACCATCCCGATGACGGTCGGCCCCGGCACGATCACCACGCTGATCATCTTCTCCGAGCAGGCCGCGACGAGCCCGGTGAAGATGGGCCTGTTTGCGGCTGTGGTGCTGATCGTGATCGGCCTGCTGCTGGCCGCGCTGCTGGTGGCCCCGCTGCTGGACCGGATGGTGTCGCAGACCGCGCGCACCGTCTCCATCCGCATCATGGGCATCATTCTGGCGGCGCTGGCGGTGGAGTTCGTGATCACCGGCCTGCGCGGATCAGGCCTGATTGCACTGAACGGGATGTAGGGCGCGCAGCCTCACTCTGCGGTGAGAAATTCCACCAGCGCGCGGCGGAATGCCCCTTCGCGCAGGGCGGAGAGATGATCGCCCGGCGTGCGCTCGGCTACCGCGTTCTCGAACAGCGCCGCCAGCGCTTCGGCTGACCCGTTATCCTGATCATCGCGGCCGGACAGCACCAGCACGGGCGCCGTGATGCCCGACAGGGCGCCTGCCGGCGTGGTGCGCTGGGTGCGCAGCACGGCAAGGCCTGCTGCCGGGTCTGCCCCGGTACGCGCGATATAGGCGGCCACAGCGCGGGCCGCTTCCGGCGAGCGGGCGGCGTCCGGATCGCTGACATGGCGCAGCGCGTCCTCGAACATGGCCAGACGGTTGGCGGGTGCGGTGATGCCCGTATCGCCCATGCCGCCCAGCACGGCCCGGCCGGGCTCGGCCCCCAGCGCCAGCATACGCACGGCGGTCCGTGCGCCCAGCGAATAGCCTGCCAGGTCGAACTCGGCGATTTCCAGATGATCCAGCAGGGCGAACTGGTCACGCGCCAGCGCATCGGCAGGCCAGCCGGCTCTTTCGTCAGGACGGCCCGACGCGCCGTGGCCGCGCAGGTCCGGTACGATCACGCGGCGGCCCTCGCGGGCCAGCGCTGCGGCAATGCCGGTATCGATCCAGTTGCTGGACCCGTCTGACAGGAAGCCGTGGATGAGCAGCACCGGACGGCCTTCGCCCTCGCCAATCTCGCGCCAGGCGATGGGGGTGCCGTCAAAGCTCTCGAAGGTCTGCACATCTCCCGGCCGCTCATCTCCGCCCGGATTGCAGGCGGTCAGGGCCAGCCCGGCAAGGGCGGCGATGACAAGGCGCATCGGCATGAGACAGCTCCAGAACGGCTAGAGGACGGTTTCGTCCGCAGGGTCGCGCAGATTGTAGCGCGAACTCATCACAGCGCCATAGGCTCCGGCCTCGGCAATGAGCAGCACATCGCCCTCGCGCGTGTCCGGCAGCAGGCGGTCCGCGCCCAGGAGGTCCGCACTTTCGCAGATAGGCCCGACAATGGAGGCGAGCCCGGCGGGGTTATCCTCCAGCCGGGTGAGGTTCACAATCTCGTGACGCGCGCCATAGAGCGCCGGGCGGATCAGCGAGTTCATGCCGGTGCCGATCCCGACAAAGCGCGTGCCAAGGCTGTCCTTGATCTGGGTGACGCGGGCGAGCAGTACGCCTGCCTCGGCCACCAGATAGCGTCCCGGCTCCATCCACAGCTCGAAGCCCGGCAGGCTGGCCAGCACGCCTGTCAGCGTGGCGTCCACCTCTGCCAGATCGAGCGCGGGGGCGTCTGGCGTTGCCGCCACGCCGAGCCCGCCACCGACATTGAGGATGCGCACCGTGTCAAAGCCGCGGGCGGCCTCGGCAAGAATGCCCGCAACCTGCTGCCAGTGACCGGCCTCGGTGATGCCGGAGCCGGCATGGGCATGCAGCCCTTTCACGATGGCCCCGGCGCTGTCCGCAAAAGCGCGCGCGGTGGAAACCTGTTCCAGCGCGATGCCGAACTTGGCCTTGGGCCCGGCGGTGCGCACATGCGCGTGATGGCCGCGCGGGGTGTCCGGATTGACGCGCAGAATGATCTCGCGATCCCTGAACAGCTCCGGCCATTCTTTCAGCGGATGCAGGCCATCAATCGTGATGTGGGTGCCAAGCGCGAGGGCGGCCTCATACTCCGCGCGCGGGGCAAAGTTCGGGGTGAACAGTATCTCGTCCGGGGCGATATCGGGGAAGGTTTCGCGTACGCGCGCGACCTCGCCCATCGACACGCACTCAAAGCCGAGACCTGCCGCGCGAACCGCCTTCAGCAGTTCGGGGTGGGGATTGGCCTTCATCGCATACCAGGCACGGCTGACCGTATTGAGCCCGGCCACGGCACGCGAGCGCGCACTGACGGTCTCACGATCATAGACATAAAGCCCGCCCTCTGCGGGCGCCTTTTCCAGCAGGGCCGCGCGCTTTTCCACCCACCATGGCAAGGCGCCCTGCGCCGGTGCAGCAGAGACGGCAGGGGCGGTGATCTCCGCCCAGCTCGGCCCGAATACGGCGCTCTGCGCCGCGCTGGAGATGAGGCTCTGGTGCAGGCGCTTGGCGAGCTGGCGGCCATAGCTGTCGCGTGTGTCCTCGCCATCATCGACCACCACCGTGAAGTTCAGGTCATTGGCGGCCTGGCTGACAAGGTGCACCGGCTTTTCCTGAAACACCTCAAAGGCGGGGGCGAGCTGGTGCAGGATGCGGCGTATGCCGTAGCCCACCATGGAGACAGCCGCCTTGCCTTCCTCGATCCGCACGCGGCAGAGCGGCGAGAGCGCGGTGCGCAGGGCTTCCAGCCGCGCCGCATCCAGCCCCGGATCGGGGTCGAGAGAGACGGTGACATTGGTCTCCGAGGTGGAAACCTGATCGACCGAGACGCCGCATTGCTTGAAGCAGGCAAAGACATCCGCAAGGAAGCCTGCCTGCCGCCACATGCCCGAGCCTTCCATGACGACGAGGCGCACGCTGGTTTTCACCGATACGGCCTTGAGGCGCGGCGCATCATCGCCGGGCGCGGCGGTGATGAGCGTGCCGGCCAGATCGGGCCGGAAAGTGTCCTTCACCAGCATGGGGATGCCCGCGCGCCGGGCGGGGCCGATGGAGCGCGGGTGGAGCACCTTGCCGCCCATGGTGGCAATTTCCTGCGCCTCCTCATAGCTGAGCGCCTTGAGCATGCGCGCGCCATCGGTAAGGCGCGGATCGGCGCTGAAAAGGCCCGGCACATCGGTCCAGATTTCCAGCCTGTGTGCGCCCGCCTTGGCGGCAAAGTAGGCTGCAGACGTGTCCGACCCGCCGCGCCCCAGCAGTACGGTCTCGCCGCGGCTGTTCGACGCGATGAAGCCCTGGGTCAGCACCACATCATGAGGGGCGATACGCGCGGCCAGCGCCGCGTCCGGGCTTTCATCGACCATATTGTCGAGCCAGGAGCGCGCGTCCCCGCTTTCATTGGCGGCTTTGAGAACGGTGCGCGCATCCAGCCCTTCCACCGTCATGCCGAGGCGGCGCAGAAGCGCAAGGCCGAGGTCTGAGGCCATCAGCTCGCCCAGCGCCATCAGTTCGGCGCGCACCCGCCCGCTGGCTTCGCCAATGAGGGCGATGCCGCCGGAGAGCCGGTCGAGCGTCACAAACCGGTCTTGCAGCAGGGCGCCGGCATCCAGGCCCGCCTCGCGGGCGAAACTGATATGCTTGTCCTTGATGGCGGTGACGGCTGTCTCGGCAAGCCCGGCGAGCGCCTGTGCGGGCAGGGCTTCGAGCATGTTGGACACGCCTGACAGCGCGGAATGCACGATCAGCACGCGCTCGCCATCGGCCATGTGTTTTCGCGCCAGCCGGGCGATGATCTCCCAGTTCTTCGGGCTGGCCACCGAGGTGCCACCGAATTTCATCACGACGAGCGGGCGCGTTGCCATGGCCGGTTTCCTTGCAGTCACGCGAATGCGGCCCTTCCTTTAGCGTCTGTGCTGCGCTGCGCAATGACGAAGCGTATCTGGCGCGGCTGACATGACTCTGACACGGGGCTGCGCTATCAGCCGGTTCAAGCGTCAAGGGGAATCGATATGCGCATCATCACCACGCTCACCGCCGGTCTGGCCGCCTTTGCCCTGTCTGCTTGCGCGACAACGCCGCCGCAGGCCGCGCAGGACGAAGACTACATCGTCCTGATGATCGGCGTGGACGGACTCTCCGCCGGTGCGCTCGACCTGTTTGAAGCGCCCAACATGCAGGCGCTCGCCAGCCGCGGCATCCGGCCGCAAGCCATGGTGCCGGTGATGCCGAGCGTGACCTTCACCAACTTCTATTCGCTGGCGACCGGGCTCTATCCGCAAGATCACGGTATGATCAACAATCACCCGTTCGACCGCGAGCTCAATGAGGGCTTCGTCAATCCGATGAGCGCGCAGGACGGCCGCTGGTGGGCGGGCGAGCCGATCTGGATCACTGCCGAGCGGCAGGGCCTTCCCTCCTCCATCATGTTCTGGCTGGGCTCCGAGGTGGAGTTTGACGGCGACCGCCCCACCCGCTGGACTCCGTATGAACACAACAAGCCCTATCAGGAGCGGGTGGACGAGGTGCTGGCCTGGTTTGACGGGCCGCAGGATGAGCGCCCGCGCTTTGCGGCGGTGTATTTCGATCTCGTTGACTCCATTGGCCACCGCTCCGGCGCAGATACGCCCGAAGTGGGGGCCGCCATCGCCACGGTAGACGGCTATATCGGCCAGCTGGTGGCGGGGCTGGAAGCGCGCGGCCTTCTGGAGCGCACGCATATCCTCATCGTGTCCGACCATGGCATGGCCACGAACCCGGAAGAGAATGTCATCTATTTCGACGACTTCATGGACCTTTCCAGCGTCTACGTGCCGGAGGTGGAGGGGCGCAGCGGCAATGGCTTCCGGCCCTTCGTGAACGTCTATGGCGAGCCAGACGCCATCGAGGCGGCCTATCAGGCCCTGCAGGGCGCCTACCCGCACATGCGCGCGTGGAAGCGGGGCGAGATGCCCGATCATTTCCGCTTTGATCACCCCACGCGCGGGCCGGACCTTTTCGTGCTGGCCGATCCGGGCTGGACGATGAGTGCGCGCTCATTGCCGCTCGGTAGCCCGTGGCGCTCGGTCGGGGTGCATGGCTATGATGTGGCCGATCCGGTCATGCATGCGGGCTTCATCGCCGCCGGGCCGCTCTTTCCCGAAGGCGAACGCCCGGAAACGTTCGAAAGCGTGAATGTGTATCTGCTCATCGCCTGCATTCTGGGCCTTGAGCCCGCGGAAACGGCCGGTGATCCGGCTGTGGTCTCCGCCCTCACCGGCGGGCGCTGCGAAGTGGAGTAACACCCTCCCCGCTTGGCCTTCTGCGCGCGACGGGCTATCGAGGGGAAACACGCCGACATTGCCTTTAACGGAAGGACTGACCCTCATGGCCGACGCGCCCCACCGCATCACCTTCATCGCCTCGACCTTCACCGCTGCCGCGCTGGAGTTCCATCGCGGGCGCATGTCGGAGCGCGGCTACCGTATGGAAGGCCGGATCGAGCCGACCACCTTCCACCGCATCAGCGAGGACGGCGCCACCAGCCCGGAGTTTGGCGGCGAACCGCTCTTCACCGTCACCTTCGTCAAGCGGGACGAGTAGGCCTTGACCCCTTCGCGCCACGGCAGTCCGGTCCGTCCCGATGCGGTAGCCGACAGCTTCGAGCCTGCCCGCTCCGCTGCCGAGGCCGTTGACCGGATTTCCGCGCTCTACACGCGGGCTGTCGGGGCGCTGCGCGCGGCACTGAAAACCTATCTCGATGGCGGGCCGCCGCCATCGGGTTCGGCGCGTGCCTCGGGCATGTTCGCCTATCCCGAGCTGCGCATCACCTATCTTCCCGATGGGCCGGTGCCGCCCCTGAGCCGCGCCTATGGCAAATTCTCCGAGAGCGGCATCTACACCCAGACCATCACCCATCCGGAGCTGTTCCGCGAATACCTGACCGAGCAGATCTCGCTGCTGCAGGGCGAGTATGACGTGCTGGTGGAGACCGGTGTGTCCACGCAGGAAATCCCGTTCTCCTATGTGCTTGATGGCGCGCAGGAGCTGGATATGGACGGCGCGGCCCCGGCCGAGCTGGTGCGCCATTTCCCGTATGCGGATCTGAGCCAGATCGACGACGCCCTGCCCAATGGCGAGCGGCCCTCTCTGCCGGGCCTGCCGCGCCCGCTCTCGCTGTTTGACGGCGCGCGCACTGATTATTCGCTGCAGCGCATCCGCCATTATACCGGCACGCCGTTCGAGGATGTGCAGGGCTTCATCCTCTTCACCAACTACCATCGCTATGTCGATGCGTTCGTGGCGTGGGCGGCGGAACAGCTCAAAGCCGATGGACCGTACGAGTCCCTCTCGGCGGCGGGGTTCGTTCATGTGGACGCCAAGACCGAAGACCCGGTCAGCATGGTGGAAAGCGCGCCCTGGCGGCGCTTCCAGATGCCCGCCTATCACCTCAAAGCGCCGGGACGGCGCGGCATTACCCTCGTCAATATCGGGGTGGGGCCGTCCAACGCCAAGAACATCACCGATCACCTGGCCGTGCTGCGGCCCGAATGCTGGCTGATGATCGGCCATTGCGGCGGGCTTCGCCATTCCCAGCGCCTTGGCGACTATGTGCTCGCCCACGCGTATCTGCGCTATGACGCGGTGCTGGACCGTGACCTGCCGGTGGAGATTCCAATCCCCGCCATCGCGGAAATCCAGATCGCGCTGCAGGACGCGGTCAAGCGCGCGTCCGGCGACAAGGGCGAGGCGCTCAAACGCCGCCTGCGCACCGGCACCGTCGTGACCCATGCCGACCGGAACTGGGAGCTGCGCTATCTGCAGGAGGCCCGGCGCATCAACCAGTCGCGCTCCATCGCCGTCGACATGGAAAGCGCGACGATTGCGGCCAATGGCTTCCGCCTGCGTGTGCCCTACGGCACGCTGCTGTGCGTCTCCGACAAGCCGCTGCATGGCGAGCTTAAACTGCCGGGCGCTGCCAACCGCTTCTACAACAAGGCGGTGTCAGAACACCTGATGGCGGGGATCGAGACCATCGAAATCCTGAAAGCCGCCGGCTCGGAAGCCCTGCATTCCCGCAAGCTCAGAAGTTTTGACGAGCCGCCTTTCCGCTAACAGCAACGCGCCGTCCCTCCGGTGAGATGTCATGCAGCCCAAGATACTGACAACGCTGCGGGACTATAGCTGGAAGCAGTTCTCGTCCGATGCCATGGCAGGGATCACCGTGGCGCTTGTCGCGCTGCCGCTGAGTCTGGCCATCGCCATTGCGTCGGGTGCTGATCCGGCCAAGGGGCTGGTCACGGCGATTGTCGGCGGGTTGTTCGTGTCATTGCTGGGCGGAAGCCGGGTCCAGATCGGCGGACCGACCGGCGCGTTCATCGTCGTGGTGTTCGGGATCATCGCCCAGCATGGCTATGACGGGCTGGTGCTCGCGACCCTGATGGCGGGGCTCATCCTTCTGGCCGCAGGCTGGCTGCGGGTCGGCAATCTGATCGCCTATGTCCCCGAAGCCGTCATCAACGGCTTCACTATCGGCATCGCCATCATCATCGCAGCCAGCCAGCTGAAGGATTTTTTCGGGCTGGAACTGGCCATGGTGCCGGCGGAGTTCGTGGAGAAGCTGGCCGCCCTCTGGGAAGCGCGCGGCAGCTGGAACCCGTGGGCTGCAGCCATCGCGGCAGGCAGCGCGGTTGTCATCGTCCTGCTGCGCCGCGTGTTTCCGCGCTTTCCCGGCCTGCTCGCGGCGATGGCCGCAGCCTCCGCGCTGGTGCTGGGCTTCGGGCTGCCGGTCGACACGATTGCGGGGCGTTTTGGCGAGCTGCCGGGCGGCTTTCCGGCGCCATCGCTGCCGGAGATATCCGTCCAGCGCATTCTTGTCCTGCTGCCCTCGGCCCTGATCATCGCGTTTCTGGCAGCGGTGGAGTCGCTATTGTCCGCGCTGGTCGCCGACCGGATGATCGAGGGCCGTCACAGGCCGAATGCCGAAGTGGCCGCGCAGGGCACGGCCAATCTTGCCTCGGCTCTGTTTGGCGGCATGCCGGTGACAGGCGCGATTGCCCGCACCGCCACCAATATCAAGGCCGGCGGACGCACGCCCGTAGCCGGTATCGTCCACGCGCTGGTCCTGCTCCTGATCATGCTGTTTGCCTCCGGCCTTGCCGGATATCTGGTCATGCCAGCGCTGGCGGCGCTGCTCATGCTGACCGCCTGGAACATGAGCGAGCCGCACAAATGGCGTGAGTATGCCCGGCTGCCGCGGGCCGATCTGGCCCTGCTGGTGCTCACGCTGCTGCTGACCGTCTTTGTCGATCTGGCCGTGGCTGTCGGGGTGGGCGTTGGCATCGGACTGGCGCTCCGGCTGCGCAAGTCAAAGCCGGAGCCGAAGGACTGGACGCCGCCGGAGCGCTAGGCCCAGCCCATCCGGGCTGATCCCTGCGCGCTGATGACCAGACGGTAGAGCCGGATCGTGATCGTCGCCCCCACGACGCACATGATCGCGGCCAGCAGCACGAACCACAGATTATGCTCTGTGAAGAGGCACGTCTCAACGCGCATGAAACCACCCACTCTTTATCGAGTTTTTCAATTGGTTAGCGGGCCGGAGTTGATTTTCTCTCTTCATACGATTATGCGGGCTTGCCGCATGGCAGGGCGCGCAGTAGGTCAGGGGCCATGAGCGATCGTGTCCTGCCCCTCGAAGGGGTCCATAATTTTCGCCGTTTCGGCGAGCTACCCGCCAGTGACGGCACGCGTGTGCGGGCCGGGCTGTACCGTTCGGGCCAGTTCTCGCGCGCCACGCCGGGCGACCGGGAGGCGATGGATGCGCTGGGCATCCGCATCGTTGCCGATCTGCGCCGCCCGCGCGAGCGCGAGATGGAACCTTCGCACTGGCCGGAGCGCGAGGGCGTCACCGTGCTGGCGAGCGATCATGCGGGCTCTGCCGAGCCGCCCCATCTGGTCTTCCTGCGGGAAAGCGATTTCACCGAGGAGTCGATCCGCGGCTTCATGACCGAGACCTATCGGCGCCTACCCTTCGATCCCGGCAATAAATGGGTGTTCGAGCAGGGCTTCCGCGCGCTGGCCGATGCCGAGCCCGATCATGGCTTTATCGTGCACTGCGCGGCGGGCAAGGACCGCACAGGCCTTTTCTGCGCCTTCCTGCTGACCGAGCTGGGCGTTGATGAGGAAGCGGTGCGCGCTGACTATCTGATGACCAATAGCGCGGTGAATTTCGACCGCATCATTCCGGCGATCGCCAGGCGTCTGAAAGACGATCTCGGCAAGGAGGCCGGCGAGCGCGAGCTGCGCGCCTTCCTCGGCGTGGAAGCGGGCTATTACGATGCGGCGATGGAGGCGGTCGGCGATCCGCGCGCCTATCTGCGCAACGAGCTGGGGCTGGACGAAGCCACGCTCACCCGCCTGCGCGAGCGCCTGCTAGAGGCGTGGTAGGGGCGCTGCGGACCGTGGGCAGGCCGCCCTTCTTGCGCGAACTGGGCTGGCAGGCCCCTGAAGACCTCCTCGCCCGCATCGCCCATCTGCCGATGAGCCTTGCGCTGCTGGGCGGCGGTGAGGGCGAGCGCGGGCGCTACAGCTATCTGACCGCCTTTCCCTCCCGCGTGATTGATGCGCCCGGCAGCGATGATCCGCTGGCCCCGGTCCGCGCCGCGCTCTCTGCAGGACGTGAAGGCCATCTTGGCGGGCTGTTCGGCTATGAGCTGTCCCGCCGGTTTGAACGCCTGCCGCACACGGACCGGACGCTTACCGGCTGGCCGGAGCTGGCGCTGGGCTGGTACGAAGCGGTGGCGGTGTTTGACCACCATGCCCGTACCCTGCGCGTGGAGGGCCCGCCAGGGGCCGCAGAGCGCCTTCTGAGCGCTCTGGAAGCGCCTGAGCCCCTCACACTGCCCACAACGCTGGAACGCGCTCTGGAGCCCGTGTGGAGCCCGCAGCGCTATATCGCAGCGGCCACCAGGGCGCGAGATTATGTGCGCGCGGGCGATGTGTTCCAGGTCAATCTCTCCCACCGCTTCACCGCCCGTCTCGGCGGAGCCGATGCGCCGCTGGCCGTGTTCCGCCGGCTGGCCAAGGCGAGCCCTGCGCCGTTTGCGGCCTGGCTGCGCCTGGATGCGGACAGGGTGGTCATCTCCAACTCGCCGGAGCGCTTCGTGTCAGTGTCAGAAACCGGCGCCGTCGACAGCCGCCCGGTCAAGGGCACGCGCCCGCGCGGGGCAACGCCGCAGGAGGATGCAAGGCTGGCCGCAGAGCTGGCCGCCTCGGCCAAGGACCGGGCGGAAAACCTCATGATCGTCGATCTGATGCGCAATGATCTCTCGCGCGTGTGCGTCAGCGGCAGCGTGAAAGTGCCCGAACTCTTCCGCGTGGAGAGTTATGCCAATGTGCATCATCTGGTCTCTGCGGTGACCGGCCAGCTCGCGCCGGGCCGGACCATTGCCGATCTGATCGCGGCGGGCTTCCCGCCCGGCTCCATCACCGGGGCGCCCAAGGTCCGCGCCATGGAGATCATTGCCGAGCTGGAAGGCGAAGCGCGCGGGCCCTATTGCGGGGCGATGGGCTGGATCGGGGCGGGCGGCAAGGCCGATCTCAACGTGATGATCCGCACGGCCGGCTTTGTGACCGATGGCGCGGGCTGGCGGGTGGAGGCGCGCTCGGGCGGCGCGATCACCTCTGACAGCGATCCGGCAGACGAACTGGCCGAGACTCACGCAAAGATCGCCATGCTCAGGCGGGCAGTGGATGAGGCCGGGACATGATGGTCTGGCTCAATGGTGCATTCGTGACAGAGGGCGAGGCGCGGGTCAGTGCGTCCGACCGGGGCTTTCTGCTGGGCGATGGCGCGTTCGAGACCGTGCGTTTTGAAGGCGGCAGCCTGCGCCGCTGGGCGCGCCATGAGCGGCGCCTGCTGGGCGCGCTGGAGGCGCTGGGGATCAGTGCAGAGACCCTGCCGGACATGCCCGCCCTTGCCGGGGAGCTGGTGCAGGCCAATCGGCTTGAAACCGCCATCATCCGCCTGACCGTGTCGCGCGGGGCAGGCGGGCGCGGGCTGGAAGGGAAAGACGATTGCGCGCCCACCGTGCTGGTCAGCGCGCAGGCCCGCACTCCGCTGACGCCGCCACGCCTTGCCATGCTGGGGGCGCCGCGCCGCGCTCCGCTCACGCTTTCCGCCCATTTCAAGATGCTCGGCTATGGCGACAATGTGTTTGCCCGCCGGGAAGCGAAGGCGCGCGGCGCGGACATGGCGGTGATGCTGTCGGCCTCCGGCCATGTGGCGTGCGCGGACTGCGCCAACCTGTTCTGGGTGACGGGCCGGACCGTCTTCACCCCGGGGCTGGAGACCGGCGCGCTCGCCGGCACCACGCGCGCGGCCATTCTCGGGGCGGCGGCGTCACAGGGCCTGCATATCGAGGAGGGCTTCTTCCGGCCGGAATCGCTGGCCTCGGCCGAGGCGGTGGTGCTGACCAATGCGGTGCATGGCGCCGTGGCCGCGGCCAGCATGGATGGCCGCGCCCTGAAAACCGGTCACGCGCTGGTTGACCTCATCTGCCGCCTCGAGCGCGAGGCGGACTAGCAACTGAACCTGAATGACCAAGAGGGGACACGCCTTGCCTGCCAACATGCTTGCCCGCACTTTTGCCCTGCCCGATGGAGAGATGGCCGCCCTGATATGGCCAAGGCCCGGCGCTGCGCGCCTGCTGTTCGTGCACGGCAATGGCTTCAATGCGCGCTCCGGGGCGAAGCTGCTGGAGCGGCTGGCAGAGCGCTACGAGATTGTCGCGCCGGATTTGCGCGGGCATGGCGCGACCAGCCTGCCCGCCGATCCGGCCACCCATCGCAGCTGGCATGTCTATGCGCGTGATCTCATCGCCATGCTGGACCAGCTTGATCCGCGCCCGCTCGTGCTCGCCGGGCATTCCATGGGCGGGGTGACAGCCCTGCTGACGGCAGAGATGATGGACGCCAAGCCGCTGGGGCTGGCCCTGATTGATCCGGTGATCCTGCCGCGCGGCTTCTACCGGTTCAATCATACCCCGCTCTGGCACCTCGCCCGCAACCGCCTCCCGCTGGTGAAGGGCGCGCTGAGGCGCACCAATTTCTGGCCGGACGTGGAGGCGGTGAAGGCGCGCTATGCTGCCCGCCCGCCCTTCCTTCACTGGGCCGATGGCGTGCTGGACGATTATCTTGCCGGTGGCCTGAAACCCGTTGAGGGCGGACTGGCGCTGGCCTGCGACCCGCGCTGGGAGGCGGCCAATTATGCCTCCCACCGCCATGATCCGGTGCGCGCCGCCAGAAAGGCAGGTGCGCCGGTCAGGGTGCTGAAGGCCGAGCAGGCCTCCACCGTGGTCGATGCCAAGGGTCTGGAGCGGGCCGGGGCCGTCATCACGCTCCTGCCCGGCCACTCCCATCTGGCGCCGATGGAGGACCCGGCGGTCTGTGCAGACTGGGTCGCGGCGCGGGCAGACAGCTTCATTGCCGCCGCCGCTCAGGCCAGCAGCGTGTCCGGCGCGGGATCGCAATAGCTTTTGACATCAAAAATGCGGGTGTCGGTGATGATGTCGGAAGGGCGCAGGGGCCGCGACAGCTCCATGCCTTCCAGCGTGCGCGCGCGTGACAGCGCCACATAGGCCTGTCCGTGCGCGAAGAGGCGGCCCGGAAGGTCGAGATAGACCCGGTCCAGCGTCAGGCCCTGCGCCTTGTGGATCGTCATCGCCCAGGCGAGCCTTAGCGGTATCTGGGTGAAGCTGCCGACCGTCTCCTTGGTCAGCGTCTTCGCGCTGGCGTCGAAATTATAGGCGTGACGGTCCCACTGCACCGGCTCGATCCGGTGCACGTCCTCGCCGATCTTCACCATCACGCCCGGATCGGCAAAGCCTACCACCTCGCCCAGCGAGCCGTTGACCCAGCGCCCGCCCGGATCATTCCTGAGCAGCATCACCCGCGCGCCGCGTTTCAGGATCAGCGGGTCGTCCGTGGGCAGGATGCGGCCATCAAACTGGCCCGAGGTCTTGCCTTCAATGAGCTGCGGCGCGCCGGGCAGGGCGTCCAGCCGCTGGGCATTGATGCGGAAGGCGGCCTCGTTGGTGGGGGTGAGCACGACATGGGTGGCGCTGGCTTCAAGGCCGGAGCGTCCGGTAACGCGGGTGTTGAGCACCGCGCCTTCCTCACGTGTCAGCTCGCCGGTGCGCACCGCATTGAGGATGTTGAGGAAGTCCGGGTCTTCCTGACGGAACACCTTGGTCAGCTCTACCAGCGTGAAGCCCGCATCGCGGAAGACGGGCGGGTGGAAGAAGAACGGCCCTCCATAGGCCATGTCGAGATAGCCTGCCTCTTCCTCGCGCACCACGGGGGGAAGCTGGGCGAGATCACCGACCACGATCATGCGCACCCCGCCAAAGGGTTCGGAGCTTTCCCGGTTGAGCCGCAAGCTGGCATCGATGGCCCACATCATGTCGGAGCGGACCATGGAAATCTCGTCAATGACGAGCGTTTTCAGCGCCCTGACCGCGCGGGCATGGCGGAGGCGGCGAATGTCGGACGGCTCGACCAGCCTTGGTGGCAGGCGGAAGAAGGAATGGAGCGTCTGCCCGCCCGCCTGCATGGCGGCAACGCCGGTGGGGGCCAGCACGGCGGCGGAGGGGCCGAGCCGTTCCAGAAGGGCGCGCGTCAGCGTCGTCTTGCCCGTGCCTGCCCGGCCGGTGAGGAAGATGTGCGCGCGGCTGCGTTCGAGATAATCGAGCACAGGGCTTGCCGGAACGGGCGTAGTGGCGGTCATCAGGGCCTTTGCAGACGAAGGCTGGCGGGGAGGGGTAGGCTGGCCCGCTTTGCCCTCCATCGCCAGCCCTGAATGCGGACGCTGATCCTAGTAAATCTCCGGCGCCCGGCAGGCCTGCCCGTTGAAGCGGAAATCGCGCACATAGCCGTCCGGCGTGATGACGAAGCGGGTCTCGCACTCCTCCACCCAGCTGCGCGGCGGGGTGTAGACCGTTTCCTCATACTGCTCGATACGGGTGCGCTCATTGCCCCGGCTGTCGCGGTAGGTGATGCGGCGTTCACGCGGGATGGTGCGGTAACCGCCCGGATCATGGCGCTGCTCGGCGATGAAATAGGTCCACACTTCCGACCCGTCGGAGAGATAGTCGCGCGCGACCGGTGAGCCTCTCTCCACGATCAGCATGTCAGCGCTCTGGCCGACATAGAGCGCGGTCTGCTGGCGATAGCCTTCCTGCGTCGCGCACGCGCCCAGTATCAGGGCGACGGCTGTCATGAGCGTCAGCCCGGTCCGCGATGAAATCCCCGATGAAACCCCCTGTGCCATGACACGCACCTCCCTTGGACTGTCAGGCCTCAACCGTGCTATCGCGAGGCTGAACCGGGCCTGAAGGAATTTTCCCCGTGCGCGCCATTGATCTTGACCGCCACGCCCGCCAGATCCTGCTGAAGGAAATCGGCGGGCCCGGCCAGATGAAGCTGGGCGCTGCGCGTGCGGTGCTGATCGGGGCAGGGGGGCTGGGCGCGCCTGCCGCGCTCTATCTGGCCGCCGCCGGGATCGGCGCTCTGCGCATCGTGGATCCGGACACGGTCAGCCTTGATAATCTCCAGCGTCAGGTGCTCTTCCGCACGGCCGATGTCGGCCGGCCAAAGGTGGAGGCCGCGCGCGGCGCCCTGCTGGCGCTTGATCCGGCCGTGACAATAGAGCCGGTGTGCGAACGTGCTGAACCAGGCAATCTTCCCGCCCTGCTGGACGGGGCGGATATCGTGCTGGATGGCTGCGATGATTTTGCCACCCGCTTCGCGGTGAATGATGCCGCCATTGCCGCGCGCGTGCCGCTCGTCTCCGGCGCGGTGGGCCGCTGGGACGCGCAGGTGGCGAGCTTTGCCCCGCACACAGGGCCGCACGCGCCCTGCTATCGCTGTCTGGTGCCGGAGATTCCGCCCGAGGCGGAAAGCTGCGCGGTGACCGGCATTGCCGGCGCGATCACCGGCATTGCCGGCACGCTGATGGCGCTGGAAGCGATCAAGCTGATCACCGGGGCAGGTGCGCCGCTGATCGGGCGGGTGCAGATCGTGGACGGGCTTTCCGGCGCCTTGCGCACCGTCAAGCTCAACCCCGATCCGGCCTGCCCGGCCTGCGGCCCAACCCGCTGAGAGCCGCGCTTATTCCTTCTCCAGCGCGAAGGCGTCGATCTCCACCCCGTCCGCATTGATGGCGCGGTAGGAGAGCGTGCCGGCAGCGGAGTCCATCTCGATGATCTGGTAGGTGCGCTCATTCGTGGTGCCAAAGGCGATGA
>JBKBNS010000020.1:0-40502 GCA_046295255.1 Glycocaulis sp.
AAGAGCATGTGATCCTGCTGGGTATGGCGGGAGAAACCGTGCTGGACCGGCGTCCCGCTCCGCCGCGCTTTGAACCGGTCGTGCCTGGAGACGCCGCAGAGGATGGCGGAGCGTGAGGGCTGACATCATGCACCGGGTAGGCGCAGGGGCCGCTGCGCTGGGCGCTCTGGCGCTGCTGCTCCTGTTCGCCATTGCGCCGGCGGAGGCGCAATCCATCTCCATTGATGTGGGCGAGGGCGACGGGCTGACCGAGCGCGTCATCCAGCTTGTCATCCTGCTGACGGTGCTCTCGCTGGCCCCGTCCATCCTCATCATGACGACGAGCTTCGTGCGCATTGTCGTTGTGCTCTCGCTGCTGAGAACGGCGGTCGGCCTGCAGCAGAGCCCGCCCAACGCGGTGCTGATCTCGCTCGCCCTGTTCCTGACCGCCTTCATCATGGCTCCGGTCTTCACCCAAGCCTACAATCAGGGGATCGAGCCCTATCTGGAAGGCGAGATCGAGACCGAGGAGGCCTTCACCCGGACCACCCAGCCGGTGAAGATGTTCATGCTCGCCCACACGCGCGAGGACGATCTGGCGCTGTTCTTCGACATTGCCCAGATCGAGCCGGAAACGCCGGAGGCGACGCCGCTGCACGTGGTCGCGCCCGCCTTTATGATTTCCGAGCTGCGCCGCGCGTTCGAGATCGGCTTCCTTCTCTTCATCCCCTTCCTGATTATCGACCTGGTGGTCGCCTCCATCCTGATGTCGATGGGCATGATGATGCTGCCACCCATTATCATCTCCCTGCCCTTCAAGCTGATCTTCTTCGTGCTGGTCGATGGCTGGCGGCTGGTGACCGGCTCGCTGGTGGAAAGTTTCCAGACCGGATTGCCAAGCGGATAGCGGCATTGTGCCGCTTTTGACAGGTGCGAGGGTGCCTCCAGTAATAGGCCGATGACAGCGCCCGCGCCCCGATCCGCCGCCTCGCCGCGCCTGCGCAGCGCGATGGCAAGGCAGGTGCGTCTGTGGCGCCTGCGGCTGGCGCGTGCTGCACGCGGACGCTGGGCGTTGCCAGCGCTTTTCATCGGCTCCTTCATCGATTCCGCTCTTCTTCCCTGGCCTGTTGCCCTGCCGCTGGCCGCGCAGATGCTGCGCGGGCGCCGTTTCGTGTTTCCTGCAGCGGCGGCAGCCGCGCTGGGCTCCATACTGGGCTGTCTTCTGGTCTATGGGCTCGCCTGGACGGCCTATGACGCCATCGCGCCGTTCCTGATGGGGGATGCGGACGCGCTCGCGGCGGTCTCCGCTGCACGGGCGCGCATGGAAACTGGCGGGGCGCTGGCGGTGTTCGTGGCAATGATGACGCCGGTTCCGGTGCAGCTGACCAGCCTTGCCGCCGGACTTGCCGGGGTGGGCGGGGCGTGGTTCGCGCTCGCGGTCACGCTGGGGCGGGGCCTGCGCTATTTCGCGATGGGGCTGGTGCTCTATGCGATTGGCGACCGGATTGTCGCGGGCTGGCGCGCCTTGCCGCGCCGGGGACGATGGGCGCTGCTGGCGCTGTTTGCCTTTGTCTTCCTGGCCCTGATCGCCGCTCCGTTTCTTTAAAGGCGGGGGCGGCCCTGACCGGTCTCGATGCCGAAAAAGCTCAGGAGATGGGCCAGCAATAGCAGCATGAACACCGCAAGGGCGATGCACAGCGTGGTCCAGGGGATGAGGCGCGGGCCTTTGAGCGGATCAGCCGGCCTGCCGCTGCGCCAGGCGCAGAACGCGAACGCCAGCGCGGTCCCCGCCATCAAGGCAAGCGTGAGGGTGAGGCTCATCGGGTGCTGTCCTTGCTCTGGCGGTCAGGCCGTGTTCGGTCTTGGCCCAGAAATAGGGTGCGCTCACGATCTCGCGCAAGGCTCTTGCCATCGCCGCTGACTGCAGTAGCCAGTAGGCCGGTAGCAGCGCCAGGTCTGCCGCGCGGGCCCGGAACCCGGCCCGGCGCGCACCGGTGCGGGCAGCCAGGATCGCCGCGCCATACCCGGCAAGGGCGGGCAGGACGGCCCAGGGCGGGCTGGCATTGGCAAGAGCAAGGACGATCAAAGCTGCCAGCACCGCAAAGGCCGGGCCGTGCAGCAGTGCGCTGGCCGCGTTCGCACCGAGGCTGGCATTGAGCGCGCCCAGCCCGCGCCAGCCTGCCTCGCGCCGCAGCGCGCCCGGCTCGCGCATATGAACGGCCCAGCTTATCGCATGGCCCTTCAGCCAGCGGCTGCGCTGCGCGGTCCACGCTTTCAGCGTGACCGGGGCTTCCTCCAGCGTACCCGGCGCGATCAGCCCGGCGCGCCAGCCATAGCGGGCGAGGCGGAAGCCCAGATCCGCATCTTCGGTCACATTATAGGGGTCCCAGCCCCCGCAATCTGCCAGGGCCGCGCGCGCGAAGACATTGCTGGTCCCGCCCAGCGGCAGGGGCCAGCCCAGCGGCGCCTGCACGCAGCCGAGCCCGGCATCGGCGGCAAAGGCTTCTGCGGCCGCGCGCAGCTGGCCGGGATGGGGCTCGTCCTCGGCATCATAGACCGCCACCAGACTGCCGTTTGTCAGCGCCAGCGCGTAATTGAGCGCCTTGGGCTTGGTGCGCGGACCGATGGCGGGCACCGCGATGACGCGCAGGGCCGGCAGGGCGTGGCGCGCTGCCCGGTGCGCGGCGGCCAGTGTCTCATGATCATCCGCCTCGATGGCGAGCGCGATCTCGTAGCGGTCTGCAGGATAATCAAAGCGGGCGAGGGCGCGGACCAGCGCTGCCACGCTGCCCGCCTCTCGGTGAAGAGCGGCGATGACGGTAATGCGCGGCAGGTCCCGCACCGATAGCGGTGTGCGCGGCGCGTATTGCGGGGCAAGGCCCGCCGCAGCCAGCCTGAGGCCCGCCAGAGCCAGAAAGGCGCTACCGGCGAGCAGGGCAATTGTCAGTGCGGCTACGCCCGTATCGACAAGGGCCAGAATGGCGAGAAAGCCCGCCGGGCCGAGCCAGAGTGCAGCGGGAACGCCAGCGGGATTGCCTGCGCTGGCGCCGGGCCTTTCGCGCAGCAGGCTATAGGCAGCTCTCCGGGCGCGCTCCTCGTGCCAGAGCCCGCGGTGTGCGCCTGCCGCGCCTGCGAAGGGTGTCGAGCCCTCCACCGCCAATCCCCCATCCTGTCCGGCATTTTGCCTTGGACGGGCAAAGGTTAACGGCAATCTACCCTGAGGGCGAATCTAATCGCGGCCGTCCTTGGGGTTGAACAGGAAGGTGCGCACGGGGCCGTCGAGCTCCGGCCCGGCAAGGTCGAAGGCGATGGCCGCACTGGTGGGCCAGCCATAGGGCACGCCCTCCATCGCTTCGGCCCGCGCAGCCAGCGCATGGGCAAAGGCACCGACGCCCGGATTATGGCCCACCAGCACGATGCGGCCCGCACCGTCGGCAAAGGCTTCGCTCACCGCGCGCTCCAGCATTTCCTGCGAGGCATGATAGAGCGCCATCGGGCTTTCCACCCCTGCCCCCGGAAACACATGGGCAATCGCCTTCCAGGTTTCCAGCGTGCGCCGGGCCGGAGAGACAAGGGCCATATCTGCCTCCAGGCCTGCTGCCGCCATCATTGTGGCGGCCCGTCCGGCATCGGCGAGGCCGCGCGGGGTCAGCCCGCGGTCGAAATCGTCCTCCGCCTCCATCCGGTCTACGGCTTTGGCGTGGCGCATGATGATGAGGCTGGGCATGGGGCGGCTCTGCAGATGGACAAGAAACAGCGCAGCGGCGGCTTTAACCGCGCACACCGGCACCTTAAGTAAATCGGCGAGACTGTCATCAGCCAAACGCGAAAGGACCCCCTGCCATGGCATTGCTGCTGGGTGATACCGCCCCCGACTTCTCCGCCGAGACCACCGAAGGCCCGATCCGCTTCCATGACTGGATCGGCGACAACTGGGTGGTGTTCTTCTCCCACCCGGCCGATTTCACGCCCGTCTGCACGACCGAGCTCGGCTTTACCGCCAGGCTGAAAGACGAGTTCGCCAAACGGAATGCCAAGGCCATCGCGCTCTCGGTCGATCCGCTGGACGATCACAAGGCCTGGATCAAGGATATCGAGGAAACCCAAGGCACGGCGATGAACTTCCCGATCATCGCGGACGTGAACAAGGAGGTCTCCACCCTCTACACGATGATCCACCCGAAGGCGGACCCGAAGCTGACCGTGCGCGCCGTCTATGTGATCGACCCGAACAAGAAGATCCGCGCCACCTTCACCTATCCGCCGAGCGCGGGGCGTAATTTCACCGAAGTGCTGCGCCTGATCGACTCCCTCCAGCTCACCGACGGCTACAAGGTGGCCACGCCCGTGAACTGGACCGATGGCGAGGACGTGATCGTAGTGCCGAGCCTTTCGGATGAAGACGCCGACAAGCTCTTCCCGAAGGGCTACAGGAAGATCAAGCCCTACCTGCGTATCACGCCGCAGCCGAACAAATAGGCGCATTCATCGCAGGAATGCCGGAAATGCCGGGCCCCGGAAGGGGCCCGGTTTTTCGTTTTTGAGAAGGGTGGCCTCGGCTGCACCGCTCACCCTATGCGGTGTCGCTGCCGATATCCCGGCTGGCGTGGAGTATCCGTTCAATGCGGACCCCGTTCTCTCCCGTCCGGTAGAAGATGAGGTATCGCCCGAACGGCCGCATCCGAAGGCCAGCGAGCAGATCGGCACGCTCGGGCCATGCGAGGGGATTGTCTTCTATCGCCGACGCTGCCTGCCGGAGCTCCACGACGAAGCTGAGCGCCCGCCTCGGATTATCCTGCGCGATAAAGTCGGCAATTTCCTCCAGATCGCGTTCCGCTGCGGGCGAAAAGCGCAAACTCACTCCGCAGCGCCTTGCGCCATCGCGCGGTATTTCTGCTCCAGCCGGTCGAACACAACGTCCGCATCAATGCCGGGGCCGCTATTGGCCCCTTCTGCTATGGCCGCGCGAAGACCTTCGAGCCGCGCCTGACGCAAGGCTTCCCGGTCTTCAAGCAGGCGCAGCCCCTCGCGGATAATCTCGCTCTTCGAGTTGTAGCGTCCAGAGGCGATCAGCTCGTCCATCAGACTTTCGAAATGCCCGCCAAGGGCGTAGCTGCTGGGCATCATCGCCTCCGTTCATGCGCCAATCATGATAATTATTATCATGATGCGGGATAAGAGACCAGTTTCGATCCTCTCTGCAGAAAATTTGTAAAACACCCTTGACGTAAAGTGAACTTTACCGCATACGTAAAGGACGCTTTACGAAAGGGGTATGACATGACCTTGAGTTCCAAACTGCGCGCGGGCCTGTTCGGTGTGGCCCTGATGGCGGCTCTGCTGGCCTGGACGGGGGTGGGTGCGGCCTATTTTTTGGACGCGCCCAGAGCAGTGTTTGTGCTGGCCCTGATTGCGGCAGCGGCGGCGACCGAGGCACTGTTCTGGCTGACCGCTCTTGTTCTCGGCTGGACAGCCTTTGCGAACCGTCATTGGCTGACCAGACTGTTTACTGGCGGCCAAAGCCGTGGTGAGCCCGAAAAGGCCTGATTGCCCATGATCAATCTCGTTCCGGAAACCTATTCCGCCCCGCCCTCCGCCCGCCGGCGTTATATCTGGCGGTCCATGACAATGCTGGCCGTGCTGATGGCGGCCTTTGTCGTGTTCTATGTGGTGGGCGGCGGGGAGCCGGAGCGCTTCGCCCTCAATCTCGCCATGGTGCTGCTATGCGTGGGGTTCGTCGCGGCGGCGAGCTACGAGACGATTGTGCTGATCCGCTCGCTCGACGAATTGCAGCAGCGCATCCACATCCTGGCCTGGGCGATCGGGCTGGGCGCGGCGGTGATGGTGACCTTCTGCTGGGGGTTCGCCTCGGTATTGCTGCCCATTGCGCCCTTCGAGCCGATCTTCTCGGTGCTGATTGCGGTGCCGGGCTATTACGTCTCGCTGTTCGTGCTCAGCCGGTACTATTCATGAAGAACCGTTTGAAGGAATTACGCGCGATACGCGGCTGGAGCCAGGCGCAACTGGCCGACGAGCTCGATGTGTCGCGCCAGACCGTCATCTCGCTGGAAAACGGGAAGTATGACCCGTCCTTGCCGCTGGCGTTCAGGATTGCCCGCCTGTTTGGTGAGCCCATCGAGGCGATCTTCGATGATGGCGAGGCACGGGACTGACACGCGCTGTCATTGACGGGCCGGGCTCCTAAGTCTACCTGCCAGCCCATCCTTCAATGACAGACAGGACGCCCGTCCCATGAGTGATTTTTCCGCCCTTGCCGCCAACGCCAAAGCCTGGCCGTTCGAGCTCGCGCGGGAACTCCTCAAACGCGTGGAGAAGCGCGGGGACTTATCAAAGCCCGTGGTCTTCGAGACCGGCTATGGCCCGTCCGGCCTGCCGCACATTGGCACGTTCGGCGAGGTGGTGCGCACCACCATGGTGCGCCACGCCTTCGAGGTGCTCACCGAAGGGAAAATCCCGACCCGCCTGATCTGCGTGTCCGACGATATGGACGGGATGCGCAAAGTGCCGGGCAATATCCCGAACCCGGAAAAGCTCGAAGCCCATCTCCAGCGTCCGCTGACCGATGTGCCAGACCCGTTCGGTACCCATGAGAGCTTCGGCCACCACAATAATGCCCGCCTGCGCGCGTTTCTGGACGGGTTCGGCTTTGAATACGAGTTTCTCTCCGCGACCGAGCTTTACCGCTCCGGCGCGTATGACACGATGCTCCTCAAAGCGCTGGAGCGCTATGATGACATCATGAAGGTGATGCTCCCGACGCTGGGTGAGGAGCGCCGCGCCACCTACAGCCCCTTCCTGCCGCTAAGCCCGAAGACGGGCCGGGTGCTCTACGTGCCGATGAAAGCCATCGATGCGAAGGCCGGCACGATCACGTTTGATGATGAGGATGGCGAGGAGCTGACCCTGCCCGTCACCGGCGGCAATACCAAGCTGCAATGGAAGCCGGATTTCGGCATGCGCTGGGCCGCGCTCGGCGTTGATTTCGAGATGTAGGGCAAGGACCATCAGGTCAATGGCGCCATCTACTCGCGCATCTGCCGGATTCTCGGCGCCGAGCCACCCGTGCAGTTCTGCTACGAGCTGTTTCTGGATCAGGTGGGCGAGAAAATCTCCAAGACCAAGGGTAATGGCATCGCGGTGGAGGAATGGCTGCGCTATGCGCCCGCTGAAAGCCTCGCGCTCTACATGTTCCAGAAGCCGAAAACCGCAAAACGGCTCTATTTTGACGTGATCCCGAAGGCCGTGGACGAGTATCGCCAGCATCTGGCCGCCTATGTGGGTCAGACGCCCGAACAGCGGATTGAAAACCCGGTCTGGCACATCCATTCCGGCGAGCCGCCAGCGCCGGGCGCGGACATCTCCTTCGCGCTGATGCTCAATCTGGTGTCGGCGGCAAATGCGTCGAGCAAGGAGACGCTGTGGGGCTTTATCGGGCGCTATGCGCCAGACGCGAGCCCGGCCAGCGAGCCCTTCCTCGACCGGCTCGCCGACTATGCCCTTGCCTACTATGAGGATTTCGTCAAACCGGCCAAATCCTACCGCGCGCCAAGCGAGGCAGAGCGGGCCGGGCTGGAGGGGCTCGTCAAACGGCTCGAAGCGCTGTCACCCGGTGAGCGCGATGCCGAACTGATCCAGACCGAGGTCTATTCAGCCGGCAAGGATGCAGGCTTTGAACAGCTGCGTGACTGGTTCCAGGCGCTCTACGAAGTGCTGCTCGGTCAGTCTCAAGGCCCGCGCTTTGGCGGGTTTGCGGCCATATACGGCCTGCCGCGCACGATTGCCCTCATCCGCCGCGCGCTCAGCGGCGAGGATCTGAGCCAGGGCTAATCGACGCCGAACGCGTCGCGCAGGAACGGGATCAGCATGATCGTATCGGCCTCGCGGGTGTGACCGGTGGAAAATGTCTCGAAGCGGACATCATAGCCAGCAGTTTCGAGCGCTGCGGCTGATATGCGGGCGTAATACATGAAGTGGCTCTCATACCGCCCTGCGGTGAAGTAGAAGCGGGCCACATTGTCCGGCGCGGTGCCTGCGTCTTCTACCGGGCCTTGCCCCGTGGACATGGAAAAGGCATGTCCGAACCGGTCGGGACGGCGAAAACCGGCCTGTAGCGAGAAAGCGGCACCACTGGAAAAGCCGAAAACGCCGCGCAGGGCCGGATCGGGGCTGATGCCCCAGTTCTCCAGAGCGTGCTCTACCAGCTCGTCGGCGAAGAAGGTGAGGTGGGCATCAAACCGGTTAAGGGAGCCCGACCCGCCAGGAAGGTAGTCCGCATTGCGCAGATCGCCGGCCAGATCGGAGCGATCCTCGACGATCCCGGCCTGGCCAGAGGGGACACCGATCAGCACCATGGCAGGCAAACGTCCAGCCAGTATTTCGGGCTCAAGCCTGCGCGCCGCATTGCCAGCCTGACCGTCGGTGAAGAACATGGCCGGGTAGTTCCCGGCGGGGTCATGGCCGGGCGGCAGATAGACGCGCAGGCGGCGGGTTTCACCCAGCGCCGCGCTCCATAGCTCGGTTTCCATGAAAACACCCTCAAGTTCACGCTGATCATCGATTTCGGGAACCAGAGGGGCGGCCGGCCCGTGCCATGACATTGAGGCGTCCATGCTGATCCGGTCGCCATCCATCGAGATGACGTAGAAAGTCAGCAGGCCTGCGTTCAGCTGGGCCATCCGGAAACGGCTGGCAAACAGCCCCTCGGCGCTGGCGACAGGTGCCAGCCGGGTGTTGAGCACACCATTGACAAGATCGCTGCCGCGCCGCGCGATCACCAGCTCCTCGCCATCAACCTCAAACGCAAAGTTGTCATCGCCCAGCAGGGCCTCGACATCGCCTGCGCCAAGCGCCAGCGGCAAACGGCAGGCCTCCAGCGCGATCTCGCGGCGCAGGGCGAGGTTCGTATCTTCGCCGGGATCGAAGACTTCGGCGGTGGAGCAGGGCGGGTAACCGAGAAGATTGGGAACGGGCGTGTCAGCGGCTAACAGGAGACCGGCGGCTAGTGTGGCAAGCGTGATCATTCTGCTCTCCCCCAACTACACGCTGAGGTTAGAGGCTGGCCAGCGCGTGCGTCAAACCGGTTTGGACCGGGTAAGGCCTTCACCTTGCCATGATGCGCGCTAATCTTGCCGTTGAGAGCAGGTGAGGGTGGTGCGTGATGGTGGACTTAAAACATCTGATGGCTGTGCTTGTGGTGCTGGCGATGACCGCGCCCGCAAGGGCCGATCTGCCTGCGGCGCGCGAGGCGTATGCGTCGGGTGATTTCGTCCGCGCCGAAACCCTCGCCAGTGCAGATCCGTCCGCCGAAGCGCAGGCCTTTGCCGCCGGGGCGGCGCTGGCGCTTCTGATGGCTGATCAAGCCGGCAATCGCCGCGCTGCCGCAGACCGGCTGTCCCGCCACGCTAGAGCGGCCATCGCTGCCGATGAGAGCCTCGCTGAAGCCCATTTGCGCATGGCCGCTGCCATCGGGTTTGAGGGGCGCTATACCGGCACTTTCCGGGCCTTCATGCGCCGCTTGCCCCAGCAGGGCAAAACCCATATCGAGCGCGCCGCCGCGCTCGACCCTGCCGATCCGTGGGGCGCGGCCATGCTGGGCGCCTGGCATTTCGAGGTGGTGCGCCGGGGCGGCGGCCGGGCGCTCGGCGCGTCGTTGGCCGATGGCATGAGCGCCTATGACACCGCCATCGCGCGCGCGCCCGATGATCCGGTGATTGCCTATTTCTTCGCCGTCGCCCTGCTGGCCAGCGGCGAGGCGGCCTATCAGGACACGGCCCGCACCCAGCTTGCCCGCGCGTCGGGCATGGCTGCGCGCAATGGCCTTGATGCCGGGCTGGATGCGGCGGTCATCGCACGTGCCCGCATGCTGCTGCGCGCGCTGGAGGATGATCCGGCCCACGCGGCGCGCCTCGCCGTCGCCGAGATGGAGCGCTAGGCACCCGCTCGCTTTGTACGAAAAACTTGACATGTTCACCTTGCGATCCTACACACAGGTATGTAAGGTAATTCATGCCTGTTGGTGGAGTTTTTTGACATGTCGTTTCACGAGAAAACCAATCTGGCCATGCTGGTCATTCTCGCCATCGTGTTCGGCGGATATTTCTACACCGTGGCCGGGCATCTCCTCTCCGAGGCCCCGCCGCCGGCGCTGGATGCGGTGTGGGGCACCCTTTTGCGCATGGTGATCCTGCTGATCGCGCTGATGGTGGCGTTCCATGTCACCGCGACGGTGTTTGCGCCGAAGGATTTCGAACAGCCTGACGAGCGCGACCGCTCCATCGAGATCAAAGCCGAGGCGCGTTCGGGCGTCGTGCTCGGCATCGGGATTGTCTGGGCGCTGATCCTGCTGTTTGCCGGTATCGAGCCTTACTGGACCGCCCATGCGCTGATGTTCACGCTGGTGGCGAGCGAAATCGCCAAGAGCGTGATGCGGGCCATCGCCTACCGGGTCGGCTGAGCCCATGGGCAAGGGCCGCACCCGCATCGCCAACACGATCCGCGAGCAGCGCTTCCATGCTGGCGAGATGACGCAACAACAGCTCGCCGATGCGGTGGGCGTCACCCGCCAGACCGTGATCGCCATGGAGCAGGGGCGCTATTCGCCCTCGCTGGAAGTGGCGTTCCGCGTGGCGCGCGTGTTCGGCAAGCCGCTCGAAGAGGTGTTCAGCTACGAGGATGAGGATTGAGGGGCCTCTCGGGCCGCGAAGCGGACCGCAAGCGCGACCGCGCGCCCGCAGCTTTAGCGAGGAGCGACGCACGGAGGTGCGGAGCATCAGTTTATTGACTCGCCCAGACGATGCGGGCCATCCACACAATGTCGGCAAGGTCGAGAACGCGGGTCTCGTACTCGGCGTTGAGCGAGACCAGCTCCACCGTGCGCGCGGTGGTGCGGCCCAGCTCCTTGGCCATCACCTCGCCGGAGCGGAGCTTGGCCACCACCCGGTCGCCCCGGCGCGGCTGGGCGTGGGGGGCGACCACGATCCGGTCTCCGGGCCGGTAGACAGGCAGCATGGATTCCCCGGAGATTTCGAGCGCATAGCAGGCTTCGTCATCAAGGCCGGGAAAGATTACCTCCTCCCAGCCGGACCCGACCGGGAAGCCCGCATCATCGAAGAAGCCGTCATTACCGGCCTGGGCAAGACCAATGAGCGGCACAGAGCGGCCCGGCGCGCTGTCGGTGGACAGCCCTGCAAACTCGCCAAAGCTGACATTCACCGCCGCCAGCGCCTTGGCCAGGCTCTCGGTGGAGGGCCAGCGCGGCTTCTCATCCCCGCCGGAGACGCGCTTTGACGGGTTGAAGGTGGTGGGGTCGAGGCCGGCTATACGGGCGAGGCCCGACGGGGACATCCCGGCGCGCTGGGCGAGCCGGTCAATGCCGCGCCAGACCTGGGCATGGGTGAGCATGGGGTGCCTCCCCGGTTCGCGAGATGAGGAAAATATTCCTCACGCAAGGAGTAATGTCAAGACGCGGGGGCGGACTTGCGGGCGTCATCATGCCGGTCTAGAGCGGGGGCATGACTGATGATCTCATCTTCCGCTTCGCCGATCCGGCCGAGCTTGGCGCAGCAGCGCTGACGGGTGTGTATGAAGGCGCGGCGCATGATCATGCCGACGGCTTCATCCATTGCTCGGCCCGTCACCAGATAGAGGGCACGCTTGCCGCCCATTTCGCCGATATGGACCGTATTGCGCTGGCGGTGATCGATGCGGGCAGGCTGGGCGATACGCTGAAATGGGAAAAGTCGCGCGGTGGAGAGGATTTCCCCCATATTTACGGGGTGTTGCCGTTCGCCGCGATTTTGCGTGTACATATTCTGCGCCGCGATGAGGCAGGCGGCTGGCGCCTGCCGGAGGAGCTGTAGACGCCATGGCCCTTGCTGATCTGGGAGCCAAAGCCCTCACGCTGCTGCCTGCGGAAACCGCACACAAGATCAGCCTGCAGGCGCTGAAAGCCGGTCTCGGACCGAAGCTGCCGGGCAAGGCCGATCCCGTACTCGCCACCTCGATTGCGGGGATGGAGCTTGCCCATCCGGTGGGCCTCGCCGCCGGTTATGACAAGAATGGCGAAGCGCCAGACGCGCTGCTGGCGGCGGGATTTGCGTTTGTGGAGCTGGGCGCGGTGACGCCCCGCCCTCAAGCGGGAAACCCCCAGCCGCGCCTGTTCCGCCTGCGCGAGGACCGCGCGGTGATCAACCGCATGGGCTTCAATAATGAGGGGCTGGACGCGCTCAAAGCCCGCCTCGAGGCCCGCGCCGGAAAGCCCGGTATCGTTGGCATCAATCTCGGTGCCAACAAGGATAGCGAGGACAGGGCGGGCGATTACGTCACGCTGGTGAAGGCGCTCAAAGGCCTCGCCAGCTTCTTCACCGTCAATATCTCCTCGCCCAACACGCCGGGCCTGCGCGACATGCAGGGGGCCGAAGCGCTCAATGATCTTCTAAAGCGCGTCAATGATGCGCGCTGGACCGAGCCGGTCTTCCTCAAAGTCGCGCCTGATCTGGACGAAGCAGGGATCGAGGCGATCACGCGCGCTGCGCTCGATAACCGCATGTCCGGGCTCATCGTGTCGAACACCACGCTCGCCCGGCCTGATACGCTGAAAAGCCATCATAGGGGCGAGGCAGGCGGGCTTTCCGGTGCGCCGCTGACCGATATGTCCAACACCGTGCTGCGCCGCTTCCGCCAGCTCGCGGGCGCTGACCTGCCGCTGATCGGGGTCGGCGGCATCAACTCGGTGGAGAGCGCCTATGCGCGTATCCGCTCCGGGGCATCCGCGCTGCAGCTTTACACCGCCCTTGTCTATGAGGGGCCGGGTCTGGTGGGCCGTTTGCGGGACGGATTGGCTGCGCGCCTGAAGGCTGACGGCTATGCGTCTCTGGCCGACGCTGTGGGCGTCGACGCGTAGCTCAGGATATCGCGTCTGAGGCCCGGCAATCCCACCGCCAGCGTGCCTGCCCGCGCGATGTAATAACCCAGGAAGGCGAGCCACAGCCCGTCCCCGCCAAGCATGGGCCGCAGGGCAAAATCGAGCGCCACATAGATCAGAAGCGCCGCCACCATCGCATTGCGCATGAGCGGACCTCTGGTGGTGCCGATCATCAGCCCGTCAAGCTGCCAGCTGGCAAACCCCATCACCGGCACCAGCGCGCAATAGGGCAGGAATGCCATGGCCGCGCTGCGCGTCGCCTCGTCTGCCGTGATGAGGTGGATGAAGGCTTCCCCGAAGAGGATGAGAGCGAGCGAGGCGAGCACGGCAAACGCGGCTGCCTGCTCGCTGGTCAGGCGGAAGGCGCGCTTCAGGCCCTTCCAGTCGCCCTTGCCGGCTGCCTTGCCCGCAACCGTCTCGGTGACATGGGCAAAGGCATCCAGGAAATAGGCGATGATGGAGATGAATTGCAGCAGTACGGCATTGCCGGCCATGGTCTGGGTGCCTTCGCGCAGGCTCGCCTCGTTGAACCACGCAAATCCCGCGAGCAAAGCCAGCGTCCGCAGGAAGATGTCGCGATTGACCGCAAAGAGGCGCGCCATCGCCTGCGGGGCGAGGACCAGCGCACGGGTGAGGGCGGCTGAGGGGCGGTCTTTGAGCACGAGGAAGACCAGCCCCGCGCCCGCGATCAGATGCAGCCACAGCGCCAGCGTGGAGGCCCAGCCCACCCCCGCCACGCCCCAGCCGAGCCCGATGACGAACAGGATGGAGAGGCCCGCATTGATGATGTTGAGGATGGCCTGCAGCCACAGGGCAAGCCCCGTCCGCCCCAGCCCGATGAGCCAGCCATAAAGTGCGAACCCGGCAAGAGCCGCAGGCGCGCTCCATATGCGCGCATCGAAATAGGCCGCGCTTGCCAGCTCCACATCGGCTTCAGCGGAGAACACCGCAAAGGCGAGAGATTTGAGCGGCCATTGCGCGAGGATCAGCACGGCGCCAATGCCAAGCCCGGTGATGGCGGCGCGTATCAGGCTGGCGCGCACATCGGCTTCATCGCCGCGCCCGTCGGCCTGCGCCGTCAGGGCGGTGGAGCCCATACGCAGAAAGCCGAACGCCCAGAACACGAAGTTGAAGATCAGCGCGCCGAGCGCAACCGCTGCGATCTCGGCGGTCGCGCCGGTCTGGCCGATGACGGCAATATCCACCAGCCCCACCAGAGGCGTTGCCATATTGGCCGCCATGATGGGCAGGGCGAGGGCGAGCACCTTGCGGCGGGTGAGCGGGGACGGGCCGGTCATCTGCGCCGCATAAAGCCAAATGCGCACCCTCGCAAATGGCGTGTGATCACATTAGCTTGCACCGTGTAACCCGCCGCCGCGAGGGAGATTGCGCCATGATCCGTGCCTGGGCCGCCCATGAGAAAGCCGGACATTTCAGCGAGATCAGCTATGATCCGGGCGAGATCCGCGCCGATGAGGTGGAGATCGCGGTGGAGGCCTGCGGGCTCTGCCATTCCGACCTCTCGCTTCTGGATGAGGAATGGGGCGAGACGGCCTTCCCGCTGGTGCCGGGCCATGAGGTGGTCGGCACGATCCGCGCCGTCGGCAAGGGCGTGCGCCACCTGAAGATTGGCCAGCGCGTGGGCGTGGGCTGGCTCGCGCGCTCCTGCCTAACCTGCAATACCTGCATGTCGGGGGACCATAATCTGTGCGCCTCCTCGCAAGGCATTGCGGTTGGCCGGTTTGGCGGCTTTGGCGAGGCGGTGCGCGTGCAGGCGGCATGGGCCGTGCCATTGCCTGAGGGCCTTGATGCGCGCGCAGCCGGGCCGCTCTTCTGTGGCGGCATCACCGTGTTTGCGCCGATCGTGGCCTTCAACGTGAAGCCGACAGACCGCGTCGGCGTGATCGGGATTGGCGGGCTCGGCCATCTTGCCCTGCAGTTTCTCAAGGCCTGGGGCTGCGAGGTGACAGCCTTCACCTCGACAGGCGCCAAGGCGGAGGAGGCGCAAAAGTTCGGCGCGCACCGCATTGTCGACAGCCGCTCGAAAGACGCGCTCAAAGCCGAGGCCGGGCGGTATGATTTCATCCTCTCCACTGTGGCCGTGCCGCTGGACTGGAAGCGCTATATCGCAGCGCTCGCGCCCAAGGGCCGCCTGCACACGGTGGGGGCGGTGTCCGAACCGCTGGAGATACCTGCCTTTTCGCTCATCGGCGGGCAGAAATCGGTGTCCGGCTCGCCGGTCGGCAGCCCGGCCGTGATGGCGCAGATGCTGGAATTCTGCGCGCGCCACCAGATCATCCCGCAGGTGGAATACATGCCGATGAGCCAGATTGATGACGCCTTCCAGCGCCTTCGTGACGGCAAGCCGCGCTACCGCATCGTGCTGGAAAACGATTTCGCCTGAGTGAAAGGAAAACCCCCGCGCCGGGGGCTTGGCGCGGGGGCGAGGCATGCCGTCCGCAAAGGGGCGCGCGGCGCGGCAAGGGTGTGCGTCGGGCGGGGCTAGCTGTCCTGCCCGCTGCGGGTTTGCTGACGGCTGGCGAAGCGGGTGTTCAGCTTGGCTTCCGTGTGCGCGCCGAGCTGACGCAGCCCGTCTTCAACGGCGTTCTGGTAGCAGGCGCGGGTCTGCTGGATACGGGCCAGCTCGCGCTGGCCTTGTACCTGGCAGACCGCACGGGCGGCCGTCCTGATCTGGCGCTCGATGGCGGCCTGCCCGGCGGCGGAGTCCAGTGCGCTGCGGTTAAACTCGACCACGCGGCTGGCTTCGCTCTGGGCAAGTGCGGGGCTGCCCAGCGCCACAACGCAGAGCGCAGCGGCGAGGGGGAGGGGGGAGAGTTTCATCTGACCGTTCCTTGTCTTCGGGGGTTGATATCGACCAAGTGACTGCCGGTGCGGGTCTGGCGCCCGATGCCTGTCCAACCACGATGGATATATTCGCGCCGCCAACATTGCGCGCGTGTTTCAAGGCCCTGAAATCGGCGTTAGAAAGTGTCAGTCCTGTAACGCGTTACCGGCCCTGACCGGCACAGCGCCGCGAGCAATAGACCACGCGTTCCCAGTCGCGTTCCCACTTCCTGCGCCAGCTGAACGCCCGCCGGCACACCGGACAGGTTTTCTGCGGCAGGTCCGCCTTGGCGACCGCCTTGCCGGAGCCTTTGCGTCTCATCGGGAAAAGGCCCGCCACACCCTTTGCAATACCGGGCGGACCGGCAGGAAGAGGCGGTAGAGGCCTTCCAGCAGCCAGACGAGCGGCGGCGTGGCAGCGAGGCGTCCTGCCCAGCGCCAGCCGGGCGTCGCCTGCCAGAGGGCAGCAAAGGCACGCGCGCCAGAGACCAGTGTCCCGTCCGCCAGCCGCACGTGAAACCGCGCCAGAGCGGTGTCAGGGGTCAGGCCTTCGGGCAGGGTATCGCAGCTTGCCGACACGTCATGGAAGGCCGCCTCACTACCCTTGGCCGCGTAATAGCCTATCTCCGCCCGGCACATGGGGCAGGCACCGTCGAAAAACACCGTGCAGCCCGGCGCACTGTGCCCCATGGTATCGTGTTGAGACTCTGTTTGCGTTTTTGCGCCCATGTGGCTGCAATATAAGGCGCACCGGAAACGGGAAAAGAGATGGATGGCTGACAGGCCGGTAGCAATCATCGGGGCGGGGCTTGCGGGTGCGGCCTGCGCGCGGGCGTTGCGGGCTGCCGGGCGCGATGTGGTGCTGTTCGACAAGGGGCGCGGCCCCGGTGGACGGCTTTCCACCCGGCGCGCGCAGACACCGTCCGGCGAGGCCGCCATCGATCACGGCGCGCAATTCCTCACTGCCCGCGCAGGCGCATTTCAGGCGCTGATGGAGGAAGCCCGGGCAGCGGGAGCGGCTGCTCCGTGGGAGGCCCGGCTCGTCTCCATCGACCGCGCCGGCAATGTGGAACCCTTGCGCGAGGAGACGCGCTGGGTCGGCACGCCGGGCATGAATGCCATCGTGAAGACAGCCCTGGCCGGACTTGATGTCCGCTTTGGCGCGCGCGCCGTAAGGCTGAAAGGCGGGCCGGGCGCATGGCAGGCCGTGTTTGAGAATGGCAGCGCGGAGGGCCCGTTTGCGGCGGTCGCCATCACCATTCCGCCCGAACAGATGATCGACCTGCTCGCCCGCACGGACGGAGATTTTTCAGACCAGATCGCGCAGGCGCGTGAGGCCGTGATCGGCCCGTGTCAGGCGGTGATGCTGCAATGTGATCCCAGATTCGATCCCGGCTTTGACGCGGCAAAGCTCTATGGCGGCGGGGTGACCTGGATGGCGCGCAGCCTCTCCAGGCCGGGCCGTGAAGGGGCGGATAGCTGGGTGCTGCATGCCAGCACGAACTGGTCGCGCGCCCATCTGGAAGACAGCCCCGAGGCCGTGATCCGCGCCCTCACCGAGGAGGTGCATGTGCGCTTTGGCATGCCTCTGCCGGTCTGGGCGGAGGCCCATCGCTGGCGCTATGCGCTGAGCGAGACGGCACCGGGCACGCCCTTTGCGCTGGATGAAACCGGCAGTGTCGGCTGCGCGGGCGACTGGCGTCTTGGCGGGCGGGCCGAGCTTGCCTGGGATAGCGGGCTGGCACTAGGCGAGGCGATTGCCGCCGCCTAGCTTTCGCTTTCAGGCTTGATCAGGAAATGACCATGCAGGGCGGCGACGGGTGCACCGCGCCGGTCCTGCCAGGCTTCCACGCGCACATTGGCCACGCGCGCCCCCTGACGGGTGATGATGCCGCGCGCATACACGTCCTGCGGGCGGGCCGGGCGCAGATAGTCCACTGACACATCAATCGGCTTGGGCAGGGCGGCGAGCGGTGTACCCGCCAGCAGGGCGGCGGACGCGGTGATCTCCATGAAGGCGCCAATCGCCCCGCCATGCAAAGCCGGGATCAGCGGATTGCCGACGAGATCGCCGGTATAGGGCAGGATAGCCGTCAGCTCGTCGCCATGATCGTCAAAGCGCACGCCCATCGTCTTCACGTACGGGCTGGAGAGGAGCGGGGCGAGAGCGGCGGTCATGAGGACGGCACCTGGCTGATCGGGGTCGAGCCCTTGCCGAAGGCCCGGCGCGCGCGCTCGGCTGCTTCCTGGCTCACGCGGCTGACCATGAAGGCCGCTGCCGCCGTGGCTACGGGATCGGACGGGTCGCCATCATGGGCGATGGCGTTGACGAAGGCGAAGAGGCCGGAGGCGCGTGTACAGCGTGCCTCGGCCACCACATCGCGGCCGGGTTCTGCCGGGCGCATATAGTCAAGGCGCAGATCAAGGGTCGCGGTGGCGTCCTTGCCGCCCAGCCCTGAAAAGGCCGCCAGTCCGCAAGCATGGTCCAGCAGGGCCGTCACCACGCCGCCGTGCAGGACACGCGTCTGCGGATCACCGATCAGGTCGTCGCGATAGGGCGCGCGCATCATCGCCTCGCCCGGCTTTATGCTCTCCAGCCGGAACCCCATGGCCACGGCGTGTGGAGAGCCATCCACCAGAAGCGGGGCGAGGGAATCGAGAAGTGACTGAAGATCATCGGCCATGCCCGCCATGTAGCCGGGCGCAGCGTTGATGGCCAGAGGGCGGGTGTGCGGCGAATCAGGCAGCCATGCGCCGGGCGGTAATCGTCTCCAGCCCGTTGACCAGCTCATTACGGTGTTCGGGCGGTGCGCCTTCGGCTTCCTGCAGACGGCGCAGTGCGCTGCGGTGCAGCTCGATGATCTCGGTCTCGCGCGGGCCGATATCACGCACGCGCTCAAGATAGAGACGCAGCGAACGCCCGACACGCGCGGCGATCATGTCGCCCTGGCGCATCATGGCGGCGGCCATGGCATCGGCCTGGTTGAGGGCGGCCTCCAGCGGCGTGGCAAGCCCGCTCGTCACGTCCGCGCCGCGCTTCCAGGCGGGCCGGTCAGTGATCTTGCGCGGGGTGCGGCGGTCCGGCCCGGCAAAGCCTTCCACCTGGACGAAGGGACGCGGGTTATGGGAGGCGTCTTCCAGACGGGTGAACAGTGTGGCAGGCGAAAACGGGCGCAGGATATAGCTGCTGACCCCGGCATCGCGGGCGCGTTCCACCGAGCCGGCAAGCCCGCTATCGCCGAGCACGATCACCGGCGCGGTATGCATTGGCAGCTTCTCGCGGCGCAGCTTGCGCACAAGCTCCGGGCCTGCGGAGTCCTTCTTGGACCAGTCGGCAATCACCACCGGACGGGCATAGGTGCGCGCCGCGTCAAGGCCTTCGGTTCCGTTCGCAAAGGTGAAGACATGGTCGGCGCCGGCGTGACGCAGCACGTCCGCGATCAGGCGGCGCATGAAGGGGGAGGAGTCCACGATCAGAAGCGGACGGTCCTGCCAGCGCCGCCCCTTTACAAGGCGCACCGGCTCGCTGGCCGCAATATCACCGAGTTGCATGACAGACCCCGCACCATCCCAAGCGCGGAGACTATGCGCGAACGCGGCGGAATGCCCGCGCTTTCGCCCAACAGGGTAAACAGCGGATTTATTCTGAAATCTGCTCTCAGGAACGCCGGCCTGCCGCGGTGACAACGCGCCAGAGTATCCATAGCGGCACGATCAGCACTGCGCCCAGCAGGAAGTAGCGCAGCGACCAGACCAGCGAGTCCGAGATGATGATGAAGAACCGGTCCCAGGCGCGCGCCAGCGTGCCGAAGAAATCCACCCACAGCTCGGCCGGGTCGATATTGAACAGGGCCAGCACCAGCCCCGCCACGACGCACAGGATGAACAGCACGATGAAGTCGCGCGCACGCACCGCCAGAAGGCGTTGCAGGAAGGTTTTCTTCTCGGCGGTTTCTGCGGTCATGGCGGCGACATTAGCGCAGAAATTGCGGCACCTCTATGGCCAATCAGGAGGTTATCCCTCCTTTTTTATATACACCTGATGGGGATAGGGAATCTCGATGCCTTCCGCGTCGAAAGCCTGCTTGATGAGGCGCATCTTTTCCCAGTAATACGGCCAGTAGTCGAGCGTCGTCACCCAGGCGCGGGCGATGTAATCGACACCTGAAGCCCCGTGCGCGTTGACCTCCACCATGACAGGCGGTTCGGCCATGACGCGCGGATCATCCTCGATCACCCGCCGGATGATGCTTCGCACATGGTCGATATCGGCCTCGTAGGACACCGAAAACGTGAAATCGACCCGGCGTGAGGGATAGCCGCTGAAATTGACAATTATCCGGCCCCAGGACTGGGAATTGGGAACGATCAGCTGCCGGTTATCGGGCGTGTTGAGCTCGGTATAGAAGAGGTTGATGTCCTTCACCGTGCCTGCCGAGCCGCCAATATCGACGAAGTCGCCGATCTTGTAGGGCCGGAAGAAGACGATCATCACGCCCGCCGCCACGTTGGACAGCGTGCCCTGCAGGGCAAGGCCGACCGCCAGCGTCATCGCGCCGAGCGCGGCGACAAGCGAGGTCGTTTCCACGCCAAAGCGCGTCAGTACGGCGATGATGACGACCGCCAGGATCAAATAGCGCACCACCGAGGCGAAGAAGACCGCCAGCGTGGTATCGATGCGCGGGTGGGCTATCGCCCAGGACCGCACGCGCTTGGCCAGAAAGCCCGAGGCGTAGATACCGGCGATGAGGATGGCCGCGGCCAGCGCCACATTGGACAGCACCGCCACGCCGAGCGTGGTCATATACCCCATCAGGCTGCTCAGCTGCCCGTCGATCTGGCCAGTGAAGTCCATGATTTTCTGTCCTCTTTTCGTGAACGGGCAGGGCGGGAGGAGCCGTCTAGCATGAAATGCGGGGCCGGTAGAACCCGGCCGGGAGAAGTTTGTCTCTCCCCGGCCGGCCTGTGAACCTGCAAGCGGGCTTTTCTCCCGGTGCCGTGAGTGTTTAAGGTAACGGCCAAATTGCCTGGCCACAGACGCGGCAGGCAGAACCGGACAATCGGGGGGAGACCGAACATGGCCAAGGCAGACGCGCCCGCTATCGAGGAGCGCCAGAAGGGGATTCTCGGCTGGATCGAAAAGACGGGCAACAAGCTGCCTGACCCGGTCATCATCTTCGCCTATCTGATCGGTATCCTGATCATTGTCTCGGTCATCACCGATTTTCTGAACGTGTCGGTTGAACACCCGGTCCGGGTCAATGAGGACGGCTCGCCGGTCGTCGAACCGGCCCGGATGCTGTTCCGATCCGAACTCATCGAGCACCTGCTGGTGCGCATGCCGACGATTTTCACCTCCTTCCATCCGCTGGGCTATGTGCTGGTGGTGATGCTTGGCGCGGGTGTGGCCGAGCGGGCGGGCCTGTTCGGCACCGCCATGCGCGCCGCGGTACGCAATGCCCCGCGCTTCCTTCTGACCCCTGCCGTGGCGCTGGTTGCCATGATGGCCAATCTGGCCGCTGACGCGGCCTATGTGGTGCTGATCCCGCTCGCAGCCGTGATCTATGCGGCGGCCGGACGCCATCCCATCGCCGGTATCACCGCCGCCTTTGCCGGTGTGTCAGGCGGCTTCTCGGCCAATCTCTTTCCCGGCCAGCTGGACGCGCTCCTGTTCGGGATTACCGAGGCCGCTGTCGGCAGTCTTGTCGCCGACTGGACGATGAACATCGCCGGCAACTGGTTCTTCATCGCCGCGATGACGGTCATCTATCTGCCGGTGATCTGGTTCGTGACCGACGCGATCATCGAAAAGCGCCTGGGGCCGTGGACCGGCGGCGCGGTGGCCGGCAGCGACAGCGCTGATGATGATGCCGATGCGCCACTGACCCCCGGCCAGAAGAAGGGCCTTGCCCATGCCGGGCTTGCCGTGCTGGCCGTGGCCTTCCTCTGGATCTTCCTGACAGTCGATCTTGTGGCGCTTGTCAGTTTTGGCGCGCTGTCGGTCTGGGGCGGCAATCCGCCTCTGTTCAATCCCAATCCGGCGCTGGAGGTGACCCAGCAGCTCGTGCCCTTCTTCTCCTCGCTGGTGGCGGGTTTCCTCGTGCTCTTCCTCGCCGCCGGTATCGCCTACGGCATGGCGGCGGGCACCATCAAGACCCACCGCGACACGGTGGAGATGATGGCCGGTGGCATGAAGGATATGGGCTATTACCTCGTGCTGGCCTTTGCCGCTGCGTATTTCGTGGAGATGTTCAACCTCTCCAATCTGGGGATCATCTCGGCGGTCAATGGCGCGAACGCGATCCAGCAATCGGGCCTGCCCCTGCCGATCGTGCTCGGCCTCATCGTCTTGTTTGCCGGTGTGCTCAATCTCTTCGTCGGTTCGGCGAGCGCGAAATGGGCCTTCATGGCTCCGATCCTCGTGCCGATGCTGATGCTGCTCGGGATCAGCCCGGAAATGGCGACGGCGGCCTACCGCGTGGGTGACAGCGCCACCAACATCATCACCCCGCTCATGGTCTATTTCCCGCTAGTGCTGGTGTTTGCCCGGCGCTGGGTGCCCGAGTTCGGCATCGGCTCGCTCACTGCGGCCATGCTGCCCTATTCGATCTGGCTGCTGATCACCGGCATCATCATGACGATTGCCTGGGTCTATCTCGGCCTGCCGCTGGGTCCGGGTGCGGAGGTCGGCTACACCCTGCCGACGGCCAACTAGACCGCGATACATATCAAGAGGATGCGTAATGGCTGAGGCTATGGACAAGCCCCGCAAGGGCGGATTTCTGGACGGGGTGGAGCGGTTCGGCAATGCCTTGCCAGACCCGGTATTCATCTTCGTCTGGCTGATCCTGATCCTGATGGGGATTTCCGCCTTCGCCGCAGGCATGGGCATGAGCGCGGTGAACCCGATCACGGGTGAAACCCTGCAGGCAAGCTCGCTTCTGTCGCGTGACAATGTCCAGCGCCTCCTCACCTCCATGCCGCAGACGCTTACCGGGTTTGCCCCGCTGGGTCTGACGCTGGTCATCATGCTGGGGGCAGGCGTTGCCGAACGCTCCGGCTTCTTCTCGGCTGGCCTGCGGGCGGGCCTCCGGAACGCACCGAAAAAGGCGATGACGCCCATCGTCATGCTGCTGGCGCTGGTCGCCACGCACTCCTCTGACGCCGCCTATGTGGTGCTGATCCCGCTGTCTGGCGTGATTTATGCCTCGGTGGGCCGTCACCCGATTGCGGGCATCTGCGCCGCGTTCGCAGGCGTGTCAGGCGGCTTTTCTGCCAACTTCATGCCGGGCCCTATCGACGCGCTGATCCTTGGCGTGACCGAGCCTGCCGTGCACGTGCTGGACCCCAGCTGGATGGCAAACCTTGCCGGCAACTGGTTCTTCATCGTGGGCATGGCGATGGTGTTCTTCCCGCTCGGCTGGTTCGTGACCGACCGCATCATCGAGCCGCGCCTTGGCACCTATGTGCCGACCTCGGCCACGCCGATCTCCAGCCAGAAGGCCGACTCCCAACTCAGCGCTGCCGAACGCAAGGGGCTGTGGTGGTCGCTGATCGCCTTCCTCGCCGTAACGGCGCTGTGGGGCTTTCTGACCTTCGGGCCGGGCCAGTACCTGCAGAATCTCGAAGCGCCGCCCGAGTTCCGCTTCGACCCGATGATCCAGAGCCTGATCGCGTATTTCTTCTTCCTGTTCCTGTTTACCGGCGTCGCCTTCGGCTCGGCGGTCGGGACCATCAAGAGCCATCGCGACGTGGTCCACATGTCCACCGAGGCAATGAAGGACATGTCGGGCTATATCGTGCTCGCCTTCACGGCGGCGCACTTCGTGGTGCTGCTCACCTGGACCAACATGGGGGGCATCATGGCCATCGAGGGCGCGCGCGCCATCGAGGCAGCGGGCCTGCCTGCGCCGCTCCTGCTCGCCGCTGTCGTGCTGCTGTCGGCTGCGCTCAATCTCGTGATCGGCTCAGCGAGCGCCAAATGGGCGGCCATCGCGCCGATCCTCGTGCCGATGCTGATGCTGCTGGGGGTCAGCCCTGAAATGTCCACCGCAGCCTACCGGGTGGGGGACAGTGTGACCAATATCATCACGCCGCTCATGGTCTATTTCCCGATGGTGCTGGCCTTCTGCCGCCGCTGGGATCCGGAGTTCGGGATGGGCGGCTTGCTCGCAAACATGCTGCCATACTCGTTCTTCTTCCTGATCGGCGGGTTGATCCTGACCATGGCGTGGGTCGCGCTGGGCCTGCCTGTCGGCCCCGGCGCGCCGGTCGGCTTCGACGTGCCGGCCAGCGCACCGCAAATGTAGGAACACCCCGATGAGCCTCGTCCTCCATCACCTCAATGCCTCGCGTTCGCAGCGCATTATCTGGCTGATGGAGGAGCTGGGCCTGCCCTACACGCTGGTCCGTCACGAGCGTGATGCGCAGACGCGGCTCGCCCCGCCGGAGCTCCTGAAAGTCCACCCGATGGGCAAGGCGCCGCTGCTGGAGCATGAGGGGCAGGTGATCGCGGAAACCGGCGCCATCGCGCAGTACATCCTGGCGCTGTTTGATACCGAGCACCGCCTGCACCCCAAACCCGGACGGCCCGAATTTGCGCGCTATCTGGAATGGATGCATGCGGCGGAAGGCTCAACCTTTCTGCCGGGGCTCATTCTCGTTTTCACCCGCGCCACCGGCCTGCAGGACTCGCTGCTGGCGGGCTGGATGACCGGAGAGCGCGACAAGGCGGCCGCCACCATCGAAGGCCATCTGTCGCGCCACACCTGGTTTGCCGGTGACATGTTCACCGCTGCCGATTGCCTGATGGGCTTTCAGCTTGATGGCATGGAAAAGTCCGGCCTGCTGGACAACGCGCCCGCCACCAAGGACTGGCTCAAACGCGCCCACGCCCGCGAAGCCTACAAGCGCATGCTGGAGCAGGGCGTTTAGGGGGCTACCGCGCCGTCGATGCGGTGACAGCGGCGGTTGACGCGGTGGTAATGGCGATGATGGCGGCGGTCTGGGCTGCAATCATCGCCGACATGGCCGAAACGGCGCCCAATGACCCGTCCGTCCGTTCGGAAAGCCAGACCAGCTGTGCCAGACGCAGGCGCGCAGAACCCGTCTGGGAGACCTTGCCGAGTGCCTCCATATTGGCTGCGATTACCGGCAGGTCTTCGGCGACCACGCCCTGGGCCGCCCATTCCAGCCAGATATGCTGGTTACCGGAATGGCGGATCTTGGCGTGCTCCTTCACGGCCTCGCGAAGTGCCAGATAGCGGCTGAGCACATCACGCGCGGGCTGCTGGTGGAGGGCGCTGAGGCGCGCACCTTCGCGCTTCAATCCGCGCGTTGCCCGGTCTGCCTCAAACACGGCTATCGCCGCTTCGCGCTCGCGCCTGACGGTGTCGGGGCTGTCCTCGCGCGCGGCGTGCGAGGCGGCGAAGAGGTCGGTGATTCCGCATTGGCCCGCCACCAGGGCGGCAGGATCGCCTTCTTGATGGCGAAGAAGCGCCGCGCGGCCTGCGCCGAGCCCGCATCGGCCAGGGTCAGCACCAGCGCCGCCCGGCTGCCGCCTTCATGCAGCTTGCGGGTCGCGGAGTCTTTCTCGCTCTCCCGCAGCAGATCACGCACCTTCAGGAAGTCAGCCGCCGTCTTGCCGTGGCTGGCCAGAAGCGCGGCATAGATCCAGAGCAGGTCGCCAGTGGGTGCCCGCCAGCCGCCAAGAGCGGCTTTGAGCTCGCCGTGGACGCGCTGCATGGCGGTTGCGGACCGCTCCGGCGCCTCCTGGGACGGCAACAGGGCGAAGGCGGCAAACCACGCAGCTGTGCTGCGCGGCCCGCCGCTCACCGTGTTCAGCGCTTCGTGCCTTTCGCGAAGGCGGTCCAGTGGCATCCTACCGGTCGGAGCGCGGCTGGCTGAGGTCCAGCCCGGTGTGGAAGGCGATGAAGGCCCACTTGTCCGCCGTCTCCTGGATCAGCATGGAGACGGGCGTGCCTGCGCCGTGGCCGGCCCGCGTCTCGATGCGGATCAGGGTCGGCGCGTCGCCGGTCTCGGTCGCCTGAACCTGCGCGATGTATTTGAACGAGTGGCTGGGCACCACGCGGTCATCGGTATCGGCCGTGGTGACGAGCGTTGCCGGATAGCCCTGCCCCTCCGGCACGTTGTGCAGGGGCGAGTAGGCGTAGAGCACGTCGAACATGTCCGGGTCCTGCGGGCTGCCATAGTCCGACACCCAGAAGCGCCCTGCGGTGAACTGGTTGAAGCGCAGCATGTCCATCACGCCGACGCCCGGCAGCGCCGCGGCAAACAGGTCCGGGCGCTGGTTGGCCACCGCGCCGACCAGCAAGCCGCCATTGGAGCGGCCTTCCATCGCGATATGGGCCGGGCTGGTCCAGCCCATTTCGATCAGGTGTTCGGCGGCATTGATGAAGTCATCATAGACGTTCTGCTTGTTGGCCAGCCGCCCGCCATCATGCCAGTCACGGCCATATTCCGAACCGCCGCGGATATTGGCCAGCGCGAACACGCCGCCCATCTCCATCCATTGCAGGCGGCGCACGTCAAAAGCGGGCGTCATGGGGATGTTGAAACCGCCATAGCCGAACAGGAGCGTGGGCTGCTGGCCGTTGGGCGTCACATCGCGGTGGTGGACGATATACATCGGCACCTGCACCCCGCCCGTGCTCTCATAGAAGACCTGGCTGACCTCGTAATCATCGGGATCGAAGGTGAGCGGCGCTTCGTGGAAGAGCGTGCTTTCGCCTGTCTCCACGTCATAGCGATAGATCGTGCCGGGGCGGTTGAAGCTGGTGAAGCTGTAGAAGGTCTCCGGGCTGTCAGGACGGCCATTGAACCCGCCGGCAACGCCAAGGCCCGGCAGTTCCACCTCGCGCACCTCTTCACCGGCGGGCGTGTAGACGCGCACCACCGAGCGTACGTCCTCAAACGTGCGCACGATCAGATGCCCGCCGACATGGCTCGCCGCCGAGATCGGAAAATCGCCAGCCGGAATGATGTTGGTGAGGGTGGAGGGATCAGACAGGTTCACCGCCACGATGCGCTGGTTGGGCGCATCCAGATCGGTCATGAAGAAGAAGGTTTCACCATCGTTGCCGACCGGCGAGTGATTATTGGCAAAGCCTTCGAAGATCGCGACAGGGCGCGCATCCGCCCGCCTCAGGTCCAGGATGTGGATGGCGTTGCCGTCCGTCCCGGCCGAGGAGTAGATGAAGAGATAATCCCCGTCATCGCTGACACCTGCGCGCCAGCTCACTTCCGGATTTTCCGGGTCGGACATGATCAGCCGGTCTTCGCTCTGATCAGTGCCGAGCACATGGAAATAGATCGCCTGATCATGGTTCAGCGAAGTGAACTCCTCGCCCGCTTCCGGCTGGGGATAGCGCGAGTAGAAGAAGCCGGAGCCGTCCTTCGCCCAGGAGAGGTTGGAGAACTTGATCCATGCCAGATGATCTTCCAGCCGCTCGCCCGTTTCGGTGTTGATCACCTGCGCCGTGCGCCAGTCCGATCCGCCATCCTGCAGCATGTAGGCAACATGGCTGCCGTCCGGGCTCGGCCAGGTGCCGGCCAGCGCCACCGTGCCGTCTTCTGACAGGGTATTGGGGTCAATGAGGACACGCGCCTCACCCTCCAGGCCTTCCTGCACCATGTAGACCGACTGGTCCTGCAGGCCGTCATTATGGGAGAAGAAATAGCGCCCCTCGCGTGCCACCGGCACGCTGCGGCGCTCATAATTCCACAGCTCGCGCAAGCGTTCGGCGATCATTGCCCGGCCCGGCAGGCCTTCCAGATAGCGGCCCGTCACCGCGTTCTGCGCCTGCACCCACGCTTCCACATCCGGGCTGACGCGCACATCGGCTTCCAGCCAGCGATACGGGTCTTCGATCTCCACCTCGCCGCGCGAAGCCGACTGGTAGGTGTCCACCTGTTCCACCCGCATGGTGGTGGGATAGATGAGGCGTTGCTGGGTGTGGGCGGCCCCGGCCACCACGGCGCTGGCATCGCCCTCGCCATTGGCGATCTGTTCGCCGCAGGCGGTCAGGACAACAACGCTGGCAAGTGAAAGGAACAGGCTGCGCTTGATCATGTCAGCTCCCCGGATGTGAATATGGATGGTTGGCAGGAAAACTAGGCAGGCAGGGGGAAGTTGTCGACCTTGCCGGGCATTTGGCCCTATCTCTTGCGCCATGGATGGCGATCACGCCCTTGCAGCCCTGCCAGAGCCCTTTGCCCGCTGGTTTGCCAGCCGGGGCTGGCGTCCGCGTGCCCATCAGCTCGCCATGCTGGAGGCAGCCAGAGCAGGCGAAGACGTGTTGCTGACCGCGCCAACGGGCGGCGGCAAGACGCTTGGCGGCTTCCTGCCCTCGCTCATCGATCTGGCGGGCATCAGCGCCGAAGACGGCAAGGCCCGGCCCCATTGTCTGCACACGCTCTACATCTCGCCATTGAAAGCCCTGTCGCAGGACGTGGCGCGCAATCTGATGCGCCCGGTCGAGGAGATGGGGCTCGCCTTGCGCATCGAGACGCGCACCGGCGATACCCCGCAGTCCAAACGCGCGCGCCAGCGGGCCGCGCCGCCGGATATCCTGCTAACCACGCCAGAACAGCTCGCCCTCTTCGTGGCGCAGGAAAACGGCGCTGCCTTCTTTGCCGATCTCAAGGCCATCATCATTGATGAGATCCATGCGCTCGCTCCGCAAAAGCGCGGCGATCTGTTGAGCCTCGGCCTCGCAGCCATCAACGCCTATGCGCCTGCTGCCCGGCGGATCGGCCTGTCCGCGACGGTGAAGGATGTGGAGGGTCATGCGCGCTGGCTGTCGCGTGATCCGGGCGCTGACACCCTCACCACCCGCATCGTGCGCGGCGAGGCGGGCGCGGATCCTGAAATCTCCATCCTGACGCCCGAAGCACGCATCCCGTGGGCGGGCCATATGGGCATCCATGCGATGGAGGCGGTCTATGAGGAGATCAGGCGCGCGCGCACCGCGCTCATCTTCGTCAATACGCGCTCCCAGGCCGAGTTTGCCTTCCAGCAGCTCTGGCGGCTGAATGAGGATGCCCTGCCCATCGCGCTCCATCACGGTTCGCTCAGCGTCGAACAGCGCCGCAAGGTGGAAGGTGCGATGGCGGCGGGGAAACTGCGCGGCGTGGTGTGCACCTCCACGCTCGATCTCGGCATTGACTGGGGCGATGTGGACCTCGTGATCCAGCTGGGTGCGCCCAAGGGCACTTCGCGTCTGATCCAGCGGCTCGGCCGGGCCAATCACCGGCTGGACGAGGCTTCGCGCGCGGTGCTGGTGCCCACCAACCGGTTTGAGCATCTCGAATGCCTGTCGGCGCGCGATGCAGTGGCCGAAAAAATGCTCGATGGCGAGCCCTTGAAGGAGGGCCCGCTCGACGTGCTCGCCCAGCACGTCATGGGCCGGGCCTGCGGTGATCCCTTCAACGCCGATGGGCTCTATGCCGAAATCCTCACCGCTGCGCCCTATGCCCGCCTGCCACGCGAGACGTTTGACCGCGTGCTGGAGTTTGTAGCCACCGGCGGCTATGCGCTTGGCAGCTATGACCGCTTCCGCCGTCTGGTGCAGGGGCGGGACGGGCTGTGGCGGGCGCGAAACCGCGCGACAGCCCAGCGCCACCGCCTGAATGTCGGCACCATCATTGAAAGCCCGATGCTCAATGTGCGCGTCGTCAGCGCGGGCAAGGGACCGACCCGCGGCGGCCATCATCTGGGTCAGCTCGAAGAATGGTTCGCTGACCAGCTGACCCTTGGTGACACCTTCCTCTTTGCCGAGCAGGTGCTGCGTTTTGAAGGCGTGAACCAGACCGATCTTTTCGTCAGCCGGGCAGGGGGCGAGGATCCGAAAGTCCCCTCCTGGCAGGGCGGCAAGTTTCCGCTTTCCACCTATCTTGCCGAACGCGTGCGCCGCCTCGTCTCCAGTCCGGGTGAATGGGAGAAGCTGCCCGGTCAGATCCGCGAATGGCTGGAAATGCAAAAGCTGCGCTCGCGCCTGCCGGAGCCGGACCGCCTGCTGGTGGAGACCTTCCCGCGTGCGGGCAAGCACTACCTTGTCTGCTACCCGTTTGAAGGCCGCCTTGCCCACTCCACGCTTGGCATGCTGCTGACCCGCAGGCTGGAGCGCGCACGGCTGAAACCGCTGGGCTTTGTCGCCAATGAATACGCGCTTTCGGTCTGGGGGCTGGAGGATATGTCGGGCGCGGATTTCGAGGCGCTGTTTTCGCCCGACATGATGGGTGATGATCTGGAAAGCTGGCTGGAGGAAAGCGTGCTGATGCAACGCACTTTCCGCAATTGCGCGCTGATTTCCGGCCTGATCGAGCGGCGCTTTCCGGGGCAGGAGAAGACGGGCCGGCAGGTCAGCTTTTCCGCCGACCTCATCTACAACGTGCTGCGCGAGCATGAGCCGGGCCACATATTGATGCAGGCCGCGCGCGCCGATGCGGCGACGGGTCTTCTGGACATTCGCCGCCTGTCAGACAGGCTCGCCGCAATCGATGGCAGGATCGATGCGGTGGCGCTGGACAGGGTCTCCCCGCTGGCGGTGCCCGTCATGCTCGAGATCGGCCGTGAGCCGGTCTATGGCGAGGCCCATGAGGCCATTCTGGAAGCGGCTTCGGAAGACCTGATCGAGGAAGCGATCCGGCTTGACTGACGGACCGTCGCGCAGCATAGACCGGCGCATTATGATCTAGCACCTTTCCGGCGCGCCCTGCGCCGTCTCCGCTACTCACAGCAATCAGAGAACGCCTCCGCGCCGCGTGCCGGAGACGTGAAAGGCCGATCCACCATGCATGGACCCGATCCGATGAACCCGCACCCCTTGGCGGGCTTTCCACGCGTCTGCTTCCTCAAGCCCGTCATCAAAAGGGCCAATATCGAGGTGGGCGAATACACCTACTATGACGATCCCGATGCGCCCGAAGCCTTCGAGGATCGCAACGTCCTCTACCATTACGACTTCACCGGCGACCGTCTGGTGATCGGGCGATTCTGCGCGATTGCCACCGGCGTGACCTTCATCATGAACGGCGCGAACCATGCGCTGGGCGGCGTCTCCACCTATCCGTTCCAGATATTCGGTGGCGGCTGGGAGGCGGGCTTTGAGGAAAGCTCCCTAGATAGCGGCTACAAGGGTGATACCATTGTCGGCCATGATGTCTGGATCGGGCGGCAGGCCGTCATCATGCCGGGGGTAAGGATCGGCAATGGTGCGATCATCGCAAGCCACAGCGTCGTCACGCGCGATGTGCCCGACTATGGCATCGTCGCGGGCAATCCTGCCGAACTGAAGAAGAAGCGGTTTGACGGGGCCACCATCGCCGCACTCCTCCAGATCGCGTGGTGGGACTGGCCGGTGGAGAAAATCTCCCGGCATGTGAACGCACTAAGAGCCGGCGATGTCGCCGCGCTGCGACGTGCCCGTTGACGGGGTCAGGGCGGCGGGCTTGTTTTGAAACCATGCTTGTTTCGCCGCCCACCCCTTCGCGCCTCACCGTCAATGGCGCCTCCATCCTTGCCGATGTGTCGGGCGCGGCGCTGATCGAGGCGTGCGGCTCGCTGGTGGTCGCCGATCTCCATTTCGAGAAGGGCTCGGCCTTTGCCGAGCGCGGCGTGCTGCTGCCGCCCTATGACACCCGCACCACGCTGCGCCGCCTTGGGGAGGTGATTGCCCGGCTGAAACCGGCACGCGTGATCGCGCTGGGCGACAGCTTCCATGATCTGCGCGCCGATGGCCGTATGGATGAGGGCGATGCGCACAGCCTGCAGTGCCTCGTCGCGTCGGTTTCAGACTGGGTGTGGATCGAGGGCAATCACGATCCGGTCCCGCCTGCGCGCTTTGGCGGCAGTGTGCTGGCAGAACTGCAGGCCGGACCGCTCACCCTGCGCCATGAGCCGCGCGCAGGGGCAATGCCGGGAGAGCTGGCAGGCCACCTCCACCCGTGCGCCAAGGTGCGCCGATCAGGCCGCTCGGTGCGCAGACGCGCGTTCCTGAGCGATGGGTCGCGTCTGATCCTTCCCGCCTTCGGTGCGTATACGGGGGGGCTCAATGCGCGTGATACGGCCTTCGCCGCGTGTTTTGAACGCACCCCTGATGCGTGGATGCTGGGCCGGGAGCGTGTCTACCGGGTGGCAGGCACCACGCTGCTGGGCGATTGAAAAAGGTCCCTTACAGCGCCCGGATCGCCAGGGCTGCGCCCAGGCTGATCACTGCGCCCAGCGTCAGGACAAGGCGCAGGGGCAGATACCAGCGGGGCAGGGTGCCACCGCGCACCGCGCCGCGGTCCCACAGATACTGGATGGTGAAGCCCGCAATCAGCACGCCCCATCCGGCCAGTTCGGTGTCAAACGGCAGGCCGGGCCGGTTCCAGACCTGCAGCAGTACGGCCAGCCAGCCTGCCAGCGAGAGCCCGACCGCAAGCAGCAGCACGGCCGGGCGCGGCGCTTCTGCGCGCAGCACGATCTCGGTTGTCCAGCGGCCGCCGGCCAGGAAAGACAGGATCACGGCGGCATAGACCGGCAGGGCGTAAGCGGCCTGAACAGCGACCGGGCCGCCCAGCGCCAGCGCAAATGCGCCTGCGAAGAAGGGCACGAGCCCGGCAAAGCCCAGCAGCAGGGGCACGTTCGGGCTTTCGGATAACTGCCTTAGCATGTCTGCCTCCCTGGTTAGCGGCGCCGGAACACTTCCGCTGCGGCCCAGCCTGAAAGCAGCGCCAGCACCACGGCCACCAGACCGTATAGCGCGCTGTGGCGGTGGGCAAAATCATAGATGGCCTGTTCCATGCCGGCCTTGCGCACTTCCAGCGCCGTGCGGCGGCTGGCAATCGGCACGCCATCGCGGAACAGATAGATATCAAGGGCATATTCGCCAACCGGCGTGACCGGAGGCAGGCGCACGGCGGCGCGGAACAGCCCGCCATCAATGATCTCCACCCCGCCGGGCGATTCCACATAGAGCCCGTCGCGCGCGCGGTTGCGCACGATGGCGCGCCGGTATTCGACCACTTCTCCGCCCAGCTCGCTGACGATCACCCCGCCAACCCCGAAGCGTGTCTCCTCGCGCTCGGTTTCCGGCGCGGACAGGCGTAGGTGCTCCATGCCGATGGCCTCGCGGCGCAGGGAGGAGAAGGTGGCGAACTGGGAGAGTGAGCGCGTGGAGGCGACCGCGTAATAGCCGTAAATGTCCTCAAAGCGCACCGGCGCGCGGTTGATCCAGATGCCGAGCGTGCGGATCTTGCGCATCACGCGCAGGTCCTCTGCAGGGCCGCGCACGACCACGACGATGTCGTCCCCGTCCTCAAGCCCGGTCACCGCGCCATAGACGAGGAAGTCGGCGCCGGTGAAGTTGGAGCGTATCTTCACCACGTCCTTGGTGAGGGCGGCAATGATGCCGGCCGGACGGACCTCTTCGGCCTCCTCCTCTTCCTGCAGTGCGCTGTGGGCGGCGCCGGCAAGCGCAAGGCCCAGCAGGGCGGCGGTCAGGGTGTGCGCGGTCATGACGTGCTCCCCGCCACATGCATCAGCTCGAACATGTCTACCGGATCGCTGACCAGGTCCCAGGCGAGTTTCAGGCACACTGCCACGACCATCAGCGCGAGCGCGATGCGCAGCTCCTCGGCCCGGATGCGTTGCCCGGCCCGCGCGCCGAACTGCGCCCCTATCACTCCGCCGACTATCAGGAGAGCGGCCAGCACCAGATCGACGGTCTGGTTCTGGGCCGCCTGCAGGAAGGTGGTCAAAGCGGTGACGAACAGGATCTGGAACAGGGAGGTGCCGATCACGACCGAGGTCGGCATGCGCAGCACATAGATCATGGCCGGCACCATGATGAAGCCACCGCCAACGCCCATCAGCGCGGCGAGTATGCCCACCATCGCGCCGATGGCGATGACGGGGATCAGGCTGATATAGAGCCCGGAGACAGGGAAGCGCACCTTGAAGGGCAGGCGGTCCATCAGCGTGCGCCGCCGCCGCCGGGGCCGGGCCGGCATGCCGGTCTTGCCGAGCTTGTAGCGCCGCCACAGCGCGTTCAGGCTTTCGATCAGCATCAGTCCGCCAATCACGCCCAGAAAGCCGACATAACAGAGCGAGATGACCAGATTGATCTGGCCGGTGGCCTGCAGGAAGGAGAAGAGCTGCACCCCGGCGAAGGAGCCGATCACCCCGCCGGCAAGCAGGTAGAGCCCCATTTTCAGGTCAAGGCTCTTGCGCCGGAAATGGGCGAGGGCGCCGGAAGCGGAGGAGGCGACGATCTGGTTGGTCTGGGTGGCCACCGCCACCGGCGGCGGGATGCCGATGAAGATCAGGATCGGCGTCATCAGGAAGCCGCCGCCGACGCCAAACATGCCCGACAGGAAACCCACTGCGAGGCCGAGGCCGAGCACGAGAAACAGGTTTACCGAGACTTCCGCGATCGGCAGGTAGATATCCATCGCCCGCGCCTAGCGGGGCTGGGCGCGCTCTAGCCGGGCAATGAGCGCGCTATCGACCGCACCCGATGCCTCCAGTCCTTCCGCGCGCTGATATGCCACGATCGCCTCCCGCGTGCGCTGCCCGAAGGCGCCGTCTGCCGGACCGGCATCATAGCCTGAAGCGGCGAGAAGTTCCTGGGCCCGCGCAATCAGGCGGGCAGATACGCCGGTTTCCCAAGCCTGCGGGGCGTAACGCCCCTGCACCTGCGGGTCGAGAACACGCGGAGCATAGCCGCGCACGGCTTCCTCGGCCGCCGCGCGCTCGTCCGCGCTCAGGGACCGGCGCAGCGTACTGGCGCGCTCCTGCGCGGCGCTGTCACCGCCTGCGGCGGCAATCAGGAACCAGGCATAGGCGTCAGCCGCGCTCTGTGGCACGCCAAAGCCTTCTTCGAACAACAGGCCGAGATTGAACTGGCTGTCGCCCATGCCGTGCAGGGCCGCCTGCTCGAACCAGCCTGCGGCGGCCTGCTGGTTGGCGGGCGTGGGGGAGAGGTTCACATACATCACCCCGGCCTCGTACATGGCGCGCAGATGGCCTGCCTCGGCGGCACGCACCATCCAGCTGCGGGCGGCTGCAGGATCGGCGGCGACGCCCTCTCCGCGCTCCAGCATGCGGGCAAAACGGAACTGCGCGTCGGGCACGCCCTGCTCGGCAGCCCGGCGCATCAGGGTCGCTCCGCCCTGCACATCCCCGGCATTCAGGCGCTGGATGGCAAGCTGGTAGCGCGCGACGGGATCGCCCGCCGTAGCGGCGGCTTCCAGCGTCAGGGGCGCATCCGGCACCGTGCTGGAGGCCTGCACCACTGTGGCGGCAGGCGGGGCGGTGTCGGCGGCGGGCCGTGCAGGCTGAACCGCGACCGGTTCGGGTTCGGGAAGGGCTGCCAGCTCGGTCTCGACCGCCTCCTCCGCCGGCAGGCCGGTCCCGGCAGGGTCAGGCAGTTCGGCGATGCTCGGCTCGGTACGCACATCGGCAAACAGGCTCGACAGCGCCTCTGCAGAGGTGCCCGCTTCGGTCTGGGCAGGCGTGCGGCCGAACCCGTCCATCAGGATGAAAGCGGCGGCGGCGCCCAGCGCCAGGAAGCCCAGAAGGCTGACACTGGCCAGTAGCAGGCGGCCCCGCGTGCCCTCCTTGCGGGCCGAAGGCAGTGCATGGTCGAAGCGGGCGGGATCAGACCCGCCCGTGCGCACCTTGCGGCGGGCGGCGGCCAGAAACTCGGCATCGGCTGTCGCGCCCAGTGCAGGCGCCGCCCTCTGACGGACCCGCTCGCGCGGATCGGGCAGGGTCGCAGGCTGGGGCGCCTCATTCCAGATATCGTCCTGCGGGGCCGGTTCAGGGGCAGGCGCCGGTGCGGGCTGCGCTGGCGCGGCGGCAAGCGGGTCCTCCACCGCGACCACGAAGGCATCCGGCGCGCTGGCGATATCGAACTCGCCTTTCAGCGCCGCATGACGCGCGCCGGGAGGCGGCTGCAGCGGGGCGTTGAAGCTGTCCGCCGTGTCTGCGGGTGCCGGTTCGGCAGGCGGGGTAATGCGTCTGGACTCACCGCTTCCGCTGAACAGGCCGCGCCGGGGCGGTTCCTTCAGGCTGTTCTGCTCGATGGCCTCAAGACGCTCGGCCAGCGCCGTCATGGCGCGCTGCACCGGGGAGAGGGCGTCAGCGGTCTCGGTGCGGGCCGCATCGAGGCGCTCATGCACGCCCTTCATGGCCTCCGCGATGCGCTCGGCGGTGCGCTCCTCCGACGCGGCAATGCGCGCCTGCAGCAGCTCGTCCTCGGAGCGTGCCTTGCCGTTGCTGTCGAGGGTTTCCACAACCCGCGCCATGCGATCTCCCGCCGCTTCCAGCGCCGCTGCGGAGCGCTGCTCGGCCTGACTGACGCGTTCGGCCAGGTTTTCGCCCAGCCGTGCCACCTGCTCCCCGATCTGGCGGACCGCGTGACTGCTCTCGCGGCGCACCTCGTCCAGACGTGATTCAATATCAGCCCTGTCGCGCTGATGGGAGCGGCGGCGTTCCTCGTCGCGGAAACGCTCCTCCATGCGCACTTCGTTTTCCGAAAAGCGCCGGTCAATCGCGCGGGCGAGGCGTGAAACCTCCTGGCTGATACGGGCCAGCGTGTCAGCCTGACGCGTCTCTGCTGCGCCAAGGCGCGCCTCGGTGGCCTGCAAGGCCTGTTCAAAGCGCGCGCTCTGGCCGCCATTGCGGGCGAGGTGCTCGATCTGGCCTGCAAACTCGCGCCGCGTGTCACGGATCACTTCGGCCAGCTCGGTGGCGAGGCGGTCAAAGCGGCGCTGGAACTGCTCTTCATTGACTGCACCGCGCGTGCTGCCTTCCAGCTCGGCAAGGCGGGCTTCCAGCCGCTCATGCGAACGGGCCAGCGCCTCTGCGGCCTGATGGGTGGCGGTCTCGGCAGCGACAAGCCGGCGCTGCATGGCGCGGGAATTGTCGTAGAGCCCGTCCAGATTTTCTTTGGTCTCGCGGGCGCGCTGCTCAAGAATGTCTTTCAGCGAGGCTTCCTCGCCGCGTGCGCGCCGTTCTTCGTCCTCGATACGCTGGGCGAGCGATTTTACCGCCTTTTCCGATCCGTCCTTGCGCCGGTCCTCGCGCTCCAGCAGCCCGTCAATCTCGGCGCGGAAATCGCGCTCGGTCTCGTAGAGCCGGGCCGCGACCTTGCCGAGCGCGTTCTCCACCGCACGCACCTGGCTGGTGTCTCCGCCTGGGCCGGAACGCTCCAGCTTGCGGATGCGCTCGATCAGATCCTCGTGGGCGGCGCGTGTGCGGGAGAGCTCGCTGGAAACGTGCTCTTCCTCTTCATCAAGGGAGTCCTCCACGCGCTCCAGCCGGCGGGCGAGCCCGCTCACTGACTGGTCAACGCCGGAAATCGCGAGCTGGGCGCGTGCCTCGGCCGCTTCAATGCGCGCGCCAAGCCGGGCCACCATTTCAGCGAGATCGCCATCCCCGTCCCCGCCATCCCCGGCGGGGTTGGCGCCAAAGCCCGGAAAGCCGCCAAGGCGCTCTTCCCAGTCATTGCCGGGTGTGCCGTCATCGAGAATGACGCGGTTCAACCATTCGCCCAGCGTCATGCCTTCGCGGCGGGCAGCCGTCTTGGCTATCGCCCGCGCCCGCGGGTCGATGCCTTTAACGCTCCAAGGTGTTCCGGACGTCATCCGACTCACACGCTCCCGACCCGATCGCCCGAGGGTAGCTGAGCGGTTAATATTGTGTAAACCGGATGGGTGACCCCAATATGTAGTGTTTCCACAACAAACCGGCCCACACAGCTGCTCCGCGCCTCGATTGCCTGAGGTTTAAGAGCCAGCGATGCGGTTAACGTGGCGTAAAGTTTCCTTAAATCCGGATCATTGTGCAGCGGGGCCAAACAGGGCCGGCGCCAGCTGCTCCAGACTGCGCTCGATGCGAGTTGCCTGTTGCAGCAGAGGCGTTGCTTCCCGGCCGGGCAGGGCGCGCCCCAGATCGAACAGTGTCCAGGCGGCTTCCGGTGCGCCGGCCTCCATGTAGCGCCGCCCCAGATGCCAGTAGGCGTCCGGTGCAAACGGATCCATGATCAGGGCTTCCTGCAGCAGGACGCCAGGGTCGATGTCAGGATAAACCGACAGCGCTTCGCTGCCCCAGCTCACCATCTCGTTGGCCACCAGCGTGCGGGCTGCCGCGCCGGGCGGGTCGGAGCGGTCCAGAAATCCGGACAGATTCTCGATGACGACCCGGTGTGCGTTTTCCTGCACGGCGGCTGTCGCCTCCATCACACGCTCGAACGCGGCATTGCCTGCCCCCGCCTGGGCAAGGCTGACCGCGCCCGCGCAGGCCAGGCGTTCAGAGCCGACCGTCTCTGCCGGGCACGGGCCGAAATGGGCGGTTTCCTGCACCAGCATCAGCAGCGCGCCGGCATAGTCGCCAGCATTGCGCAGGGCCTGGATGTCGCCGAGGAATTCCGGGGCGGGTGGCGCGGCGCCACGCTCGCCCGAAACGGCGGCCAGCGCAGCCTCGATGGTTTCTCCGTCCAGCAGGGATGCTTCGGGCATGGTCAGGCGGAACCCGGCGAAATCGGCGAGGCGCAGCGTGGCCGGCCCTGCCGATTCCAGCGTCCAGGTCTCCACCCGCCCACGCGGGCTGTCTGGGCTGATGATCACGAAGCTGAAGGCGCAGGGCACCTCGCCGCGCTGATCCATCGCCTCGATGATCTGGGGGTGGAGGGCAAGAGCGTGGCCCAGCCCGGCCAGCAGATGGCGCGTTGTTGCGGTGTTGACCGCAGCGCACTCGCCATAGCGCGCGATGGCGACGGTCATCTCTTCGCCCTCGCGCTGCCAGCTGACATCGCGTCCGCCATCGCTGCGCGGGGTTTCCTGCGTGTTCAGGCGGGCAGGCTCGGCGGCCACGCCCATGGCCGCCTCCAGCCAGAACCGGTCGAAGACGGTGCCGGGGCCGAACTCTATCCGTTCGCGCTGACCGGCGTCGGACAGGAACATGTAAATGTCGAAATTGCGCCGTGCGGCAGCGTATAGCGAGGTGTTGGTGACCGTGCGGGCGTCGCGGTTGACGCGCAGCAGGCGGCGGGCGGCGAAATCATACAGGTTGAGCGTGCTGCCGGAATTGTCGGCGGCCCAGCCATTACCCGCCAGGAAGCGGCGTTCGCTGGCGCTGCCATTGGCCTCGGCGGCAAGCGTTGCGCCCTCGTCGCCCAGCGGGCGCACGCTGACGGACCATGCAAATCCCGTCACGCTGCCAAGCCGGCTGCCGCGGACGGTTTCATAGTCGCGCGGCCCGGTATGCGGACCCATGACGCGGCTGGCGGGCGCGGGCCGGGCCGCCGGGGCCGATTCCGCCGCAGGCGTGACGGCAGGCTCTGCACGGGCGGGCTCATCCGTTACCGCTGCTTCGTCTGAGGCCGTGTCATCAGAGGGTGCAGCGCTGTCAGTGGCCCCCGCATCTTCCACGCCTGCTTCGTCAGCGGCGTCTTCTGCTGCAGGCCCTGTGACGGCCTCGTCCTCTACGGCCTCCTCCTCCAGGGCCTCGCCCTCTAGCGCGTCGTCTTCAGTGGCGTCATCGGCGGGCGTGGCAGCGCTGTCGTCTGCGGCCTCATCAATAGCGGCGGCTTCCCCGGTCTCGTCAGCGGGGTCAGCCGCATCGTCCCCGGTGGGCTCTGTGGCCGGGGCGTCAGCCTCGCTTGCGCCTTCCGGTTCGGCTTCGCCGGGCTCGGGGGCGGGGGAGGGCGACAGCGACTCCATCAGCGCGATCAGCGCGTCGATATCGTCCGGATCGAGGCGGGAAGGGGCTTCGGGCGGCTCCACATAAAGTGTCAGCGCGGCCAGAACCGGCAGGATAATCATGCGAGCTGTCCCTCTGTCATCGCCCGACCAGACCCAAGCGCGCGAATGCGGCGCGGTCAAGGCCGCCAGACGTGAAGTCTGTGTTAACCCGAATTGACGTTGACGTGAACGTCAACTTCGGAGAGAGTGGCGCCATGAAGGCTTCGCCCCCCGCAGATACGCTGTATTCGATACGCGATCTTGCCGCCTCGTTCGGCGTGACGCCGCGCGCTTTGCGCTTTTACGAGCAGCAGGGCCTGATCTCGCCGCAGCGCAAGGGTGCGACCCGCCTCTACACGGCGGCTGACCGGGCGCGTCTCATCCTCATCCTGCGCGGCAAGCGGGTGGGCTTCTCCCTGTCCGAGATCAAGGAAATGCTCGATCTCGAGGCCATCGACCATGCCGGCCGTGCGCATCTGGAAAGCTCCATCGAGCGCTTCCGCGCCCGCATTGAAGATCTGAAACGCCAGCGCGACGACATTGACGATGCCATCGGCGAGCTGGAGGCCGGGTGCGTGTGGATGGAAGAGCGCCTGAATGACCGCGAGCCGCCCGAAGACATCAAGCGCCGCGCGCGCGCCTTCGAGGCGCTGGCTGCCGCGCGCCTCGTTCAGTGGTCGGTCGGCCCGCCCGATTGAGCTGCAAAACCGTGATTGGACGCCAGCCCTGCAGGCTGGTGTCATCCTGACAAGCCTTACCCAGCCTGCCTTCTTCTGCTTACGGAGCCCCTCATGCCTCAATACCGCGCCCCGATCCGCGACCAGCGTTTCGTCCTGAACGATGTGCTGAACGTCCAGCAATACGGCAATCTGCCGGGCTTTGCCGATGCCACGTCCGATATCGTGGACGCCATTCTCGAAGAGGGCGGCAAGTTCTGCGAGAACGTGCTGCACCCGCTGAACAAGGTGGGCGATCACGAAGGCTG
>JBKBNS010000021.1:0-34916 GCA_046295255.1 Glycocaulis sp.
GCCGCGAACGGGCAGGCCGCGGCGGTGACGCAGGCCGCGATAGCAGCCCAGATCCATCAGGCGCTTCACATTGACGGCCGTATCCCGGCGAAGGTCACCCTCCACCAGATAGCCCGCATCGATGGTTTCGCGGATCTGCAGCACTTCGGCATCGGTAAGCTGGTTAACCCGTTTTTCAGACGGAATGCCTACCTTCTCACAGATCTCCCGCGCCATGGCCGGGCCGATGCCGTGAATATAGCGAAGCGCGATTTCCACGCGCTTGTTCGTCGGAATGTTGACGCCTGCTATGCGGGCCACAACCCTACTCCTTGTTCCAAAGCCGCTCGCGGTGAAAGAGCCGACACGATCAGGGCGCGGCACATGAACGTGCGCGCCGTATCTCGTGGACGGCCCCTCAGAGCGAAGGGCGCTTCTTATAGTGACGAAGCCCTGCCCGTCAACCGGGCTTGAGCGCCATCACATCACAAAACTCAGGGCCTTCCCGCCATCCGTTTCCGGACAGGGGCAGACCTTACGCATCCAGCGCGCGGGCAATGCGCGCCGAAACCTCATCCATGCCGCCCATCCCGTCCACCTCGGCCAGCTTGTTCTGGCTGGTGTAGAAGGGGATCAGAGGGGCAGTCTGGTTGTTATACGCCTTCAGGCGCACCTTGAACGCCTCCACCGTGTCGTCCGCGCGGCCCTCTTCGGCAGCGCGTTTTTCCACGCGGGCAACCAGCTCGTTCTCGTCCACCGTCAGGCGGATCACGCGGTCAATCTGCGCGCCCCGCCCGGCCAGCAGCGCGTCCAGCGCCTCGGCCTGCGGAACAGTGCGCGGAAAGCCGTCAAAGATCGCGCCGCCAGCGGCCTCGGCCTCGGGCAGGCGCTCCTCGATCAGGGCGATCACGATCTCGTCGGAGACCAGCTCGCCCCGGTCCATGATGCCCGCTACGCGGTTGCCCAGCTCGGTGCCGGCCTTGCGCGCGTCGCGCAGCATGTCACCGGTGGAGAGCTGGACCCAGCCGCGCTGCGAGACGAGGCGCTTGGCCTGCGTACCTTTGCCAGCACCCGGAGGGCCGAACAGGATGATGTTCATCGCTTGCGGCCCCGCAGCTTGGTCTTCTTGATCAGCCCCTCATACTGGTGGGCCAGCAGGTGGGACTGGATCTGGGAGACCGTGTCGAGCGTCACCGACACCACGATCAGAAGGGCCGTGCCGCCGATATAGAACGGGATATTGTATTCGGCCCGCAGCATTTCCGGCAGCACGCACACGAAGGCGAGATAGGCCGCCCCGATCACGGTCAGGCGCGACAGCACATAGTCGAGATACTCGGCCGTGCGCTTGCCGGGACGGATGCCAGGCAGGAAGCCACCATACTTCTTCAGATTGTCCGCCGTGTCTTCCGGATTGAAGACGATGGAGGTGTAGAAGAAGGTGAAGAATACGATCATCCCGCCATAGAAGAGGATGAAGAGCGGCTGGCCCGGCCCCAGAAGGGCGGTCAGCGTACGCAGCCATTCCGGGCCCGTATCGGCCGAGAAACCGGCAATCGTCGCGGGCAGCAGCAGCAGCGAGGACGCGAAGATGGCCGGGATAACGCCCGCCGTGTTCAGCTTCAGCGGCAGGAAGCTGGATTCCCCGCCTGTCATGCGGTTGCCCACCTGACGCTTGGGATACTGCACCAGCAGGCGCCGCTGGGCGCGCTCCATGAACACCACGAAAACCAGCACGGCGATGATGCCAAGGATCATCGCGATGATCAGGGCGGCGTCGAGATTGCCCGTGCGGCCCTGTTCCAGCGTCTGGAAGAGCGCACGCGGCATTTCCGCGATAATGCCCGCGAAGATGATGAGCGAGATACCGTTACCCACGCCGCGCGCGGTGATCTGTTCACCCAGCCAGAGCAGCATCATCGTGCCGCCGACCAGCGAGACCACGGCCGTGATGCGGAAGAACCAGCCCGGATCGATCGCAATGGTGGCCCCGGTCGTGGGATCGGGGTTTTCCATGGAGACCGCGATGGCAAACGCCTGCAGCGCGGCCAGCACCACGGTGAGATAGCGCGAATACTGGTTGATCTGCTTGCGGCCCTGCTCGCCGCCTTCCTTCTTCAGCCGCTCCAGGCTCGGCACGGTGGCCGCCATGAGCTGCATGATGATGGAGGCCGAGATATAGGGCATCACGTTCAGGGCGAAGATCGCCATACGTTCCACGGCGCCGCCGGAGAACATGTTGAACATCTGCAGGATGCCGCCCTGCTGCTGCTGGAAGGCAGCAGAAAACACTTCCGGATCAACGCCGGGCATCGGGATATAGGTCCCGACGCGGTAGATGATCAGCACGAAAAGCGTGAAGAGCAGGCGCTTCTGAAGGTCCTTGGCGCGGGCAAACGCGCCAAAGTTCAGATTAGCGGCCAGTTGTTCTGCGGCAGATGCCATGGGCAGGTCTTGCTCCCTTGCGGTCCGGACCGGACCAGGACGGGTGTGGACGGCTCAACCCATGTGGGGAGCCGTCCATGAAACCGCATCAGGCTTCGCTGTCTTTCGGGGCCGGCAGGGTGATGGTCCCGCCCGCTTTCTCGATCGCGGCAATGGCAGGCTTGGAGGCGCCCGCCACGTCGAGGGTGAGCTTCGCCTTGAAGTCACCTCCGCCGATGACGCGCACACCGGCCTTGGCCCGGCGGATCACGCCAGCCGCGATCAGCGCTTTCGCGTCGATCGTTGCCTTGGCGTCCAGCTTGCCCGCATCGACCGCCTTTTGCAGGCGGCCCAGCGTCACTTCGGCGAATTGCGCACGGTTCGGCTTGGCGAAGCCGCGCTTGGGCAGGCGCTGGTGAAGCGGCATCTGACCGCCCTCAAAGCCCTTGATGGCAACGCCGGAGCGCGATTTCTGGCCTTTTACGCCACGCCCGCCGGTCTTGCCTTTGCCCGAGCCGATGCCGCGGCCCACGCGGGTACGTTCTTTCACCGCGCCGGGATTATCCCGCAGTTCGTTCAGACGCATGACTATTCTCCTTCCAAGAAGCAGAAAACGGCGCTTAGCCGCGCTCCTCGACGACTTCCACTAGGTGGGCGACCTTGGCGATCATGCCGCGTACCGACGGCGTATCCTCAAGTTCGCGCTGTTTGCCGATCCGGCCCAGGCCAAGCCCGGTCAGGGTCTGCAACTGGTCTTTCGGGCGGCGGATATGGCTGCCCGTCTGACGCACGATAACGGTTTTCTTAGCGGCCATTATCCACCTCAAGCCTGACTGTCGACCGCTTCGGGAGCGCTCGCGCCGTCATTACGGCGATTGACGATATCGGCCACCTTGATGCCGCGCTTGGCAGCAACCGTGCGCGGGCTGTTCTGGCCTTTGAGGGCCTCGAACGTGGCGCGGACCATGTTGTAGGGGTTGGACGAGCCGACCGACTTGGCCACCACGTCCTGTACACCCAGCGATTCCAGCACCGCACGCATCGGACCGCCGGCGATGATGCCGGTGCCCGGAGGCGCCGCACGCAGCGTCACCTTGCCCGCACCCCAGCGCCCGTTGGCGTCGTGATGCAGGGTGCGGCCTTCACGCAGCGGAATGCGCACCATGGTCTTCTTGGCTTCCTCGGTGGCCTTGCGGATGGCTTCCGGCACTTCGCGTGCCTTGCCCTGGCCGAAGCCCACACGGCCTTTCTGGTCGCCCACGACAGCCAGAGCGGCGAACTGGAAGTTACGCCCGCCCTTCACCGTCTTGGCGACGCGGTTGATATGCACGAGCTTGTCGACGAGTTCGCTTTCCGGCTCCTCGTCGCGGCGGCGGCGGTCGCGCCCGCCCCGGCCTTCGCGTTGGTCTTCCCGAGCCATGGCGCTCTCCTAGAAGTTCAGGCCGCCCTCACGGGCAGCGTCTGCGAGCGCCTTGACGCGCCCATGATAGATGTAGCCGCCGCGGTCGAAGACGACGTCGGTGAGACCCTTGGCCTTGGCCCGCTCGGCGACGAGCTTGCCGACCGCCTGGGCCGCCTCGATATTGGCACCCGACGCCTTGCCGCCGCGAAGACCGGAGTCCAGCGAGGAGGCTGCAGCGAGCGTGACGCCGTTCGAGTCGTCGATGATCTGGGCGTAGATATGCTTGGACGAGCGGAAGACCGACAGGCGCGGACGGCCGCCCGAGAACTTGGCAAGCCGGGTGCGCGTGCGTTGCGCGCGGCGTTGCATCTTTTCGCGAGACGATTTCATGACCTGACGGTTCCCTACTTCTTCTTGCCTTCTTTCCGGCGGACGTATTCGCCCAGGAGCCGGATGCCTTTGCCCTTGTAGGGCTCTGGTGGACGGAACTGGCGGATTTCGGCAGCGGTCTGGCCGACTTCCTGCTTGTTCGCGCCCTCGATCTTGACTTCGGTCGGCTTCGACGAGGACAGGGTGATACCCGGACGCGGCGTGTAGATAACCTCGTGGCTGAAGCCGAGCGAGAGTTTCAGGTCGCGGCCCTGCATCTGCGCGCGGTAACCCACGCCGACCAGTTCCAGTGTCTGCTCGAAGCCTTCGCTGACGCCCTTGACCATGATGGCCAGGTTGGCCCGCGTCGTGCCCCACATGGCGCGCGCACGCGTGCTTTCGTCAGCCGGTGCAACCAGCAGCGACTTGTCCTCGGTTTCCGAAACGGAGACCAGATTGGTGACAATCAGGGAAAGCTCCCCCTTGGGGCCCTTCACCTTGACCGTGTCATTGGCAACCGTGGCGCTGACGCCAGCAGGAAGCGCGACCGGCAATTTGCCCAGACGTGACATCTATCGTGCCTCCCTAGCTGACGTGACAGAGAATCTCGCCGCCCACATTCTGGGCACGGGCCGCCGAGTCGCTCATCACGCCCTTGGGCGTGGAGACGATGGCGATCCCAAGCCCGTTCTGGACGAGCGGCAGATCCTTGGCCTTGGAATATTCCCGGCGGCCGGGCTTGGACACGCGCTTGATCTCGGAGATCACGGGCGCGCCCTCATAGTATTTCAGCTCGATCTCGAACTGCGCGAAGCCGTCGCTATCCTCGGTTTCGGTATAACCGCGGATATAACCTTCCTCGAGCAGGACATCGAGCACGCGCTTGCGCAGCTTGGACGCAGGCGTCACGACATTCGTGCGCCGGCGCATCAGCGCATTGCGGATGCGGGTGAGCATGTCACCGAGCGGATCAATCATCGCCATTGTGCGTGCCCTCCCTACCAGCTCGACTTCACCAGGCCCGGAATCAGGCCATGGCTTCCCAGTTCGCGCAGGGCGATACGGGACATTTTCAGCTTGCGGTAATAGCCGCGCGGACGGCCGGACACCTGGCACCGGTTACGGATGCGGGTCGAGGCCGAGTTGCGCGGCAGGGCAGCCAGCTTCAGCTGGGCTGCAAACCGCTCTTCGACGGGCAGCGACGTATCGCGCGCGATCGCCTTGAGTGCCTGACGCTTGGCCAGGTACTGCTTGGCGAGACGCTGGACGCGGGCGTTACGCTCGGTTGCGCTCTTCTTTGCCATTCAATTCTCTCCTCGCGTGCAGACCCACAATGGGCCTGCTCTCCTGCTGCGTCAGTTCGTGAACGGGAAATCGAACTCGGCCAGCAGGGCCTTCGCTTCTTCATTGGTACGCGCCGTGGTGCAGACAATGATGTCCATGCCACGAACTTTCTCGACTTTGTCGTAGTCGATCTCGGGGAACACGATGTGCTCTTTCAGGCCCATCGCGAAATTGCCGTTGCCATCAAAGCTCTTGCCGTTGAGGCCGCGGAAGTCGCGGACGCGCGGCAGCGCAATGGTGACCAGACGGTCAAGGAACTCGTACATGCGGTCCTGGCGCAGGGTGACCTTGGCACCAATCAGCTGGTCTTCACGCAGCTTGAAGCCCGCGATGGACTTCGTGGCGCGCGTGGCCACCGGCTTCTGGCCGGCAATGGCTTCCAGATCCGCAAGCGCGCCCTGGAGCTTCTTGGAATCCTGCGCGGCTTCGCCAACGCCCATATTGATCACGACCTTGTCCAGGCGCGGGATCTGCATGTCGTTCGAGTAGCCGAACTTTTCCTTCAGGCGCGCGCGGATTTCCTCGCGGTAGCGCGTCTTCAGGCGCGGCTCATATGTCGCGGTCTCAGCCATTGATGACCTCACCAGATTTTTTCGCGACCCGGACCTTCTTGCCGTCCCGAACCTCGAAGCCGACACGCGTCGCTTCGCCGGATTTGGGATCAGCAAGAGCCACGTTGGAAACGTGGATCGGGGCTTCCTTTTCCTCGATACCGCCAGGCGCGGTCTGGGTGGGGCGATTATGGCGCTTGACCATATTCACGCCGCCCACGAACACGCGGTTCTCTGACGGGACCACTTTTGTCACTTCACCGGTCTTGCCCTTGTCGCGGCCAGCCAGGATGACGACCTTGTCGCCCTTCTTGATTTTCGCAGCCATGACTACAGCACCTCCGGCGCCAGCGAGATGATCTTCATATGGTTCTTGGCACGCAGCTCGCGCGGAACCGGGCCGAAGATACGTGTGCCGAGCGGCTCCATATTATTGTTCAGGAGCACGGCGGCATTGGTATCGAACCGGATGACCGAACCATCGCGGCGCTTGATGTCGCGCGCGGTGCGCACGACGACCGCCTTGCGCACATCACCTTTTTTAACCCGGCCTTTGGGCGTGGCTTCCTTGACCGAGACGACAATGATGTCGCCCACACCGGCATACCGGCGCTTGGCACCGCCCAGCACCTTGATGCACTGCACGCGGCGGGCCCCGGAATTGTCGGCCACGTCCAGATTGGATTGCATCTGGATCATCGTGATCCTCCGTTAAAACTTGGACACGATCATCCCTGTCTCAGCCTTTATCAGGCCTGCTCAGGGACGACCTCCCACCGCTTCAGCTTCGATTTGGGCGCACATTCCTGGATCTGGACGGTGTCGCCGACTTTCTTGGCATTGGCCTCGTCATGGGCATGGTATTTCTTCGAACGCCGCACCGTCTTGCGAAGGAGCGGGTGCAGGAAGGTGCGTTCCACCTTCACAACAACGGTCTTGGCCTGCTTGTCGCTGACCACGACGCCTTGCAGAATGCGCTTCGGCATCGCCTAGCTCCCTTGCTTCTCGATAGCGCGGCGGCGCATATCGGTCTTCAGGCGGGCAATGTCCTTGCGCACCTTGGAGAACCGCGCCGTGTTCTCCAGCTGGCCGGTGGCCTGCTGGAAGCGCAGATTGAACTGTTCCTTTTTCAGCTTCAGGAGATTGTCCTGCAGCTGGTCGTCGGTCATGGCGCGTACGTCTTGCATGTTCATCGCTTCACTTACGCTCCCTGCTCGCCCGGACGGGTCACGACGCGCGTCTTGATCGGCAGCTTGGCCGCACCAAGGCGCAGCGCTTCGCGCGCCACCTCATCAGGCACACCGTCAATCTCGAACATGATGCGGCCGGGCTTCACGCGGCACACCCAGTATTCGGGCGAGCCCTTACCCTTACCCATCCGCACCTCGGTCGGCTTTTTCGAAACCGGCACATCCGGGAAGATCCGGATCCAGACGCGGCCCGCCCGTTTCATGTGGCGGGTGATCGCGCGGCGCGTGGCTTCGATCTGGCGCGCGGTAACGCGCTCAGGCTCGACCGCTTTCAGCCCGTACGAGCCGAAATTGAGCGTGTAACCGCCCTTGGCGTTTCCGTGAATCCGGCCCTTGTGGGCCTTACGGAATTTTGTGCGCTTCGGTTGAAGCATCTGTCAAACTCCCTTGTCGGCCTGGCTTCAGGCGGCCTGGCGGCCCGAACGGGTCCGCTGCTCGCCGGTTTCCTGCAGACGGCGCTCCTGGGCCATCGGATCGTGTTCCATGATCTCGCCTTTGTAGATCCAGACCTTGATCCCGATAATGCCCATGGCCGTCTTGGCCTCGGCAAAGCCGTAATCGATATCGGCGCGCAGCGTATGCAGCGGCACCGAGCCCTCATTGTACTGTTCGGCGCGTGCGATCTCGGCCCCGCCCAGACGGCCAGAGCAGATGATCTTGCAACCCAGCGCGCCCATGCGCATGGCCGACTGCATGGCCCGCTTCATCGCCCGGCGGAACGCCACGCGGCGCTCGAGCTGCTGGGCAATGCTTTCGGCCACCAGATTGGCGTCCGTTTCCGGCTTGCGCACTTCGACCAGGTTCAGGAACACTTCCGCATCGGTCATCTTGGCGACTTCCTTGCGGAGCTTCTCGATATCGGCGCCCTTCTTGCCGATCACCACACCCGGACGGGCCGTGTAGATGGTGATACGGCACTTCTTGTGCGGGCGCTCGATCACGATGCGCGAGATCGAGGCAGCTTTCAGCTTCTCCTGAAGAAACTTGCGGATCGCAAGGTCTTCGTGAAGCAGGTCGGCGTATTCCTCGCCGCGCGCATACCAGCGCGATTCCCAGGTGCGGTTGATACCGAGGCGCAAGCCAATCGGATTGATCTTCTGACCCATTATGCGGCCTCCTCGGCTTCACGCACCACGATCGTCAGCTCGGAGAACGGCTTGAGGATTTTCGCACCCCGGCCGCGTGCGCGGGCCCGGAAGCGCTTCATCACCAGGTTCTTGCCGACATAGGCTTCCGACACGACGAGGCTGTCGATATCGAGGCCGTGATTGTTCTCTGCATTGGCGATCGCCGACTCCAGCACCTTCTTCACGTCAGCGGCAGCGCGCTTGCGCGAGAAGGTCAGGTCGTTCAGCGCGCGCTCGACCTTCTTGCCGCGGATCATCGCGGCAACCAGGTTCAGCTTCTGCGGGCTGATGCGGATCATCCGCAGCTTGGCGCGTGCCTCGTTCTCGGCCACGCGGCGGGGATTGGTGTCCTTGCCCATCGCGCTACTTCCTCTTGGCTTTCTTGTCTGCGCCGTGACCGTAATAGGTCCGCGAAGGCGCAAACTCGCCGAGCTTGTGACCCACCATGTCCTCGCTCACGAGCACGGGAATGAACTTGTTCCCGTTGTGAACCTGGAAGGTGAGGCCGACAAATTGCGGCATGATGGTCGAACGGCGCGACCAGGTCTTGATGGCCTGCTTGCGGCCGGCAGCGTGAGCCGCTTCGGCCTTCTTCAGGAGGTATCCGTCTACGAACGGACCTTTCCAGACAGAACGGGGCATGACGTGCGGTCGCTCCCTTAGCGTTTCTTGCGCTCGTGGCGCGAACGGATGATGAATTTGTCGGTCGCCTTGTTACGGCGGGTCTTGCGGCCCTTGGTCGGCTTGCCCCACGGGGTGACCGGGTGGCGGCCGCCCGAGGTGCGGCCTTCGCCGCCGCCGTGCGGGTGGTCAACCGGGTTCATGGCAACGCCGCGCACGGACGGGCGCTTGCCCAGATGCCGGTTGCGGCCAGCCTTGCCCAGATTGATGTTGAGATGGTCCGCGTTCGACACTGCGCCGATCGTGGCCATGCAGGCGTCATTGACCATGCGCAGCTCGCCGCTCATCAGGCGGATCTGGGCATAGCCGGCATCGCGGCCGACCAGCTGGGCATAGGTGCCCGCCGAACGCGCGATCTGGCCGCCCTTTTCCGGCTTCATCTCCACATTGTGGATGATGGTGCCGACCGGGATGGCCTTGAGCGGCATCGCATTGCCCGGCTTCACATCGGCCTTGGCGCTGGCGATCACGCGGTCACCGGCAGCCAGGCGCTGCGGCGCCAGGATATAGGCCAGCTCGCCATCATCATACTTGATGAGCGCGATGAAGGCCGTGCGGTTCGGATCGTATTCCAGCCGCTCGACCGTGGCGGGCACGTCGAACTTGCGGCGCTTGAAATCGATCAGCCGGTACAGCTTCTTGGCACCACCACCACGGCGGCGGGCCGTGATGCGGCCGGTATTGTTACGCCCGCCCGTGCGGCGCAGGCCTTCGACCAGCGTCTTTTCCGGCTTGCCGGCGTGCAGCTCGGACCGGTCCACCAGCACAAGCGCGCGGCGGCCAGGCGAGGTCGGCTTGAATGTCTTCAGCGCCATGGTTCAAACTCCTTGAGAGCGCAGCCTTAAAGGCCCGTGCTCACGTCGATGGAATGGCCCTCTTCCAGGGTCACCACCGCTTTCTTGATATCGTCACGCCGGCCGGCAATGCCGCGGAAGCGCTTGGTCTTGCCCTTCTGGCGCAGCGTGTTGACGGCCTTCACCTTGACCTTGAAGAGCGCTTCAACGGCCTCGGTGATGTCTTTCTTGGTCGCATCGAGCGGGACCTGGAAGACCACCTTGTTCTCTTCCGAGAGCAGGGTCGCCTTTTCGGTAATCACCGGCGCGATGATCGTGTCGTAGTGACGCGGCGTAGCCATTACGCACTCTCCTTGGCGGCAAAGCGCTCATTGATCTTCTCGATCGCGGCGCGCGTCAGGACCAGCGTGTCACGGCGCAGCACGTCATAGACGTTCAAGCCTTGCGCAGGCAGCACGTCCACGTGCGGGATGTTGCGCGCGGCGAGGGCGAAGTTCTCGTCCAGCGTCTCGCCATCGATGATCAGCGCGTTCTTCAGGCCGAGCTTCTCGAACGAGGCCTTCAGCGCGGCGGTACGCGGCGCATCAAGGCGCGCCTCGTCCAGCACCACGATGGAAGACGAACCCGCCTTCGAGCTCAGGGCGTGCCGGAGCGCCAGCGCGCGGACCTTCTTGGGAAGGTCGGTCGCGTGGGAGCGCACTTTCGGGCCGTGGGCCTTGCCGCCGCCGACGAAGATCGGGGCGCGGCGCGAGCCGTGACGGGCCGAACCGCCACCCTTCTGGCGGCCGAACTTCTTGCCCGTGCGGGCAATCTCGGCGCGCTCCTTGGCGCGGTGCGTCCCGGCCTGACGGCGCGAGAGCTGCCATTTGACAGCGCGCTGGAGCAGGTCGGCGCGCACTTCGCCCACGGCGAAGATCGCATCGTCCAGCTCGACAGAGCCCGCCTTGCCGGCGTCCAGTTTGATCACATCAAGTTTCATGACTTGGCGTCCTCTTCACCCGCCGCGTCCACAGCTGGGGCATCAGCCACGGGCGCGCCCTCGGCCACCATTTCCGCCTCAGGCGAAGCCGGCTCGGGGCTGTCCACTGTCTTGGGCTCGCCAGGCGCGCGGAACTTGCCGGGGAAAGCCAGGCCTTCAACGCCCACGCCCTTCACCGCGTCACGCACTTCCACCCAGCCGTCTGCGGAACCGGGCACAGCGCCCCGCACCAGCAGCAGGCCGCGCTCGGCATCAACCCGGACCACTTCCAGATTCTGGGTGGTCACGCGCTCCTGGCCGAGATGGCCGGCCATTTTCTTGCCCTTGAACACCTTGCCGGGGTCCTGGCGCTGACCGGTCGAACCGTGCGAACGGTGCGAGACCGACACGCCGTGCGTGGCGCGCAGACCACCGAAATTCCAGCGCTTCATCGCACCGGCAAAGCCCTTACCGATCGACAGGGCAGCCACGTCGATCTTCTGGCCTTCCACAAAGTGGTCCGCCGTGATCTCCGCGCCCGGCTCGATCAGGTTGTTCTCGCTGACGCGGAACTCGACCAGCTTGCGCTTCGGCTCGACGGCCGACTTGGCAAAATGGCCGCGCATCGCCTTGGAGGCGCGCTTGATCTTGGCCTTGCCCGCACCCAGCTGGAGCGCGGCATAGCCGTCGCGCTCAGGGGTACGCTGGGCGACGACCTGGACACCGTCAAGGTGCAGCACCGTCACCGGAATGTGCGAGCCGTCCTCAGCGAAGATACGGGTCATGCCCATCTTCTTCGCGATCACGCCCGTGCGCAGGTTTTGAGCCTGGCTCATGACCTTAAGCTCCCAACTTGATCTCGACATCCACGCCGGCCGACAGGTCGAGCTTCATCAGCGCGTCCACGGTCTGCGGGGTCGGGTCCACGATGTCGAGGACACGCTTGTGCGTGCGGATCTCGAACTGCTCGCGTGATTTCTTGTCGATGTGCGGGGACCGCAGCACCGTAAAACGCTCAATGCGCGTGGGCAGCGGGATAGGCCCGCGCACCTGTGCGCCTGTGCGCTTCGCCGTGGAGACGATCTCGCGCGTGGACGTATCCAGCACGCGGTGATCGAACGCCTTGAGGCGGATGCGGATGTTCGTCTGTGCCATCGCTCCGGTCCCGTTCCTGGTTCCTCTGGGAAGTCTGGCCGGGCTGGCGTTTGCCACGCCACCCGGCCCGCTTCATGCTTCTAAACTGAGCCGTTTCCGGCCTACTCGATGATTTTGGCGACGACGCCTGCGCCGACGGTGCGGCCGCCTTCGCGGATGGCGAAGCGCAGCTTCTCTTCCATCGCGATCGGCGTGATCAGGTCCACCGTCACTTCCACATTGTCACCCGGCATCACCATCTCGGTGCCCTCTTTAAGGGTCACGATCCCGGTCACATCCGTCGTGCGGAAGTAAAATTGCGGCCGGTAATTGGTGAAGAACGGCGTGTGGCGACCGCCCTCTTCCTTCGTCAGGATATAGGCTTCCGCCTCGAACTTCTTGTGCGGCTTGATCGAGCCCGGCTTGGCCAGAACCTGGCCACGCTCGACACCATCACGCTCCACACCGCGCAGCAGCGCGCCGACATTGTCGCCCGCCTGACCCTGGTCAAGCAGCTTGCGGAACATCTCAACGCCCGTGCACGTCGTCTTGGACGTGTCGCGGATGCCGATGATCTCGATCTCGTCACCCACTTTCAGGATGCCGCGCTCGATACGCCCCGTCACCACCGTGCCGCGGCCCGAAATCGAGAACACGTCCTCGATCGGCATCAGGAACGGCATGTCGATCGGGCGCTCAGGCGTCGGGATGTACTCGTCCACAGCCGCCATCAGCTCACGGATCTTGTTCTCGCCGATCTCAGGGTCACGCCCCTCCATCGCCGCCAGAGCCGAACCGGACACGATCGGAATGTCATCGCCGGGGAAGTCATACGAGCTTAAGAGCTCGCGGATTTCCATCTCGACCAGCTCCAGAAGCTCCGGATCGTCAACCTGGTCCACCTTGTTCATGAACACGACCAGAGCCGGAACACCAACCTGACGGGCCAACAAGATGTGCTCGCGCGTCTGCGGCATCGGGCCGTCCGCCGCGTTCACAACCAGGATCGCGCCGTCCATCTGCGCCGCGCCCGTGATCATGTTCTTCACATAGTCCGCGTGGCCAGGGCAGTCCACGTGCGCATAGTGACGGTTCTCCGTCTCATACTCAACGTGCGCCGTCGAAATCGTGATCCCGCGAGCCTTCTCCTCCGGCGCGCCATCAATCTGGTCATACGCGCGGAACTCGCCGAAATACTTCGTGATCGCAGCCGTCAGCGTCGTCTTGCCATGGTCAACGTGACCAATCGTGCCAACGTTAACGTGCGGCTTGTTACGCTCAAACTTTGCCTTGGCCATTTTCTCTACTCACTCTTCTTGTTCTCACGAAACCCGGGCGGGGCAGGTCCCTGTCCCTAGGCAATCTTGGCGATCACCTGATCGGCCACTGCCTGCGGCACCGGCTCGTAGTGATCAAACTGCATGGTGAACTGGGCGCGCCCTTGCGTGGCCGAGCGCAGATTGTTCACATAGCCGAACATGTTCGCCAGCGGGACCATCGCGTTCACGACCGTCGCGTTGCCGCGCATTTCCTGATCGCGGATCTGGCCGCGCCGGGAATTGAGGTCGCCGATGACCGAGCCGGTGTACTCGTCCGGGGTCACGACCTCTACCTTCATGATCGGCTCGAGCAGCTTCACTTTCAGGTTCGACTTGGCTTCGCGCATCGCGGCACGGGCCGCAATCTCGAAGGCCAGCACGCTGGAGTCGACGTCGTGATAGGCGCCGTCAATCAGCGTGGCCTTGAAGTCGATCAGCGGGAAGCCGGCCAGCAGGCCGTTCTCGCGCACCGAATTGATGCCTTTTTCCACGCCCGGAATGTATTCCTTGGGCACGGAGCCGCCGACAATCTTGGACTCAAAATTATAGCCTTCGCCCGGTTCGGCCGGCTCGAACAGGATCTTCACCCGCGCGAACTGACCGGTACCACCGGTCTGCTTCTTGTGAGTGTAGTCGATCTCGTAGGCCGCGCCGACGGTCTCGCGATAGGCGACCTGCGGCTGGCCGACATTGGCCTCGACCTTGAACTCGCGGCGCATGCGGTCAACGAGAATGTCGAGGTGCAGCTCGCCCATGCCCGCGATGATGGTCTGGCCGGACTCTTCGTCGGTGGACATGCGGAAGGAGGGATCCTCCGCCGCGAGACGCTGCAGCGCGATGCCCAGCTTCTCCTGGTCGCCCTTCGACTTCGGCTCGATGGCAAGCTCGATCACCGGCTCGGGGAATTCCATGCGCTCCAGGATCACCGGCTTCATCGGGTCACACAGCGTGTCGCCCGTGGTGGTGTCCTTCAGGCCCGCAATGGCGACGATGTCGCCGGCATAGGCTTCCTTGATGTCTTCGCGGCTATTGGCGTGCATGAGCAGCATGCGGCCAATACGCTCCTTCTTGTCCTTCACGGTGTTGAGCAGGGACGTGCCCGTCTCGACATGGCCGGAATAGACGCGGCAGAAGGTGAGCGAGCCCACGAACGGGTCGTTCATGATCTTGAAGGCGAGCAGCGAGGTCGGCTCTTCGTCGCCGGCCTTGCGCACGATATCGCTCTCGGTCTTCGGATCGATGCCCTTGATGGCCGGAATGTCGATCGGCGAGGGCAGATAGTCCACCACCGCGTCGAGCAGAGGCTGGACACCCTTGTTCTTGAACGCCGTTCCGCACAGGATCGGGTTGAACATCAGGTTGATCGTGCCCTTGCGGATCAGCGCCATGAGAGCCGCTTCGTCAGGCATATTGCCTTCCAGATAGGCTTCCATCGCGGCGTCATCGGCCTCGACGGCGCCCTCGATCAGCATCTCGCGGTATTCTTCGGCCTTGGCCTGCAGGTCGGCCGGGATATCGGCATAGTGGAACGCCGCACCCAGGCTCTCTTCTTCCCAGATGATGGCGCGCATCTTGATGAGGTCGATACAGCCCTGATACTCGTTCTCCGCGCCGATCGGCAGCTGGAGAATGAGCGGGGTCGCACCCAGGCGCGACTTGATCATGTCGATGCAGCGGTAGAAGTCCGCGCCGAGCTTGTCCATCTTGTTGACGAAGATCATCCGCGGAACTTTGTACTTGTCGGCCTGACGCCAGACCGTCTCGGTCTGCGGCTCGACACCGGCGTTGGCGTCGAGCAGCGCGATGGCGCCGTCGAGCACGCGCAAGGAGCGCTCCACTTCGATCGTGAAGTCCACGTGGCCGGGCGTGTCGATGATGTTCAGGCGCTTGTCACGCCAGAAACAGGTCGTCGCAGCAGAGGTGATCGTGATGCCACGCTCCTGCTCCTGCTCCATCCAGTCCATGGTGGCCGCGCCGTCATGGACCTCACCGATTTTGTGAGATTTGCCGGTGTAATAGAGGATCCGCTCAGTCGTCGTGGTTTTCCCGGCATCAATGTGGGCCATGATGCCGAAATTACGGTAGTCCTCGATCTTGTGCGTGCGGGCCATGGGGAGAGGTCCTTCGTGGGATCGTTCGTTTAGCCGGATTTACCAGCGGTAATGCGAGAAGGCGCGGTTGGCTTCGGCCATGCGGTGCGTGTCTTCACGCTTCTTCACAGCCGAACCGCGGTTCGAGGCGGCATCGAGGAGCTCACCGGCCAGACGCTCGCGCATCGTGTTTTCGTTGCGCGCACGGGCAGCCGCGGCGATCCAGCGGATGGCCAGCGCCTTGCGGCGGTCAGGACGCACCTCGACCGGCACCTGGTAGGTCGCACCGCCGACGCGGCGCGAGCGCACTTCGATCTCGGGCGCCACATTGGTGAGCGCGTCGTGGAACACACGCACCGGCTCGCGCTTGGCTTTTTCCTCGACGATCTCCAGCGCGCCATAAATGATGCGCTCGGCGACGGATTTTTTGCCGTCGACCATGATGTAGTTCATGAACTTGGTGAGATCACGATCCGCGAATTTCGGATCGGGCAGGATTTCACGTTTCTCTGCGCGGTGACGACGGGACATGGGAGCCTCTCCTTATTTCGGACGCTTCGCGCCGTACTTCGAACGGCGCTGACGGCGGTCCTTGACGCCCTGGGTATCCAGAACGCCGCGCAGGATGTGGTAACGCACACCGGGAAGGTCTTTCACGCGGCCACCGCGGATCAGGACCACGGAGTGCTCCTGAAGGTTATGGCCCTCACCGGGGATGTAGCTCACCACTTCATAGCCATTGGTCAGACGCACCTTGGCCACTTTACGAAGCGCCGAGTTCGGCTTCTTCGGGGTCGTGGTGTAAACGCGCGTGCAAACACCGCGCCGCTGGGGGCACGACTGGAGGGCCGGCACTTTGTTGCGCTTCGGCTTGTCTTTCCGCGGCTTGCGGATGAGCTGATTAATCGTAGGCATGCGGCTACGTCCGTTCCTGATCGCGTTGCACGCCCGGATGAAATTCACCCGGATGCGCGTAAACCCGGCCGCCGGACGGGAGCCTCACTGCTCACGCCCACGGACGGTGTTGAATTGTCTCGTTGTTTCGGGCGACGTCTAACCAGCCAAGGGCAAAGGTTACGGCTCACCCCCGAAAACGAGCGCGGAACCTACTGATCTGCCCTGCCCGCGTCAAGATACGGATGACGCGATTTTTACACACCCTTCACACCCCGGCCCGGCGCGGCGCCCCACGCAACGCAAGGGGCCGCCGGATAACCGGCGGCCCCTCACGCATTTCAAGGCCAGCAAGGCGTGCACGCAGCCTATTCGCTGGCAGCCGCCTCGGCGATCTCTGCCGGCAGGGCTTCCGCACCTGCTTCTGCTTCCTTCTGCCGTTCGGCCAGACGGGCCCGGTCGCGCTTGTCAGCAACCGACTGGTACTCGCGCATCGTGCCACCCGTACCGGCGGGAATCAGCCGGCCGACAATGACATTCTCCTTCAGGCCTTCCAGCGTATCGACCTTGCCCTGGACGGCCGCCTCGGTGAGCACCCGGGTGGTTTCCTGGAAGGAGGCCGCCGAGATGAAGGAGCGGGTCTGCAGCGAGGCCTTGGTGATGCCCAGCAGGACCGGCTCGCCCACCGCGAGACGCTTCTTCTCTTTCACCAGACGCTCGTTCATCTCCAGGAAGTCGAGCTTCTCGACGTGCTCGCCAGCCAGATAGCCGCTATCGCCCGGATCAAGGATTTCCATCTTCTGCAGCATCTGGCGCACGATCACTTCAATGTGCTTGTCATTGATCGGCACGCCCTGCAGCCGGTAGACCTCCTGGATCTCGTTGATCAGGTATTTGGCCAGCGCCTCGACACCCAGAATGCGCAGGATGTCGTGCGGAGCCGGATTGCCGTCCAGCAGGTATTCGCCGCGCTGGATGATATCGCCTTCCTGCACGGTCAGGTGCTTGCCGCGCGGAACGAGATATTCCACCGGTTCGGCGTCTTCACCCTCCGGCACGATGACGATGCGGCGCTTGTTCTTGTAGTCGCGCCCGAATTCCACCCGGCCGGTGGTTTCCGCGATGATGGCGTGATCCTTCGGACGGCGTGCCTCGAACAGCTCGGCCACACGCGGCAGACCGCCGGTGATGTCGCGCGTCTTGGCGCCCTCGGTCGGAATACGGGCCATCACGTCGCCGGGCTTCACCTCGTCACCATCATTGATGGAGAGGATCGCGCCCACCGACAGCATGTAGTTGGCAGGCGAGCCATTGGAGAGCTTGACCGGCTCACCCTTCTCGTCGACCACCACAATCGCCGGCTGGATCGAGCTGGATTTCGAGGACGTGCCCCGCCAGTCGATCACGACCTTGGAGGAAATGCCCGTCGCATCATCGGTCTCGTCGCGTACGGTGAGGCCCTCGATCGTGTCGATGAACTTAACGCGGCCGCCCACCTCGGTGACGATCGGCGCGGTGTAGGGATCCCACTCCGCCAGACGGTCGCCCCGCTTCACCTTGGCACCGGCATCCACGCGCAGCTTGGCGCCGTAAGGCAGCTTGTAGACCTCGCGCTCCTTGCCTTCGCCATCGGTCACGGCGACCTGCATGTTCCGGCTCATGACGATGAAGGCCCCTTCGGAGTTCTTCACCGTGGAGCGGTCATTGAAGACCACCTTGCCGTCATTCATCGCCTCGATGAAGGACTGCTCGGAGACCTGGGCCGTACCGCCAATGTGGAAGGTCCGCATGGTCAGCTGGGTACCCGGCTCACCGATGGACTGGGCCGCGATGACGCCCACCGCCTCGCCCATGTTCACCTTCGTGCCGCGCGCCAGGTCACGACCGTAGCACGTGGCGCAGACGCCCCAGCGGGTTTCGCAGGTCAGCGGGGAGCGGGTCTTGACCGAGATCACGCCCACCGCCTCGATGGCCGCGCACAGATCCTCGTCAAGATAGGTGTCCGCCGGCGCGATCACGTCACCGGTGGAGGGATCCTTCACCGCCTCGGCCGTGGTGCGGCCCAGAATGCGCGCGCCCAGCGACACGACCAGTTCACCGCCATCCACCACCGCGCTGAGCTCGATGCCCTGCGAGGTGCCGCAATCATCCTCGGTGATGATGCAGTCCTGCGCCACGTCGACCAGACGGCGGGTCAGATAGCCGGAGTTGGCGGTTTTAAGCGCCGTGTCGGCCAGACCCTTACGGGCGCCGTGGGTGGAGTTGAAGTACTCAAGGACGGTCAGGCCTTCCTTGAAGTTGGAGATGATCGGGGTCTCGATGATCGAGCCGTCCGGACGGGCCATCAGGCCGCGCATGCCGGCGAGCTGCTTCATCTGGTTCTTCGAACCACGCGCGCCGGAGTGCGCCATCATGTAGACCGAGTTCACCTCGCCGATGCGCCCTGCCCCGTCCGCGATGGGTCTGGAGATTTCCTCCATCATCGCGTCGGCGACCTTGTCGGTGCACTTGGCCCACGCATCAACGACCTTGTTGTACTTCTCGCCGCGCGTGATGAGGCCGTCCACATATTGCTGCTCGTAGTCGGAGACCAGCTTGCGGGTCTCGTTGACCAGCGTGGCCTTCGCCTCGGGGATGAGCATGTCATCCTTGCCGAAGGAGATGCCGGCACGGGCCGCCTCGCGGAAGCCGAGCTGCATGATGCGGTCACAGAAGATGACCGTCGCCTTCTGGCCGGTGTGGCGGTAGACCTCGTCGATGAGATTGCCGACGGCCTTCTTGGTGAGAAGGTCGTCCAGCAGGGCCGGCGGCAGCAGCTTGTGCCGGGGCAGGTGCTCCAGCAGCTTCATGCGGCCCGGCGTCGTGTCGATGACGCTGACCCGGGGTTCGCCCTCTTCGTCGACGCCCTCATAGCGCGCCTTGATCTTCGAGTGCAGGGAAACGATGCCCGCGTCCAGCGCGGCATCGATCTCGGCCATGGAACCGAACACCATGCCCTCACCCGGCTCGCCGTCCTTGGCGATGGAGAGGTAGTAGAGACCCAGCACGATATCCTGCGAAGGCACGATGATCGGCTTGCCGTTGGCGGGCGAGAGGATGTTGTTGGTCGACATCATCAGCACGCGCGCTTCCAGCTGCGCCTCAAGGCTCAGCGGCACGTGAACAGCCATCTGGTCGCCGTCGAAGTCCGCGTTGAACGCGGCGCAGACCAGCGGGTGAAGCTGGATCGCCTTGCCCTCGATGAGCTTGGGCTCGAACGCCTGGATGCCCAGACGGTGCAGCGTCGGCGCGCGGTTCAGCAGAACCGGGTGCTCGCGGATCACCTCGTCGAGCACGTCCCAGACTTCCGGACGCTCTTTTTCAACGAGCTTTTTGGACTGCTTGACCGTGCCGGACAGGCCCTTGGCGTCGAGACGCGCATAGATGAAGGGCTTGAACAGCTCCAGCGCCATTTTCTTCGGCAGGCCGCACTCGTGGAGTTTCAGCTCCGGACCGACCACGATCACCGAGCGGCCCGAATAGTCCACGCGCTTGCCGAGCAGGTTCTGGCGGAACCGGCCCTGCTTGCCTTTCAGCATGTCGGAGAGCGATTTCAGCGGGCGCTTGTTGGTGCCCGTGATCACCCGGCCGCGGCGGCCATTGTCGAACAGCGCATCAACCGCTTCCTGCAGCATGCGCTTCTCGTTGCGGATGATGATATCCGGCGCGCGCAGCTCGATGAGCCGCTTCAGGCGGTTATTGCGGTTGATCACCCGGCGGTAGAGATCATTGAGGTCGGAGGTCGCAAACCGGCCGCCATCGAGCGGGACGAGCGGGCGCAGTTCCGGCGGGATCACCGGAACGACCGTCATGATCATCCACTCGGGGCGGTTCTTGGAGTAGATGAAGGACTCCATAAGCTTGATGCGCTTGGCGAGCTTTTTCAGCTTCAGCTCGGAGCCCGTCTCCTTCATGTCCTCCTTCATGCGCTCGACCTCGCCCTCGAGGTTCATGCCCTGAAGCAGTTCGCGGATCGCTTCGGCGCCGATACCGGCGGTGAAGGCGTCCTCACCGTACTCGTCGACGGCCTGATAATATTCTTCCTCGCTCAGCAGCTGGTGCTGCTGCAGCGGGGTCAGGCCCGGCTCCATGACCACATAGGCCTCGAAGTAGAGCACGCGCTCCACATCCTTCAGCGCCATGTCCATCATCAGCGCGATGCGAGACGGCAGTGATTTCAGGAACCAGATATGGGCAACCGGCGCGGCCAGCTCGATATGGCCCATGCGCTCGCGGCGCACGCGCGCCAGCGTCACCTCGACGCCGCACTTCTCGCAGACAATGCCCTTGTACTTGATGCGCTTGTACTTGCCGCACAGGCACTCATAGTCCTTGATCGGGCCAAAGATGCGCGCGCAGAACAGGCCGTCACGCTCCGGCTTGAACGTGCGGTAATTGATCGTCTCGGGCTTTTTCACCTCGCCATAGGACCAGGAGAGAATCTTCTCCGGGCTGGCCAGCGAAATCCGGATCCGGTCGAAGGCCGGGCCTTCGGCGGACGGGTTGAAGATATTCATGACCTCTTGGTTCATGTCCGTCTCCTTGACGGTGGCGGCGGCGGAGCCTTGAGGGCTGGCCCCGCTGCCAGATCACATTGCAGCCGCAAGCGGCCTATTCGTTGACAAGTTCCACGTTCAGGCCAAGCGAGCGCATCTCCTTGACCAGCACGTTGAAGCTCTCCGGGATGCCCGCCTCGAAGGCGTCGTCGCCGCGCACGATGGCCTCGTAGACCTTTGTACGGCCGGCTACGTCGTCCGACTTCACGGTGAGCATTTCCTGCAGGGTGTAGGCTGCGCCATAGGCCTGCAGGGCCCACACTTCCATCTCGCCGAAACGCTGGCCGCCGAACTGGGCCTTGCCGCCCAGCGGCTGCTGGGTAACCAGGCTGTACGGGCCGATGGAGCGCGCGTGGATCTTGTCGTCCACCAGGTGGTGCAGCTTGAGCACGTGCTTGATGCCAACCGTCACCTTGCGCTTGAAGGGCTCGCCGGTCTGGCCGTCATAGAGGGTTACCTGGCCGCTCTCGTCGAGACCGGCACGCTTCAGGTACTCCACCACGTCCGGCTCGCGGGCGCCGTCAAACACCGGCGTCGCGATCGGCAGGCCTGGCGTCAGATTGCGGGCAAGCTCGGCGACATCCGCCTCGTCTTCCGGCAGTTCCTGATCCTCGCCATAGGCCGAGTTGATCGCCTTCTTCAGGACTTCGGCCTTGCCGTCGCGCAGATAGGCTTCATAAGCCTTGCCGATCTGCTCGCCGAGGCCCTTGCAGGCCCAGCCCAGATGGGTTTCGAGAATCTGGCCCACATTCATCCGCGAGGGCACGCCCAGCGGATTGAGCACGACGTCCACCGCGGTGCCGTCTTCCAGGAAGGGCATGTCCTCGATCGGATTGATCTTGGAGATGACGCCCTTGTTGCCGTGACGGCCGGCCATCTTGTCGCCCGGCTGCAGCTTGCGCTTCACCGCCACGAACACCTTGACCATCTTCATCACGCCCGGGGGCATCTCGTCGCCGCGCTGCAGCTTCTCGACCTTGTCCTCGAAGCGGCGGTCAAGCCGGGCCTTGGACTCGTCATACTGCCGCTTGAACGCCTCGATCTCGGCCATGGCCTTTTCGTCTTCAAGGCCGATCTTCCACCATTGCGAGGCGGGGACCTCCTCAAGGCTGGCCTCGGTGACCTTGCCCTTGGCAAAGCCGCGCGGGCCGGACACGGCCGAACCGCCGAGCAGAAGCACTTTCAGGCGCGCGAAGATATCGCGCTCGAGAATGGCCAGCTCGTCGTCCCGGTCCTCGCCCAGACGCTCGATCTCCTCGCGCTCGATGGCGATGGCCCGCTCGTCCTTGTCCACACCGTGGCGGTTGAACACGCGCACTTCCACCACCGTGCCGTTCGTGCCCGGAGGCAGGCGCAGCGAGGTGTCACGCACGTCAGAGGCTTTTTCGCCGAAGATGGCGCGCAGGAGTTTCTCCTCCGGCGTCATCGGGCTTTCGCCCTTCGGGGTGACCTTGCCGACGAGAATGTCACCGGCCTCGACCTCGGCACCAATGGCCACGATCCCGGCCTCGTCGAGATTGCGCAGGGCTTCCTCGCCGACATTGGGGATATCGCGGGTGATCTCCTCCGGCCCGAGCTTGGTGTCGCGGGCCATGACTTCAAACTCCTCGATATGGATCGAGGTGAAGACGTCATCGCGCACGATACGCTCGGAGATGAGGATGGAGTCCTCGAAGTTGTAGCCGTTCCAGGGCATGAAGGCGACGAGCACGTTGCGGCCCAGCGCCAGCTCGCCCAGCTCCGTGGACGGGCCGTCACCGATAATATCGCCGGCCGTCACCACATCGCCGACCTTCACGATCGGGCGCTGGTTGATGCAGGTGGACTGGTTGGAACGCTGGAACTTGGCCAGACGGTAGATGTCAACGCCCGAAGCGGCCGCATCGATCTCGCCGGTAGCGCGCACGACGATACGCTGGGCATCGACCTGCTCGACCACCCCGTCGCGGCGGGCAATGATCGCCGCCCCGGAATCGCGGGCCACAACGGCTTCCATACCCGTGCCGACGAGGGGAGCCTCGTTCTTCAGCAGCGGCACGGCCTGACGTTGCATGTTCGAACCCATCAGGGCGCGGTTGGCGTCGTCATTTTCCAGGAACGGAATGAGCGCCGCCGCCACCGACACCACCTGCTTGGGCGACACGTCGATATAGTCCACGTCCTCACGCGGGATGAGCGTGGCGTCGCGGTTCGGGCCGATCCGGCAGTTCACGAACTCGTTGGCCAGCTCGCCATTCTTGTTCACCGTCGCATTGGCCTGCGCGATGTTGAACTTGGCTTCCTGCATCGCCGAGAGATAGTGCACCTCGTCGGTCAGCTTGCCGTCCACCACCTTGCGGTACGGGCTCTCGATGAAGCCGTACTTGTTCACCCGCGCAAACGTGGAGAGCGAGTTGATCAGGCCGATATTCGGACCTTCCGGCGTCTCGATCGGGCAGATACGGCCATAATGGGTCGGGTGCACGTCGCGCACCTCGAAGCCCGCACGTTCACGCGTCAGGCCGCCCGGCCCGAGCGCGGACATGCGCCGCTTGTGCGTCACTTCCGAGAGCGGGTTGGTCTGGTCCATGAACTGGGAGAGCTGGGAGGAGCCGAAGAACTCGCGCACCGCAGCCGCTGCCGGCTTGGCGTTGACGAGGTCGTGCGGCATCACGGTCTCGATATCGACCGAGCTCATGCGCTCCTTGATCGCCCGCTCCATGCGAAGCAGGCCGATCCGGTACTGGTTCTCCATCAGCTCGCCGACCGAGCGCACCCGGCGGTTGCCGAGATTGTCGATATCGTCAATCTCGCCCTTGCCGTCGCGCAGGCCGTGCAGAACCTTCAGAACCTCGACAATGTCCTCGCGCCGCAGCACGCGCACATCGTCCGGGCACTCCAGATCGAGGCGCATGTTCATCTTCACCCGGCCGACGGGCGACAGGTCATAGCGCTCGGAATCGAAGAACAGCCCGCCAAACAGCGCTTCGGCCGTTTCCGGCGTCGGCGGTTCGCCGGGGCGCATCACCCGGTAGATGTCGACGAGGGCCTGCTCGCGCGTATCGTTCTTGTCGGCGGCCAGCGTGGTGCGCATATAGCCGCCCACATTGATGCCATCGATATCGAGCACCTCGATCTCGTCATAGCCGGCGCCGGTGATTTCCTCGATCAGCTCGGCGGTCAGCTCGTCGCCCGCCTCGGCGTAGATCTCGCCGGTTTCCGCATTGACGATATCGCCGGCAATGAAGCGGCCCGCCAGATCGTCGCTGGAGACCAGCAGCGCCTTGACGCCATCCTCGGCCAGCTTGTTGGCGACGCGCGCGGCAATCTTCTTGCCGGCGGGCGCGATGACCTCGCCCGACTTGGCATCAACCAGGTCGCGCATCGGCTTCACGCCGCGCCAGTTTTCCTTGATGTAGGGCGTGGTCCAGCCGTTCTTCACCTTCTTGTAGGCCACACGACCATAGAAGATGGATAGGATCTCTTCCTTGTCGAGGCCCAGCGCGTAGAGCAGCGTCGTCGCCGGCAGCTTGCGGCGGCGGTCGATACGCACATGGATGATGTCTTTCGCGTCGAACTCGAAATCGAGCCAGGAGCCACGATAGGGGATGATGCGCGCGGCAAACAGATACTTGCCCGAGGCATGGGTCTTGCCGCGGTCATGATCGAAGAACACGCCCGGAGAGCGGTGCATCTGGGAGACGATGACGCGCTCGGTGCCGTTGACGATGAAGGTGCCCTTGTCGGTCATGAGCGGGATATCGCCCATGAACACGTCCTGCTCCTTGATGTCCTTCACGGAGCGCGCGCCGGTTTCCTCGTCCACATCAAACACGATGAGGCGCATCTTCACCTTCAGCGGCGCAGCATAGGTCATGTCGCGCTGGATGCACTCTTCCACATCGTATTTGGGCGCTTCGAACTCGTAGGACACGAATTCGAGCACGGCGCGCTCGGAGAAATCCTTGACCGGGAAGACGGACTTGAAGACCGCCTGCAACCCCTCGTCCGGGCGTTCGCCCGTGCGCAGATCCTTCATCAGGAACTGCTCATAGGAATGCTTTTGCACCTCAATGAGGTTGGGCATCTCCAAGGCTTCGGGGATACGACCAAACGACTTGCGAATGCGCTTCTTGCCGGTGAACGACAGACCCATTTCCGCTCCCTTTGCCGGGCCTGAAAGCCCCGCATCGTCCTACAGGGACGCACGATTGCGTCCCGCCCGCCCCGGTGAAAGTGGCAACAAGCTCTGAGGGGGCTTGCCACCTGGGCCCTGGCACTCCCGGGGCAGTCCGGAGTGGAGGGCAAACTTGGAAAGCCCGAACGGGCGCGCGGCCAACACGCCGCACGCCCGCCTGGACGGTGGTGTCAGAAGCCGCGAACGGCCCTGATCCCTTACTTCAGCTCGACGGTAGCGCCTGCTTCCTCGAGCTGCTTCTTCATGGCCTCGGCTTCAGCCTTGGACACGCCTTCTTTCACGGCCTTGCCGCCGGCCTCAACGAGGTCCTTGGCTTCTTTCAGGCCGAGATTGGTGATGGCGCGGACCTCTTTGATCACGTTGATCTTCTTGTCACCGGCGGTGACGAGGATCACGTCAAATTCGGTCTTCTCTTCAGCCGCGGCAGCGGCTTCACCGCCACCAGCGCCGGCAACAGCGGCCACCGCAACCGGAGCCGCGGCCGACACGCCCCACTTCTCTTCGAGAAGCTTGGCCAGTTCGGAGGCTTCCAGCACGCTCAGGCTGGAAAGGTCTTCCACGATTTTTTCAAGTTTCGACATGGGTTTCAGTCCTGTTTCAAGATTTGCGTTGTCACTAGGATGCGGAGACGGCGTCACGCTGCCTGTTTGTCAGCATAGGCCTGGAGCAGGCGCGCCAGCTGGCCGGCGGGGGCTTGGACAACCCCGGCAACCTTCGTGGCAGGCGCCTGGATGAGACCGATCAGCTTGCCGCGCAGCTCGTCCAGGGACGGCATGGTGGCAAGCGCCTTGACCTTGCTCTCATCAAGGACCGTCGCTTCCATGAAGCCGCCGATCAGAACGAATTTCTCGTTCTTCTTGGCGAAATCGGAAGTAGCCTTGGGTGCCGCAACCGGGTCTTCGGCGTAAGCGATGGCGACAGGTCCGGTGAACATGTCGGCAGCGCCTTCAGCCGGAGAGCCCTGCAGGGCAATCTTGGCCAGACGGTTCTTCACAACCTTCAACTGCCCGCCGGACTTGCGAAGTTCGGCACGCAGAGACGTCATTTCCGCAACAGTGAGTCCGGAGTAGTGAGCAATCACTACCGAGCCGGCGCTGTTGAAAATGCCCTTGTAGGCATCCACAGCTTCGACTTTCTGGGCTCGCTCCATTGCGGTCTCCCGTTACAGGATGGCCAGGACATCCGGCCATCTTGCGGTGATGGAAAAGCCGCTTGCGGCGGGACCATCCCGCTGCGCGCGCGTTTTCCGCCAATGTCCTGTCCGGGGAACGAAATGACGCCGTTAACGCGGGTGACACGCCAACAGGTATTTTCGTACTCCCGTCTGCGCAGGGTCGTCTGAATTAAGCGGTTCGGGCCAAAGCCCTTGCCGCCCCTGCGGTCTCGGACAGGTGGCCGGTTCGGGCGAACCCTCCCCGGCCGGACCGGTCCCGGGCCTGAGCCCGGAGCCGGAAACATGTCAGTCCTCAGGCCGCCGCGCTGACCGCGCCGCTGGCTTCGGACACGTCGATCTTCACGCCCGGCCCCATGGTCGAGCTGATGGAGATCTTGCGGATATACTGGCCCTTGGCACCGGCCGGCTTCGCCTTGGTCAGCGATTCCAGCAGGGCGCGGACATTCTCGGCCAGCTGCTTTTCAGAGAAGCTCGCCTTGCCGACGCCCGCGTGCACGATCCCGGCCTTCTCGACACGGAACTCCACCGCGCCGCCCTTGGACTGCTCGATGGCCTTGGCCACGTCCATGGTCACCGTGCCGACCTTCGGGTTCGGCATCATGCCGCGCGGGCCGAGCACCTTACCGAGACGGCCGACCAGCGGCATCATGTCGGGGGTCGCGATAACCTTGTCGAAATTGATGTTGCCGGCCTGGACCTGCTCAACGAGGTCTTCCGCGCCGACCACGTCCGCACCGGCCTTCTTGGCTTCTTCAGCCTTCGGGCCCTTGGCGAACACGGCCACGCGTGCGGTGCGGCCCGTGCCGTGCGGCAGCGGGCACACGCCGCGGACCATCTGGTCGGCATGGCGCGGATCAACACCGAGATTGACGGCGATTTCCACCGTCTCGTCGAACTTGGCGCTGGCTTTCGATTTCACGAGGGCAACCGCCTCGTCAACCGTGTGCAGCTTGTTGCGGTCTACGCCCTCGCGGGAGGCGGCAACGCGTTTTGCGATTTTGGCCATATCCGCTTACCCCACCACTTCCAGGCCCATGGACCGGGCCGAACCTTCGATGATCTTCGAGGCCTGATCGAGATCGTTGGCGCTGAGATCTTTCATCTTCAGCTCTGCGATCTCGCGGCACTGGGCCTTGGTAACCTTGCCGATCGGACCGGACTTGCCGGACGTCGCGCTGCCCTTCTGCACCTTGGCCGCCTTCTTAAGAAGGAAGCTGGCGGGCGGGGTCTTGGTCTCGAACGTGAAAGACTTGTCCTGATAGACCGTGATGATGGTCGGGATGGGCATCCCTTTTTCCATCTCCTGGGTCTTGGCGTTGAACGCCTTGCAGAACTCCATGATGTTCACGCCGCGCTGACCCAGCGCCGGCCCGATGGGCGGCGAGGGGTTGGCTGCGCCGGCGGGAACCTGCAGCTTGATGTAGCCGGAAATCTTCTTGGCCATATCCCTGTCACTCTCTGCGGGAGCACAACGCTCCCGGATGGAACACACCCCTTAAAGGCCCGCAGCGCGGACCCTTTCGGGAACGGGTGGCGCGGTGAGCGGACCCGGAATGGACTTTCCCGGACCCTCCCGCACCTGGTCTACAGTCAGGAGGCTTTTTCCACCTGGCTGTATTCGAGCTCGACCGGGGTCGCCCGGCCGAAAATATTGATCGCCACTTTCAGCACGGAACGGCCCTCGTCGACTTCCTCGACAACACCGTTGAAGCTGGAGAAGTGGCCGTCGGTCACGCGCACCGTCTCGCCGATCTCGTAAGACACGGTCGGGCGCGGATTTTCCGCATCCTCTTCCATCTTGCCCATGATGCGCAGGACTTCCGCCTCCGGCACCGGCATGGGCTTGTTCGCTGACCCCAGGAAGCCGGTCACCTTGGGGGTGTTCTTCACCAGGTGATAGGCCTCATCGGTGAGGTTCATCTTCACCAGCACATAGCCCGGGAAGTATTTGCGCTCGGCATTGACCTTGCGGCCCTTGCGGATCTCGGTGACCTCCTCGGTGGGCACCACGATCTCCTCGAACTGCTCGCTCAGACCCTTCTGGGCCGCTTCGGAGCGGATCGCCTCGGCGACCTTTTTCTCGAAGTTCGAGTAGGCGTGTACGATATACCACTTGGCGGGCATGATCATTTAAGCTCCCAGGCCCAGCAGGAAACGGACGATGAAGCCGATCACCGAATCAACCGCGAAGAAGAAGATCGCCGCGATCGTCGATACCACCAGCACGAAGATGGAGGAGATGATCGTCTCCCGGCGGCCCGTCCACGTGACCTTGCGGCCTTCCTGACGGACCTCGCCGATAAACTTGAACGGATTGGTAGTCTTCTTGCGGGCAGGCGCAGCTGACCCGGCCGTGGAATTGCCACTGCCCTGCCCTGCGGCGCCGGTCCGGGCCGGTTGACGGGTTTTGCCTGGTCTTGCCATAGCCTCTTTCAAACTCGTGTGTGCCGGCGCGGAAAGCCCGTGCCGGCAATGCGCCAACCGCCGCTGGCAGGGGCGGAGGGGCTCGAACCCCCGACCTGCGGTTTTGGAGACCGCCGCTCTACCAGCTGAGCTACACCCCTATCGCGTGGACCGCCATACCCTAACCGGAGCGTGCGGATAGCGCGCCCCGATATCGAGCCGGTGCTTTTACATCGCCTGACGGCAGATGCAAACAGCGTTCTGCAAAAAGTTTGCGTTACGTTACGAGGACTGCGCTATCAGCCCACCCTCCTGCAGCAGGCGCAAGGCAGGCTCCATCTGCTCCGCATAAGCCCGCCATCTGCCTGAGGACGCCGTGTTGAGCGGGCTGCGCACCTGCCAGTAACTGGCGGTCCTGACAGTTCCGGGCTTGCGATGGAAGTCCAGCAATCCTGGATCGGCGTCGAGCCCCGCGAACTCCGTCAGCGCCTCAAGGCCGTCCTGCGGACTGCGGACAAACGCATCATAGTCGAAATCGAGGATGGATTGGGGGTAAAGCGACCGCCAGTGATCCGCCAGCTTGCGGTGCAGCCCCATATAGTGCGCGATATCTTCCAATCGGGTCGAGTAGGCGGCACCACGGGGGTCCAGATACTGACCGAACATCGAAATCATTATATCGCGTGGATCACGCACGGTGTGGATAATCCGCGCTTCCGGAAACAGGGTAAGGACAAGGCCGATCAGCAGAAAATTCTGTGGCCGCTTGTCGGTATACACGCTGTCGGCTTTCCCAGCGCCTGGGTGCAGCAATGCGAGCCGGGCGCGGTAGCGCTCGGCAAGCTCTGCAGAGCGCTGCCGGTCCAGGCCGGCAAGCCCTGCTGGAAACGGTGCCAGCTCGCGCCCGGCCAGCCTCTGGATAAAGCCCAGTTCGCCCGACGCCGACACCCTTGGATGCATGGACAGGACGCGCTCGATAAGTGATGAGCCTGACCGGTGTAGCCCGCAAATGAATATCAGGTCGGCTCCGCCGCCAGAACCGGACCGGCTTCGATCCGGCACAGGAGCCGTGATCAGGGCATCAACTGCGCGTTCGGTCCGCGCCCGATCATAGGGCGGGCAGCCCGCCCGTGCGATCGCGTTAGCCTTTAAAAATGCGTCGAAAGCCTCTTCATACCGCCCCAGCCGGTCCAGAACCTGACCGAGGGTAAAACCGAGCTTCGCCCGCAGCTCGGCGGGCAGACGGTCACCGCTTTCGAAATCCGCGCGCAGCCGGACCAGTGCCGCGTCGCCGCCCCCTGACAGCGCCTGTAGCCGCACGAGCCTCGCCTGGGCCTCTACCGCATGATCACCCGCCCGCCCGTCTTCTGTGGCCGGGGCCGCCAGCATCCGCTCATAGCAGGCAATCGCGGCATCAAGCTCACCGCGTTCCTCACGCAGATTCCCGAGATTGAGCAGGGCCGGCAGGCAGGCCGGATTGCACTCCAGCGCTGCATCAAGCGCACCGAGTGCGCGTTCATCATCAAGAAGGTCATCAGAGAAGATGACAGCGCGGTTCAGATGAACAATCTCAGGCCCGTCCGCCCCTAGCGCGAGTGCCTTGTCATAGGCCTCCAGCGCCTCGGTCGGCTGGTCATTCTTGCGCAGATAATAACCAAGATCGAACCAGAAATCAGCCAGGCTGGGGTGATCGCCCAGAACCTTGCGATAGGCGGCAATGATCTTCGCCAGGTCACCGCTTCCCAGCGCACCGCGGACCTGATCGGCCGCCCGTTGCAAAATTGCCCTGTCTTCCATGAACCGGCACCTTCCAAACGTGTGGCTTCGCCTTGAAGACTGAAAGGCAAGCACAGGGCGGTCATTTCAACCTGTAAACCGGCAAAAGAAAACGGCGGCGGGCAGAGCCCGCCGCCGCAGTCTTTGGCTAGCGTCCTGAAGACGCGCCGCGATCAATAACGCAGATTGATGCGGGCGAACAGGAAGCGGCCGTTCTGGTCGTAACCACCCGGAGCGTTCGCATTGAGCGACAGCGTCGAGCCAACCATCGGCGGTTCGCGATCGAACAGGTTGTTCACACCCACCGTAAGGGAGGTGTTCGAACGAAGGTCGAACGAACCGGTCAGGTCGATATAGTTGAACGCACCCAGCTCACCGCCATTGGCGACCAGAAGCTGGTCGGTCGTGCCGGGCGTGCCGTTGGTGTTCACATAGTCCATCGACCCGACGTGACGCCACCGCACCGACGCGCTCCACCAGGTGCCCATGTCGTACGTCGCACGCAGGGTGTGACGCCAGGTCGGGGTCTGGCAGGAGGTGTTGATGTTGCCGGCGCAGTCATAGGTCGCGTCCGGGTTGACGCCCGGCAGCGGCTCGATTTCCTGCGTCAGGGCATAGGAGCCGTTGAAGTTCAGGGCAAGATTGCCGCCCAGAACCTCAGTGGCGTAGGCCGCATTGAAGTCGATGCCCGACCAGGTCAGGTTGCCGAAGTTGGAGGTCAGGTTCTCAACGAAGCCGGACGTAGCCAGGTTCGAACCGAGCCACAGATCGCCGGTTACCGCGTTCCGGTTCACCTTGTTGCACAGGAACGGATCGCCGGTCAGGCCGCAGAAGCGCAGGGTCGTATTGGCGCCGATGGTGCCGATCTGGTCTTCGATGGAGATGTAGTAGTAGTCCACCGATACAGACAGGTTGTTCATCGGCGTGGCTACGAAGCCGACCGTCCACGTGTCAGCGGTCTCAGGCTGCAGGGTCGGGTTACCACCCGAGAACTGGTTGTACTGAGACGCCGGGCTGGCCTGAATGTTGCCATACTGGGCAGCAGTCACGCCCGTGTTGGCGCACTGGGCCAGGGTGAATTCAGGCGTGACACCAGAGCAGGGATCAGCCCCGCCCCAAAGCGAGATCTGCTGCTCGGCGAACAGTTCGCCGACATTGGGAGCGCGGATGGCGCGGTTATAACCACCACGGACGCGGATGATGTCCGTCGGCTCCCAGCCGAGACCGACCTTGTACGAGCTGACGCCACCCGAGGTGTTGTAGTTCGAGTAGCGATAGCCGAGCTCGGCCGACAGGTTGGCGAACAGCGGAATGCCCGCTTCGGCGTAGAACTCGGTCACGTCGAAGCCGCCATCGATCGGCGGACGCGGGCCACCAAGACCGGCAAAGTTGCCATTGGCCATGTTGGTGTCGGAGCGAATTTCGAAATTGCTCCGGCGCCATTCAAAGCCGAACACCGCAGAGATGTTCTCCGACGCACCCGGGAAGGCAAAGCCGGTATCGCCGGTCACATAACCGCCGATCTGGAAGAGTTCGGTTTTGCCCTGACGCATGCCGGTGCCACCCAGCGCCGCCGCCGATTCCGGCGTCACGCCCGGCCCGAGATTGAACACGTCATAGCAGGACGGCGTGTTCAGCAGGGCCGGATTGGCGCAGTTCAGCACGTTGGTCGCGATGACCGACGGGATGAAGTCGTTGATATTGGCTTCGTTGGACGAGTTGGCACCGTACAGGAAGGAGGCATTGTACTGCCAGCCATTGCCGAAATCGCCTTCCGAGCCCATCACCAGGCGGAAGGAGTTCGATTCGATGGCCGAGATACGCGGGCCACCCTCAACGTTCCGCTTGCCGATATAGACGCCGACATCATCAGCCGGATCCAGACCGAGATCGGCGCACATGGTGCCGATCAGCGGATTGGCGCAGTCAAACTCGAAGAAGTTCACGAAGAACGTGCCCGACTCCGCGATCTGCACTTCGGTATTGGTGTGCGCGAACATGAAGTCCATGTACGGGCGCAGCAGCGGGCTGACCTCGTAGGACAGGAAGGCACCGGCCGTCCAGCGCTCGTCGGGGCGCTGGTAGTGGTTGATCGGCGCGTAGTTGTAAAGCGGCGCCGTCCCCGTGGTCCAGGGGCCGGAAGCCTGATTGGCGAAGCCCGCATAATCGGGGTGCAGCAGGAAGAAGCTCGGGACCGGCGAGGTCGACGAACCGCCGCACACTGTGCCGGCCGCGCTCAGGGCGCATGAGGAATAGTCGCGCGCACCTTGCAGCAGGGCTTCGTTCTCACGGTAGGTGATATAGCCCGAAGCATGACCCGCACCGCCGGCAAAGCTGGAGCCGATGGCGAAGTCGATATGGTAGGAGCGCCCGTCAATTCCTGAATTGCCCGTCGGGTAGTCAAACCCGCGCGCATCCATCAGGCCTTGCAGATAGGAGTTGCGGTTGGCGTGCTGATAGCCTGACGCACCAGCGGTCAGCGACACGCCTTCGAAATTGCGGTCGATGATGAAGTTCACCACGCCCGCCATAGCGTCAGAGCCGTACACCGCCGAAGCACCGCCGGTCAGAATCTCGACCCGGCCGAGCATGGCCGCCGGGATCTGGTTCAGGTCAGGGGCTTGCGAACGGATGCCGCCCGGCTGCAGGCGCTGGCCGTTTACGAGCACCAGGGTGCGCGCCGTGCCCAGACCGCGCAGGTCGGCGGTGGCAAAACCGGTCGTCGGGTTCACAGTGAACGCGTCGAAGCTCGGCGCCATTTGCGGCAGCGTGTTGAGCAGGTCTTCAACGCGGGTGGTGCCCGACAGGTTGAATTCGGACGCATCCACCGAGGTTATCGGGCTCGACGACACGAGGTTCGGGTTGAGGATACGCGTGCCGGTAACACGCACGACGTCGCTGGGTTGGGCACCGCCCTCGTCCTGCGCAACTGCCGGCGCTGCAACGGCACCGGCCGCCACGACGCCTGCAAGAACCGTAGTCCGCAGTAGGCTTTCTCTCTTCCAGTTTCTCACGATAGTTTCCCCTTTGATTAAGGCAGTCAGTTTTGCGGCAACCCGCAGGGTTCCGACCACAAACCGAAGTCAGCGGGACTGGCTAGCCTCGCTTACGTGCAGCATCGCGGAAAGCTCACACACCGCCAAGCGGTTGATGCGGCTCGCGAGCACGTTCAATTCGACCTGTTGCAAAAAGGTCATCAACTCGCAACACGACTGTAACGCGGGACAAACGCGCCGCCGCCGAGTCCTGAAGGCAAGCCCAGAAAGGGGCGCCCTGCACCAGCGGTGCTGCCGCGCGCCCGGCTCTCAAACCTGGATGGCCCCGGCTGACCATAGTCTGGCGTAGAGCTTCCTAGACCCTGGTTGCAGAAAACCACCAGGCCACGGGCTGATCCTGCGAATCATGAACCAGCCGGCGCTCTTCGATTCTGGCGCCAAGACGGATCGCCTCCTCCGAGAGGTCATCGAGTGCCGCCTCGCTGAGCGCGGCATCGATCATCATGGCAAGCCGGGCGGAATAGGATTTCAGCTCTCCCATCAGCACCCGGCCATTTTCATAGAGATAGGCGGGCGGAAACTGGGCCTGTTTCTGCATCAGTTCAGACAGGAAGCCCAATGCCCATTGGAGCGTCTCGTCCCTCGGCCGCTCCGCCTCGCGCTTGAACGCCCGCGCTATTGCCTCCAGTGACTGCGCCTGTGCCGCGCCCGACTCGCGTTGCAGGCCGAAATCGATAGCCAGTGCGACAGGCCCGTCGGGGCTCGTCATGCCAGACACATTTTCAACACGCACCCGCGCGGCCTCGACTGCGGCGCTGGTGTCAGCGTGAGCGAGAAACGCAAACCGCCCGCCCCCGGCCAACACCCTCAGCGCCTCCGCCAGGGCGAAACCCCCATCGGCATACTCAAGGCCAAACTGGGATATGACGGCGTCAAACGCGCCGTCGGGAAAAGGAAGGGACTCCAGGGCGGTATCAGGCCGCACCTCCGCCCCCGGGATCGATGGCAGCGCGCTGGCATAGTCGACGCCCGTTACGAGAAAACCTCGCTGTGCGCCAACAGCAAGCCGCGTCAGCGCGCCCGCACCGCACGCAAGATCAAGGACCCTCGAACCATCGGGCAGCTGATCCAGAAAAGGCGACCAGATATGGCTTGTTTCGAACGGGGTTCCGGCAACGAAGCAGCTGTGGAGCTGCCCGGATTTCCAGTACTGGGTCCAGCTTTGCTTGCCGTCCATGATCGCTGATTACCCCCAGAGCTTTCTGACGGTACTGCCGCCGACACTGCGCCGAAATTAATACAAAAGCGGCCCGAAGTTACCCTTCGGGCCGCTTGAATGCCATATCGCCAGCGAGTGACTACTCGATGATTTTGGCGACGACGCCTGCGCCGACGGTGCGGCCGCCTTCGCGGATGGCGAAGCGCAGCTTCTCTTCCATCGCGATCGGCGTGATCAGGTCCACCGTCACTTCCACATTG
>JBKBNS010000022.1:0-34031 GCA_046295255.1 Glycocaulis sp.
GCACATAGGGGCAGTCCAGCTCGCGCAGGATTTCCACCAGGGTCTCGTCTTCGGAGACGGACGGGGTCAGCACCACGCCGAACAGTTTGAGCTGCTCGACAAACCCCCTCACCTGCTCATGGAAGTTCGGGTCGGCGCGGTTGCACGGATGCACCACCAGCTCGAACCCGCCATCGCGCACGGCATCGAGAATGCCCTGCTGGACATGGACCACGTATTGCGGGTTCGGATTGTCATAGATCATCCCGATCAGGAAGGAGCGGCGGAAGGCCAGCCCGCGCGCCTGCGGGTCCGGGCGGTAGCCCAGCTCCTTCATCAGCGCTTCGATCTTCTCGCGCGTCTCTGTCTTCACAAACGGCGAGCGGTTGAGCACCCGGCTGACCGTCTTTTTCGATACACCCGCCAGCCGCGCGATATCATTGATCGTGGCGCGCTTGCGCGTAGCCGGGCCGCCACTGGCAGCCTCGTTACGGGCAGTGCGGCGGGAGCGTTTGTCCGTCATGAAAGGCTATCCAGTGCAGGCGGTGCGGATGATTGTCTCCAAGGACATAGCACGGTGTATCGCAGCGCCAGCGAAAATCTGTAACCTTGAGCGATCCCCGCACCGGGCAGACGTGGCGCCGGACCATGCTTGACCATATATGACACCGGTTTCCATACTAGCGGACAGAATGTGAGAAGGGCCATGGCCAGCATGGATGCGGGAACCCCGGACGCGCCCGGCGCGCTGAAACTGCACCGCGATGATTCGGTGGCCGTCACCTTGCGCGCCCTTGCGGCCGGGCAGGAGATCACCGTTGACGGTCGGGCCGTCACGGTGCGCGAGGATATTCCCAAGGGGCACAAGCTGGCGCTGAGGGCCATTCGCATGGGCGAGCCCATCGTCCGGTATGGCTGGCCCATCGGGGCGGCAAGCGCCGATATCGAGGCGGGCAGCCACGTCCACGTGCACAATGTGACGACACGCCTGACGCCGGACACCGCGCTGACCTACGCGCCGAACGCTGCAGCCATCGCGCCGGGTTCCCGGCCGCTGGACGGCCAGTTCATGGGCTATCGCCGCGCCAATGGCCGGGTGGGTATACGCAACGAGATCTGGGTGATTGCGACGGTAGGCTGCGTCACCCGCACCGCGCAGCGCATCGCCGATACGGCGTCGAAAACGCTCGCAGGCAAGGTCGATGGCGTCCATGCCATCACCCATCCGTTCGGCTGCTCACAGCTCGGCGATGATCTGGCCCACACCCGCGCCATCCTCGCGGCGCTTGCGGGCCATCCCAATGCCGGAGGCGTACTGATCGTGGGGCTGGGCTGCGAATCCAACCAGATCGCAAAACTGCTGGGCGCCGCGCCCCATCTCGACACCACCCGGATCCGCGCCTTTGCCGCGCAGGCCGCTGGCGATGAGTTGGAAGAAGGCCTGCGCCTGGTTGATGAGCTGGCAGATCTCGCAGCCTTAGACGAACGCACGCCCTGCCCTTTGAGCGATCTCGTCATCGGGGTGAAATGCGGCGGCTCGGACGGGTTATCCGGCCTCTCTGCCAACCCTCTCACGGGCCGCATGTCCGAGCGTGTGGCGGGCGCAGGCGGCACGGCCATCCTCACCGAGATACCGGAGATTTTCGGGGCCGAACACCTGCTGCTGGACCGCGCCGTTAGCAGGGATGTGTTTGACGCCGGAGCCGCTCTGGTCGCCCGTTTCAAGCGCTATTTCGCCCGCCATGGCGAGCCGGTCCACGAAAACCCTTCACCCGGCAATATCGCAGGCGGCATCACCACTCTGGAGGAAAAATCCCTCGGCGCGGTGCAGAAGGCGGGCACCGCCCAGCTGACCAGCGTCCTTGATTACGGCCAGCAGGCGATGGCGCCCGGCCTGGCCCTGCTCGAAGCGCCCGGAAACGATGCGGTCTCCTCCACCGCGCTGGCGGCGGCGGGAGCGCAGCTCATCCTCTTCACCACGGGACGGGGCACGCCCTTGGGCTTTCCGGTGCCGACGCTGAAGATCGCATCGAACTCAGACCTCGCCGCGCGCAAGAGCCACTGGATCGATTTTGATGCCGGAACCGTGCTGGCAGGCGAAAGCCCGCAGACGGCCGCAGACCGGCTCTTCGCCCTCATCCTTGAGACCGCGAACGGCAAACCAGCCCGCAACGAGATCAATGGCGAGCGCGAAATCGCCATCTGGAAGAGCGGGGTGACGCTGTGAGCGCGCGCCTCAACACCACCGCTCTGGCCCACCTGCCCACCAGCGTGAAGCGTCCGTCCTATGACCGGTCGCGCGTCGAGACCGGCATTGTCCATATCGGCCCCGGCGCGTTTCAGCGCGCCCATCAGGCCGCCTATATCGACCGCGTGCTGCATACCGATCCGCGCTGGGGCATTGCCGCCATGGCGCTGCGCAGCCGCGACATTACAGACGTACTCAATGCGCAGGACGGGCTCTACACGCTGCAGACGCTCGGCGAGGGCGAAGAGACGCGGGCGATCGGCTCCATCCTGTCGGCCCAGTCCGGGGCACGCGGGCCCGAACCTCTGCTCGCCACCCTCACCCTCCCATCGGTGAGGCTCGTTACGCTGACCATCACCGAGAAGGGCTATTGCCTCGCGCCCGATGGCGCGCTCGACGCCGCCCACCCCGATATCGCCCATGACCTTGCCCACCCGCAGACGCCGCGCAGCGCGATCGGCCTGATCGTGGCGGCGCTGGCCCGCCGCCGAGCGCAGGGCCTAGCCCCCTTCCACGTGCTCTCCTGCGATAACCTGTCAGACAATGGCGTGAAGCTCGCGGGCGCGGTCAGGGCGCTCGCCGCAGAGCGGGACACATCGCTGGCAGGCTGGATCGAAGGTGCGGTGCGTTTCCCGCGCACCATGGTCGACGCCATCACGCCTGCGACGGACGACGCCCTCAAGGCTCGCGTCGCGCAGGCACTGGGGCTTGTAGACGCGGTCCCTGTACAGCGCGAGGTCTTCACCTCATGGGTGATCGAGAAGAGCGATATCGCCCCCTTCCCCGATCTTGAAGCCGCAGGCGCGCTGATGACGGGCGATGTGGCGGGCCATGCCTTCGCCAAGCTGCGCCTCCTGAATGGCTGCCACTCCCCGCTCGCCTGGCTGGGCCTCGCTATCGGCCATGACAGCGTCAGCGAAGCCATGGCCGATCCCTGGCTGGCGGGCTTCGTCACACGGCTGGCCGAGGACGAGATTGCCCCTTCCATCGCCGCGCCGGACGGGCTCGATCTCAATGCCTATGCCGCCACCATCCGCGCACGCTTTGCCAATCCTGCCATCCGCCACCTCCTCTCGCAGATTGCCTGGGACAGCTCCCAGAAGCTCCCTGTGAGGCTTCTGGGCACGGTGGAGGACAACCTCTCAGCGGAGCGCGGCGTCGCGCTCCTTGGCGCTTCTGTGGCGGGCTGGATGCGGTTCGTGCGCCGGATGGCAGCAAGCGGCCAGCCGCTCACCGACCCGATGGCCACCGAGCTCGCCACCACCGGCGCGCGCTGCCATGACACGCCGGACCATGACGTGCCGCTCTTCCTCTCGCTGGACGCCATCTTCCCGCCCGCCCTCGCCTCAAATGCGCGCTTCCGCGCGGCAGTGATCGAGGGCTATGGTCTCGTCCAGCGCCTTGAAGCAGGGGCGCGCCCGCCCTTGCCTGCCTGATCTTGCCGGAGAAAGCCTCAACCATGCCTCACACCCTTCACACGGCCGCCTTCGGCGAGGTGATGCTGCGCCTGTCCGCGCCGGGGCGCGAACCCCTGCTGAAAGCCGCGCAGCTGCACACCCATATTGGCGGGGCAGAGGCCAATGTGGCCGCCGGGCTGTGCGCGCTCGGTCATTCCGCGCGCATCATCACGGCGTTCCCGGACAATGCGCTGGGCGCAGGCGCGGCCGGTGAGCTGCGCCGTGCGGGGCTGGACACCCGCCACATCCTCATGCGCGAGGGGCGGCTGGGGCTCTATTTCCACACCAGCGGAGCAATGCGCCGTCCGGCCGAAATCCTTTATGACCGGACGGGCTCCGCCTTCGCCCTGACACCTGCAAAGGCATGGGGCTGGGAGGCGATGCTGGACGGGGCGAACTGGCTGCACCTCTCGGGCATCACCCCTGCGCTCGGGGCTGAACCCGCGAAAGCCACGCTGGCGGCGGCGCGCGCCGCACGGGCGAAATCCATCCCCGTCTCCTTCGATTTCAATTACCGCGAGATGCTGTGGGGCGACCGGGTGAGCGAGGCCAATGCCATCCTGAAAGAACTCGTCGCCGAAACCACGCTGCTCTTTGCCAGTGCCGGAGATCTCGCCCGTGTCTGTGCGTTCGCTCGCCAGAGCGATGGCGCCAAGGACCTTGAGGCCGGCGCGACAGCCGCCTTTGCCGCCTTCCCCGCGCTGGAGCGTATCGCCACCACCTTCCGCGCCGCGCGCGGCACGCTCGACCAGTCCCTCACCGCCAGCCTTGCAAGCCGGTCAGGCACGGTCACGGCAGGCCCCGAACCGCTGGACGGCATTGTCGAACGCATTGGCGGCGGAGACGCGTTTGCGGCCGGGCTTATCGATGCGCTGGCGCGCGGCAGTGACGATGCCACCGCCCTTGCCGACGCGCTGACCGTGATGGCGGTGAAACACTCCCGGCCCGGCGATCTGTGCGCGGTCAGCCCTAGCGACATCACCGCCTGGCGCGAAGGGCGCGACGTAAAGCGCTAGGCTGCAGCAGACGTGTAACCGCAGGCGCGTCTGACACGAACTGACAGGAGCAAGCCGGCGGGGAATGCCTGTCCGGCCGATCAACCGAATGGGAAATCTGTCATGTTCATCAAGACCCTCGCCACCGGCGCCATCGGCGCTTTTGCCCTGGCCACATCCGCGCTGGCCAACGAACCTTTCACGCCCGAGGCGTTTTCCGCAGCTCAGGCGCAGAACAAGCCGATCCTTGTCGAGGTCGCGGCCGACTGGTGCCCCACTTGCCGCCGCCAGGGCGCAGTGATTGGCTCCCTGCAGGATGAGCAGCGCTTCGACGGACTGGCTGTGTTCCGTGTGGATTACGACGATCAGCGCGATGTGGCCCGGCAGTTCCGCGCTACGACCCAGAGCACGCTGATCGTCTTCCGGGGCGAAGAGGAAACCGGGCGTGCAGCCGGGATTACCAGCGAAAGCGATATCGCCGCCCTGATCGCAACCGCCTACGCCAACTAGCGCCACTACTCATCCCACATCCTGCCGGAGGCCTCGCCCATGGGTCCTGAAAGCTATGTGTTCGGTTTCCTGGCCGGAACACTGTCCATTCTCTCGCCCTGCATATTGCCTCTGCTGCCCATCGTACTGGGCGCAGCGGCGAGCAAGCATCGCTACGGACCGCTGGCTCTGGCGGCGGGGCTGACCGTCTCGTTCACGGCTGTCGGCCTGTTCGTGGCGACCATCGGCTTTGCCATCGGGCTTGATGGCGAGATCGTCCGGCAGGGTGGCGGGGTATTGCTGGCGGCGGTTGGGCTGGTATTGCTGGTGCCCGTTCTGTCCGCACGCTTTGCGACGGCAACCGGCCCGGCCAGCAACTGGATTGAAAGCCGCCTTGGCAGCGTTGGCGATGGTGAAGGCCTCGGCCCGCAATTTGCCATGGGGCTGGTGCTGGGCGCGGTCTGGAGCCCATGCGTCGGCCCGACCCTGGGCGCCGCCTCGCTCCTCGCCGCGCAAGGCCAGTCGCTCGGTCAGGTGGGGCTTGTCATGCTGCTCTTCGGCCTCGGCGCGGCCCTGCCGCTCGCCATTATCGGGCTTGCCTCACGCGAAGTGCTGATGAAATGGCGTACGCGGATGCTCGCTGCCGGTTCGATGGGCAAGATGCTGCTCGGCGGCTTCCTGCTCCTGATAGGTCTCCTGGTGGCGACCGGCATGGACAAGGTGCTGGAAGCCTGGCTGGTCGAACTGGCGCCTGAGTGGCTCACCCGGCTGACCACCAGCCTGTGAGCTGCGCGCTCAACACGATGTGATCTGGAAAGTGACCGATTATGCTGGCCGCTGCCGTTTCATCGCCTAGTCTGCATCCTGTAGCCGCAACACGCAGCGCGCACCGGCCCGGTGCCGCCGTCGCGGCAGCAGGAGGGGACAGGGCGGTGACAGGCGAGGCCGATGCCAAGCTGAGAGCGCTCATGGTGCTCGCACAGTCGGGCGACAGGACCGCCTATCGCAGCGTGCTCGACATCTCCCGTGCGCAGCTTGCCGCCTATTTCCGCTATCGCCTGCGGGAAGATCCGGCCAGTGCAGACGATCTCGTGCAGGAAACGCTGATCGCCATTCACACCAAGCGCGCCAGCTATGATGCGCGTCACCCCTTCATGCCCTGGCTTTACGCTATCGCGCGCTACAAGCTGATCGACCATTACCGGCGCTACCGTTTGCGGCGTACCGAACCGGAGGAGGCTGCGGGCGGCATTGCCGATGAAACCGACGATACCCGCGCGGCGATGGCCCGGCTTGATCTGGAGACACTGCTTGCCCGCCTGCCTGCCGGTCAGGCCGAGGCCATACGCCGGACGAAGCTCAACGGGCAAAGCGTCAGCGAAACCGCCAGCGCCATGAATATCAGCGAGTCCCTCGTGAAGGTGAATGTGCATCGCGGCCTGAAAGCGGCCGCATCCCTTGTGGGACTGAAACAGGCGGACCGGTCATGACGCGTCTTATCGATGAACTTGTTGACGGGCTGGAACCAGCCCCTTCACGTCCGGCCATTGCCGTATTCGGCCTGCCGCTGACGGTGGCCGCGCTTTTGCCGCTGGCTGCGATCATCTTCTATTACGGTTTGCGTCCGGATATGGGCACGGCAATGGCCGGGCCTGTCTTCTGGGTGAAGCTGGCAGTGCCGGGCATCGTCGCCGCCGCAGCCGGCATCGCGCTCGCGCGCCTGTCGCGGCCGGGCGCCCCTCCCGGGCCCGGCCTGATGATCGCGCTGGCCGCCATGGCCATTCTCGCCGCGGCGGGCCTTGCCAGCCTTGCCAGCCTGCCCGCCGAGATGCGCCTGCCTGTGTTGTTCGGTCAGTCCTGGCAGAAATGCCTGCTGAGCGTGGGCGCGTTCGGGCTGGCTTTCCTCGCAGGCGGGTTCTGGGCGCTGCGGCGCATGGCACCGGTACGCCCGCACCTTGCCGGATTTGCGCTGGGCCTGGTGGCCGGTGGGCTGGCTGCCGCGCTCTACTCGCTGGCTTGCAATGAGGATGCCCTGCCATTTCTCGCCAGCTGGTATCAGCTCGGCATTCTGGCCGTCGCCCTGTTGGGCGCGCTGATAAGCCCACGTATCGTACGCTGGTAGGGTAAATGCCACAAACAGCAGAAAAAGTGGTAGCGGGAGAGAGACTTGAACTCTCGACCTCAGGATTATGAGTCCTGCGCTCTAACCAGCTGAGCTATCCCGCCACGACGGAGCTACCCGTTGCTGTGAACCGGCGGTTCACGGCAGAGGCAGCGGATATACGCAAAGGCCGGGGTAGAGGCAAGCGCGCGCACTCACTTGTGACTGACACCTTCGCCGCCCGGCCTAACTCCTCCCACCCGTTGCCAACGCCGGATCAGTCTGCTGACCCTGCTACATTGTAAATAGCGCTTTTCTGCCAAATGCTTATCAACTTATTTACAGGTTTGAAATAGGGCTACGCCTATTATGGAACCGCGGAAGCATCAGAACCTGTTTGAAGAGGCCATAACTCAGCATGAGCGCTTTGCGCGCCGGTTGCCGGGCGGCAGCCGGATTCAGTTCCGGATGACGGACCTTTCCGGATTGGTGGCGCAGCGCCGCATCCTTACTGATGCCTATTTCGTCGGCTGCGACCTCAGCGATGCGCGTTTCGCACTCTCCGATCTCACACGCGCGACCTTCTATACATCGGCACTGATACGCTCCGATATGCGCGGATGCACGCTGGTCAATGCCGACATGCGCGGTTCAGCCCTGTGGGGTGTGCGGCTATACGCGGCCAATCTGGACGGGGCCGACCTGCGCGCAGCAGAGCTGGTGCTGTCCAGTTCAGCCAACCCGTTTCTGCGCTTTCGCCATGACTGGGAATCCCCAGAGCCGCCGGCGACGAGGACCGCCGACATGCGCGAGTGCTCTTTAAAGAATGCCAGGCTGAACAATGCCAAGCTGGACGGCGCGGACTTTAGCGGCGCCAACCTTTCCGGCGCCCAACTGGATGGCGCGAGCCTGCGCGGCGTCCGCATGGATGATGCGATCCTGACCGGGGTCGACCTTACACGATGCCGGCGAGAAGGCATTAGCCTGGCTGGCGCTCTGCTCGATCCAGACGAGGCGTCCTGGGCACGCGCCCCTGCCTTGAGATCGGCGATAGAAGCCGCCGGTCTGTGGGCGAGTTCCCGCGGTGAGGCCGGTGCACGACTGGTCGTTGATGGAGCCGACCTTCGCGTAATTGGTGATGGCCTAGCAACGCGTATGCTCGCCGGAAGCAGCCTGCGCAATACGATTTGCGCCGGCGTGGACTTCTCCGGCTCCGTCCTTGTCGGTGCCAATTTCGATGGCGCGGACCTTCGCGATGCAAAGTTCGACAATGCCGACCTGCGCGGAGCAAGCTTTCGTGGCTGCAAGCTGTCGCATGCCAGGTTCAACGGCGCAGACCTGCGCGCCCTGGAAGGCCATGGCGGACAGCTGCACCCGCCAAACTTCGCCGGTGCCCGGGCCAGCTTCCTGTCACTTGAAGACGCCCGCTTCAGTCCGGCGTCAATGTTCGACTGGGTTCAAGATCAGTACACGCAGGAAGGCAAGGCTCACGGCAACGAAATAGCCTTCGTCTGAGGCTGCACGCGGCCAGTCTTCAGATCAGGCCGCGCGTACACCTTCCAGGAAGCGGGCCACGGCGCCGCGCAGCGTACCGGCCTCGCGGCTGAGGCCGTGGGAGGCCTCGTTGACCTGCGCCGCGCACTGCCCGGTCTCCGAAGCAGCGGCATCCACGCCCTGAATGGCCTGGGACACGCGCCGCGTGCCGCCTGCGGCCTCTTGGGCTGAACGGGTGATCTCTTCGGCTGCTGCGCGCTGCTCTTCCATGGCCGCGGCAATGGCAGTGGAAATCTCGTTCATCTCGCTGATCACCCCGCCAATCGCCGTGATCGCGGCGACGGCCTTCTCGGTGGCGGTCTGGATGCCGGTGACCTGTTCGGAGATCGAGCCAGTGGCCCGCGCGGTCTGGTCGGCGAGCGATTTCACTTCCGAGGCAACCACCGCGAAGCCCTTGCCCGCCTCGCCCGCGCGCGCCGCCTCGATGGTGGCGTTAAGGGCGAGCAGATTGGTCTTCTCGGCGATCTCGTTGATCAGGCGCACCACGCCGTCAATCCGGCCTGCCGCCTCGCTGAGCGTGGTCACGTCACGGTTCGCTCCGGACACCTCGTCAGCCGCATTGCGCGCGATGGAGGAGGAGCGTTCGATCTGCTGCGCGATCTCGGCGATGGACGAGGTCATCTCCTCGGCAGCCGCAGCGACCGTGTCGACATTCTGCGCGGCCAGCACACCGGCCTCGTTCACCTCGGCCGTGCGCGAGCTGGCACTGTTGGAGCTTTCCGACAGCGCATTGGCCGCCATTTCCATCTCGCCTGCCGCGTGGGTCACCGCTTCCAGCGCGCGCGTGGAGGTAGACTCAAACTCTTTCACCAGCGTTTCGATGGCCTTGGCGCGGGCCTCGCGCGCGGCACGCTCGGCCTCGCTCTCACTGGTAAGGCGCACGCGCTCGATCTCGTTTTCGCGCAGCACGGCAACGGCGCGGGCCATGTCGGAAATCTCGTCCTTGCCGTCATCCTGGACGGCCTGACCGGTATCACCCGATGCGAGCGCCGTCATGGTGCGCGAGATGCGCGTCAGGCGCTTCAGGAGGTTGGCGTTCACATAGAACCAGCCGACCACACCGGCGAGCACCACCGCGCCAATCGCCATGACCACCAGCAGGATCTGCCCGGACAGCACGGCGGTATAGCCGTTGGAGCGAGCCGACGCCGCCATGGCATTGGCGTCGCTGACCACCGTCTCCACCGCCGCTGACAGCAGGGCATGGGCAATGCGGGCATCTTCAACGGCATCCGTGGCGGCCATCTCGGCAGCGATCTCGGCACGGCGCAGCGCGAACACGCCGCCCGCCCCCTCCCCGCGCGCGATCAGCGCCTCGCTGGCCCCGGTCACGGTCTCGGAGGCGGCATCGCCCAGAATGGCGAGATTGACCAGCAGCTCGTCCATCGCAAGCTCGAAGCGCCCTTCCACATCGGACACCTCACCCGCAGACTGCGCGCCATCCAGCTCGGCAAACTGGGTAAGGACGAGGTTCAGATCGGCGATGATGCGCAGGAAGGTTTCAAGCTCCTGTGCGTTCGCAGCGCGCTCCAGCCCTGCTTCCAGTGCGGTGATGGCTTCGGCGCGGTCGGAAATCGCGCGCGCCACGGCATCAAGGCGGGCGCTGCGGGCACTGAGGTTTTCTGCTGCCGGGGACTGGGCAGCTTCCACACCCGCCGCCAGCTCATCGAGAAGCTCTGTCAGCTCCGCGGTGCGCGCACGGTCAAGGCCTGCCGCGCCCAGATCAGAAATCGCGCCGCGCGCCCGCTCCAGCAGGCTGCCCAGGCGCGCCTCGGACGCGGCCATGTCCACGGTATCGGTGGACCGGGCGAAGGCGGCCAGCTCCCCGGTAATCGCGCCGCTCGCGGCTTCCAGCGCGCTGGCGGCGTTTGCCATCGGAGCAGCTTCCTCAACCACGCCGGTCAGCGCGCTGCGCGCACTTTGCAGGGCAATCATGCCGGCCGCCGAGGCGGCGACACTGGCAAGCGCCACAAGGGCAAAAGCGGCAATCAGGCGCGTCCGGACGGAGTGGAGGTCAAGTGTCATCTGGTTAGTCCCCGTTAACGTTAACGCGCCGGGCGTTAAAAAGGGCGGCCGGGAATCACCCCGCGGCCGCCCTTAATGGCTAACGCCTAGCCTGCAAACGCAAAGTTAAAGTGCTGCTCGACGCCTTCGGTGGTCTCGCCAGCAGGCGCATAGCGCCACTGCTCCAGCGCACGCAGGACAGCGCGCTCGAACACACCGGCCGGAGTAGCGTCCACCACTTCGACATCAGCGACCTCGCCTTCCGGCGTCACATTGTAGCGGACCGTTACCTGGCCTTCGAGATTGCGGCGCTCGGCACCGCGCGGATATTCCGGCGCAACCACGCGCACGGTCTCGCGCTCGTTCATCGCCAGAGCCGGCGCAGCGGCAAAGCCGGACGCCATGACAGCTGCCATAACAACAGATTTGATCATTTTCATTGTGTCACCCAACCCAGATTGACGCCGCTGTTAGCGCGGCTTGAGACTACACCCCGCCAGGCGGTTCCCCGCCGGCAAGAGGACTCCTAAGGGAGAGGGGTTGCGATCGGCTTAATCAGGCGGACCATCAGTCCGCATCCGGCCTCAGGGCCTCGGCCGCAGTGCGCGCAGCCAGCGCCTCGCCATCGGTCCGCGCGGCGCCGGCTGCGGTCTGAAACAGCTCACGGGCCGCCTCCGCATCGCCTGTACCGGCCCGGATGCGCGCAAGACCCAGCGCGGCCGCGAAATGCCCGGGCTCGAACGCCAGCACACGGGCATAGAGGGTCTCGGCACCGGCGGTCTCACCCGCCGCCGCGAGACAATCCCCGTGGGCGGCCATCGCCGCGAGATCCCAGGGCATGTCGTCCAGCTGTCTGGCGGTGTCTGCGCACACCCCGGCAGGCGATGGCGACAGCGCTGTCGGCGCGCCGCGTGCGGGGGCCTGAGCCGCCCCTTGCTGTGCGGTGTCCGGTCGCTCGCCCGCTGCTGTAGGCCGCACCGGGACATCCGGGCGGGCTGCCCCCTGCGCCATGGCAACCGGCATGGGCGCAGCCGATGACACGGCCACGCCTTCCAGCGCGATCAGCACGCCGCCCTCAGCCAGATGGACGCTGGCGGTCTCCCAGCGGCCTTCAACGCGCAGCGTGCAGCCATCATCCCCAAGGGGGGCGAGGCTGATGCGCGCGACCGGGCGGCCTGCCGGGGCGATGATCTCTCTCGCGCCGCATGCCCCGCCATCGATAGCCAGCTCCACCAAGCCCTCACCGGACTGGGCCTCGAGCTGACCCGGCTGGGCTTCCAGCGCCAGCCAGAGATCAGCCGCCCCGTCACGTACATTGACCAGACGCGCATCGGCGAGCGCCTGGACGGGAGGTTGCGCGTTCAGCAGGACAGCAGTGACAAGCAGGGCATGGATCATCGGCGCAGATTGCAATGAGTCGGCGCGGGCGCGAGGCTTTCTAGCTCACCCCGCCGGCCAGGCATGCATCATGGGCGAGCGCGCCGATCAGGCGTCCCCCGCCGTCCACCACCCGCTCATAGAGATAGCAGCCATCACCGGCCTCGGGGAGCGCGCCGGGGATGAAGACCGGATCGCCCTCACCGGGACGGGAGGGTTCGGTGTCGGATACGGCGCGCCAGCTGGCCCGCGTGCCGCCATAGCTGCAGTCAAACCGGCCCGCGCCGGGATATTCAAAACGTACCACCACCGCTCCGCCTTCGTGAGCGGCATGCACGACGCGCCGGTTACCTGCCCCGCGCACATGGGCGAGCGCAGAGACCGCGCTGTCCGCGCGGCACGCCTCGATGGCGGGCAGGAAATCGCCGATCTGGTGCGTCCACAGAGGATGGGGGCCGGTCTCGCGGGCGCAGCCTTCATAGGACCGCCCACCAATCATCAGAGCCGCAAAATGACCATAACGCATGTCGCCAATGGCACAGGGCCCCGCCGTGAACACCAGAGCCACCTCGCCGTGGCGGTCCATCCCGCCTTCAAAGCGGCGCACCCCGCCAGCAAGCCACGGCTCGGCCATGTCAAAAGCGGGACTAAGGAACCCAGCGGCACCCGTCATATGAATGATGGTATCGATTTCCACCCCGCCGCCAGGGCCTTCATGAAATGTCAGCTCCAGCCAGAAGCCATCCCCCTCGGCGATATAGCCGGAGAGTTCAGGCCGGGACGGTTCACGCGGGATGAAGTCTGCAGGCGCAGGCGCGGCGGAAAAGCCGCTCGCCAGCCCGCCGGACGTGGTGGGGGCGCAGGCAGCAAGACTGGCCATAAGACCTGCCAATCCCGCTATCAGCCAAGCTGTACGCATATGCGCCCCCTCGCCACCAATTGGCCTAGTATACCTCGAACAGGCCCGCCGCGCCCATGCCGCCACCCACGCACATGGTGATGACGACGTATTTGACGCCCCGGCGCTTGCCCTCGATCAGGGCGTGGCCGACCATGCGCGCACCGCTCATGCCATAGGGGTGGCCGATGGAGATGGCCCCGCCATTGACGTTCAGCCGGTCATTGGGGATGCCCAGCTTGTCGCGGCAATAGAGCACCTGCACGGCGAAAGCCTCATTCAGCTCCCACAGGCCGATATCGTCCATTTTCAGGCCGTTGGCCTTGAGCAGCTTCGGCACGGCATAGACCGGGCCAATGCCCATCTCGTCGGGATCAAGACCCGCCACCGCGATACCGCGATAGGCACCCAGCGGGGTCAGACCCCGGCGCTCGGCTTCTTTCGCTTCCATCAGCACGCTGGCCGATGCGCCATCGGACAGCTGGGAGGCGTTGCCGGCGGTGATGAACTTGCCTTCCTTCACCTTCTGACCGTTCGCGTGAACGGTGCGCAGGCTCTGCAGGCCTTCCAGCGTGGTGTCGGCGCGATTGCCCTCGTCTTTCTCCAGCTTGGTATCGACGATGGAAATCTGGCCGGTGGCCTTGTCCATCACGCCCATCTTGGAGGCGAGCGGCACGATCTCGTCATCAAACTTGCCCGCAGCCTGTGCGGCAGCCGTGCGTTGCTGTGACTGCAGCGCATACTCGTCCTGCACGTCGCGCGAGACCTTGTAGCGCTCGGCGACGATCTCGGCGGTTTCCAGCATGGACATGTAGAGATCGGGGCGGTGCTCATTGATCCACGGATCGAAGGCCCGGTGGATGTTCATGTGCTCGTTCTGGACCAGCGAGATCGACTCAAGACCGCCGCCAACCGTGACCGTCATGCCATCAGAGATGATCTGCTTGGCCGCCATCGAGATCGCCATCAGGCCGGAGGCGCACTGGCGGTCCACCGTCTGGCCCGACACGCTGGTGGGCAGCCCGCCGCGGATGAGGCACTGGCGCGCCGTGTTCTGGAAGGTGGAGCCCTGCTGCATGGCAGCGCCCATCACCACATCGTCGATTTCCTTCGGATCAACGCCGGAGCGCTTCACCGCTTCGGCAATGACGTGCCCGCCGAGCTCCTGGGCCTGGGTGTTGTTGAACGCACCGCGATAGGCGCGGCCAATGGGTGTGCGGGCAGTGGATACGATGACGGCTTCACGCATGATGTGTCTCCTCCGGATCGCGTCGGTCTAGCCGAGCTTTACGCCAGCAGCCGCAGCCGCCTTGGCAATGAATTTCATGGTCTGCTGTCCGCCCTGTTCATAGGGCTCCTGACCTTTCGGGTCGAGAATTTGCGCAAAATGCTTCGCGACATTTTCCGGCGTCTGTTCAGCCGGCGGCAGGAAGATGCCGTCTGTCTCGTAGATGCGCGTGGCAGCATAGCCGCCCGCCCCGGCGCACAGCACGGTGCGGCTCGGCGCGTCCTCGCTGACGAGATAGACAAGACCCGCCGTCACGCTCTCCACCGTCATCAGCTTCAGCGCCTCTTCCGGGATCAGACCCTCGGTCATGCGGGTGCGCGCTGTCGGGGAGAGCGCGTTGACGCGGATATTGTTCTTTGCGCCTTCCAGATGCAGCACATTCATGAAGCCTACGAGGCCCATTTTCGCCGCGCCATAATTGGACTGGCCGAAATTGCCGTAAATGCCGGACGATGAGCTGGTCATCACCACGCGGCCATAATTGGCCTCGCGCATGATGTCCCACACCGCCTTGGTGCAGGTCGCCGCGCCCATGACGTGGACGTCCAGAACGGCCCGGAAATCCTCAAGGCTCATCTTGGCGAAGCTCTTGTCGCGCAGGATTCCGGCATTGTTCACGAGAATGTCGACCCGGCCCCATTTTTTCATGGTGCTCTCCACCATGTCGGCGACTTCATCAGCCTTGGTGACATTCGCGCCGTGCGCGATGGCGTCACCGCCCGCTGCCTCGATCTCGTTGACGACGGCCTGCGCGGCACTGATCGAGCCGCCCGTGCCATCGACCGCGCCGCCCAGATCATTGACCACGACTTTCGCCCCGCGCGCGGCCAGCGCCAGCGCATGAGACCGGCCAAGGCCTGCCCCTGCGCCCGTGATGATCGCCACGCGGCCGTCAAACCGGATATCGCTCATGAATGTCTTCCCCTGTCTTTTCTCATATTCCGGCGGACAGGCCGTGCCTGCCCGCTGTGCGGCGCGCAGCCCACCCTCTTTTTCGCTGCAATGCAACAGGGAAGGGAAGCAGAGCCTGTCCCTCGAAGTCAGTTGGCGGGGCACGCCTTCCTTCATAAGCTGCGGCGGGTGAAACGCGCGGGAGGGAGATATGAGCCTGATCATAAGCACGCTTCTGGCGGTGCCTGCCATGGCCGTCCTGACCGCTGGCGGCGCAAGCGGCGATGAGGGTTTCGACCCCGCGAGCTTTGCCGGGCTCAACTTTCACGGCAGCTATGTGGCCTATGACGGGGACGGTGCGCCGAACTGCGCGGCCGATGGCCCGGCCCTCGCCCTGTCCTTTGCCGGCACGCTGACACCGGAAAATACGTCTACCGGGCGTCTGGGCATGGCCCGGCCCGAAGACGCGGAAATACGCGTGCGCATGCCGGACGAGCCAGCAGCCGCCGGCCCGGACACCTATATCCCCCGCTTTGGCTGGCGGCTCTCGCGGGGCGATGATGCCGGGCCGGGCATCCACTCAGCCATACTCTGGCTCTGGCAGTGCTCACGCACCGCGTGCGGCACGGCAGGACAGGGCCGCATCGAGCTGGCTGTGCGTCCGGACGGCGATATCGACCTTCTGCACTTCGGCTGGAGCGGTGACGGGCCGAGCCAGCGCGTGGCTCTGGCGGACGCTGAAAACGGCCCGGTCCGGCTCGGCTTCTGTCCGGACCTGCGCCTGCCCGGCCGCATGCATCAGGACGGCTTGTAGGGCCTGCCTATTCGGCTGCCTGACGCGTTCCTGCGCGGGCATCCTCGATGCGCTGGCGGGCGATCTCGTCGGCAATCAGATTGGCCGGACGGCCTTGCGTCTCCGCCGCATCGAGAATCTCGCCCAGCGTCGCCTTCAGGCCCTGCAGCTTGCCTTCCACCCACTTCCGGTCGAAGCGGCTGTCCAGCTCGCCCATAATGTTGATGATGCCACCGGCATTGATCACATAGTCCGGCGCGTAGGCGATTTTGCGCTTCATCAGCTCGGCGCCCATTTCGCGCGTGGAAAGCTGGTTGTTGGCGGCACCGGCGACGGCGCGCACTTTCAGCCGGCTGATCGTGTTCTCGTTGATGATCGCGCCGAGCGCGCACGGCGTGAAGATATCGGCCTCGACATCATAGATATCGTCCTTGCCGACCGTCTTCGCGTCCAGCTCGGCCGCGAGCGTTTCCAGCGCTTCGACATTGATATCGGTCAGGGTGAGCACCGCACCCGCCTTTGCCAACTGACGGCACAGGGACGCGCCCACATGGCCGGTCGCACCCTGCACCGCGATGCGCACGCCTTCCAGCGAGGCCTTGCCCAGCACCTTCTCGGCGACAACCTCGATGCCGAGATAGACGCCCTTAGCGGTGACCGGCGAAGGATCGCCCGTGCCCTGCGGCAGGCCGACCACATGGCGCGTGGTGCGCCGGGCGCTGACCATGTCTTCCGGGCCGACGCCCACATCTTCAGCGGAGATATAATGCCCGCCGAGCGAATCCACGGCGCGGCCAAAAGCCTGGAACAGGGCGTCGCGGTCAAACTCGCCCTTCGGCTTGATGATCACGCTCTTGCCGCCGCCAATCGGCAGGTCGGCCATGATGTTTTTGTAGCTCATGCCCTGTGACAGGCGCAGCACGTCCGTCACGGCGTCAGCCGGGCTCTCATAGGCCCACATACGGCAGCCGCCCACAGCCGGGCCGCGCACGGTGGAGTGTACCGCGATGATGGTCTGAAGGCCGGTCGCCGGATCGGTGGCGAACAGCACCTTCTCGTGATTGTCGAAGGAAGGATGTTCAAACACGCTGGCAGGCACGCTCATGGGGGAGTTCCTTTGGCTGAAGCGGGGCCGGTCATCCGGCCCGCTGGCAGCAGATCAACGGCAGGGGCTGGTTCTTCATGCCCGTTCAGTGCCCCTGTGGTCCCGGATCTGCCCCTTTTCATGAGCCGCCCTTTACTCCCCTCGCCGCGCAAGCGCAAGTTACGGAAATATATGGCACTTTGTCCGGTCAAAGTGTCGTGGTGAGGATTTCGCGGATGCGAGATCGCAGGAAGGGCAAAACCTCGTTTTCAAACCGGGGGTTCCGCCTTAACCATGCCGTGTTCCGCCAGCTCGGGTGCGGCAGCGCAACAAATCCCGGAAGGAAATCTCGCCAGCGCAGCACGGTTTGGGTGAGGCTCTCTCGGGCGGGCAGCTTCAGATGATGGCGCTGAGCGTAAGCGCCGACGAGAACCGTCAGCTCAACGCCTTCAAGGCTTTGGGTGAGCCGGTCCTGCCAGAGCGGCGCGCACTCGCGCCGGGGCGGCAGATCACCACCCTTCGCATCCAGCCCCGGAAAGCAGAAACCCATCGGCGTGATCGCAAACAGGCGCTCATCATAGAACTCCGCTTCGCTCACCCCCATCCAGTCCCGCAAGCGGTTCCCTGACGGATCGGTGAAAGGACGCCCGGATGCCTGCACCCGTGTGCCCGGCGCCTGCCCGATAATGCGGATGCGGGCGGCTGCACTGCCCTGCAGGACGGGGCGGCAGGGATGGGCAAGATGCGGCTGGCAGACCCGGCAGGCGCGTATGTCTGCCGCCAGCGTGTCAAACTGCTCCGCCATCAGGCCTCGTCAGCAGCAGGCAAAGACAGCCGGTAGACGCCCTTGAAATCTTCCGGGTCGACAGGCTTTCCCTTCCTCAGGATGGAAATCTGCCCCTTGCGGGCCAACCCCATGGCGACCGCGCGCACCTCGCGCATGCGCTTCTGCCACTCCTCCGGCCAGACGGCGCGCGCGGCCTCTGACGGGCAGATGGATTTGCCCGCGCCCCGCTGCTCGACGAGGGTGAGAATCGCGGTCTCTATGGTGTCCTTGCTCATGGAATGGAGATAGCGCCGATCATGCGCCGTGACCACCGCCCCTACTGGATGCACAGCGCGTGGGAAGCGTATGAGAACGCGTGGGTGTCCCACTTCCTCAAGGCCCATTTTGAAGAACTGGGGCCGGACCCCAAGATCGTGCGGCCCTGGAATATGGAGGTGTTCGGGCCGAACATACGCGTGGGCCGCGCCCTGCACGTGGTGACGCGCCGCGACCAGCCGGTGAGTTTCACGGTGTGGTCGCCCGGCGATGTGCCCGGCTCCATCACGATTGGTGATTGCTGCTTCTTTGCGGGCGGTGTGCGCCTGCTGGCGGGCGGCTCGATCACGATTGGCGATGGCGCGCTGATCGCGAAATCCGTCACCATCACCGATTCAGACTGGCACGGCCTCTATGACCGCATTGATCCGCGCCCCGAAAGCAAGCCCGTCACCATCGGGCGCAATGTGTGGATCGGCGATGGCGCGTTCGTCGGTAAAGGCATCACCATCGGAGATAACGCTGTCATCGGCGCGCGCAGCGTCGTCACCCGCGACGTGCCAGCCAACACCGTGGTGGCCGGCAATCCGGCAAAGCCGGTGAAACAGCTTGATCCTGACGGTCCCTACAAGACCCGCATGGATTTGCTGGGCGATCCCAAGGGGCTGAATGCCTTCATGGAGAACGCCTATCGTGACGCGCTCAAAGGCAATTCCACCCTTGGCTGGCTACGCTCGAAGCTCTGGCCGAAGGCGGGCGATTAGGGCGGTGAGCCTCTCCCGGCCCGGCATGAAACGCCACCAGCCGGCAAGCGCGTAGATCAGAATGGTCCCGCCAATCCAGCCGCCGGCAAAGATGGCAACGATCAGCAGCCAGTCGATAGGCCCGCCTGCGTCGGTAAAACCCGATTTGGTGACATGGGCCATCAGCACCAAAGCTGCGGCCCCGGCGAGCAGGGCAAACGCCTGGGACCGCACCAGGCGCCCGCTGGACATGCCGCGTTCGCGCACGATGATCCAGCTAAAACCCGTCAGACCCGCAAGCGCCAGCGCGCCGAGAATCCAGAACCAGACGCCCATCATTTCCAGCAGCACGGCCAGCATCACGCCGGGATCAAGTTCCTGCACCGCCCTGCCTCCTCACGCTTCGCTGCGCAGCATCGACACATAGGTCGGCTTCAGCGCGATCGTCTTCATCACCCAGGAAATCCAGAGCTCTTCCAGTGGCGCTATCACGCCGGGGAAGGAGGGGACGAGATTGTCCTGATAATCGAACTCCACCAGCATCGCCCGGCCCAGCCGGGTGATCAGCGGGCAGGATGTATAGCCGTCAAAATGGCTGTCACTGGAGGTTCCCGCGAGATCGGCGGCCAGATGATCGACCGCTACCGGCACCTGCCATTTCACGCTCGCTGCCGTCTTGCCCTTGGGCACGCCAGCCGCATCGCCGACAACGAAAACGTTGGGGAAGCGGACATGGCGCAAGGTGTGCCGGTCCACTTCGGCCCAGCCATCAAAGGCAAAGGGGCCGGTCGTCCAGGCCAGCGGGCTGTTGCGCAGCGCAGCTGCCGCGCGCATGGGCGGGATCACATTGATGAAATCGTACGCGCGCTCCACCTCGCCGCCCGGCGTGTCAAACACGGCCCGGCGCGCACCGGGATCAATCGATTTGAGGACGTGGCTGTAGATCGTGTTCACGCCCCGGTCCTGATAGAGCATGCGCACCTTCTCAGAGACGATCGGCACGCTGAACAGCACGTTATTGTGCGCCGCATAGGTCAGCTCCGACCGGCCGCGCGTGCCGCGGCGGCGCAATATGTCGTCCACGATGAAGGTGTATTTCAGCGGCGCGCCCGCGCATTTCATTTCCGTGGCAGGGCGCAGGAAGAGCGCGTCCCCGCCGGTCTCGACGAACCGGTCAAGGGCGCGCCAGGTGGCTTCAGCGGCCTCCGGGCTGTGATAGACACTGCCCAGACCGTTTTGCCCGATCAGGCTCACATCCATGCCGTCTATGGCATCGTAGTCGAGATCAATGCCTACCGCCGCGACAAGGTAATCATAGCGCACACGCTCGCCCGTGCTGGTCACCACGGTATTGGCGTCGGGATCGAACTCGGCCACGCCCGCCTCGATCCAGTTCACATCGCGCGGCAGATAATCGGCGGTGCGGCTGACCGAATAGCGGGCCGGCTGCAGCCCGGCTGCAATCAGGGTGAAGCCCGGCTGATAGAGATGGCGCACGCGCGGATCGATAATGGTGATACGCGCGCCATCCAGCCGGCGGGCGAGGCGCGAGGCCGCCGTCAATCCGGCAGCGCCAGCCCCGGCGATCACGATATGGGCGCTGGTCCGTATCCGGTCAGGCTTTGGAGAGCAGGCTGATACCAGTCCCGCACCGGCAAGACCGGCAGCCCCCAGCCCGAGAAACTGGCGCCGCCCGATGGCAGATAATGCCGCTGACTGGCGCTCTTCATCCCTGTCGGGAGCAGTCCCGCGTGTGTCCATACCCGTTCCCCGGCAGGTTGCATAAAAGCATCATATTAGCGGCTGGCTTTCATCTGTACCATGGGCATCGCGACGCAGGCCCAAGGGGCAGATAAATCAGAGCCCGAACAGGCCGCCCGGCAGGGCGCCGATCACGGCGCCGGTCATCAGGGTTGCCAGCGTGCCGGAGATCAGCGCACGCGGCGCCAGCGCGAGAATGTCCGCCCGGCGCGAGGGGGCGACCGCGATCAGCCCGCCGATGAGGATGCCCACGGACGAGAAATTGGCAAAGCCGCACACCGCATAGGTCATGATCAGGCGCGAGCGCGCCGACAGCTCATCGCCAGTGTTGGACAGCGCATCATAGGCGAAAATCTCGTTCAGCGCGGTCTTGAGCCCCATGATCGAGCCTGCCGTCTGGGCCTCTGCCCACGGAATACCGGCCAGCCATACCAGCGGCGCGAAGAACCAGCCGAGCACTCGCTCCAGCGACATCGGCGCGCCATTGATCTCGCCCGCAGCGGCCAGCGAGAAATTGATCAGCGCCACGATGGCCGTGAAGACCAGCAGCATGGCGATGATGTTCACAAACAGGCGCACGCCGTCTGAGACACCGGTCGTCAGCGCGTCCATGGAGGAGTGGTAGAGATTGACCGGGATTTTCTCCTTGCTGGCCTGTTCTTCAGTCTCGTCCTGCGGGTGCATCAGGCGTGCAAGCAGCACGGCCGCCGGCACCGAGATCAGCGAGGCGGTAAGGATATGGCCGGCCGCATCGGCGACGATGCCGGTGAGCTGGCTGACATAGATCGCCATCACCGAGCCCGCGACCGTGGAGAAGCCCACCGTCATGATCAGGAACAGGTCAGACCGGCTCATCGTGGGCAGGCGCGGACGGATCAGAACCGGGCTCTCGGTCATGCCAAGGAAGATGTTCGCCGCCGCGCCCAGGCTCGCCGCGCCGGAGAGGTTGAGGATACGCCGGAACATCAGCGCAAAGCCGCGCACGGCAAATTCCAGCACCCGCCAGCGCCAGAGCAAAGCCGAGATCGCTGACAGCACGATCACCATCGGCAGGGCCTGAAACGCGAAGATGAAGGTGGAGGCGTTGGCGTCCGGATTGATGAGGAAGGGGGCCTCGCCGCCGCCGACATAGCCGAAGACGAAGCTCGTCCCCATGGTCGTGGCGGCCTGCAGCACCTCCACCACGCCGGTCAGCGAGGCGAGGAAGGCGCGCGTCGGGGCAAAGCTGTAGAGCGCAAACGCAATCGCGAACTGGACCAGCACCGCGCCGAGGATCAGCACCCAGGGGGGCATCTTGCGCGGGCCCAGTGCCCAGGCGATAGCAACAAAGGCAAACACGCCCAGAAGGCTGCGCAGCTGCAGGCCCATATCTTCCATGAAATTCCCCCGGACGGCAGGCTGTGATGGGTCGAGGCGCGGGTGTTAGAGCGCCAGATGTTAACGCACAATAGGGCCGGTGCAGGCGCATGGGAAGCATTGCCGCGGAGCCTTGCCTGCGCTTAAGAAGACGCCATGAACACGCCCATCTGGAGCCCCTGCATCAAGGTATGCTTTGTCGACCCGCGCGAGGGGGTGTGCGTCGGTTGTTTCCGCAATATGGAAGAGCTCGGCCGCTGGACGAAGATGAGCGATGCAGAGCGCGAGGCGGTCAAGCCCCTGCTCGACCAGCGCCGCACGGCCTATGAGGCAAAGGTGCGCAGACTCTAGCGCTACCCCTTCACATCCTCGCGTTCATTGATCTCACGCGCGATGCGGGCAATCACGTCCTCGACGCTGACCGTTCCCAGATCGCCATGATCGCGGTGGCGCAGAGCCACCGTCCCGGCTTCGGCCTCGGCATCGCCGACGACGAGCATGTAGGGGATTTTGCGGTTCTGCGCGTTGCGGATCTTCTTCTGCATGCGCTCAGCCGCCAGATCCGCCTCAGCGCGGATGCCTGAATGGACCGATTTGGTTTCCGCGTTGAACAGGCGCTGCTGCACCTGTTTCGCGTAGTCCTCATGCCGGTCGGCAATCGGGATCACCACTGCCTGCACAGGCGCCAGCCAGACCGGGAACTTGCCGGCATAATGCTCGATCAGGAAGGCGACGAAGCGCTCATGGCTGCCCAGCGGCGCGCGGTGGATCACATAGACCGGCTTTTTCGAGCCATCTTCTGACGTGTACTGCAGATCGAAGCGCTTGGTGGCCATGAAGTCGAGCTGGTTCGTGGAAATGGCGTACTCGGTGCCCACCACGGATTTGGCCATGAAGTCCACTTTCGGACCGTAGAAGGCGGCCTCGCCGTCGACTTCCTTGTACGGATAACCGGACTCGTCCATCGCCTCTTTCAGGATGCGCAGCGCCTTCATCCAGCCTTCGGTGTCGTCGACATATTTGTCGAGGTTGTCGAAGTCCGGCAGGGAGAGCCGCATCCAGAAATCCTCGATGCCGAACATGCGATAGTATTTTGCGTGCATGTGCATCACGGCCAGAAACTCGTCCTTGGCCTGGTCTTCACGGCAATAGATGTGCGCATCGTTCTGGCAGAAGCCGCGTACGCGCATCAGGCCGCTAAGCCCGCCTGAAGCCTCATAGCGGTAGACCTGTCCGTATTCGGACAGACGCACTGGCAGGTCACGATAGCTCCACTGGTCGTGGGCATAGATCATGTGATGGTGCGGGCAGTTCATGGGCCGCAGATAGTATTCCTGCTCGTCTATCATGATCGGCGCGTACATATCGTCCGCGTAATAAGGCAGGTGGCCGGACTTGTGATAGAGCTCGCCCTTGGTGATGTGCGGCGTGGACACGCGCTGGTACCCGGCGGCGCGCTCTTCCTGACGGGCCAGGTGCTCCAGCTCGTCGCGGATCACATTGCCGGCCGGCAGCCAGAGCGGCAGGCCCGCGCCCACCTCCTCCACGATGGTGAAGAGGCCGAGCTCCTTGCCGATCTTGCGGTGGTCGCGCTTGGCCTGCTCCTCAAGGCGCAGGATTTCCGCGTCCAGCTCTTCCTTGCTGTCAAAGCACAGGGCATGGATGCGCTGCAGCTGCGGGTTTTTCGCATCGCCGCGCCAATAGGCACCGGCAATGGAGCGCAGCTTGAAATGGCCGACCTGGCCGGAATGGTCGACATGCGGCCCCCGGCACAGATCGACGAAATCACCCAGCTTGTAGAAGCTGACGGAGTCGAGGCCGTCACCGGCCACGCTGTCATCGCCGGTTTCCTTGGCAATGGCCGTCGAGCCCTTGTCGCGCAGCAGTTCGAGAAGCTCCACTTTGAAGTCCTGCCCCTCGCGGCGCATGTATTCGATGGCACTATCGATCGGCAGCTCCTCGCGCACCATGGCGATGCGCTCTTTTCGCATCTCTTTCATCCGCTTCTCGATCTCGGTAAGATCTTCGGGCGTGAGCGTGTTGGGCAGGTTGATGTCGTAATAGAAGCCGGTCGCAGTTGCCGGTCCCACACCGAAACGGGCCTCGGGCCAGATCTGCTTCACGGCAGCGGCCATCAGATGGGCCGCCGTGTGGCGCTTCGTATCAACGGGGAATTCTTGCTGGGACATGAGCTTCTTGACGGCAAAGTGTGAGACAGGGAACCGGATTTAAGCGCGTGCGCCGCACAAGTCCATGACCGGATTCCACGTGAATGTAATATTATTACATCTTGGTGCGTTCAAGCGCGTCCTGCCAGCCGGCAAGGAGGCGCTGGCGCACCTGCGGGTCGGCGGCCGCATTGAAGCTGCGATCAGCCTTCCACAAGCGCGCCGCTTCAGAGAGATCGCTGTAAATCCCCGCCCCCAGCCCGGCGAGGAAGCCCGCGCCCCAGGCGGTGGTCTCGGTGTTGACCGGGCGCACCACTTCCAGCGCGCAAATGTCGGCCAGGCGCTGCAGGAAGGCATTATTGGCGACCATGCCGCCATCGACCTTCAGCCGCGTTGCCGCCGCCCCGTCCGCGCGCATGGCGGTGAGGAGGTCATGGGTCTGCAGGGCGGTGGAATCCAGCGCAGCGCGGGCAATCTCTGCCCGCCCGGTGCCACGCGTGATGCCAGTGATCATGGCCCGTGCATCCGGGTTCCAGTGCGGCGCGCCAAGCCCTGTAAAGGCGGGCACCAGATAGACAGGCGCGTCAGGGTCCGCGCTTTCGGCCAGCGCCTCCACCTCTGCCGCGCGCGCGATGATGCCCAGGCCATCGCGCAGCCATTGTATCGTCGCCCCCGCCGAGAGCACCGAGCCTTCCAGCGCGAAACTCGACTTGCCGTTCAGCCGCCAGGCCGTGGTCGCCAGCAGCCGGTTCTGCGAAAGAACAGGCGTGTCACCGGTGTTCAGTAGCATGAACGCACCGGTTCCATAGGTGGATTTCATCTCTCCGGGGGTAATGCAGGCCTGCCCGATAGCCGCGGCCTGCTGGTCCCCGGCTGATCCGGTAACGGCAAGCGCGCGGCCGAGCACGGACTTCTCCGTGACACCAAGCTCGCCTGCGCAATCGACCACGTCGGGCAGGATGGCGCGCGGGATGTTGAAGAGCTTCAGAAGCGTCTCGTCCCAGTCCTGAAGGGCAAGGTTATAGAGGCTCGTCCGGCTGGCATTGGTGGCGTCGGTGACATGGCGTTTGCCCTTGGTCAGCCGCCAGATCAGGAAGCTCTCCACCGTGCCGAAAGCAAGCTTTCCAGCCTCCGCCTTTTTGCGCGCACCCGGCACAGTGTCGAGGATCCAGCCGATCTTGGTGGCGGAAAAATACGGGTCCAGCACCAGCCCGGCGCGCTTCGCCACTTCCGGGCCCGCGCCCTCACTTTCCAGCTTCGCGCATGCCTCGCCTGTGCGCCTGTCCTGCCAGACAATGGCATTGTGGATGGGCTCGCCGGTCTGGCGGTCCCAGACCAAAGTCGTCTCACGCTGGTTGGTGACGCCGATGCAGGCGATCTCATAACCCTTGGCCTCGCCAGCCTTGATGGCTTTGCGGGCGGTGGAGAGCACGGTGGCCCAGATCACTTCCGGGTCATGCTCCACCCAGCCGGGTTTGGGATAGATCTGGTTGAACTCTTCCTGCGCGACGGCGATCACGCCGCCTGCGGTGTCGAAAACAATCGCCCGGCTGGAGGTCGTGCCCTGATCAAGGGCCAGAATGGCAGGCGCTTTGCGCGAACGGCTGAGCATGAAGTCCTCCCCCGATGCCAAGACGATGGCAAGCCAGTGAGAATAGAGGCTAAACTCGCTTCAACAGGAAGATAAGGGGGGAAGATGCGCCCGTTTGAACCCGAATTTGTGGACAGCCCGACCGGCGCACGCCTTGCGCTGCGCGTGATGGAGGCGCAAGGCCCCGCCAAGGGCATCGTGATGATCCATCATGGCCTTGCCGAGCATTCCGGCCGCTATCAGCGCTTTGCCATGTATCTGAGCTCCCGCGGCTTCCATGTCAGCGCGCACGACCATCGCGGCCACGCGCTGACCACGGCACCGGACGCGCCGCGCACCGTCTATGCGCTTAAAGACGGCTGGAACAAGGTGATGGGCGATGCCCGCTTCGTGCGCGAGCATATGCAGGCGCGCTTTCCCGGCCTGCCGGTGATCGTGTTCGGTCACTCCATGGGCGGGGTGATCGCGATGAACCAGGCGATGGACGAGCACGGCCATCTCGCTGGCGCCGCGGTCTGGAACTCCAATCTGACGCTTGGCAGCCTGACCGGCGTGATGCGCGCCGTGCTGTGGCTGGAGGGCTTTGTCCGCAAACGGACAGAACCGAGCCTGTGGATCAATGCGCTGACATTCGAGGCCTGGGGCAAGCGCATGAAGAAGGCTCGCACCAGCTTCGACTGGCTGTCGCGCATCCCTGAAGAAGTGGACGCCTATATCAATGACCCTGAATGCGGCTGGCCGGCCTCGCGCGCGCTCTGGAGTGATTTCATCACCGGGTTTGAACGCGGCGAGGATGGCGCGCGGCTGGAGAACATGGCGCGTGACCTGCCCCTTCACCTCGCGGGCGGCGGGCACGATCCGGCCACGAATAATGGCAAGGCGGTAAAGACGCTGGGTGGTCGGCTCTACAATACGCGCTTTACCCGCGTGACCGTGCGTATTGACCCCAAGGGGCGGCACGAGACATTGCACGACACTGGCTATGAGCAGGCGATGAGCGACTTTGCTGACTGGGCGGAGCGCGTAATCGCAGAAGGGCGCGAACAGGCATGACTATCGAACACATCCCCCAGCGCCGGAGTATCGGCCTGCGCTCGCTTCTCGGGCGGCGCATGGCGCGCAAGGCCGGACGCTCCAGCCTATCGCCGGGCGTGGATGCGCCCCACGCCCGCGCCCGCATGGACAAGGCAGGCCGCCAGCTTCCCATGCCGAAGGGCGTGGAAGTGGCGCGCACCGAAATCGGCGGATGCGACGCGCTTGCCTTTGCGCCTGAAAATGCCCGCAAGGGCATGCTGGTCTATCTGCATGGCGGGGGATATTCGCGCGGCTCCGCGCTCAGTCACCGGGCACTTGTCGCCCGCATGGCAAAGGCGTTCGGCCTCAATGCCGTCTCGGTCAATTACCGCATGGCTCCGGAGCATCCCTGCCCCGCCGCCATTGAGGACGCGGTCAGCGCCATACAGGCGGTCATGGCCGATGAGAAAGGCCCGGTCATCCTGTCCGGCGATTCAGCCGGCGGCGGGCTTGCGCTGGCGGCCACTCTGCGCCTGCGCGATGCGGGCGAGCGCCTGCCCGATGCGCTCTATCTGCTCTCGCCGTGGACGGACCTGTCCATGAGCGGGGAGAGCGTCCGCACCAAGGCAGATCGCGATCCCATGCTGAACCCGGATTATCTGGGCGCGGGCGGCCAGCTCTATCTCGGCGGCCGGCCGGGCAATGACCCGGAAGCCTCGCCTCTCTTTGCGGAGTTGAAAGGCCTGCCGCCAACCCTCATCCAGGTCGGATCGGACGAAATCCTCTTAAGCGATTCCACGCGGCTGGCCGAAAAGCTGGAAGCGGCCGGCGTGCTGGTGGATTGCGAAATATGGGAGGGGATGTGGCACGACTTCCAGATCTTCTCGCCCCTCATCCCCGAAGCCGACTGGGCGATTGACCGGGCGCGCGTCTGGGTGGAACTGCAACTGGCTTGAGCGGTGTAGGCAGGCTTCCCCTCGTCCTTCGAGACGCTTCGCTAACGCTCGCCCTCAGGATGAGGGGAAGCGACCGTATCCCTCATCCTGAGGAGGCCTGAAAGGCCGTCTCGAAGGGCGAGGGATACGCTATACCGCCTCCCAGTCTGCGTCATCGCGCCTGCCAAGCGTGCGGGCAAAGCGGGTGGCAAGGCCCTCCCAGTTCTGGGTGATGACGCCGTCAGCCGTCTTGTACCAGGAGGGGCAGTCTGCGGCCCAGACGGTTTTCGAGAGGCGCTTTTGCAGGTCCGCATTGTAGCGGCCTTCTGCCTCCGGCCGGACGGCAAGCGCTTTCAGTCCGCCATCGATGATCAGCCCCGCCTTGTCGGCGATATATTCGGCCTGCCGCTCCACCATGAAGATGATGGAGTTATGCCCCAGATTGGTGTTCGGCCCGTAGAGCATGAAGAGATTGGGGAAACCGGCCACCGCCACGCCTTTGTAGGCACGCGGCGAGGCGCCCCAGACTTCTCGCAGGCTGCGGCCATCTACGCCCGTCACCTCCAGCGTCGGCAGGAATTCGGTCGTCACAAAGCCCGTCGCCATGATCAGGGTGTCGGCAGGGATGACCTCACCATTGGCCGTCTCCACCCCGTCCGGGCGAATACGGCTGATCCCGTCCGTCACGAGACGGACATTCCCGCGCTGCATCACCTCGAAGAAATCATTGGAGAGCAGGATGCGCTTGCAGCCTGCCGGATAGTCCGGCGTCAGCTTCGCGCGCAGATCCGGGTCCTTGATGTCGGTGGCGATCTTTCGCCCGAGCGACCAGCGCATGATGCGGCTCGCCAGCGTGCCCTTTACGAGGGCCGGATAGCGCAGCTCATGGATAAGGAAGCTCCCCATGCGGTAAAGCCGTTGCCAGCCGGGAATATGCGCAAACGCCCATTTCTCGAACGCGGTGAAGTCCCGGTCCGGCTTCGGGATGATCCAGTTGGGGGTGCGCTGGAAGACGGTCAGTTCGCGCGCCCGCTCACTCACCTCCGGCAAAAGCTGGATGGCGCTCGCAGCATTGCCGATCAGGGCGACGCGCTGCCCGTCGAGCTTTACCGAATTGTCCCAGCGCGCCGTGTGCATGACGGGGCCGGTAAAATCGGAGAGGCCTGCAATCTCAGGCGTGAATGGTTCGGAGAGCTGCCCCACGGCGCTGATCACCACGCGCGCGCTGGTCTGGCTGCCATCGCCGAAGCGGACCTGCCAACGGCCCTCGCCCGCATCGAATGTCAGTGAACGGACGATGAGGCCAGTGCGCAGATGTGCACCCAGCCCGAAGCGCTCGGCGCAGGCTTCAAAATAGTCGAGAATCTCCGCCTGCAGCGCGTATTTCCGGCTCCAATCCGGCTTCAGCGCGAAGGAGAAGGAATAGAGGTGGCTCGGCACGTCGCAGCCCGCGCCGGGATAGCGGTTATCGCGCCAGACACCGCCAAACCCGTCTGACTTCTCCGCGATGAGGAAGTCCTCAAGGCCGCGCTGTTTCAGATGATAGCCCATGGCGATGCCGGACATGCCCGCCCCGATGACGAGCGTGTCCAGCCTCTCCGGCAAGGGCCTGTTACTTGGCATAGAGGCTTTCAACCGTCTCCCGGTTGCGCTCGATGACCACTTTGCGCTTCACCTTCATGGTGGGTGTCAGCTCCCCGCCCTCCACACTCAGCGCGCCCGGAAGAACCGCAAACTTGCGGATGTTTTCCACGCGCGCATGGCGGGTGTTGAGCTGGTCGACGCCTTCCTGAATGGCTTCCAGCACCTTGGGATGATTGCGGATATCGCCCTCAAGCCCCTGCTTTTTGGCGAAGGCGGCCAGCCCGTCTGCGCTCAGGGTGAGAAGGGCCGCCAGATACGGCTTGGCATCGCCCACCACGACCGCGTGCTCCACCAGCGGGATGTTCATCAGATCGGTTTCAAGATTGGCCGGCGTGATATTCTTGCCGCCCGCCGTGATGATGATGTCCTTGATCCGCCCCGTGATGAAGATGAAGCCGTCATCGTCAATATTGACCACATCGCCGGTGCGCATCCAGCCATCGCTCGTGAAGCTGTCGGCGGTGGCGTCATTATTCTTCATATAGCCCTTGAAGATGTTCGGGCCCTTGACCAGCAGCTCGCCCTCTTCGGTAACGCGGCACTCCATGCCCGGCACCAGCCGGCCGACCGAGCCGAGACGCGCTGCGCCGGGGCCATTGAAGCTGGAAGGCGCGGAGGTCTCCGACTGGCCATAACCTTCATAGATGACGAGATCGAGCCCGGCGAAAAAGCGCAGGACTTCGGTCGAGATAGGCGCCGCGCCGGAAATCAGCATGCGCGATTTATCCAGCCCCAGCGCATCCTTCGCCTTGGAGAGGACCAGCTTGTCGGCAATCGCTTTCTGGGCCTTGAGAAGCGGTGAAACAGACTTGTTGTCGATCTGGGCGAGATTGACTTCGCGCGCCGTATCCATCGCCCATTTGGCGAGCTTGGCCTTGGGGCCAGTCGCTTCGGCGAGGCGGCCCTGAATGGTCTCGGCCATCTTCTCCCATACGCGCGGCACGCCGAAGAAGATCGTGGGGCGGCAGGCTTTGAGATCGTCGGCCAGCGTCTCCATGGAGCGCGCAAACCAGAGTGTGCCGCCCGCCGCCGCGTGATTGTGCACCGAAGCCTGCTGCTCGGCGATATGGGCGATCGGCAGATAGGAGAGCGAGCGGTCATTGCCGCTGCGCCCGAACATCTCGATCAGCGCCGACGCGCTCCAGGCCACATTGCCATGGCTCAGCATCACCGCCTTGGGCGGGCCGGTCGTGCCGGAGGTATAGATGAGCGTGGCAACGCCATGCTCTTCCAGCGCGTCGAGGCGGGCCATCAGCTCGGCTTCATGGTCCTCGGTACCGAGCGCCATGAAGGCTTCCCAGCTGATCGTGCCCTCAGGAGCCTCGGCCCCACGCATGACGACGATGTGGGCAAGGTTCGGGCACTCGGCCTTCAGCTCCAGGGCCTTTTTCGCCTGCTCGGTATCTTCCACCAGATAGACCGGGCTTTCCGAATGCTGGAGGATATAGGCGATTTCAGGCGGCGCGCTGGTCCAGTAAATGCCCGCGGGCCGTCCGCCCGCCATCATCGCGGCATGGGCCATAATCGTCCATTCGGGCCGGTTGAAGCCAAGGATGGCGACCGCCTGATCCTTCTGGAAGCCCAGCGCCAGAAGCGCGCGCCCCGCCTGGCGCGCCTCATCGGCATAATCGCGCCAGCCCCGCGTTACCCAGCCCGATCCGTCATGGAAGACATAGGCCGGCGTATCTGGCTTGGTCTCGCCATTATCGATGAGGCGCGCGGGCGAAGAGGGGTAGCGCTTCCCCCCGGCCAGACGTGGCAGATCAGCGGCGGTAGCAGCTACCATGATTATCCTCCCCGAAGGTTCATCAGCGCGCGGGCTTCTGACGGAGAGGCGATCTCCCGGCCCGCATTTCTCGCACATTGAACCAGAGCTTCGATCAGAGCGCCATTGCCAGATGCGCGTTCTCCGTCCGGCAGGTAGAACGTGTCCTCCAGCCCGGTGCGCAGCATGCCGCCCAGCTCGGCAGCGCGCTGATGGACCGGCCAGATTTCGCTGCGCCCGATCAGCGTGGTCTGCCATGGGTCTCCGGGCCGCTTGTACTCGGTCAGAAGCTCCAGAAGCCGCGTATCGCACGGCATGCCGGAGGCGACCCCCATCACGAAATTGTAGTGGGCGGAGGGGGCCATCCCGTTCTCGATATACATGTTGACTGAGCGGACAATGCCGACATCGAAGCACTCGAACTCCGGATGCGCGCCGGTCTCGGCCATGGCATCGATCATGGTCTGGATCTTCTCCAGCGGATTATCGAACATCACAGGCGGCCAGGCCCACGACCCGTCGCTGCGGAGTTTGAGATAGTTCAGCGAGCCCGCATTGCACGCCGCGATTTCCGGTTTCACCTTGCGGAGACAGGCGACCGGGCCAGACACATCCGGGCCGACAATGCCGGTCGTCTGGTTGATGATGACGCCGGGGCAGGCATCGCGGATCGCGTCGCAGATTTCCAGCGCCAGGTCCGGATCCCAGCTTGGAAACCCGCCCATCCCGTCTTCCTGCATGCGGAAATGCACGTGCATGACGGCGGCGCCCGCATCGTAGGCCTCGCGCGCGCTTTTCGCCATTTCGGCGGGCGTGACGGGCACAGGATGCTGCTTGGGATTGGTCAGCACACCATTGATCGCGCAGGTGATGACGGCCTTGCTCATGGGTTTGATCCTTCAAGTTCCAGTTCAATCAGAAGTGTGCCGCCCGCGGCCTGCTGGCCTGCGGCTGCATGCACCGCCTTCACCACGCCGTTCGCGGCGGCGGTGAGGCGCATTTCCATCTTCATCGCTTCCATCAGCGCCAGCACATCGCCGGCCTTCACCGCATCGCCGGGCTTCACGTTCAGCGCCACCAGCGCGCCGGAAACGGGCGCGGTAATGCGCGAGGGATCGGACGCATCGCCGTCAGAGAAGGCAGACGGCTCACGCACCGCCATAATGCGGCGCTCCAGCGCTATGTGGAGCGTGCCATCTTCGCCTTCAGCCACGCAGGCCTGCCGGTCCACGCCATCGAGGCGGTAGCGTGAGTGGGGCGCGTTCTCTTCGAGGAGCGTGATCGAATGGCGGGTCTCGCCGAGGCTCACCGTGACGGCGTGTGCGCCCTCCTGCTCCACGAAGACGTCCATCGCTTCCCCGTCAGCTTCCAGAGGCAGGGTGAAGCGCTTCACCGATCCACCGCGCACCGCGCCGTCTGCCGGTGAGGCAACCAAAGCTGCCGCAACCGCTATGCCTTCGCCGGGGACGGGTTCTGGCGCAAAAGGACCGCTGGCAGAGGCCGCCCACTCGTCCAGATCAGCAATGGTCACCGCGCCGGTGCGGAAGGCCTCACTATCCAGCAGCCGGATGAGAAAATCGCGATTGGTCTTCACGCCCAGCATCGGCGCCTTGGAGAGCCCGGCGATCAGCCGGTCGATAGCCTCATCACGGTTGAGCGCGAAGGCGATCACTTTCGCCACCATCGCGTCATAGGCGGTGCTCACTGCGTCGCCGGTTTCAAACCCGGTATCGACGCGCACCTCACGTGCGCCATCCTCGGGCTCGAAATGGGCGATGGTGCCCGATTGCGGCTTGAACCCGTCCAGCGGGTCTTCGGCGTAAAGGCGCACCTCGATGGAATGGCCTTCCGGGACAATCTGCTCTTGCGTAGCGGGCAGCATGCCGCCAGACGCGACCACAAACTGCCATTCGACAAGGTCCATCCCGTAGACCTCTTCGGTCACGGGGTATTCGACCTGCAGGCGGGTATTCATTTCAAGGAAGTAGAACTTCCCGTCCGCATCCAGCAGGAATTCCACCGTGCCTGCACCGACATAGCCCACGGCCTGCGCCACCCGCACGGCCTCTGCGCCCATGGCGGCGCGCAGCGTTTCGTTGACGGCGGGCGAGGGCGCTTCCTCGATCACCTTCTGGCGGCGGCGCTGGGCTGAGCAGTCGCGCTCGCCGATATGGATGGTGTTGCCGTGGCTGTCGGCGAAGACCTGCACCTCGACATGGCGGGCCGGGTGGATCAGCTTTTCCAGCAGCACCGCATCATCGCCAAAGGCGGATTTCGCCTCGCGCCGGGCCGATTTCAGGGCGTCTGCAAACTCGGCGCTGGAGTTGACCGCGCGCATGCCGCGCCCGCCTCCGCCCGCCACAGCCTTGATCAGCAGCGGATAGCCGATTGCATCGGCTTCTTTTACAAGATTGGCGTCAGATTGATCCTCGCCCTGCCAGCCGGGCACCATGGATATGCCGGAGGCGGCCAGCAGCGCCTTGGCGCGCGCCTTGTCACCCATCGCCTCGATGGCCTCGGCCGGCGGGCCGATGAAGACGATGCCCTCAGCCGCGCAGGCGCGTGCAAACGCGGCATTTTCCGACAGGAAGCCATAGCCTGGATGGATCGCATCCGCGCCGGTTTCCTTTGCCGCCGCGATGATCGCCTCGATCTTCAGATAGCTCTCCGAGGCCGCTGCCGGGCCGATATGCACCGCCATATCCGCTTCGCGCACATGCAGCGCGTCCGCATCGGCATCGGAATAGGCGGCAATCGCGCGGATATTGCGGCTCTTGGCATAGCGCAGGACGCGCACGGCAATCTCGCCGCGATTGGCCACCAGAACGGATTTGATGGGGCGGCAGGCGCTCAT
>JBKBNS010000023.1:0-30409 GCA_046295255.1 Glycocaulis sp.
CCCATGATGGACTGGACGGACCGGCATTGCCGGGCCTTCCACCGCGTGATGACGCGCCGCGCGCTGCTCTATACCGAGATGGCGGTAGACCAGGCGGTCATTCACGGCGATGCAAAACGCCTGATCGGGTTTGATGCGTCGGAGCATCCCGTCGCGATCCAGCTAGGCGGGAGCGATCCCAAGTTACTCAGCGATGCCGCCCGCATCGCGGAAGATTTCGGCTACGCGGAAGTGAACCTCAATGTCGGCTGCCCGTCTGACAGGGTGCAGTCGGGCACGTTCGGGGCCTGCCTGATGCGCCAGCCGCAGCTGGTCGCCGACTGCCTGGCCGCCATGCGCGAGGCGGTGTCGGTGCCGGTCACCGTCAAGCACCGCCTCGGCGTGGATGAGCAGGACCCGGAAGACACACTCGTTTCATTCGTGGAGACGGTGGCCAGAAGCGGCGTGACGAGCTTTACCGTCCATGCCCGCAAGGCCTGGCTCAAAGGCCTGTCACCGAAGGAAAACCGCGAAGTCCCGCCGCTGGACTACGATATCGTGCGACGGCTGAAGGCTGCGCACCCCGAGCTTGAAATCATCCTCAATGGCGGGCTGGAAAACCTCGAACACGCGCAGTCCGAGATGGCAGAGCTGGACGGCGTGATGCTGGGCCGGGCCGCCTACCACACCCCCTTCATTCTCGCGCGCGTAGACTCTGTCTTCTTCGGCGAGACGGACCCGCATGATGATCCCTTCGCGGTGGTGAAGGCCTACCGCCCCTATGTGGAAGGCCAGCTGGCGGGCGGCGCGCGCCTGCACGCCATCACGCGTCACATGCTGGGGCTTTTTGCTGGCATGCCCGGTGCGCGCCGCTGGCGGCAGATATTATCGACCGAGGCCAACAAGGATGGCGCGGACTGGCATGTGGTGGAGCGGGCGCTGGACGCCGTGAGGGAGGCGCGCGCGGCGGCCTGATGGAACAATACCTTATCTACCTTCTCACCCTCTTGGCCGTCGGCGCATTTGCGGGGCTGATTGCCGGGCTGTTCGGCATTGGCGGCGGGGTCGTGATGGTCCCGGCCATGTATTACACGCTGGTGTTTCTCGGCTATCCCGAACACGCCATGCACGCGGCGGTGGGCACCTCTCTCGCCGTCATCGTCATCACCTCGGCGCGCTCGGTTCTAGCGCATGCGAAGCGCGGCGCGGTGGACTTTGACGTGCTCAAAAAATGGTGCCCGTGGATCGTGCTCGGCGCGCTGGCAGGCTCCGCGATAGCCGGTGCCATCCCGACGCGCGGCCTCGTTTTCATCTTTGCCCTGACCGCGCTGTTGCTGTCGGCGCAGTTCTTCTTCGGGCGGGCGGACTGGAAGCTGGGTGATGATCTGCCGGGCCAGCCTTTCCGGGCGCTGCTGGCGGGCACAATCGGTATCATGTCGGCCCTGATGGGCATTGGCGGGGGCGTGTTCGGCGTCACGCTGCTCACCCTGTTTGGCCGCTCCATCCACGTGGCCGTCGCGACGGCAGCGGGCTTTGGCGTGGCCATTGGCTTCCCGGCGGCGCTGGGCTTCGTGCTCACGGGCTGGAGCGTGGCTGATCGTGCGCCGTTCTCGCTCGGCTTTGTCTCCATGCCGGGCTTTGCGCTGCTCGCCATCACAGCTGTTTTCGTGACCCCGCTGGGGGCGAGCCTCGCCCACCGGCTCAATGCCGCGCGCCTGCGTCAGGCGTTCGCGATTGGTCTGGCTCTGGTCGCCCTCAACATGCTCCGCTCGGCAGTGTGGGGGTAAGTGACCCATGACCATCCGCTACGAGACCAACGCCCGCATTGAGATCATCACGATTGACCGGCCGGAGCGGCGCAATGCGGTCGACGGTCCGACCGCGAAGGCGCTCGCCGATGCGTTCCGCCGGTTTGAGGCCGATGACAGCGCGGATATCGCCATCCTCACCGGCGCGGGCGGGACATTCTGCGCAGGCGCGGACCTCAAAGCCATCGCAGGCGGCACGCCCAACCGCACCGAGCCGGAGGGTGACGGGCCGATGGGGCCGAGCCGCATGATGCTCTCCAAGCCCGTTATCGCGGCGATAGAAGGCCACGCGGTCGCGGGCGGGCTTGAGCTGGCCTTGTGGTGCGACATGCGCGTGGCAGCGCGCGATGCGGTATTCGGCGTGTTCTGCCGCCGGTTCGGCGTGCCGCTGATCGATGGCGGGACGGTGCGCCTGCCCCGCCTGATCGGCCAGTCGCGCGCCATGGACATGATCCTGACAGGACGGCCCGTCGGCGCAGAAGAAGCGTTGTCGATTGGCCTTGCGAACCGGCTGGCCGAGCCCGGCAAGGCTCTGGAGGCGGCTTTGGTACTCGCTCGCGAGATCGCGGCCTTCCCGCAAGCCTGCATGCGCAACGACCGGATGAGCGCGCTCAATCAGTGGAGCCTTACCGAGGAACAGGCGCTTGCCGCCGAGTTTACCCTTGGCATGAAGACCCTGCAGAGCGGCGAGACGGTGGAAGGCGCGACGCGCTTTGCAAAAGGCGAGGGCCGGGGCGGGCGCTTCGACACGCCAAACGAATGAGCCAGCGCATCGCCATTATCGGGGCGGGGCCAGCGGGTCTGATCGCCGCTGAAAAACTGGCCAGCGAGGGCTTCGCGGTCGATGTTTATGAGCGCATGCCGAGCGTGGCGCGCAAATTCCTGATGGCGGGCAGGGGCGGGCTGAACCTCACCCATTCCGAAACCCTGGACGCCTTTCTGGAGCGCTATGGCGCGGCACGCGAATGGCTGGAGCCTGCCATTTGCGCCTTCCCGCCCTCTGAACTGATCCAGTGGTGTGAAGGGCTGGGGCAGGCAGTGTTCACCGGGTCCAGCGGGCGCATCTTTCCCAAATCGATGAAGGCCTCGCCGCTATTGCGCGCCTGGCTCGCAAGGCTGGATGCGCTGGGCGTTACCATCCACACCCGCCATACATGGCGCGGATTTGGCGGGGCGGGGCGCATGCTGATCGCAGGGCCGGACGGTCTGGAACGGCTGATCGAGCCGGATGCGGTGATCCTGGCGCTCGGCGGGGCGAGCTGGCCGCGACTGGGCTCGAAGGGCGACTGGACCGGCTGGCTGAAAGAGCGCGGCGTCGAAATCACATCCTTCACGCCGTCCAACGCAGGCTTCAATGCGCGCTGGTCGGCGGTGTTTACCGAGCGCTTCGCCGGAGAGCCGCTGAAAATCGCCAGCTTCAGCCATCAGGGCCGCTCGATACGCGGCGAAGCCATGATTACGGCCTACGGCATGGAGGGCGGGGCCATCTACGCGCTCAGCACCAGCCTGCGCACCGCGATTGAGGCCGAGGGCAGCACGGTGCTCACCCTCGATCTTGCGCCCGACATTTCCGAGGACGCGCTGGCCAAACGCCTCGGCGCGGCCAAGCCCGGCCAGTCGCTTTCCAACACGCTGCGCAAACAGGCGCGGCTTTCGCCCCTCTCTGCGGCCCTGCTGCGCGAGGCGGGCGCGGTGCCGCGTGAACCGCAAGCATTGGCCGCGCGCATCAAGGCCCTACCCATCACGCTCACCGGCATGCAGGGTCTCGACCGGGCGATTTCCAGTGCAGGCGGCATAGCGCGCAGCTCGGTGGATGAGCGCTTCATGCTCAAAGCGCTGCCCGGCGTGTTCGTGGCCGGCGAAATGCTCGACTGGGAAGCGCCGACGGGCGGCTATCTGCTGCAGGCGTGCTTTGTCAGCGGCGTAGCGGCAGCGAGGGGTGCAAGCCGCGCCTTACGCCTTTGAACCTCTGGCGACAAAGTAGATCCCCAACAGCAGAAGAACCGTCTGGAATTCCATACCGCCCATCGGGTGGCTCTCGGTGGCCATGAAGCTCCACTGTCCCCAGTGTACCATCAAGATGGCTCCCATAATGACGGGCAGGGTAGCAAGCCCGCCTAGCCGGGTTAGCGTGTCGCGCAACGGCACGCGCGGAATACCCCCCAAAAGTACACCGAGACCTCCGGCGATTTCTGCAAGTGCAACGAGAGTGGCAACATACCAGGGTAGCCCCATCATTGCCGCGAAGCCGGAAATATCGGCGATTTTGTCGATTCCCTTGGGCAGGTAAACCGCGCTGAACGCGATGCGTAAAAGCCAATGGGAATGTGTGGCAAGTGCTGTGGCGGAAAAACTGGTCATGTGACGTATCCTCAGTTGGTGTCCCGTACACATGTTCGCTCACTGGATCTGTTTGGTTACATCTTGCGTGTCCGCGGCCTGGCAATCGCGTTTTTCAGGCCGCACAGGGGCCTGCAAGGCATCCGCCAGCCTCCAGCTTTCAGGCATGGGTGGCCCGGATACCCGCCTGCGCGGGCACAGGCAAACCGGGCCATGACAACTGTTGGAAGCCGCGCGCGAAATCTAATGCCCCAGCTTCACGTCCATGATTTTCACGCCCGGCGGGGCGGGCGGATGCTCCGGTACGAAGAAATCGGGCAATAGCTCCACGCCCGGCTCCATCGAATACTGGTCGAGATCGGTGACGCCTTCGGAGACGAGGAAGCTGTCATCGATGAGGAAATGGCCGGTGAAGCTGGCGGCCGGCTTTATCAGCACGCGATAGGCCGTCTCGGCGAGGATTTCCGGCTTGCGGCAATTGCGGAAGGCGTCTTCGCCCGCCAGCACATTGGCGATGGCAGCGGTCGCCACGGCTGTGCGCGGCCAGATGGCATTGGCGGCGATTTTGCCCCTGAACTCTTCAGACCAGCCAAGGATGCACAGGCTCATGCCGTATTTCGCGCTGGTATAGGCCACGTGCGGGCCGAACCACATGGCGCGCATGTCCAGCGGCGGGGAGAGGGCGAGAATGTGCGGGTTCGCCGCCTTTTCAAGAAAGGGCAGGCAGGCGCGGGTGACCACATAGGTGCCGCGCGCATTGACCTGATGCATCAGATCCCACTTCTTCGCGGGCGTGTCCCTGGTGGGCATCGGGAAGATGGCCGACGCGTTATTGATCACGATGTCGATGCCGCCAAACCTGTCCGCGGTGGCCTTCACCGCCGCCTCCACGCTGGCTTCATCGCGGATATCGCACTGTATGGGCAGGGCTTTCCCGCCAGCGGCCTCGATGGCTTTGGCGGCTGTATGGATGGTGCCTTCGAGCTTCGGGTGCGGCTCTACCGTCTTGGCGGCGATGGCGATATTGGCGCCGTCGCGCGCGCAGCGCTCGGCGATGGCCAGGCCAATCCCGCGGCTGGCACCGGTGACGAAAATCGTCTTGCCCTTGAGGGTCATGGCAGCGTGTTCCTCCCTTTGGTCAGGAGCAACACTAGAGCGGGTTTACAGCCCGAGGAAGACCCGCCAGGGCGGGCAGCTCAGCCCTTCCTCACGCCGGCAGTTGGCGAAGGTGAAGAGCACGGTATTGGCGCGGCCCACAATCTCGTCGCGGTGGACATAGCCAAGCTGGCTCGCCACGCGGCTGTCAGCGGACGCATCGCGGTTGTCACCCATCAGGAAATAGTTGTTTGCGGGCACGCGGAACGGGCCGGCATTGTCCAGCGGGGCGTTGTCGGAGCGCTCATAGATGGTGTGGCTTGTGCCTTCGGGCATGATTTCCTCATACACCGTCACTGCCACGATCTGCCCCTCGCGCGTGCGGTAGCGGATCACGTCCTGCTCCACGCGCTCGACGACATTGCCGTTGATGATGAGGCGGCCGCCGCGCACCTCTATCGTGTCACCTGGAAGGCCGATCACCCGCTTGATGATGTTGATGCCCTGGCCCGGATCACGCACCACGATCACCTCGCCGCGGCTCGGCCCGCCAAAATGCAGGACACGGCCCGACAGGCTGTCAGGCAGCAGATAGCCCAGCCCCAGCGGCAAAGAATGGCGCGAATAGCCATAGGTGAATTTCGAGACCAGCACCCGGTCGCCGACCTGCAGGGCAGGCTGCATGCTTTCTGACGGGATGTGGAAGGCGGCAAAGCCGAACGTCACCAGTGCGAACCACACTACCGCCACACCGGCAAAGAAGCGGATGGTCTCGCCGAACTCGGAGAGAATGCGGCGCACGAAGACCACGACGATGTTCTGCGGCCGCGCGGCCCCGCTTCCGGATTGATCGGTCATTTGAATTTCACCGCGGTGCCATAGGCCAGAATTTCCGCAGCGCCCTCGGTAATGGTGGAAGTGGAGAAGCGGAAGGTGACCACCGCATCGGCACCCAGCTCTTTCGCGTGGGCGATCATGCGGCCCAGCGCCTGTTCGCGCGCCTGCGCCATCAGCTCGGTGTATTCGTTGACTTCGCCGCCCACAAGATTGCGCAGGCCAGCGACGAAATCGCGTCCGAAAAAGCGCGCGCGCACGACACTGCCTCTGGCAATGCCCAGAATCTGGGCGTTCTCCTTGCCCGGCACGCTATCGGCCATGGTCACGATGATGGCGGGCTCGCTCATGAGGTTTCCTGGTCCTTGTGCGGGGCGGCAAGGCGCCAGTAGACAAGCGCGATGCCCGCTCCCAATAGCGCGGCTGCCAGCAACCACACAAGGGAGTAGGGGAAGGCAGGCGCATGCCCGGTCACGGTGCGCATGATGCCCATCGCGGCGAAGGCCAGCGCTCCGGCGGCCAGCAAGGCACGCTCCAGCCAGGGCAGGAAGCGCGTTGCTGCTTGATTATCAAGGCCAATCATGCGCCGATAATGGCCCCCGCCGGTGGCAAGACCAAGGCGAAACTCCACCCGGCCTGCACTTATGCTGCATGTGTGTCGTATCCGTGCCGCACTGCCGCAGCGGGCCCTTAGAGACAGGATGCTCCCCATGACTGAAGCCCAGACGCCCCCGCCCGCTCCGCCCGCCCAGCCCGGCGACAACGAACGTACAGTGGCCCTCATATGCTATGTGCTGCAGGCGGTTTCGGTGGTAACGGCCGGCCTAATCGCCGTCATCGCGGTGATCATCGCCTATCTGCGCAAGGACCAGGCCCCGGACTGGCTGCAGAACCACTACACCTACCAGATACGCACGTTCTGGTACGGGCTGGTGGCCTGGCTGGTCGGCATCCTGACGATCTGGGTGCTGGGCCTTGGCCTTCTGATCATGCTGGCAACGGCCATCTGGTTCATCGTGCGCAGCGTGGTGGGCCTCATCCGGCTCTCGGAGGGCCGCACACACGCTGATCCCACGGGCTTCTGGGTTTAGGCCGCCACCGCTTCAACCCGCCGTGTGGGCAGATAGCCCATGCGGCGGGCGAGGCGGCCAGCATCCACATAGACGATGAGCGCGGTCACCGCATAACAGGCCGCTACTGCCAGCGGGATGTAGAGCATCTGCTGGCCGGGGAAGGCGTAATAGATCCAGAACACCAGACCGGCGCGGATGATGGCGTGGGCGCAGAACAGCGCCGTGCGCCCATAGGTCCAGCCGATGACCGGCCAGTGCAGGGACAGCCCGATGGCCAGAATGCTCATGATCACGCCCGCGCCGGCCTCCGCCGTGGCGATGAACAGCATCGGCCAGAACAGCAGCATGGCGATGAAGGTGGGCACCAGAAGCGGGCTCAGCACCGTGCGGTCCTTCATGAAGGGAATGCGGGCCAGCCACGCAAACACCAGCGCGACCGGGAAGATCATTCCCGAAAGGCCAAAGGCGGCCTGAAGCAGCGGCACCGGCTCCATGAACTGGCTCATCGCGGCCAGCGCCAGCCAGAACACCGTGCCGGCCAGAATGATCGGATAGCCGCCGCGCAGCCGGGCATAGGCGCTGCGGCGCACATCAAGAAGTTCGTCTCTCAGGTCCATGTGTAAGGCCTCCAGCCAGGGGTTGATGGCGGGACGTTATGACAAAGTGCCGCCTTTGTCAAAATAACTTTGAAAATCAAAGTAATAGAGCGCACGAAAGTGGCGAAAAGCCTTGTGGGGAAGGGGTGTGGACGGCCTTTGGGGCCGAATGGGGTAGGCGGGGGCAGTCGTGAGGCTTGGCCGTTTAGGGCCGTCCACACTTGCGAGGCGCTTGTCTTCCCGTATCCCCATTAAGCCCCATGCGGGACGGTGAGGGATGCGCCGTCCATCAGGACCACCATCCAACACCCGGAGCGGGGGACGTGAAATCCCCGCGCCGGTCTGCATGAGCTTGTCGCGAACACGCCCTTCCATCAGACCGGCAAGACCCATCTTAAGGGCAGGCGAGGGGGAGGGGGATAAGTTGGGTCTGATTTTTCCCTCGTCCTTCGAGACGCGCTAGAACAAGCGCTCCTCAGGATGAGGGAAAAGTACAGCCCACGCCCTCATCCTTGCGGACGCAGTGGCGCTCGAAGGACGAGGGCGCTAACCCTCAAGCACTCTCCAGCATCGCCTCACCGGGGCCGAACAGGGCCTCCGCGCCAAGCTGGATATCGCTCATCAGGCCGGGCGCGGCGGCCAGCACCGTATCAGCGAAGACGCGCGCGAGCGCGATGCGTGCTTCGGCATGGGCCGGATCACCCTCCGCCTCTTTCAGGCGGCGCTGGGCGGCCACCGCGCCAACGCACAGGAGCCAGCCGCCGGTCACATCGCCGGTGAGTTTGAGAAACTGCGTCGCGCCGGAGAGCTTGTCTTCCATGGACGCGTTCGCCATCCAGCCCGCAGCCTCTTCCAGCGCATCCACTGCCGGGCGCAGCCTGTCCGCGAGCGGCGGCAAAGCCGGGTTGGAGGATGTCTCGCAATCTTCCACCGTCTGGCGGATATCCTCGATCAGCTCGGCAAAGGCGAGGCCGCCCTCCATGGCGAGTTTGCGGCCCGCAAGGTCGATCGCCTGAATGCCGTTCGTGCCTTCATAGATCGGGGCGATGCGCGCATCACGATAGTGCTGGGCCGCGCCCGTTTCCTCGATAAAGCCCATGCCGCCATGGATCTGGATGCCGAGCGAGGCGACTTCGACGCCCACATCGGTGGACCAGGCCTTGGCGATGGGGATCAGCAGCTCCTCGCGGCGGCGCGACCAGGCGGCCTCCTCCTCGTCCGGGTGGTATTCGCCGAGATCGGCCTCGACGGCCGCATGCAGGCAGATGGCGCGCGCAGCCTCGATCTTCGCCTTCATCAGGGCGAGCATGCGGCGCACATCGGGGTGATCGATGATCGCGTGCGGGGCGGGGCCTTCCGCGCCCGGCGCGCGGCCCTGACGGCGCTCTTTCGCAAAGCTGAGAGCCTGCTGATATGCGCGCTCGGCAATGCCGACACCCTGCACACCGACATTCAGGCGCGCCGAGTTCATCATGGTGAACATGGCGGCCATGCCCTTGTGCTCGCCGCCGATCAGCCAGCCTGTCGCACCGGCAAACTCCATCGTGCAGGTGGGCGAGCCGTGAATGCCCATCTTGTGTTCCAGACCAATGGCCTTCACGCCATTGCGCTGGCCCGGATTGCCGTCCGCATCGGGGAGGAATTTCGGCACGAGGAAGAGCGAGATGCCCTTGGTGCCCGCCGGGCTGTCCGGCGTGCGCGCCAGCACCAGATGCACGATGTTTTCGGTGCAGTCATGCTCGCCCCAGGTGATGAAAATTTTCTGGCCGGAGATCGCCCAGCTGCCGTCCGCATTGGGTTCGGCCTTGGTGCGCAGTGCGCCGACATCAGAGCCGGCCTGCGGCTCCGTGAGGTTCATGGTCGCTGACCATTCACCGGAAATGATCTTGGGCAAATAGAGCGCGCGCTGCTCGTCAGAGCCATGCGCGATCAGCGCCTCTATGGCCCCGAAGGAGAGCATCGGGCCAAGGCCAAAGCTCATCGAGGCGCTCTGCAGCATCTCCATCAGCGCGCAGCCCAGTGCGCGCGGCAGGCCCATCCCGCCATGCTCGGTGCCAAATTGCAGGCCCTGCCAGCCGCCTTCCACAAATTTGGCATAGGCTTCGGGGAAGCCATCCGGGGTCTTCACCACGCCGTCTTCAAGCGTGCAGCCCTGCTGGTCTGACGGCCAGTTCAGCGGCGCGATCACGTCATTGCACAGCTTGGCCGCCTCTTCGAGGATGGCGCCGGTCAGCTCGCGGGAAAACTCCGGGAAGGCGCGCGTGGCGCTCACGCTGTCCAGCGCAGCGATTTCCTCAAGGCAGAAGCGCAAGTCACGAACGGGCGCGCGATAGCTCATGGATGGTCTCTCCCGGGATCAGTCATGTTGCGACGCAGAACATAGCGCAGGCCGCAGCGAACGCGAGGCCCAAGCTGTGCGGCGCGTCGTCACGAGAAAATCCCCGCCATCCGCCCTAGCTTTGAGGTCGGCCATGAAGGACAATTGCCCCATGCGTCTTGCCCTTGCTGCGATAACGCTCCTGCTGGCGTCCTGCGTCTCTGCGCCGGTGACGGACCCCGCCCGGCTGCCTGCGGGCGCGTGGGTGCTGGACGGCGAGCATACCAGCGTCACCTGGCAGGTGCGCCATCTGGGCCTCTCCTGGTACACGGCGCGCTTTGACGGCGTGCGTGCAAGCCTGGAGTTTGATCCTGCCCGCCCGGAAGACGCAGAGCTGACCGCAATCGTGGACGCGGCCTCGGTCTCCACCGGCGATCCGGACTTTGACGAAATTTTACGGGGTTCCGGCTGGCTGGATGCCGCCCGCCACCCGGAAATCGTCTTTGTTTCAAACCGGATAGTGGTGACAGGTGAGACAAAAGGTGAAGTCCATGGCCTTCTCACCCTGAAGGGCGTGACGCAGGAAGTCGTCATGGAAACAGAGTTTTACGGCGGCGTCTTCAATCCACTTATCCGGCGTAACATGCTGGGATTTAGAGGCTATTTCGAGATCGACCGGACCGGGTTCGATATTGGCCGCTTGCCAGGCAATTTCATTGGCGACACGGTGCGCCTATCTATCGAGGCGGAATTTATCGCAAGGGACAGTTCGCGATGACGAGCGCTACCGAGACCCCGCGCTACACGACCGTAGCTATTCTGCTCCACTGGCTGATGGCCGCGCTGATCATCGGCATGATCTTCATGGGCTGGCGGATGGAAGACATGCGCGATCAGGCACTGGCAGGCCAGATGAGCTTTGCCGAGGTGCAGACCTGGTATAACTGGCACAAGACGATCGGGATCGGCCTTCTGATCCTCGCTCTGGCCCGGCTCGGCTGGCGGCTGACACACAAGGTCCCGCCCCTGCCAGAGGGCATGAAGGCGTGGGAGCGTGCAGGCGCGCGCTTCACCCATATCGCCTTCTACGTGATCATGATCGGCATGCCGATCGGCGGCTGGCTGACGGCCTCGGCGACCAATTTCCCGACCCGGCTGGCCAATATTGAAGGGTTCGAGCTGCCCCATTTGCCCGTGCCGAATGATCTCTACGAGACGCTTGGCAGCCTGCACGGGGCGGGCGCGTGGGTGATTTTTGCCCTGCTTGCCCTGCATGTCGTCGCAGCGGTCAAACACCATTTCGTCAACAAGGATGATGTGCTGACCCGCATGATCCCGTTCCTGAAATCCCGCGTATAACTATCAGAAAAACAATCTCCTTACGGAGTCCTCCCCATGATCCGTTCCACATTGGTGGCGAGCCTGCTCGCCCTGACCGGCACCATGCCGCTGTCCGCTCAGGACTGGGCGCTGGACCTTGATGCCTCCAGTGTCCGCGCTGAAACCCGCGTCTTCGGTCAGGCCGTGACCGCCGAGTTCGCCGAGTTCTCGGCTGAAATCACATTCGATCCAGAAGCTCTTGAAAACGCGCAGATTTCAGCGCGTGTTTCAACCGGCACGGGAAGCATTCCCAACCGCGAATATCAAAGCGCGCTCACCAGCCGCGACGGGCTTAATCCGGCGGAATATGCCGAAGCGATCTTCGTGTCTGATGAAGTGGTGGCGGCCGATGAGGGCTATGAGGCGCGAGGGCTCCTGACCATCAGGGGCGAGAGCCGCGACGCTGTCCTGCCCTTCACCGTCGAGATCGCGCAAGGCCGCGCCGTTGCGCATGGCAGGCTGGAGGTTCTGCGCGCCGATTTCGGTGTGGGCGGTTCGAGTTGGGCAGAGGTCGCGCCGACCGTGACGCTGCACCTGCATATCGAGGCGGACGCGGTTTAGAGCCTTCAAGCCTTTTACCTCGTCCTTCGAGACGCTCGCTTCGCTCGCCCTCAGGATGAGTTAAAAGGAGAGCTCCCCGGCCCTCATCCTGAGGGGCTTCGTCAGAAGCCGTCTCGAAGGACGAGGGCCCGAGGATGACAGCGATTAGCGAGCGATCTAAAGCCCCTCGCGGGCCTTTACTGCCGCTTCGAAGTCCGCGAGCGCCGCTTCCAGCTGGTCCTGCGGCGTGGCGGGGGCGGTGAAGCTCGCGACATCGTCCCGGCGTACGCCGCGCTGCACACGCTTCCTGACAGGGCCTGCGGGCGCGGCAAGGCTTCCCTGAACGATGCGCAGGCGTTTGGGCGCACGGCCCGCATACTGCGCGACACGCTCCAGGATTACGGCTGACTGCGCTTCGATGAGAGCAGCGGCGGGGCCGCGCGCGCGCACGGTGAGGAGGCCTGCGGACAGCTTCTCCGGGCTCGACCAGCGCGCTAGCGCCTCGCCTACAATCGCTTCCCAGTGCTCATCCAGCTCGCCCACGCCCGGCCCGAAGGCTTTCGCCAGAGGCCGCACGACGCTTGCCAGCGCCCGCGCCGCAGCCGGCGGGGGCGGGGCTGCGGGGCGTCCGCGATGGGCGGTGGCCCAGGCTTCCGCCTCGATGCGGTAATCGGGACGGCTGGTATCGACCTGCACGCGCCTGCGCGCCAGCCTTGAAACCTCGCCCCTGTCCTCGAAATCTGTGCTCATGGGGCCAGTGTCACGCCTTCGCGCGTCAGGAGCAAGCATGGCAAGCCGATTGAAGGCAGGAGCGCTGACCGCGCGCGATATCGCCGCCATGCGCAAGGGCCTGCTCGCCTGGTATGACCGGGAGGGGCGGGCTTTGCCCTGGCGTATCCGGCCTGAAGACCGGGCGCGCGGGCGGGCGGCAGACCCGTATGCGGTGTGGCTGTCGGAAATCATGTTGCAGCAGACGACCGTGCCCCACGCCGCGCCCTACTATGCGCGCTTCCTGCAGCTATGGCCGAGCGTACATGACCTCGCAGACGCGCCGCGCGAGCAGGTGATGGCTGAATGGGCGGGGCTCGGATACTACGCCCGCGCGCGCAATCTGCATGCCTGTGCGCAAGTCGTTTCTCGCGCGCTTGGCGGGGTGTTTCCGAGCGATCTTGAGGGCTTGCGCGCCTTGCCGGGCATTGGCGACTACACCGCCAACGCCATCCGCGCGGCGGCCTTTGATCTGCCCGCGAGCGTGGTGGACGCCAATGTGGAGCGGGTGATCTCGCGCGTCTTTGCGATTGAGGCCCCGCTACCCGCCGCCAAGCGGGAGATCACCGGACACGCGGCTGAACTCGCAGACCCGGATAGGCCCGGCGATTACGCGCAGGCCATCATGGATCTGGGCGCCGTCATCTGCACGCCGCGCGGCCCCGCCTGCAGGGCCTGCGTGTGGGCAGACCATTGCAAGGCGCGTAAGGCGGGTACGCAGGAGCGCTATCCGGTGAAGGCCGCGAAGAAGGTGAAGCCGCTGCGTCATGGGCATGCCTTCGTCATCCTGCGCGAGGGCGAGGCGGGGCTGGAAGTGTTCGCAAGGCCCCGGCCCGATAACGGGCTTCTCGGCGGGATGCTGGAAGTGCCGGGGACGGACTGGGTGGACGATGCCTCGGCTTTGCCTGAGCCGGGTGTGGCCGCGCCGGACGGGCTCGACTGGCGTGAGGCGGGCCACGTGGCCCACGTCTTTACGCATTTTGCGCTGGAGTTACGCGTATTTGCTGCGCGGGCGGAGGCGGGCTGGTCCCATCCTGAGGGACGCTTCGTGGTGGCCGAACCGCTTTCCCGCTCTGGTCTGCCTACCGTGATGAAGAAGGCCGTGAAGGCGGCGCTTTACTTGTAGCGCCCTCGTCCTTCGAGACGCCACTTTGTGGCTCCTCAGGATGAGGGAAAAGCAAACAGAGACCCTTAAGCCTCTTCCATCTCCGCGCGGATGCGGCTGCGCAAGACGTCGATGGGCTGGAGCGTGCCATTGCGGCGGATATGCCAGAAGGTCCAGCCATTGCAGGACGGCGCGCCCTGTACCGCGGCGCCGACCTGATGGATGGAGCCGGTCTCGCCCCCGCCCGTGACCGAGCCATCCGCGCGCACGCGCGCCGTGCGCCGGCCTTGCGCGCAGAAGAGGGTGTCACCCGGCTTCACGAGGCCCGCTTCAACGAGATTGCCAAATGGGATGCGCGGCAGAGAGCGCTTTGACGCCGTCACCTGCAGCGCGCTGGCATCGCCGGGGCTGATCGCCTCGATGCGCTGGCGGGCGAGCTTCACATAGTCGGCGTCGGCCTCGATGCCGATGAAATTACGGCCCAGCTTCCTGGCCACCGCGCCCGTGGTGCCCGTGCCGAAGAACGGGTCCAGCACCAGCTGGCCGGGATTGGTGGTCGCCAGCAGCACGCGGTGCAGCAGGCTTTCCGGCTTCTGCGTCGGGTGCGCCTTGCGGCCATCGCCCGCTTTCAGCCGCTCACCGCCAGAGCAGATCGGCAGCGTCCAGTCGGAGCGCATCTGCACGCCATCATTGAGCGATTTCATCGCGGCATAGTTGAAGGTGACGCGGCTGGTCTTGTGCTTTGCGGCCCAGATCAGCGTCTCGTGGGCGTTGGTGAAGCGCGTGCCCTTGAAATTCGGCATCGGGTTGGACTTGCGCCAGATCACGTCATTCATGATCCAGAAGCCCATATCCTGCAGGAAGGTGCCGACGCGGAAAATGTTGTGATAGCTGCCGATCGTCCACAGCGCGCCATCGTCTTTCAGGATGCGGCGGGCCTCTTCCAGCCATTCGCAGGAGAACAGGTCATAGGCGTCAAAATCGCCAATCTGGTCCCATTCGGCGTCCACCGCATCGACGCGCGAATTGTCCGGCCGGTGCAGCTCGCCGCCAAGCTGCAGATTATAGGGCGGGTCCGCGAAAATCAGGTCCACGCTGTTGTCCGGCAGGGTCTGCATGATCTCCACGCAGTTCCCGTGCAGCACCTGATTGATCGGCAAAGCTGTTGACACCACAGGCCATCCTTGTTCGTCCCCGGTGCATGAGGCTTGAAATGATACGCCTAACGAGGGGTTAAGCGCGAATCACCTGCCTGATATTTTTTCTGCGGCCCGCTTCACCGGCGCATAGGAAAACCGGTGGATCGGGGTGGGGCCAAAGGCCTGCAGAGCGTCCATATGGCTGGCCGCGCCATAGCCCTTATGGCCCTCAAACCCGTAATGTGGCCAATGATTTGCGGCGTGGACCATCAGCGCGTCGCGCACGGTCTTGGCGATGATGGAGGCGGCCGAAATCGCCGGTTCCAGCCCGTCCCCGCCAATAATCGCCTCTGCAGGGCAGTCGAGGCGGGGGAGGCGGTTGCCATCGATGAGCGCGCGCGCCGGGCGCACGGGCAGACGGTCAATCGCCCGCGCCATCGCGCGCATGGTCGCTTCCAGAACATTGACCCGGTCGATCTCGGCCGGTTCGGCAATGCCGACCCCCACCATGGCCTCGGCGCGGATGATCAATGCCAGCGCCTCGCGGCGTTTGGCGGTGAGTGTCTTGGAGTCCCGCAACGCGCTGGTCGCCGAGAAGTTTTCCGGCAGGATCACGGCAGCGGCCACGACCGGCCCGGCCAGCGGCCCACGCCCCGCCTCGTCTATGCCTGCGATTGTGTGATCGATTGCCATGACCACCTGCTAGGGCGCTGCGGCAGCGGGGTAAAGTGAGCGGGGCTTTTCCCTCGTCCTTCGAGCGCCACTGTGTCCGAAAGGATGAGGGGAAAAGCATAGCCCCAGCCCTCATCCTGAGGAGCCACTAAGTGGCGTCTCGAAGGACGAGAGCGTGAAACCGAGGGAATGACACTTCGAGGGGCGTTCAAAACAAACTCAGCTGGTCGGTCTCCTCCTTCGGGCGGGTGAAGAGATCGGTGCGGAGTGGCTCGACGCGGCGTGACAGGCCATAGGCCTTGCAGGCACGGGCGAAGCGGGCGCGGATCAGCTCGGCCACCGGGCCTTCGCCCTTCATGCGGCTGTGGAAGGCGCTGTCATAGGTCTTGCCGTTATGGGTGGTCTCGATCAGTCCCATGATCTTCTTCGCTGCCAGCGGCCGCTCGATGGCGAGCCATTGGCGGAAAAGCGGCTCCACCTCCAGCGGCAGGCGGATCAGCACATAGCTCGCATGGCGCGCGCCAGCCTTTGCGCCTGCCTCCAGCAGTTTTTCCAGCTCGTGATCATTGAGGCCCGGTATCATAGGCGAGGCGAAAATGCTGGTGGGCACGCCTGCCTGGCTTAAGGCTTCGATTGTCTTGAGGCGGCGGGCGGGCGTGGAGGCGCGGGGCTCCATCGTGCGGGCGAGCTTGCTGTCCAGCGTTGTCACCGAGATGGCGACATGGGCCAGTCCGCGCGTGGCCATGTCCTGCAGGATATCGAGATCGCGCAGCACGCCCGCAGATTTGGTGATGATGCTGACGGGATGGGCAAAGTCCGCGCAGGTTTTCAGGATGGAGCGCGTGATGGAGAGCCGCCGTTCCACCGGCTGATAGGGGTCTGTATTGGTGCCGAGCGCCAGCACTTGCGGGATATAGGACGGTTTGCGGAACGCTTTGGCCAGCAGGTCTGCCGCGCGCGGCTTGTAGAAAATCACGCTTTCAAAATCGAGCCCCGCCGAATAGCCCCAATAGGCGTGGGTGGGCCGGGCAAAGCAGTAGATGCAGCCATGCTCGCAGCCGCGATAGGGATTGGCCGACTGGTCAAAGCTGATATCGGAGCTGTCATTGCGGGTGATGATGGTGCGCGAGGCATCGCGGATCAGCGTCGTGCGCAGCTTGCCCTGCGGAGTCTCCATGCTGCCCCAGCCATCATCGGCGGGCTCTGCCGTGGTGCGTTCAAACCGGCCAGACGCATTGGATTTCGCGCCCCTTCCATGCGCGCGGAAGGGTTCGGGCAGGGCATCACTTTTGCGGGCGGGCGTAATCGCGTTCATGCGTCGGATGCTGACTCACGAAACGGAACAATTCAAGAACAAAATGCGGAGGCGCGGTGCGCTGTCAGCCGAGCTCTTCCAGCTTCTCGGCCAGCGACAGCATGTCGGCCCAGGCATGGGCTTTTTCCTGCGGACGGCGCAGCAGGAAGGCTGGGTGATAGGTTGGCAGGGCAGGGGCGGTATGGCCGCCTGCGCTGATCTCGCTCCAGCGTCCGCGCAAGCTCATGATGCCTTGCGGGGTGCGCAGAAGCGCCTGCGCGGCAATCCCGCCTGCCAGCAGGATGACACGCGGTCTGGCGAGCGCGATGTGGCGCTCCACGAAGGGCCGGCAGGCTTCAATCTCTTCACTGGAGGGTTTGCGGTTTCCGGGCGGGCGCCAGTAGACGACATTGGTGATGTGAAAGCCCGTCTCATCAAGGCCGATCGCGCCCAGCATCCGGTCGAGCAGCTGGCCCGAATGGCCCACGAACGGCAGGCCCTGTCTGTCCTCGTCCGCGCCGGGGCCTTCACCAATCACCATAAGCGGCGCAGACGGATTGCCGCGTGCAAAGACGGTGTTGGTGGCGGTAAAGCGCAGCGCACAGCCCTCATATTGCTCCAGGACGGCTTTCAGCGCCTCGACGCTGTCCGCGCCTGCCGCCATCGCGCTCGCGTCCTGAGCGGGCTTTAAAGGGGCTTTGGCGGCGCCCTGTTGGGGCCGGGGCTGGGCCGGCGGCGATTGGCGCGCGGCAGGGGCCGGGGAGGGCGCAGGCGCGCCCCCGCGCGGCAGGGCCGGGATTTCGGTCTCGATGCCTGCATCCTCCCACCAGCCGATCAGGCTGCGGAGCGCGCGCTCTGGATGGGGGGGCTGCGGGTCGGTCAAGGCGTGTCCTTGCGGCAGGGTGAGGCTGCAGCCAGCGCTGGCGGAAGTATTCCCATGCCCTAGCTCATTGCATATTCGTAAGCTAAGACGGGTGAGGCCCGGGCGCAAACCCGCGCGCAGTGCCAAAGACCAACCCCCTCGTCCGGGACAACACGCCCGGCAAGACAAAGACCTTAAGAGAGAGAGGCCAAATGGCAGACGGGGACATCGAACGCGACGCAATGGAATATGATGTGGTGATCGCTGGCGCAGGCCCGGCCGGGCTGGCTGCCGCCATCCGCATCAAGCAGCTGGCCGAGGCCGAGGGCCGCGAGGTTTCTGTGGCCGTGATCGAGAAGGGCTCCGAGGTCGGTGCCCATATTCTCTCCGGCGTGGTGTTTGACCCCAAGGCGCTCGACGAGCTGTTTCCTGACTGGCGCGATGATCCCTCCCAGCCCTTCGATACCGAAGTGACGAGCGACAAGTTCGTGGCGCTGGGCGAGGCTGGCTCCATGACCTTCCCCGGCTTTGCCATGCCGGGCTTCATGCACAATCATGGCTGCTATATCGGCTCGCTGGGCAATGTGTGCCGCTGGCTGGCGGAGAAGGCCGAAGGCCTTGGCGTGGAGATCTATCCCGGCTTCCCGGCTGCCGAGCTGATCGAGGAAGGCGGCGTCATCAAGGGTGTCATCACCGGCGATATGGGCGTGGCCCGCGACGGCGCGAAGAAGGATATGTACCAGCCGGGCATGGAGCTGCGCGCCAAGTACACGCTGTTTGCCGAAGGCGCGCGCGGCAGCCTCTCCAAACAGCTGATCAAGCGCTTCAATCTCGATGAGGGACGCGAGCCGCAGAAATTCGGCATCGGCATGAAGGAACTCTGGCGGGTGAAGCCGGAGCACCACAAGAAGGGGCTGGCCATGCACACCATGGGCTGGCCGCTCTCCAATGATACGGGCGGTGGCTCCTTCATGTACCATTTCGGCGATGATCTGGTTGCCATCGGCTTTGTGGTCCACCTCAATTACAAGAACCCGAACCTGTTCCCGTTCGGCGAGTTCCAGCGCCTGAAAACCCACCCGGAGATCGCGCCGATCTTTGAGGGGGCCGAGCGCCTGTCCTACGGCGCGCGCGCGATCACCGAGGGCGGCTACCAGTCCGTGCCGAAGCTCGCCTTCCCCGGCGGCGCGCTGATCGGCTGCTCGGCCGGTTTCGTGAACGTGCCGCGCATCAAGGGCAGCCATAACGCGATGAAGACCGGCATGATGGCGGCGGAAGCCGCCTTTGCCGCGCTGGGCGAGGGGCGCGAGCATGACATGCTGACCGCCTATGAGGCCGCCTATGACGCATCCTGGGTGAAGGCGGAGCTGAAAAAGGTCCGCAACGTCAAGCCGCTCTGGACCAAGTGGGGCACGCTCATCGGTATCGGGCTTGGCGGGATGGATATGTGGATGAACGAGCTGTTCGGCTTCTCCCTCTTCGGTACGCTCGGCCATGGCGGAGCCGATCACGAGGCGACCAAGCCGGCCGCTCAGTGCAAGCCCATCCACTATCCCAAGCCCGACGGTGTCCTGACCTTCGACCGGCTCTCCTCGGTGTTCATCTCCAACACCAATCACGAGGAGGATCAGCCCGTTCACCTGAAAGTGGCTGACCTCGCCTTGCAGAAATCGAGCGAGTACGACGTCTATGGCGGACCGTCCGCGCGCTATTGCCCGGCGGCGGTCTATGAGTGGGTCGATGAGGGGGCAGAGCCGAAATTCGTGATCAACGCGCAGAACTGCGTCCACTGCAAAACCTGCGACATCAAGGATCCGAACCAGAACATCAACTGGACGACGCCTGAGGGAGCCGGTGGCCCGAACTACCCCAACATGTAGGCCGGCCCGTTCCGGCGGGCTCAAGGCTCTGTTGCGCATTGCGCTGTGCCTGCCGGTGCTGGCGGTGTCGTGCGCCGTGCCCGGCCCGTTCGGCGCGGAGGAGGAGCCCAGCGTCTACGGGGCTTTCCTGGCGGCGCGCTATGCGGGGGCCTCGCGCGATACGGTGGAGTCCTCGCGCCTCTATGCCGAGGCGCTGGCCTTCGATCCGCACTCGGAATTCCTGTCCGAGCGGGCCTTCTATTCGGCGCTGCTGGCGGGCGATTTCCGGCGTGCAGACAGGGCCGCGCGCATTGCCGGGGATCATGCGGCCGGGCTGCAGCTGGCCCATGTCTATCTCAAGGGCGCGGCGATTGCCGGGCGCACCACGCCGCCCGAAGCCGAGCTGACCGACAATTTCGGCCCGTTCGCCACCATGATCGCCACCATGCTGGATGACTGGGCGCTGGTGCGCGCCGGAAGGGCGGGCGAGGCGGCGGACCGTCCGGTCACGCCCACGGCCGGGCTGACCGGGCATTTGTTGATCCACCGGGCCATGGTGCTGGAGGCGGCGGGACGCCTGGACGCTGCCGACGAGGCCTATCGCGCCGCCTATTCCAGTCTCGATCTGGAAGGCTTCACCACCGTGCTGCGCGGGGGTTTTCTGGAACGGCGCGGACGCACCAGCGAGGCCCGCCAGCTCTATCAGCGCCATCTTGACCGGGCCGGTTCGCCTGATCAGGAAGTCCATGCCGCGCTTGCCCGGCTGGATGCGGGCGGGCCGCCTCCGCCGCGGCTGACGCCCGCCCAAGGGGCCGCGCGCGCCCTGTTTGCGCCTGCCGCGCTCCTCAACGCGTCTGCGCCAGCCGAATATGCCGCGCTCTATCTGCGTCTGGTGCAGGGCATTGATCCGGAGTTTCACCGCAACACGCTGCTGGTGGCGACCATGCTGGACCGGCTGGGGCTGGAGCAGGATGCGGTGGCGGCCTTTGACGCGATCCGCACCGGCCCGCTGGCCGAGCAGGCGCAGGTGGATGCGGCCTGGATGATGTTCCGCATGGGCAACCGCACCGAGGCGCTGGCGCGTGCGCGCACGATTGCAGCCGCGACGGTGAGCGAGCAGCCGCGCCTGCTTCTGGCCGATATCTACCGCCTGACCGGCAATTGCAGCGAAGCCGTCAGCCTGTATGACGCGGTGATGGCCGATCGCGAGGCGGCCGGGACCTTGCAGGACTGGCGCCATGTCTTCTACCGCGCGGTCTGCCTGCAGATGGCCGGCGACTGGCCGGGCGCCGAGGCCGGCTTCCTGCAGGCGCTGGAGCTGTCGCCGGACGAGGCGCGCGTGCTCAATCATCTGGGCTATAACTGGATCGTGCTGGGCGAGCGCGTGGATGAAGGCTTTGCGCTTGTGGAGCGCGCGGCAGAGCTCGCCCCTGATAATGGCGCGATCCTCGACAGTCTGGGCTGGGGTCATTTCAAGCTCGGGCGCTATGACGAGGCCGTGGAATGGTTGGAGCGGGCGGTGGAGCTGTCACCCTCCAACCCCACCATTCACTGGCATCTGGGCGATGCCTATGCGCGCACCGGGCGGATGCTGGAGGCCGGGTTCCAGTGGCAGCGCGCGCGCGACCTTACCGCAGACCCGCGCGAGGAGGCGCTGATCGAAATCCGCCTGGCAGAGGGGCTGGACGCGGCTCCTGCCGGCATCGAATGAGCGCGCCCGCCGACGGGCTGCGCGAGTTTGCGCCCGCCAAGATCAATCTGACCCTGCATTGCGCCCGCCCCCGCGCGGATGGCTATCATCCCTTGCGCAGCCTTGTCGTGTTTGCCAGCTGGGGCGATGTATTGCGCGCCGAACCGGCGCAGGCGCTCACCCTGTCGCTGGAGGGGCCGCAAGCCGAAGGCCTGCGCGCTGATCCCCATAATCTCGTGCTGAAAGCGGCCTGGGCGCTGCGCGCGGCGGCAGGCCAGCCAGAGCTGGGCGCCCGCCTGGTTCTGGACAAGCACCTGCCGGTGGCCGCAGGGCTGGGCGGGGGCTCGGCGGACGCGGCGGCTGCGCTGCGCCTGCTTAACCGGATGTGGGATCTCGGCTTTTCGCTGAAGCAGCTGGCCGAGATTGCACGTGTGGTGGGGGCTGATGTGCCTGCCTGCGTCTGGTCGCGCCCGCTGCTGATGGAGGGGATTGGCGAGACCATCACGCCCCTCGCGGCCTGGCCCGAACTGCACGGGCTGATCGCCAATCCGGGCGTGGCGCTGTCTACGGCGGATGTGTTCCGCGCGTTTGATGCAGGCGGGGCGGCGGCCCCGCTGGGCGCTGGTGCGCGCGCGCCAGTGGCCGGATCGGCGATGAGCGCGCTCGCCCTCATCTCTGATGGACGCAATGATCTGGAAGGCGCGGCCATTGGCCTGCAGCCGCTGGTGGGGGAGGTGCTGGGCGCGCTTGCCGGCCTGCCGGGTGCCCGCCTTGCGCGCATGTCCGGCTCCGGGGCGAGCTGCTTTGCCCTGTTTGACAGCGCTGGTGAGGCCCGGGAAGCGGCGGGCCTCCTGTCCGGCCAGTATCCGCACTGGCGCATCGAGCCCGTCAGCTTCCCGGCAGTGTTGACATGATCATGACCCTGCTTGCGGGCATTGCCCTGGCCTTCGCGGCGAGCCTTCTGGCCGCCCTGCTGGCCCTGCGCGCGCAGGTGCTCGACATGCCCGGCCACCGCTCTTTGCACAGCGCGCCCACCCCGCGCAGCGGCGGTATCGGCGTGCTGGCGGGGGCGGGCGCGGTATTCCTGTTTGCCGCCGTCCAGCCGGTAGCGCTGCCCGGCGGGCCCGCGCTTCTGGCGCTTGCCGCCCTGATGACCGCGCTCGGCCTTGGCGATGATCTCTTTGCCTTCTCCGGCCGGGCAAAGTTCGCGGTGATGGCCGTCTTGTGCCTTGCCTTCGCGCTCTGGATAGGCAGGCCGGAGCGGATGGGCCTGTCTGACAGCCTGATCATCGCCCTGCCGGTCTGGCTGGCGGTGCCGGGCGCGGCGCTTTTCCTTTTCGTGGCCATCAACGCCGCCAATTTCATGGACGGCTCTGACGGCATGCTGGCGGCGGTTCTGATCCCTGCCGGGCTGGGGCTTGCCGCAGCGGGCCTTGTCACGGATGTGCCGGTCACCAGCCTTGCCGGGATCGCGCTGGCAGGCGGACTGGCAGGCTTCCTCCTCCTCAACCGCCCGCCCGCAAAGGTGTTCGCAGGCGATGCCGGGTCGCTCGGCGCGGGCGCGCTCTATGGCGGCGGGGCGCTGGCCATGGCCGGGGAGGGGTTTGCCGGGTCGCTCTGGCTGGCCCCGCTCTTCATCCTGCCCTTCCTTGCCGATGTGCTGCTGACGCTGGCCAAGCGCGCGGCAGGCGGGCGGCTATCGCTCAATGCCCATCGCGAGCACGCCTATCAGCTGCTGATCCTGTCCGGCTGGAGCCATGGCCGGGTGGCGCTGGCCTATTCGGGGGGGGCGCTGGCCTGCGTGCTGGCAGGGCTCGCGGCGGCGCAGGGGCCGGGCTGGGCAGGCTTTGCCGCGTTTCTGGCCATGACCGGGCTGATGAGCGCGCTTTACGCCCTCATCCACCGTCTGGTGCCGGACAGGCCCTAATAGGCCCGTTCGACGACGAAGCCGGCCAGCGCGGACAGCGCCTCGGTCCAGTCATTGTCCGGGAAGGCGGCAAGGGCTGATCTGGCGCGTGCGGCGTGACCGCGCGCGGTTTCCAGCGTTTCGTCCAGCGCGCCATGGCGCTGCATGAGGGCGATGGCCTCGTTCAGATCATTCTCGCCCTGCTGCCCGTCCACGAAGGTGCGCTGCCAGAAGGCGCGCTCGCGCGCATCGGCGCGCTCCAGCGCGATGGCCACGGGCAGGGTGATCTTGCCCTCGCGGAAATCATCGCCGGTATTCTTGCCCAGCATGACCGCCAGCCCGCCATAATCGAGCGCGTCATCGACCAGCTGGAAGGCAAGGCCCAGCTCGCGGCCATAGGTGTTGAGCGCGTCTTCTTCGGCTTTCGGGCGGCCTGCCAGAATGGGCGATACGCGCGCGGCAGCGGCAAACAGGGCCGCCGTCTTGGCGTCGATCACCTCCATATAGGCCTCCCGGCTGGTGGCGATATCGCGCACCATGGAGAGCTGGCGCACCTCGCCCTCGGCGATGATGGCCGCCGCGCGCGAGAGCACGTGCAGCGCGTCCAGGGACCGCGCATCGACCATCAGGGTGAAGGCCTGCGCAAACAGGAAATCACCCACCAGCACGCTCTGCGGATTGCCCCAGACCTGATTGGCTGACGTCTTGCCCCGGCGCAGGGCGGAATCGTCCACCACATCATCGTGCAGCAGGGTGGCGGTGTGGATCAGCTCCACCGCGCCTGCCAGCGCCAGATGGCCCGTGCCCTGATAGCCCAGCATGCGCGCGGCGCTGACCGTGATGAGCGGGCGTATGCGCTTGCCACCGGCATTGATCAGCCAGTTGGCCAGTTCCGGGATCAGCGCCACGGGGCTGGCCATACGCTCGGCCAGCAGGCCCTCCACGCGCGCCATATCCTCCCCGCCCAGCGCCATCAGCGTGGTCACGGGGTCTGGCAGGGCGTGCGTCAGGTCTTTTGCGGGCAGGCCGTTCACGGGTCTGGCTGTGCTCTTGCTATGGCCGGGCTTTGCCCGGCACAATAGAAACGCGGCTTCATGTCAGCAAGCGCGCCGCGCTGCGGCCAATCAGCCACAGGTGAGAGATAGAGCGTGATCGAAGTACTGACCACCAATGACCCGGTAAAGCTGTCTTTCGCGCAGGCCGTGCTGAAGGAGGCCGGGATCAGCGTCGTGGTGCTGGATGCGGAAACCGCAGGCCTGTTTGGCGGCGCACTGCCCTGGATCAAGCGCCGCGTGCTGGTGCCGGACGAGCTGGCCGACAAGGCCAGGCGCGTCCTTGCCGAGGCACTGGACCCGCCGGGCAAGGAATGATGGGCGAAGCGCTCGCCGGCGGGCCTGCGGTCTCGCGCTCTACCTATCTTGGCGGACAGGTGCTGCTGGACCAGCCCGTGAAGGGATACCGCGCCGGAATTGATGCGGCGCTGCTGGCTGCGGCGCTGAACCTGAAGCCCGGCGCGCAGGCGTGCGAGTTCGGATGCGGGGCAGGGGCCGCATTGCTCTCTGCGGCAAGGCTCTACCCCGAGGCCCGCTTCACCGCCATCGAGCAGGACGCGGCCATGGCCGGTCTGGCGCGCGCCAATATCGCGCTTAACGGGCTGGACGCGCAGATCACGCTCAATGAGGGCGATGCGCTGGCCGCCGGACACCGCGAGGCGTTTGACGCGGTATTCTTCAACCCGCCCTTCTTTGATGATGAAAGCGCGCTGCGCCCGCCCGGCGATGCAAAGCGCGGCGCGTGGATCAGCGAGGCCCCGCTGGCGGACTGGATAGCGGCCGGTCTCAAGGCGCTAAGGTCCAAGGGCGCGCTCACACTGATACACCGGGTAGACCGGCTGGCCGATATCCTGTGCGCCCTCACGCGCGGGGTGGGCGATATGGCTGTGCTGCCGGTCCACTCGCACGCGGATAGGCCCGCCAAGCGGGTGATCGTGCGCGCCGTGAAGGGTGCGCGCGGCCCCTTCACCCTGCTGGCTCCACTGGTTGTCCATGGCGGCGCGGCAGAGCGCTATACGCAAGAAGCGCTGGAGGTTCTGGAGGGGCGCACCCGCATCGCCATGACAGCACAGGGAAAGGCGCGCTAATGCTGGAAATCACGCTGGGGCTGCTAGTGCTGGCAGGGGTGTTCGCGCTGGTTTTCGGGCGCGGCGCGCGGGCCAAACGCGAACGGGCCGCCGAAGCTGCCCGCAAGGCGGTCGAGAAAAATCTGGAAAAATCCGACTAGACGCCGCGGTCGATCAGGTCGCGCTCGGCCCGGTTGGGCATGCGGTAGAACACGTGCACGCCGATCTGGCGGGTCTGGACGAGGCTGCCCGACCAGTGCGGGTTCACCGCCGTGGTGTGGTAGTGGGTGGCAGAGCGGGTCAGCTGCGGGGCAAAGCCCAGCATGGCGTGCTTGGCCACAAGCTGGGACTGGCGCCAGGCGCGCCCGCGCGGTGCCCGGTCCATCGACCCGTCGCACGTGAAGGAGAACTGGCAGCCCGTGACGCGCTCGGAGCCCTGATAGACCACGCCGCAAATGCTGTCGGGATAGGCGCGGTGGCGCACCCGGTTCAGCACGACCTCGGCGACGGCAATCTGGCCGCGCACATTCTCGCCGCGCGCTTCGTAATAGACGGCCTGCGCCAGGCAGTCCTGCTCGCGGCGCGCATCACGCGCCAGCGCCAGATGCTCCAGATCAAAGCTCTGCAAATCATCGAGCGACCGGCCCGACACCATGGGAACCAGAACGTCGTCTGATGCGTCTATTGTGAAGGAGGCTGTCTGGAACAGGGCCATGCCCTCTTCCCAGGCGCCCTCAAGCGCGCTTTCCAGATAGCGCTCGGCAATGGCCGCCCACATGGCGGCATCGGCCTCGGCGCGCGCATGGCCACTGGCCACCGGCAGGGACGCCATGCCGCCAAGGGCAAGGGCAACAGCCGAAAGGCGCGCAAAACCGGCAAGCGCTGAACGCAATCGCGTCGCGATAGCCATGAATACCTCTTCTTCCGCCTCGCTTACCGGTGCTGCGTATGCAAGCCGCGCACCAGACCGCTGCTGCCATGTCCCAGATAGGTCGGCTGCTTTGGTTAGCAAGGGATGAACAAAATCACCTGATGCATACCCAAGTGTGCGCGCGCGGTCAACCGCGCTGCACTGCACATTAACTATAGCCACAATTCTGCCCAACTTTAGTATTGGACAAGTGTGGCGTCAGTGCAGATCAGTCCTGCTTGGCCTTCAGGGCTGCTTGCGCCGCAGCAAGCCGGGCGATCGGTACACGATAAGGTGAACACGAGACGTAATCGAGGCCGACAGATTCGCAGAACCGAATCGAGGCCGGGTCACCGCCATGTTCCCCGCAGATTCCGAGCTTTAGCCCCGGCCGGGCGGCGCGTCCGCGCTCCACGCCGAGCCGGATCAGGTCGCCGACGCCATCCTGATCGATGGTCACGAAGGGATCGCGCTCGAAAATCTGTGCTTCGAGATATGCCCCCAGAAACTTGCCCGCATCGTCGCGCGAGAGCCCGAACGTGGTCTGGGTCAAGTCATTCGTCCCGAAGGAGAAGAATTCGGCGTGTTCCGCGATATCGCCCGCGCGCAGCGCCGCGCGCGGAAGTTCAATCATGGTGCCGATAAGATACACCGGGGCCACACCCGTTTCGCGTTCCACATCGCGGGCCACGGCGGCCACGCGCACCTTGAGGATTTCCAGCTCTTTTGCCGTGGCAACGAGCGGGATCATCACCTCGGCGACGGGTTTGAAGCCGGTTTCCTTCTCCACCAGCGCCTGTGCCTCGAAGATGGCGCGCGCCTGCATCTCGTAGATTTCAGGGAAGGTGATGCCGAGGCGGCAGCCGCGATGGCCGAGCATCGGATTGGTTTCGGCCAGCGCCCGCGCGCGCTCCATCAGAAGCTCGCCGGAAAGCCCGGTCGCTTCGGATACCGCTTTCACGTCTTCCGCGCTGTGCGGCAGAAACTCGTGCAGAGGCGGATCGAGCAGGCGGATCGTGCAGGGGCGCTCCTCCATGATGCGGAAGATTTCTGCAAAATCATCGCGCTGCATGGGCAGGATTTTCGACAGCGCCGCGATGCGCCCGTCCTGATCCTCTGACAGGATCATTTCGCGCACGGCGGCGATCCGGTCGGCGTCAAAGAACATGTGCTCGGTGCGGCACAGGCCAATGCCTTCCGCGCCGAACTCCTTGGCCGTCTGCACGTCGGCAGGGGTTTCAGCGTTGGTGCGCACCTTCATGCGGCGCGCGCCATCGGCCCAGACCATTAGCTTCGCAAAATCGCCGGTCAGTTCCGGCTTGATCATCTTCGCTTCACCGAACAGCACTTCGCCGGTCGCGCCATCGACGGTGATGATGTCGCCATCGGTGATCAGGCGCCCGCGGGCGGTGAACTGCTTCTTCGCCGCATCAATGCGGATCTCGCCCGCGCCGGAAACGCAAGGCCGGCCCATGCCGCGCGCGACAACCGCCGCGTGGCTGGTCATGCCGCCGCGTGCCGTCACGATGGCTTGGGCGGCGTGCATGCCGTGAATGTCTTCAGGGCTGGTTTCCACGCGTACGAGGATCACCTTCTCGCCAAGGCTGGCGCGTTGCTCGGCCTCATCGGAATCAAACACCGCCCGGCCCGAGGCCGCGCCCGGAGAGGCAGGCAGGCCCTTGGCGACCACGTCGCGCTTATAGTCTTCGGCGATGGTGGGGTGGAGCAGCTGGTCGAGCGCAGACGGGTCCACGCGCAAGACCGCCTCTTCCTCGGTAATCAGGCCGTCATCGACCATGTCGCAGGCGATTTTGAGCGCCGCGCGCGCGGTGCGCTTGCCGTTGCGGGTCTGCAGCATCCACAAACGGCCCATTTCCACCGTGAACTCGATGTCCTGCATGTCGCGGTAATGGCGCTCCAGCGTGTCGAACACCTTGGCGAGCTCCGCGTAGACCACGGGAAGGGCTTCTTCCATGGACGGGGCGGGATCGCCCATCTTCTCGCGCATGGTTTGGGTCAGGCATTGCGGCGTGCGGATGCCCGCCACCACGTCTTCTCCTTGAGCATTGATCAGGAACTCGCCGTAATAGGCGCGCTCGCCGGTGGAGGGGTCGCGGGTGAAGGCCACGCCCGTGGCGGAGCTTTCGCCCATATTGCCGAACACCATGGCCTGGATGTTGACCGCCGTGCCCCAGCTTGCCGGGATGTCATACATGCGCCGGTAGGTGATGGCCCGGTCATTCATCCAGCTGCCGAACACCGCGCCAATCGCGCCCCAGAGCTGGTCGCGCGGATCGGTGGGGAAGGGCTCGCCCAGCGCCGATTTCACGGCGGCCTTGTAGTCCACGATGATCTCTTCCCAGCCTTCGGCCGTGATCTCGGTATCGAGCTGGAGATCGTTCTCTTCCTTGTAGCGCTCCAGGATTTCCTCAAACTCGGCATGGGGCACGCCCAGCACGACGTCCGAATACATGGTGATGAAGCGCCGGTAGCTGTCGAGCGCGAAGCGCCGGTCACCGGAGAGCTTGGCGAGGCCTTCAGCCGTCTGGTCATTGAGGCCGAGATTGAGCACCGTATCCATCATGCCCGGCATGGAGGCGCGGGCACCGGAACGGACCGACACCAGCAGCGGGTTGGCCGGATCGCCAAACACCTTGCCGACCTTCTTTTCAAGGCCGGCCAGTGCCTCTTCCATCTGGGCTTCCAGCTCGGCCGGATAGGCGCGGTCATTGGCGTAGAAGGCGGTGCAGACCTCCGTGGTCAGCGTGAAGCCGGGCGGGACGGGCAGGCCGAGGCGCGCCATCTCGGCAAGGTTGGCGCCCTTGCCGCCCAGAAGCGCGCGGGCATCGCCGGTCAGTTCATCGGCTGCGCCGCCGCCAAAGGCATAAACCCATTTCGTCATGCTTCACTCGCTTCTTCGTCTTGCCCGCAGGCGCGGGCAGGTATCTCTCGTAACTAGCCTTCCAGCCGGTCGAAGTCTGCCACAGCCCTGACGGCCGCGCGGATGCGCGACAATAGAACAAGTCTGTTGCGCCGCAACATGGGATCGTCCGCATTCACCGTAACCGCCTCGAAGAAGGCATCAACCGGCGCCCGCAAGGACGCCAGCGCCCGCATCGCGCCTTCGAAGTTTTCTGCTTCCAGTGCCTTGGCTGCATCGGCGCTCGCGGCGCTCAGCGCGCTGATCAGCGCCTTTTCCTGCGGCTCCGTCGCGGCGGTGGCGAGGGCTTTCAGCAAACCCTCGTCCTTCGAGACGCTTCGCTCCTCAGGATGAGGGTTTGCGGCGCCTTTTGATCCCTCATCCTGAGGAGGCGTCGAAGACGCCGTCTCGAAGGACGAGGGATCAAGCTCTGCAAGCGCCGCCGCCACGTCAAAGCCCTTACCTTCCTCGATTTTAAGGATGTTTGCTGCGCGCCGGTAACCGGCCAGCAGCGCCGCGCCGTCCTCGGTGTCGAGGAAAGCCTGCAGCGCGCGCGATTTCGCGGTGACACGCACGAGGTCATCGTCTCCAAGCGCAAACACCGCATCGATCACATCGTGGCGTATGCCTTCATCACGGAGGTGAACTTTCAGGCGGTCAGCGAAGAAGTATTCCAGATCAACCCCAAGCCCAGCGAGAGCAAGTCCCTCGGGAGCCGCTTTGCCTCCCCAGTTGCGAAGCGCATGCTGCTTGATGGGCTCTGCGTTAGCAGCGGTACGGAACGCGGGGTGCAACCGCAACCGCACGCCACCTGCTTCAAGAATCCTGATCACCCCCAGCGCCGCGCGCCGCAGGGCAAACGGGTCTTTGGAGCCGGTGGGTTTTTCATCAATCGCCCAGAAGCCGACCAGCGTATCGAGCTTGTCGGCGAGCGCGACAGCGGCGCTGACCGGCGCTGCCGGTACCGCGTCTGAGGGCCCTTGCGGCTTGTAGTGATCGCGGATGGCGTCGGCGATTTGCTGGCGCTGATCTTTGGTGAGACCGGAGAGCAAACCCTCGTCCTTCGAGACGCTTCGCTCCTCAGGATGAGGGTTTGCAGTGCCCCTTGATCCCTCATCCTGAGGGGTTTCGTCAGAAGCCGTCTCGAAGGACGAGGGATCAAGCGCATAATAGCGCCCCAACACGCCCTGCAGCTCGGGGAAT
>JBKBNS010000024.1:0-26421 GCA_046295255.1 Glycocaulis sp.
GATCGTGTTCTTCATTCGCAGGCCGGGCGCAGGCGTGATGTGGGTCATCCTGCCGCCAATCCTCTGGGCGGGCGCGCTGCTGGCCTATTCCGAACTCATCAAGCGGTTCTGCGACGGGCAGTTCACTTGCGGGCTTTAAAACCCCTCATTTAGCGCCGCAATGCATCCGCGTTGCGATGTTCCGCGAACCCCCGCCTACGCGGGGGCAGGCAGTCGCGGGCGGCCGTTCGGCCTTGCGGCCCTGACGGGGCCGGAATGGATGCCTGCCGCCGCAGGGGCAACAGACGAGTAGACGTCCTAAAACCCCTCGAACTCCGCGAACTCGTCCACTTCGGCGCGGCGTGAGCGTAGCTGGTTCACTTTTGCGCCCTTGTCAGCATAGCCCAGCGCCAGCCCGCAATAGACAAGCTCGGGCGCTTCCACGCCCAGCGCCTTTGCGACTGTCTGGCGGTGCGGCGTCCATGCTTCCTGCATGCAGGTGGCAAGGCCGCGCGCTTCTGCCGCGAGGCACAGGCTCATCATGAACATGCCCAGATGCGCCCACTGATTGGGGCCCATGCGTTCGTCGATCAGGAAGAACATGCCCACCGGCGCGCCGAAGAACTGGTAGTTCGCCATCAGATGCGCCAGACGCGCGCCCTTGTCCTCACGCGGTATGCCCAAAAGCGCATACATGTCCTCGCCCACCTGATAGCGGCGCGAGCGATAGGGCTCCCACAGGCTTTCCGGATAGACGGGAAAGTCCGCCTCATTGGTGAACGAATCGGTAGCCAGCTTTGCCTGCACGGCGTCGATGACGCGCTGGCGCGCTGCGCCCGCCACCACTTTCACCCGCCAGGGCTGGAGATTGCCGCCTGATGCCGCCCAGCGCGCTTCATCCAGAATCGCGCGCACGTCAGCCTCGCTGACGGGCGTATCCAGAAAGGCGCGCGTGGAAATGCGCTGCTTCAAGGCGGTGGCAACGTCCATGAATTTCCCCCGAAATCCCGATATGTCAGATAGCAAAGCTGGTTCCGCACCCGCATGCGGCGGTGGCATTGGGATTGGTGATTTTGAAGGCCGCGCCGATCAGCTCGTCGGCATAGTCGATCTGTGAACCGGACAGGAAATCGACGCTCATCGGATCAATCAGCACGGTCGCGCCATCGCGCTCGATCGCGAGGTCGTCCTCGGCGCGCGCACTTTCCAGATCGAACTTGTAGGAGAAGCCCGAACACCCGCCGCCGACCACGGAAACGCGTAAATATAGCGCACCCTGGCTCGCCAGGATCGTATTGATCTGCCGGGCGGCGTTTTCAGACAGGGTGATGGCGGCGTCACTCATGGCACATAAGGTTCCAGACAGGGCAACAAGCAGATATATGGACGTGTTGCCTGCCGGAATAAAGACTGGCCGATGAGGAAACAGGATAATGGCTTTTGAACGCGCGCCCTATGCCTGCGATCCGGCCCGCTCGCGCGGCCGCCATTTTCCTGAAGCCGAAAGCGCCACCCGCACCCCCTTCCAGCGCGATCGCGACCGCATCATCCATTCCAGTGCCTTCCGTCGGCTGAAGGAGAAGACGCAGGTTTTCGTCGCCCATGAGGGCGATCATTACCGCACGCGCCTGACCCATTCGCTGGAGGTGGCCCAGATTGCCCGCACGCTGGCGCGTGCCCTGCACGTCGATGAAGACCTCGCCGAGGCCGCAGCCCTTGCCCACGATCTCGGCCATCCACCCTTCGGCCATTCCGGCGAGGATGGGCTGGCCGAGGCGATGAAGGGGTTTGGCGGGTTTGACCACAACGCCCAGACGCTGCGCGTGATCACAAGGCTGGAGCGGCGCTATCCGCGCTTTGACGGGCTCAATCTCGCCTGGGAGACGCTGGAAGGCGTCGTGAAGCATAACGGCCCGCTGATGAAGAAGGGCGATGACCCGGCAAGCCTGCCCTGGGGCTTTACCGCCTATGAGGACTGGGAGGCGCTGGAGCTGCACACCCACTCATCGGTGGAGGCCCAGATCGCGGCCCTCTCCGACGATATCGCCTACAACAACCATGATATCGATGACGGGCTGCGCGCCGGGATACTGAAACTGGACGAGGTGATGGCCCTGCCGCTGGTGGGCGAGGTGTTTGCCGGGGTGTGCGCCGAATACCCTGACATCACCGAAAGCCTGATGATCCATGAGGCTGTGCGCCGTCTGATCGGGCTGATGGTCAATGATGTGCTGGAGGAGAGCCGCGCGCGGATTGCTGCCTCCGGTGTGAGATCGGCAGAGGATGTGCGCGCGCTCGACCATGCGCTGGTCGCGTTTTCAGAGCCGATGATGGAGAAGCTCTCCGCCGTGCGGCGCTTCCTCTACGCAAACATGTATCTGCAATACAAGGTGAAACGGGCCAAGGAGAAGGGAAAGCGCATCGTGCGTGATCTCTTTGGCGCCTTCCTGGACGATCCTGCGCTTCTGCCCACCGAGTTCCAGCGTCAGGCCGACACTGCAGGCAGCCCGGTGACGGCGCGCGTGGTGTGCGATTACATTGCCGGGATGACGGACCGCTACGCGATTGACGAGCACCGCAAGCTATTTCATGTGGAAGCCTGGCGCTGATTGCAGGCGCGGCGCTTCACATCTTGATACTCTGTTAACGAACCGCGCGCGCTACTGATTCGCGCCAAGCCATACTGGATACAGGATCATCATGTCCGCTAGGGACCGGTACAGCCAGAGCTATTCGCCTGCCGACGAGGATTTCGACACGTTCGATGCGCGTGAGGACGGGCACGGGCGGCGCGGGCCGATCCTGCTGCTGGCAGCCGCCGTGGTGCTGGTGCTGTTTCTGGGCGTGGTCTGGAGCGCCTATAATCTGGGCGTGCGCGAGCGCAATACCGCCCCGATCCTGACCGCCGACAGCCAGCCCTGGCGCGTCGCGCCGGAAGATCCGGGCGGGTTCGAGACACCGGGGCAGGATATCGAGGCCTACCGCCTGCGCGAGCGTGAGCGCGAACGCGTGGACACCGCAGAGATTGATCCGGCGGTGCGTCCCGGCCCGGAAGAGCCCGTGACCGCGCCCGAGCGCCCGCCACTGACCGTCGAGACTGCCGATGCCGACCGGCTTGCCAGCAGGCCGGAGCGTGAGCCTGAGCCTGAGCCGGAGCCCGTGCGCCAGCCCGAGCCGGAGCCGGAACCTGTCCGTCAGGCCGAAGCCCCGCCAGCCCGGCCTGCCCCTGAACCTGCTCAACCCGCGCCAGCCGCCGCCGGCACGGCGAGCACCAGCGGCAATTTCGTGGTGCAGATCGCCGCCTTCCGTACGGTTGATGAAGCCGAGGACGCGTGGATCAACTTCGTCTCGCGCTTTCCTGATCTGGCCCGTGGGCGTGGCCCGTCCATCGTGGAGGCCAATCTGGGCGCGCGCGGCATCTATCACCGTCTGCGCATTGCCGGGTTTGAAACCCGCGACGAAGCCTCGCGCTACTGCCAGACCCTGTCCTCCCGCGGGCAGGACTGCCTGGTGGCTGCGCGGTGAGCGTGACCGCCGCCATTTACGGCGTGTCCGGCGAGGTGCTGACGCCTGACGAGAAGGCGTTCCTGCGCGACGCCAATCCGTGGGGCTTCATCCTGTTCGGGCGCAATATCGACCGGCCAAAGCAGATCATCCGTCTTATCAATGATCTGCGCGATTGCGTGGGCCGGGAAGCGCCGGTTTTCCTCGATCAGGAAGGCGGCCGCGTTCAGCGCCTCAAGGCCCCGACATGGCGCGCTGCGCCGCCTGCGGCCCGCTTTGGCGAGCTGTGGGACCGCGAGCCGGAACTGGCGCTGGAAGCGGTCCGGCTCAATCACCGCCTGCTGGCGCAGGAGCTGCGTGATCTCGGCATGGATTGCGATTGCGCGCCGGTTGTTGATCTTGCCATCCCCGGCGCGGATGCCGTGATCGGGGACCGGGCCTTCCACACCCGGCCTGACGCGATCGCCGCCATGGCCCGCGCCGCGATCGCGGGCATGAAGGATCAGGGCGTGGCCGGTGTCATCAAGCATATTCCGGGGCATGGCCGCGCGGATGCTGACAGCCATTTTGCCCTGCCGGTGGTGCGCGAGGATCACGAGACCCTGCACGAGACGGATTTTGCTGCCTTCCGGGGCGTGGCCGACGCTGCGCCGATGGCGATGACCGCCCACGTCACCTTTACCGCCATTGATCCGGAAAACTGCGCGACCCTGTCAAAGGATGTGATTGCGCAGATCATCCGCGCCGATATCGGCTTTGACGGCCTTCTGATGAGCGATGATCTCTCGATGAAGGCGCTGGACGGCACGCTGCGCCAGCGCGGGGCGAAGGCGCTCGACGCTGGGTGCGACATGCTTCTGCACTGCAATGGCGAGCGCGCGGAGATGGTGGAGGTGGCCCACGCCGCCATCACGCTGTCGGGCAAGGCGCTGGAGCGGGCGAAAGCGGCTGAAGACGCGCGCGGCACGGCCAGCGGGCTGGATGTGGCGGCAACCAATGATGCCATGGCGCGCTGTTTTGCCGATGCCGGGCTGGAGGCGCCCGCGCCATGAAGGCAGCACCATGAGCGATCTGTTCGAGGAAGATGTCCGCTTTGAAGCGGTGAGGGACGCCGACGAGGCGGGCAATGCCCTGATCCTTGAACTGGATGGCTGGGAAGGCCCGTTGCACCTGCTTCTGCATCTGGCGCGCAAGAACAAGGTGGATCTGGCGAAAATCTCGATCCTCGCCCTTGCCGAGCAATATCTCGTCTTCATCGAGGCGGCGCGCGAGAAGCGCCTTGATATCGCGGCGGAATATCTCGTCATGGCGGCCTGGCTCGCCTATCTGAAATCGCGGCTTCTCCTGCCCAAGCCTCGGCCTGAAACCGATGAGCCGGAGCCGGAAATGATGGCCGCCGCGCTCGCCTTCCGCCTGATGCGGCTCGATGCGATGCGCGCTGGCGGCGAAGCGCTCTACGACCGGCATCTCTTAAAGCGGGACGTGTTCGCGCGCGGCGCGCCCGAAGGCGTGCGCTCCATCCGCGCTCCGCAATATGAGGCGAGCCTGTTTGACCTCCTCAAAGCCTATGCCGGCACGCGCGAGAAGTTTGCCTTTTCCACCTACCGGCCCGAAACGCCGCGCGTCTATTCGCTGGAAGCGGCGCGCGCGCGCCTCAGCGTGCTGGCCAAACGCCTGACAGGATGGGAACGGCTGGACGCGCTGCTGCCCGGCGCGGATGAGCTCGGCCCCGACGCCCCGCCCGCCGCCTCGCTGATGGCATCTTCGCTTCTGGCGGCGCTGGAAATCACCAAGGATGGCGAGGCGTGCTTACGTCAGGACGAGACCTATGGCCCCGTCTGGATGCGCGGGCAGGAGGGCAGGCCATGAGCGATCCGATAGCCGAGGCGATTGCCCGCCTGCGCGCCCGTCAGGGGCCGCAAGGGGGCGATGGCGTGCCCGGCCCGCACGAGGTTGCCGAGCCCTCAGAACGCGCTGTGCGCATGGCAGAAGCCCTGCTCTTTGCTGCGTCAGAGCCACTGGATGCCGAGACGCTGGCAGCCCGGCTGCCTGCGGGGACCGACATCCCGGCCACCATCGCCGCCCTGCAGGCGCGCTATCAGAATGCCGGCGTGCGGGTGAGTGAGGTGGGTGGCCGCTGGCGGTTTGAGACCGCGCCGGACCTTGCCCATCTGCTGGCCGAAGTGCGCGAGGAACCCAAAAAGCTCTCCCAGGCCGCTCTCGAGACGCTCTCCATCATCGCCTACCACCAGCCGGTCACCCGCGCCGAGATCGAGGAGATACGCGGCGTTGCCGTCTCCAAGGGCACGATTGACCTTTTGTTCGAGCTGAAATGGATACGCCTGCGCGGACGCCGCCGCAGCCCCGGCCGGCCTGTCACTTTCGGTACGACGGACGGCTTCCTAGAGTATTTCGGCCTCGCGTCCACCACCGACCTTCCGGGGCTGGGTGATCTGAAAGCCGCCGGGCTTCTGTCCTCGCGCCTGCCGGCCAATTTCGACATTCCAGTCCCCGCCCGCCTTGCTAGCGACGAAGACCCGCTGGACGGCGGCGAAGATGCCCACTTCCACCTCGACTTCCTGGAAGGCGCCGAGGAGGGGGAGGAATAGCTTATCGCCCTGATCCTTCGAGACGGCTTCTAACGAAGCCCCTCAGGATGAGGGCGTTAGTTGCTTTTCCCCTCATCCTGAGGGCGAGCGAAGCGAGCGTCTCGAAGGGCGAGGGGAAAAGCGCCCTTATAGAAATGCATACCTGAACCCATGATTGGACCGGCGCGCCTTAATCCAGTAGGGATAGGGCCAACGCGTTGGACACCCCTGTTTGAACGGAGAGCGCACCCATGGCGCCGCACTGGACCGGTCTCATCATCATCGCCATCCTGCTGCTTCTGCTGTTTGGCGGCCGCGGCAAGATCACGGCCCTGATGGGCGATTTCGCCAAGGGCATCACCGCCTTCCGCAAGGGGCTGAAAGATGATGGCAAGGAAGGCGACGAGGCCAAGCCTGCCGCCACCATCGCCAGCGAAACCCGGGAAGACGAGCGGACGGGCTCGTAGGAGCTAGAGTTCCATGAATCCGGGCTTTGGCGCCCCAGAACTCATCATCATCGTGATCCTCGCCCTGGTGGTCGTGGGGCCGAAGGACTTGCCGCTGATGATGCGCAAGGCCGGGCGCTTTCTCGGCCAGATGCGGGCGATGGCGCGCGACTTCCAGCGCAGCTTTGACGAGCTGGGCCGCGAGGCCGAGATGGCCGAGCTGAAAAAGGAAATCGAGGCGCTGAAAAAAGCCAATCCGGTTGCCGAAATGACCGACGAGCTGCGGGCGGCGGAAGCCGATCTGAAACGCCCTGCGCTCGACCGGCCGCATCCGCGCGCCGCCGCCAAGCCTGCCCTGCCGGATGAAGACATGCTGCCGCTGGAGCCGGTGCCCGCACCGGAGGCGGACGCCCCGGCCGAGACCGCCGCGCCGAAAAAGCGCAAGCGGGGCTAGACGATGGCGGATGCTGGCAAACTGCCCCCGCCGGGTGCTCCGGACGGTGAAGATGAGGTGGAAGCCTCGCGCGCGCCGCTGATGGAGCATCTGACCGAGCTGCGTTCGCGGCTGATCTGGGTGTTGGCGGCGGTCGCTGTGGCCTTCCTGGTCTGCTTCCTCTTTGCCGAGTGGATCTACAACATCCTCCTCATCCCGTTCGAGGAAGCGGCCCGTCAGGTGCGCGGCGAAGACCTGCAGCTGGAGCTGATCTTCACCGCGCCGCTGGAGTTCTTCTTCGTCAAGCTGAAGCTGGCCCTGTTTGGCGCGCTGATCGTCGCGTTTCCGGTGATTGCCTATCAGGTATGGGCGTTTGTCCGCCCCGGCCTTTACAAGAATGAGCGGCTGGCCTTTGCGCCGTTTCTGATCGCCTCGCCCGTCCTGTTCGCAGCCGGGATGGCCTTTGTCTATTACGTGATCCTGCCCTTCGTGATGGGCTTTGCGCTGGGTCAGGAGCAGATGGGCAATGAGACCCGCTCCTCCATCCAGCTTCTGCCGCGCGTATCGGAATACCTCAATCTGGTGACGACGCTGATCCTCGCGTTCGGCATCTCGTTCCAGCTGCCGGTCCTGCTCTCGCTGCTTGGCAAGGTGGGGATCGTCAATTCGGCCCAGCTGATCCGCTTCTGGAAGTTTGCGGTGGTGGGCATTGCGGTCTTTGCCGCCTTCGTCACCCCGCCAGACCCGATCAGCCAGATCTTCCTCGGCGCGGCCATGTTCGGCCTTTACGGCCTCTCCATCCTCGCGGTGAAGCTGGTCGAGCCGAAAGAGGTGGCGGGGTAGGGGAAGGCTTCACAAGGTTGTCATGGCCCGGTTTATCCGGGCCACCCATGCTTGTGAGATTGCTTTTCCCTCGTCCTTCGAGACGTTCGCTTCGCTCACCCTCAGGATGAGGGAAAAGCACACCTAAGCCCTCATCCTGAGGAGCTTTCGTAAGAAAGCGTCTCGAAGGACGAGGGCAGTCTGCACGGGGTCCCGGCTCCGCTTCGCGGGCCGGGAGTTCAGATCACGATAACCCCCGCCAGCCGATATCGCGGCGGTAGACGCCTTCGGGCCAGTCGATCTCGGCTATCGCGCCATAAGCCCGGTCCACGGCTTCACGCAAACTGTCACCGGTGGCTGTCACGTTCAGCACGCGGCCACCGTTTGCGGTGAAATTGCCATCGGCGTCGAGCGCGGTGCCTGCGTGGAAGATCATCACGCCGTCCCCGTGTCCGGCATGGTGCAGATTGCGGATCACGCTGCCCTTTTCCGGCGTGCCCGGATAGCCGGGCGCGGCCATTACCACCGTCACGGCGGGTTTGGGATTGGCGTCTGCGTGCAAGAGCCGGGCGAACTCGCTGGCGCGCATGCCGCCGGTTGAAGCCGCGAGCAGAAGCGGCACGATATCGGCCTCCAGCTGCATCATCAGCACCTGACATTCCGGATCACCGAACCGGCAATTGAACTCGACCACTTTCGGCCCGTCCGCCGTCACCATGACGCCAATGTACAAGACGCCGCGATAGGGCATGCCATCTCCGGCCATGCCGCGCAGCATGGGCACGGTCACCTCTTCCTCCACCCGCTTCATCAGTTCGGGCGTCATCACCGGCGCGGGCGCATAGGCGCCCATGCCGCCCGTATTGGGGCCGGTATCGCCATCGCCGATGCGCTTGTGGTCCTGAGCGGCGGGCAGGGTCAGATAATTGATCCCGTCGGTGATCACGAAGATGGAGGCTTCCTCGCCGTCCATAAACTCCTCGATGACCAGCTCTGCCGACGCCCCGCCAAACTTGCCCGACAGCATGTCGGCAAGCTCGGCCTCGGCCTCCTCGCGCGTCTCGGCAATGACCACGCCCTTGCCGGCGGCCAGCCCATCGGCTTTCAGCACGAAGGGGGCTTCAAGCGTATCGAGGAAGGCCTTAGCGGCGGCCACATCGGTGAAGCGGCCATAGCGCGCGGTCGGCACGCCATAGGCGGCCATGCGGTCCTTGGCAAAACCCTTGGAGGCTTCCAGCCGCGCGGCGGCCTGCGACGGCCCGAACACGTCAAACCCGCGCGCGCGCAGCATGTCTGCCAGACCCTTGGCGAGCGGGGCTTCCGGCCCGATCACTATCAGGTCCGGTTCCAGCTGCAAGGCGAGCTGCTGGATGCCCTCCACATCATCGGCGGCGACATCAAAGCACGGGCCGATAAGGTCGATTGCAGGGCTGCCGGGCGCGCACCAGACCGTATCCACAAGGGGGCTCTGCGCGATCTTCCAGGCCAGCGCATGCTCGCGCCCGCCAGAGCCGATGATGAGGATGTTCATGGCCGCCCCTGCTTTCGTCTTGGCTATGGCCGTCTCTTAGCGGGGCTGCACGCCTCTTGTCGACCGCCGGGCGGCATCGGGGCTAGGCGGGTGCGTGCTATTCCGCCCCTTCGGCTTTACCTCGCAGTTAAATTTCGGCGAATAAAAGCTTTAATTTGACCGCAGAGTAGGTCTGATATTTCTTGGGATTGGATAATTAAAGACTCTTCCATTTGATTAAAACACGGAATTTCAGGTGACAATTCACCGCGATGTGTCCTGCGACGCTCGCTCAGGCAGTTCGCTATGGATTGTGCAATTTGCCGATCATAAATAAAACGGTGAAGAAGTATTTTTGCAAACTCATGTTTATCTAATCTATGTAATATAGGTGTTCTATAAAAGTTCATCGATGAATTTGCATTTTGTTCAAATTTATCGATAAAGGCGCTTGGTGAATTCGTGAGGTCGTGGATTATATTTCCTGCCATCGCAGGCATTGATTTTTCAAAAGCTTCGTCCATCTTGCTTTTCAGGTGCTCTACAAGAAACCAGTCAACGCGACTTGGTTCAAAAGCATATCCCTGAAATGAAATTCTTCCTAAATCGGTACTAAATCCATAGCGGTCCCTATTGTCACTGGCCGGAATAGATGGGGGAATTTTTTTAGCCAGAGAAAGGCTATTTATATATTCAAAGGTCTTGCGGGCTTGCGTGGGGTTCCCGCCATCCGACAGAAATTTCTGCATAAACTTTTTGGCGGCATGGATTTGCAGGATTTCTCCGGGTTCTGTTATTTGCAGATTGTGTTGCCGCTCCTCGATGCGAGCGATTATCTGTTCCAGTTCTTTATGAGGTTCCTGGTCCCATTCCCAAAGCCTAACCCAGTCAGGCTTATCAGCCGGTGTAGAGAACTGATGCGTGTTCGCTAGCGCATCAACGATTGTGGCGGGTTCAGCATAGCCGTCTACTATTAGTGAGTAAGCTATATTCAGAGGAAAAACATCACGGTAACCGAGTCGGATATTGCATTCTGGGTGTTTGGTTTGAGCTTCTTCTAATGCGTCTGGCGTCTTTTGTTTATCTTTTGGAAGAAAGTTGAGGTTCATCTTAGACCGATTTTGAATATCTTGCTTACTTAGTTTTCCACCATGATAAGCCATATGCAGCGCGAGAAAGGTCATCACCAGACGGTCCACGGGCTGTTCAAAGCCAAGCATTTCAGGCGTTAGTGATTCCAGCATTGCCGCGGCATCGCGCATTGCCCGCAACAGTAGACGCAAATTCTGGTGTCCTGCCTCGACAAAAATCTTGGATGCCAACTGCTCTCGGGCTTTTAATGCGTCGTGGCCTTGGCCGTGAGGGATGCGCTTCCAGACAGACGCAATGGCGGCGTCCAGTTCAGGTTCTATCGTGATGATCTGCCCAACTAACTTTTCACGTGATGCAACAAAGTTCTCCTTGTCTGAATGTTTTTCGGAATTGGCGATGAGAATGACACGCTTTCGTTGATGTTCAACAAAACGATTGATCAATCCAGAGAGCTGACTGTGCGTTAGGCCGCATCTCTCAACATCGTCAAATATTAGGGTGTCAGGAAGGTTTTGTAATACAATTTCGTTGAAATTAACTTGTGAAAGATTTATCGAAAAACCAAATGCACTTAGACCACTAATAAAATTTCTCATTTGTTTGGCGGCGGCGGATTGCTTGCCGCCGGCCCAAGGGTTCATGGCCCGGACTAACGCCCAGTCGAATGTCTCAGGGGTGTTGACATCATAAAGTGTAATGTAAAGACGGTCTTTATATAAGTCGCATTTCGTAATGCGTTTAATTATATGTGTTTTTCCGCTTCCCCATGGAGCGTCTATTAGTAGAGCGTATCCGGGGTATTCTTCATTAATGTATTTGCTAATAACGGCTTCTGCGGCTTTGTTCGTCATCTGTGCCTACTTGTCTTAATGGCCTTCGAATTGGCGGTCCCTGAATGGTCAAACGACGCTGCTTCGCAATTCGGGGCTGATGCAATCATGCCCATCCGCGCTAGGCTAGCGTCAACCCGACTCAAAGCGGATGCTTGATGACCGATCTTACCAACGCGCCCGAATATACCGTCTCCGAGCTGGCCCGCGCGCTGAAACGCACGGTGGAGGAAAGCTATGCCTTCGTGCGGGTGAGGGGGGAGCTGGGCCGGGTGACGATCCCCAAATCCGGCCACATGTATCTGGACCTGAAGGACGCCGAGGCCGTCATTGACGGGGTGATGTGGAAGGGCGTCGTCTCCACGCTGAATTTCCGGCCCGAGGAAGGGCTGGAGGTGATCGCAGAAGGGCGGCTCTCCACCTTCCCCGGCCGGTCCAAATACCAGATCATCATCGAGCGCATGGAGCCTGCGGGCGCTGGCGCGCTGATGGCGCTTCTGGAAGAGCGCAAGAGGAAGCTCGCGGCGGAGGGGCTGTTTGCGCCCGAGCGCAAGCGCGCTGTGCCTTACCTGCCGCGCGTGATCGGGGTGGTGACTTCGCCCACGGGCGCCGTGATCCGCGATATTCTCCACCGGCTGGATGACCGGTTTCCGGTCCATGTCCTGCTGTGGCCGGTGCTGGTGCAGGGCGAGGGGGCAGCCGCCCAGATCGCCGCGGCGATTGAGGGCTTCAACGCCCTGCCCGAGGGCGGGGACATCCCTGTGCCCGATGTGCTGATCGTGGCGCGCGGGGGCGGTTCGGTGGAGGATTTGTGGGCGTTCAACGAGGAAATCGTGGTGCGCGCCGCTGCCGCCTCGCGCATTCCGCTGATCTCCGCTGTCGGCCACGAGACCGATACGACGCTGATCGACTTTGCCTCTGACCGGCGTGCGCCAACGCCGACGGGCGCAGCCGAAATGGCTGTGCCGGTGCGTCTCGAACTGGCCGAGCGGGTTGAGACCTCGCGCGCCCGGCTCGGTGCGGCGCTGATGCGCTTCGTGGACCGCAAGGGATCGGATCTGCGCGCGGCCTCACGCGGCCTGCCCCGGCCGGAAAGCCTGCTCGGCAATGCCGAACAGAGGCTCGACTATGCGCGCGAGGCGCTGGTGCGCGGGCTGAAGCTGGGCGTGGAGCGCCGCCGCGCTACGCTGGAGCGGGTTTCGGTGCAGTTGCGCCCCCAAGGCCTGCGCCGTGATCTGGCCGACCGCGCCCAGCGCCTGGACGGGCTGACCCAGCGGCTCGCCGCCGGTCAGGCCCGCCACCTTGATGGAATGGAACGGCGCCTGAAGGCCCTTAATTCGACGCTGGAGGCCCTGTCTCACACCAATGTGATGCGCAGAGGCTTTGCCCTCGTGAAGGCCTCTGACGGGGCTCTGGTGCGCTCTGCGGGCATGCTCCAGTCAGGGCAGGGCGTCACCTTGCATTTTGCCGACGGGGAACGCTCCGCGGTCATCACTGATGGCGCGCCGCCTGCGCCGCCACGCAAGCCGGCAAAACCGGCGCCCGCGCGTGATACGGGCAAGCAGGGATCGCTTTTTTAGCGTTTCGCCCTGCACGCCGCGCGCCGCCCATGCTACATCCATCTGGAAGCTGCCTTGCCGGCAGTCTGATCTGGAGGTTTCCCCATGCGTGTCCTGCTTTCCAGTGTTGCCGCCCTTGCCCTTCTCGCCGCTTGCGACAGCGAGCCCGGCGAGGTCGCTGAAGATGCCGCCGAGGCCGTCACCGAAGCTGCCGAAGAAACAGGCGAGCTGTTTGGCGGTGCTGAAGGGACCGCATCCGACCTTGCGGGCGCCATCGAAGAGGCAGTTCAGGCCTCGATGGACCGCCCGACGCTCGAACAGGTGCTCGCCGATCCGCGCCGTGAGGCGGACCGCGCCCGCGACCAGTGGCGCAATCCGCGCGAAACGCTGGAGTTTTTTGGCGTGGAGGCCAATGACACGGTGGTTGAGGCGCTGCCCGGCGGTGGCTGGTATGGCCGTATCCTGGCGCCCTGGCTGGCGGCGGAAGGCCAGTATTACGGCCTCAACTATCCGATGAGCGTGTTTGAACAGCTCTTCCCCAACATGACAGACGAGCAGCGCACCCGCCTTGAAGGCTGGGAGGCGAGCTTCCCCGGCGTTGCCGCAGACTGGGGCGGCCCTGCACAGGGCGGCTTCACGTTCGGTTCAATCCCTGACAGCGCGGCCGGCACGGCTGACGTGGTGCTCTATATCCGCGCCCTGCACAACATGGCCCGTTTCGGCCAGCTGGATGTGGCGGTCAATGATGCGTGGACGCTGCTGAAATCCGGCGGCGTCGTTGGCGTGGTGCAGCACCGCGCACCTGCTGACGAGACCGACGAACGCGCCGATGGCTCACGCGGCTATCTGCGTGAGGCCGATCTGATCGCGGCGTTCGAGGCGCGCGGCTTCGTGCTGGAAGCGTCTTCGGAGGTCAACGCCAATCCGAACGATCCGGCTGATCACGAGGTCGGTGTGTGGGCGCTGCCGCCCTCCTTGCGCGTGGAAACCGATGAACAGCGCGAAGCCAACACGGCCATCGGCGAGACAGACCGCATGACCCTGCGGTTCAGGAAGCCGTAGGGGCGTTACTAAAGCAAAGCCCTCGTCCTTCGAGACGGCTTCTTGCGAAGCCCCTCAGGATGAGGGCTTTGGGCGCTTTTCCCTCATCCTTACGGACGCGGTGGCGTTCGAAGGACGAGGGAAAAGCAGAGGAACGCTTAAGGCCCGGCGACCGTGGTGCGGTGCATCAGGCGGGCATGGCCGTCATAGCCGCCGGTCGCCATGTGCTGGGTGCAGCGATTATCCCACATCAGCAGCATGTCGCTCTGCCATTTGTGGCGGTAGACGAAGCGCTCGTCATGGGTGACGCCATAGAGCTCGACGAGGAGGAAGAACGCCTCTTCGTCGCTCAAGCCCTCTACCGTCTTCACATATCCAGGATTGATGAAGAGCGTTTTGCGGCCCGTCTCGGGATGGACGCGCACGATGGGGTGGCTTTTGGTGTTACGCGCCTGGTCGGAGGCCAGAATGGTCATGGAGCGGTCCGGCCCGTCATTGGCGCCATAGACGCCGTCCGGTGCGTAGGCGAGCGCGGCGGAATGGATGGCGTTCAGCCCCTCGATCTTCGCTTTGGTCTCGTCTGAGAGCGCCTCATAGGCCGCATAACCATTGCAGAAGAGCGTGTCCCCGCCCTCCGGCGGCGTGATCTTGGAATGCAATATGGTGCCCGCGGGCGGGGTGTCCTGAAAGCTCCAGTCGGAATGCCAGGCGGCGGCAAAGACGGAGGCCTTCTCCTCTGCCGCGCGCTTCACCTCGATAATATGCGGGTGGCCCTCAATCGGCGCGATGAAGGGATCATCGCCGAACGGGCCGAAATACTGCGTGAAGCGCTCCAGATCCTCATGGTTCATGGGCTGGTCCGGGAAGGCGAGCACGAGATGATCGAGCCAGGCCTTGCGGATCGCCGCCACCTCCGCCTCGCTCAGCGGCTTTGACAGGTCCACGCCCGTCACCACTGCGCCAAGGCTTGCGCCCGTTGGGGTAATCACAATGTCTGAAGCGGCCATTGCTCGCGTCTCCTCCCGGTTTTCCGGCCGCGTCTTGATGCGCCGCCTTTAAGGCGAAGGCTGCACGGGGCTGTGATTGCCCGTCAAGGCGTGCTTGTCATGCCTGCCTGCCGGGCGTATCGCGGACACGGTGCCCTCCAGCCATCAGGAACCCCATGGAGCCTGTATTCCTCGCGATCAACGCGCTTGGCCTTCTCGGCTTCGCCATCATCCTTCTGTCGACCCGGATGAAGACCCGTCCGGGCTTTCTGATCGCGGATATGACGGGCAACGGGATAGCCGGGCTGCACTACGTGTTTCTGGGCGGGGCGGCTGGTGTCCTGTTCTGCTGGGCCTATGCGCTGTTTGATCTGGCCGCATTGAAGCTCGGCCGGGCGGGCCTGCCGGTGCTGGGCACGCTGCTGGGCGGGGCGTGCATCATCCTGCTCTTCCTCAATCCGGGCTGGGCCGATCTGGTGGCCGTCATCGGATCGGTGGTGGCGGTCGCCTCGCGCCTGCAGACCGATATGCGCCTGATCCTGCTTCTGGCCGCGCTCTCATCGGTCTTCTGGGCGAGCTATGGCCTGCTTTTTGGCTCCTGGCCGCAGGTGGGCTTCTCCTGCGTCTATATCGCGCTCTCGCTGGTGGGTGCATGGCGCGCGCACCGGGCGGCGGCAGCAGCGGGTTAACCCCTTGCGCCGCGATGGCTTGCCCGATTGCGCGGGTGCGCGCTAAACCGTGCGTCCGATCCTTCACCCTCTCCTTCAGCCAGGCTGGCGCGGTTCATGTTCAAGAAAATCCTCATTGCCAATCGCGGCGAGATCGCCGTGCGTGTCATCAAGACCTGCAAGCGCATGGGGATAAAGACAGTTGCCGTCTATTCGGAGGCCGATGCCGACAGCCTCGCCGTAGAGATGGCCGATGAGCGGGTCTTCCTTGGCGGATCGCTGCCCGCCCAGTCCTATCTGGACATGGACAAGATCATTGCGGCCTGCAAGCAGACCGGCGCGGAGGCCGTCCATCCGGGCTTCGGCTTCCTGTCGGAGAACGCGAAATTTCCTGAAGCCCTGAAGAAGGAAGGCATTGCCTGGATCGGGCCGAACCCGCACGCCATCTCGGCTATGGGCGACAAGCTGGAGAGCAAGAAGCTCGCCGCCGAGGCCGGGGTCAGCACCGTGCCCGGCTTCAAGGGCGAGATCGTGGACGACCAGCAGGCTGTCGAGGTCGCCAATGACATCGGCTATCCGGTGATGATCAAGGCCTCTGCCGGCGGTGGCGGCAAGGGCATGCGCATTGCGTGGGAAGAGAAGGATGTGCGCGAGGGCTTCCGCGCCGCGCGCTCCGAGGCCAAATCCTCCTTTGGCGATGAGCGCATCCTGATCGAGAAATTCGTCGAGCAGCCGCGCCATATCGAGATACAGGTGCTGGGCGACAAGCACGGCCATGTCATCCACCTCAATGAGCGCGAATGCTCCGTCCAGCGGCGTAACCAGAAGGTGCTCGAAGAGGCGCCGTCGCCGTTTCTGGACAAGAAGACGCGCGAGAAGATGGGCGAACAGGCCGTCGCGCTCGCCAAGGCCGTCGATTATGACAGCGCCGGGACGGTGGAGTTCATCGTCGACCCGAAGAAGAATTTCTACTTCCTCGAAATGAATACCCGCCTGCAGGTGGAACACCCCGTCACCGAGCTTACCCACGGTCTGGATCTGGTTGAGCAGATGATCCGCGTGGCCTATGGCGAAAAGCTCCCCCTTGCCCAGAGCGATGTGAAGATCGAGGGCTGGGCGGTCGAAGCGCGGCTCTATGCCGAAGACCCGTATCGCGGCTTCCTGCCCTCCATCGGGCGTCTGACGCGCTATATCGAGCCGGAGGAAGGCAAGAGCGGCCCCGGCACGCTCCGCATCGATTCCGGTGTGCGCGAGGGCGATGAAATCTCCATGTTCTATGATCCGATGATCGCCAAGGTGATCGGGCAGGGCACGACGCGCGAGAAGGCGATCGATGCGCTGGCCGAGGCGCTGGACCGTCTGCATGTGGCGGGCCTGCAGTCCAATGCGCCGTTCCTGTCAGCGGTGCTGGAAGAGCCGGATTTCCGCAAAGGCGCGATCCATACCGGCTATATCGCCGATCACTTCCCGGACGGTTTTACCGGCACCGCGCCGAAGGAAAGCCAGTGGCGCGCCTTCGTGGCGGCGGCGGCCCTGATCCACACCGTGTTTGTGGAGCGTGCCGCGCGCATTCCCGGCCGTATCACGCCTGCGCCGCAAACATCGCGCCCCCACACCTGGACGGTGATGATCGAGGGCCAGCAATTCCCGGCAGAGATCACGGTTGATGCCGGGCTGGAGGGCGGATTTGCCGCAACCGTCTGGATGCCGGGCCTGTCTGCCGAGCCGGTCAGCCTGGAAACCGGCTGGCAGCCGGGCGAGCCGCTTCTGGAGATGCGCCTTGGCAAGGAGACGGTGTGCCTGAGCATGGAGGACCGCACCGAAGGCTACCGGCTGCGTCATCGCGGCTTTGCGGCGACCGCGCGTGTCTATTCGCCCCGCATTGCCGAGCTGGTCGCGCGCCTGCCGGAGCGCGAGGAGGCCGATACCGCCAAGCTGGTCATGAGCCCGATGCCGGGCCTGATCGTTTCGGTGGAGGTGGAGCCGGGCCGCGAGGTGAAGGCCGGCGAGGCGCTCCTGACCGTCGAGGCCATGAAGATGGAAAACGTGCTGCGCGCGGAAATCGATGGCAAGGTGAAAACCGTCAGCGTGAAAGCGGGTGACAGCGTCGCCGCTGACGAGCTGCTGGTGGAATTCGAGTAAGGCTTTTCACGGGTCTTTCGTTGACTTCCCGGTGGGTGCGCGTGACGCTCGCCCACGGGAATCAATTCCGGGAGGACCCCCTCATGAATATCACCCACGTGCTTTTCAGCCCCAATGGCCGCATTGGCCAGCAGGAATTCTGGATAGGCGTTCTCATTCTTGTCGCAGCCAACCTCATCGCCAATTTCATTCCGCTACTCGGCTTTATCATCTCGCTGGTACTGATCTGGGTCGGTATCGCGGTCTATGGCAAACGCCTGCACGATGCGGGTAAAAGCGCGTGGCTCCATGCCATTCCGTGGGCGGTGTCCATCGTCCTGATGACGATTGGTGCCGTCATGGCCGGCGGCGCGGTATTCGCCGCGATGATGGGCGGCGGGGATGATGTCGATGTCGCCACGCTGATCGCGGGTGCGGGCGCGGCAAGCCTCTTCTTCCTGCTCAGCTTTGTGGTCTGGATCGCCTATACGATCTGGGTTGGCCTGCTCAAAGGCGATGCGGGCGATAACCGCTTCGGCCCGGCTCCCGGAGCCGTGCAGACGCCGCCTCCGGCCGAGCCTCCGGCTGCCTGACGGCGCTGAACTGGTACTAAAGACAAGGGGCGCGGGGGGACATCTCCCGCGCCTCTTTCGTTTTGCCCGCTAGAGTTCGTCTGCAGCATCCATGAAGCGGGCCATGCCGCTGCGCAGGGCGGCGGCCTGTGCGCGCGCAGGCTCTGACTGGCGCCGTCCGCGCGGGGTGACGAGCCAGTAGGTCTGCGCACCCGGCATGTCGCCATCGGCAAAGACGGCGACCAGCCGCCCGGCCCCGATCCGGTCTGCTGCCAGCAGGCGCCGCCCCAGCACCACGCCCTGACCGGCCTCCGCAAGGCTGAGGGCGAGCCCCGCATCGTCCACCGTGATGGCCGGGCGGGCCGCGATGCCATAAGCCCCGCGTGCGGCGAGCCAGGCATCCCAGCCCGGCGCGGCGCCGGTCTCAGCGATCAGCGCGGCTCCTTCCAGTGCGTCCACAGAGCTGATCTGAGCGGCGAGGTGAGGGCTTGCGAGCGGGGTGAGGATCTCGCGCAGCAGGGGCGCGCTGTCATGGCCTGCGGGCGCATCGGCGCTGCGGATGATGGCAAGGTCTGCGCCTGCCTCCAGTGCCGCCAGGCCATCGCCCGTGACCAGTTCCAGCTCCACCCCGGCGCCGGTTACACCGGTCAGCCTGCGCGCCAGCCACAGGCTGGCCAGATCGCCCGGCAGGGCCAGCACCACCCGGCTTGCCGCGCTGGAATCGCGCATGGCCGCACTGGCCTCGCCCATCAGCTCGAACGCCCGGCTGAGCCGGTCCAGCGCCGCGCTGCCGCGCGCGGTGAGGGTGAGGCTGCGCCCTTCGCGTTCAAAGAGCGGGGCGCCCAGAAGCGCCTCCAGCTGGCGCACCTGCTGGCCGATGGCGGCGGGGGTGACGTTCAGCTCGGCAGCGGCCGCGGCAAAACCGCCGCGCCGGGCAGCAGCCTCGAAGGCACGCAGGGCATTGAGAGGGGGCAGGACGGCCATGGTGCTCTTTGAAAAGGAAAACTATCTGATAGGCGCAGAATAACTCATTTGAGAAAACAATCCATAGCTAAGTAGGGTGAGTTTCCAGACCTGAAGGACAAAGCCCCATGGACCAGTTTCTGCCCGCCATTCCGCTGAAAGGGGCGCGCGTCATCGTTGTCGGCGACGGTGAGCCCGCGCGCGCCAAGCTGCGCCTGTTTGCCGGGGCACCCTGCGAGCTTGTCTGGCGTCCGGCGGCAATATCCATCGCCTCCCCCCAAACGCGTGATGGTGAAACCGGAGCCCGCATCGTGCCGGGCCGGTTCGTGCCGCCGGGCGCCTTTTCCGGGGCGAAATTCGTGTTCATCGCGCTGGACAGCGAGCCCCGCGCCGCCCGTCTTGCCGCGCGGGCGCGCCGGGCCGGCGCTCTGGTCAATGTGGTCGACAATCTGGCGCTCAGCGATTTCTACACGCCCGCGCTTGTGGACCGGGGCGCGGTGACGATTGCGCTCTCCACCGGCGGGGCCGCGCCCGTGCTGGTGCGCGATATACGCTCCGCGCTCGAAGGGCTGGTTGCACCGGGCGTGGGCCTCTTGGCGCGCACGGCCAATGGCCTGCGTGACACGGTGCGCGAGGCACTGCCCGGTGTGGATGCCCGCCGCCGTTTCTGGGAGGCGGCCCTGCGCGGCGAGGCGGCAGCCAGAGCCGATGCGGGCGATGGCCCCGGCACGGCCCGCGCCCTGATCCGCACGCTCGACCGTTTCCGTGACGGCGCCGCAGAGCCGGGCCGTGTATTTCTCGTCGGGGCGGGGCCGGGCGATCCTGAACTCCTGACGCTCAAAGCGGTACGCGTGTTGCGCGACGCCGATGTGATCGTGCATGACCGGCTGGTGCCTGAAGCGATCCTGCAACGCGCGCGCCGCGATGCGCGCCGCATCGATGTGGGCAAGCGCCGGGGCCGGCATTCGGTGCCGCAGGAGCGCATTGGCGAAATCCTCATCGAGGAGGCCCGCAAGGGCCTGCGCGTGGTGCGCCTGAAGGGCGGGGACAGCTTCATCTTTGGCCGTGGCGGCGAGGAAGCCGAAGCGGTACGCGCCGCTGGCATCGAGGTAGAAGTGGTGCCGGGCATTTCAGCCGCGCTCGCCTGCGCGGCGTCCGCCCAGATACCGCTCACCCACCGCGAGGCGGCACAGGCCGTCACCTTCGTCACCGGACAGCCCAAGGCGGACGGGCCGGAGCTGGATTATCGCAGCCTTGCGAGCGCCCGGCATACCCTCGTCGTCTATATGGGCGTCGCCACCGCGCCGGTGCTCAGCGCGAGGCTGATCGCGGCAGGGCGCAGCGGTGATACGCCGGTTGCCATTATCGAGAATGGCTCCCTGCCGGAAGAGCACAGCGTGTCCGGCACGCTGGCCGGGCTTTCCGCCCTCATCGACGCCCACGCCATCAAGGGCCCGGCCGTGATCGTCATTGGCGAGGTCGTGGCGCGCGCGCCGGAGATGATCTCCGGCCTCGCCCGTCAGGCAGAGCTGGAGGCGGCGGCATGAGAGCGATCACCGCAAACCGGCTGACCGATGGCCATGTCGTCTACCGCCGTGCGGACGGCATCTGGACGCCCTCGCTGATCGAGGCGGAGCGCTTTGCCGATGACGGGGCCGCCGAACCGGCACTGAACGCGGCGCTGCGCGATATCCTGACCGTGGTTGCCCCTTACCTCATCGAGCTCGACGGCGAGCAGCCCGGCGGACGCAAGCACGTACGCGAGGCGATACGGCTGAAAGGCCCCACCACCGGCACCAGCCTTCTCACCGCCGGGGAGCGCTGAACCTTATGTACCGCTATGACGAAATTGACCGGTCGATCGTGTCAGAGCGCGTGGAGGAGTTTCGCGAGCAGGTAAACGCGCGCCTCTCCGGTACGCTTACCGAGGACCAGTTCAAGCCCCTGCGGCTGATGAACGGCGTCTATCTCCAGCTGCACGCCTACATGCTGCGCGTGGCCATCCCCTATGGTACGCTGGATGCGCGCCAGATGCGGGTTCTGGCCCATATCGCGCGCACCTATGACAAGGGCTATGGCCATTTCACCACGCGCCAGAACATCCAGTATAACTGGCCGGCCCTGGTCGATATTCCTGAAATATTAGAGCAGCTTGCCGATGTGGAGATGCACGCCATCCAGACATCGGGCAATTGCATCAGGAACACCACCGCTGACCCGTTTGCCGGTGCGGCGCAGGACGAGGTGGAAGACCCGCGCCCCTGGTGCGAGCTGATCCGGCAATGGTCCACCTTCCACCCGGAATTCACCTTCCTGCCGCGCAAGTTCAAGATCGCGGTGACCGGCGCGGATGCTGACCGTGCGGCCATTGGCGTGCACGATATCGGCCTGAAGCTGGTGAAGAATGATGCGGGCGAGACCGGGTTCGAGGTGCATGCAGGCGGCGGTCAGGGCCGCACGCCGCGCGTGGCGGTAAAGCTGCGTGACTTCCTGCCCACGGGCGAGCTGCTGGCCTATCTGACCGCGATCATGCGCGTCTACAATCTCGCCGGTCAGCGCGACAATATCTACAAGGCCCGCATCAAGATCCTCGTGGAGACGATGGGCGCGGAGGCTTTCACCGGCGAGGTGGAGGCGATGTACCGCCAGCTGCGCGGGCGTGACCTGGCCGTGCCCGCCGAAGAGATTGCGCGCATTACCGGCTTCTTCCCCGAACCTTCGCCGGTGGACCGTCCTGAAGGGGTGAGCGATGCGCCGGGCTTTACGCGCTGGCGGGCCATCAATGTGAAGCCGCACAAGGTGCCGGGCCGGGCGATTGTGGTGATCTCCTTGAAACCCCGCGCAGGCGCGCCGGGCGATGCAACCGCCGACCAGATGGACGCGGTGGCCTTCCTCGCCGAGCGCTACGGGAACGGCGAAATCCGCGTCACCAAGGAGCAGAATCTCGTCATCCCCCATGCCATCGCGGCGCACCTGCCCGCGATCCATGAGGGTCTGCGTGAAGCGGGCCTTGCCACCGCGAATGCGGGGCTTGCCAGCGATATCGTCACCTGCCCGGGGCTGGATTATTGCAGCCTGGCCAATGCCCGCTCCATTCCGGTGGCGCAGGCTTTGTCGGCGGCTCTGATCGACCGGGGGCTGGATGAGGACACGCAGGACCTCACCATCAAGATTTCCGGCTGCATCAATGCGTGCGGCCATCACCACATCGCCAATATCGGCCTGCTGGGCGTCGATAAGAAGGGCGATGAGGTCTACCAGCTCACGCTCGGCGGCGTCGCCGATAATGGCGCGGCCATCGGCAAGATACTCGGCCCCGGCCTGACGCCAGACGAGGCGGTGGAGGCGGTCGCCGCCTGTGTCGGCGTCTTCCGGCGCGAGCGCGCCGACGGCGAAGATTTCACCCGGACGCTGGCCCGGATCGGGTTCGAGCCCTTCAAGGAGGCAGTCTATGGTCAGTGAAGCCATATCCCGGCGTGAAGAGGCGCGCATCGAGATCGACACCGCCACACCGCCGCTGGCCGCTCTGGAGGCCGCTGCGCGCGCCCGCGCCATCGATATCCGTTTCCCGGCGTTCAGGGACGGGCGGGGCTATTCGCTGGCGGCCCTGATCCGTGAGAGCGGGTTTGCCGGTGAATTGCGGGCGACCGGCGACATCCTGCCCGACCAGAAGGATTATCTCACCCGCACCGGGTTTGACGTGATCGCGCCGGACGAGGGCTCGCCGCGCTGGGCAAGGCGGGGCTTCACCCATGCCTACCAGCCGGGCCTTGCCAAGGGCGCCAATGACCGCCTGCCCGCCTATCGCGCCCGCGCGCTCGCGGCCCGCAAGGCACAGGTCGACGCGCTGAACCAGCAATATGGCGATGCGCCGCCGGAGACCATCATCGCCGCGGCGCTGGAGGCGTTCGAAGGCCGGACCGCCATGCTCTCCTCCTTCGGGATCGAGGCGGCACTGGGGCTGGCCCTGCTGGCGCAGGTGGACCGGTCGGTGCCGGTGCTCTTCCTCGATACCCAGCGCCATTTCCCCCAGACGCTGAGCTATCGCGACCAGCTGGTGGCGCATCTGGGCCTTCAGGATGTGCGCATAATCACCCCCGATCCGGCCGAAGCGCGCGCGCAGGATAATGACGGCAAGCTCTATGAGCGCGACGGCGAGGCCTGCTGCGATCTTAGGAAGGTGCGGCCCCTGAATGCCGGACTGGAAGGGTTTGACGCCGTCATTACCGGGCGCAAGCGGGCTCATGGCGGCGGGCGGGAGTCCTTGAAGCCCTTCGAGTTCGACGGCGAACGGGTGAAGATCAATCCGGTGGCGGGGCTGGCCCCTGCCGATATTGCTGCGCTTTACCGCGAGATGAAGCTGCCCGCCCATCCGCTCAGCGCCCAGGGTTACTCGTCTGTGGGCTGCTGGCCTTGCACCGCGCCCTCATCAGGCGCACATGCACGCGACGGGCGCTGGCCGGGTTCGCAGCGCAGCGAGTGTGGTATCTTCGATCCGGTCCGCAATGCGCGGGCGGACGCGGCGCGCAAGCGGGCCGTGCGGCTGATCGGCTGAATCGGAACGGGCATGGCAGGCCAGATTATCGACCTTATCGGCAATACGCCGCTGATTCGGCTTGAGGCGGCGTCTCAGGCCACGGGCTGCGAGATATTTGGCAAGGCCGAGTTCCTCAATCCGGGCGGTTCGGTGAAGGACCGTACCGCGCTGGGGCTGGTGCGCGCGGCGGAAGCGTCCGGTGCGCTGAAACCCGGTGGCACCATCGTGGAAGGCACGGCTGGCAATACCGGCATCGGGCTTTCCATTGTGGGCCGCGCGCTCGGCTACAGGACGCTGATCGTCATGCCGCGCACGCAGAGCCAGGCCAAGAAGGATGCGCTCATCGCGGCAGGCGCACGCATTATCGAGGTCGATCCGGCCCCGTTCTCCAGCGAGCATCATTTCGTCCACGTCTCAAGGCGTCTCGCCGAGGAGCTGGCCGCGGCACCTGAAGGCGCTTTCTGGGCCAACCAGTTTGATAATCCTGCCAATGCCGCTTTCCATGCCGCCACGACAGGCGAGGAAATCTGGAACCAGACCGGCGGCGCGATTGACGGCTTCGTCTGCGCGGTCGGCACGGGCGGTTCGCTCGCCGGGATTGCCCGCATGCTGCGCGCGAAAAAGCCCGGTATCGCCATTGGCCTGGCTGACCCGTCTGGCAGCGCGCTTTACAGCTATTTCACCGCAGGCGAGCTGAAGGGGGAGGGCTCCTCCATCACCGAGGGCATCGGTGTCGGGCGCATTACCGGCCAGTTGCAGGGTTTCAGACCCGACCATGCCTATCGCATCGAGGATGGCGAGTTTCTGCCCATCCTCTTTGATCTGGTTGAAAACGAGGGGCTGTCTCTGGGCGGTTCCGCGGGCGTGAACATTGCCGGGGCGATCCGGCTGGCGCGTACGCTGGGGCCGGGCAAGACGATCGTGACCCTGCTGTGCGATTCCGGTGCGCGTTATGCGGGCCGATTGTTCAATCCGGAATATCTCGCCGCGCGCAGCCTGCCCGTTCCGCCCTGGACCGAGACCGGCGATACCGCCCGCACGGCCATCTGACAGAAAACGAGGACCTTGCCATGACCGCTCTTCCGGCTGCGACCGAGACCCGTGCGCCCGTTATCGAGGCCGGCGCCTTCTTCGATTGCGAGGTGCTGGACGTGCGCCACTACACCGATACGCTGTTCTCCTTCCGCGCCGCGCGCCCGCAGAGCTTCCGTTTCCGCACCGGCGAGTTCGTGATGATCGGGCTGGCAGACGAAGGCAAACCGACCTTGCGCGCCTATTCGCTGGCCGGGCCCAGCTGGGCCGATGCGCTGGAGTTTTATTCCATCAAGGTGGAGGACGGGGCGCTGACCTCGCGCCTGAAGCATATCCGGCCCGGCGACCGGGTGCTGGTGGGGAAAAAGCCAACCGGCACGCTGGTGCTGGACGCGCTCCTGCCCGGCAAGCGCCTCTTCCTGCTCTCCACCGGCACGGGCGTTGCGCCCTTTGCCAGCATTGTGCGCGAGCCGGATGTTTATGCGCGCTATGATCAGGTCATCCTCACCCATACCTGCCGGACGACAGCCGAGCTCACCTATTCGCAAGAGCTGGTGGCCGGTCTGAAGGATGATCCGCTGGTGGGCGAGACCGCACCGGAGAAGCTGGTCTATTTCTCTTCCGTGACCCGCGAGGATGGCCCGCAGACCGGGCGGATTACCGATCTCATCCAGTCCGGCCTGTTCTTCAGATCCATCCAGCAGGCCCGCTTCGATCCGGACCATGACCGCGTGATGATCTGTGGCTCTCTCGCCATGCTGGAAGAGCTGAAAGCCCTTTTCGAAGACTTGGGCTTTACCGAGGGCTCCAATGCCCGTCCGGGCAGCTTCGTAGTGGAAAAGGCGTTCAGCGGCGACGGAATCTAGCGCGTATCCAGCCTGCGCTGGGCTTCGGGCGGGAAGACCAGTCCCAGCCACTCGGCGACGAGAGCAGGCTTCTCCACGCCCTCAATCTCCACACTCACCTCCATGCGCGAGAGGAAGGAGCCATCCTCGCGTGGTTCGGCGCCGAGGAAGACGAAACGCCCGCGTACACGCGAATTGACCGGCACCGGCGCGAGGAAGCGTATCCGGTCAAACCCGTAATTGATGGCATAGGCGCCTTGCGGCCACGGGCTTGCCTGATGGCTGAAACCGGTCAGCAAAGCCAGGGTGAAGAAGCCGAAACTGATCGTGGTCGGGAAGGGGCCGTGCGCGGCGCACCAGTCCGGATCGGTGTGCATTGGGTCTTCATCGCGCGTCACCTTGCCGAAAATGTTGAAATCCTCCTGCGTCAGCGTGGTCCAGTCCGACACGCCCGTTACGCTGCCGGGCTCCAGCCCCAGCGACAGTCTTGTGTGTTGGGTCATCTTGCGCCTCCCCGCTTCGAGGTGGGGACGGTAGGACATAGTGGGCATGAAGGCACGCGCTCTGATGGGGTCATTTCCTCGCTGAACTCCCGGAGGCCCGCGAGGGCCATCCGGGACCTCGTGCAAGGCAATCGGAGAGAGGCCCCGGGTCTCGCTCACGCTCGCCCGGGGTTTCAGCGATCATACCCGCACCGTTTGCCCTTTTGCCCGCTCTGGCCTACATGGCGGCCATGAGCCCGGCACCGCTTTCCAGACGCTTCAGCGTCGCGCCCATGATGGACTGGACGGACCGGCATTGCCGGGCCTTCCACCGCGTGATGACGCGCCGCGCGCTGCTCTATACCGAGATGGCGGTAGACCAGGCGGTCATTCACGGCGATGCAAAACGCC
>JBKBNS010000025.1:0-25482 GCA_046295255.1 Glycocaulis sp.
ATTTTGTTCCTGACAAGGAGAGACGTCCGCCGTGGAGCACTCTTCCACAAGGACGGCTCGACGCTGTCAGGGATGAAATCCGCCGCGCCTCGAAGAGGTATGGCGAAAATCGCCCACTCTTGCGTCGCAGTCCCTCGAAAGGGGACGGCCCTTCCATCGGGCCTGCTCCTGATACTGAACGATTTTCGCACATATCACGCGCCAAACCCTTTATGAGCACAGGCCCTAATCCTCGCCGCTGCCATCCATGCCCAGAGCCGCCATGCGCCGGGCCAGCGTATTGCGGTTCAGCCCCAGCAGCTTGGCCGCATCCCGGCGCACCCCGCCGCAATGGGCAAGCACGGTCTCGATCATGGCGCGGTCGAGCACCTGGCCCGCCTCGTCGGCGATCGCCTCGCTGCCCTCGCTGAGGCGCGCCGCCACGTAATGGCGGGCGGCCTGCTCCAGCCTGTCTGCCGCATCGGGCGCGGATGGCGCGCCAATGGCCTCGCGCAGGGCCACAAGGCTGCGCGCGCCCCGGTCCCCCTGCACGGCGAGCCGCGCCGCGCTGCGCTCCAGCTCCGCCACCTCGCCCGGCCAGGGATAGGCATTGATGAAGGCGCTGGCATCCGCGCTGAGGGTCAGATCGCTGCGCCCGTGCTTTTTCAGGAAATGCTCGAACAGGCGGGTCCGGTCCTCGCCGCGCTCGCGCAAGGGCGGCATGGCGATATGGCCCACTGCGAGGCGTTCAAACAGGGAGGGCAGCAGGCGCTCGCGCACATCCGGGCTCGCCGTGACGTAAAGCCGGGGCGCATCGGGCGCAGACAGCTGGTCTAGGATCATGTCCTGCACCGCCTCGCTCCACCGGTCCGCCCGGCGCAGGAGCAGGCCGCCGCCCGCAGCCTCGGCAAAAACCGCCGGGCCCTCACGGCCCAGCCGGTCCGGGCCTGCCTCGATCAGCGCCGCATCGCCCATGCCCGCCTTGTGCAGCGTACGCGCCGCGCTGGCCCGGCCCGAGCCTTCCGGCCCGGTGAACAGCACCGGCGCCGTGGAGCGCGACAGCCGCGCAATCAGGCGGAAAGCGGTCTGCATGGCCGGCGAGCGGCCGACCAGATCGGGAAACGGGTTGGCGCCCTGCCCGCGCCGGCCCGGCAAGGGGCCGGTATTGAGCGCGCGCGCGACCGCATCGACGAGATCATCAAGATCAAAGGGCTTGGGCAGGTATTCAAACGCCCCGCCCCTGACCGCCTGGATGGCGGTGGCTGCCGTGGTCTGCGCGCTGATCACCAGCACCGGCGCGTCCGGCCTTGCGTGCTGCAGCTCCTCAAGCCGGTCGAGGAAGTTCTCATCGCCCAGCAGCACGTCCGCCACCAGCAGGTCCGCGTCGCGCCTTGCCATGCGCTCTATCGCGGATGAGGGCGAGGCGGTGGCGCGCACGTCAAACCCGGCACGGGTCAGCGCGCGCGAAATCACGAGGCGCAGGGATTCATCATCCTCCAGCACCAGAATGCGCTGCGGCGCGGCGGCTTCACGGTTCATGGCGTTCACGCCCCTTCCTCACGCAGATAGAGCCGGAACACGGTGCGTCCCGGCCGGCTTTCATACTCCACCCCGCCGCCATGCAGCTCGGCAATGCGCGAGACCATGGCAAGGCCCAGCCCCTCGCCCGCAGGCTTGCCGGTGACGAAGGGCGAAAAAATGGATTCGCCCAGCGCCTCGGGCACGCCGGGCCCGTTATCGGTGATGTCCACCTGCATGCGCGCATCGGGGGCCACCCCGCCGGGCCGCGCGGTGCGGTAGCGCGTGGCGATTTCCACCTGCCCGGCCCCGTTCCGGCCAATCGCCTCGGACGCATTGATGAGAAGGTTCAGCAGGGCCTGCGAGACCAGATCGCGGTCGCCGCAGGCGTCCGGCAGGGAGGGATCATAATGCTCCACAAGGTTCAGCGTCTTGCCCGCCCCGGCCCTAACCGAGCTGACCGCCTCGCGCGCGGCCTCGTTCAGGCTGAACGGAGCGAAGGGCTGGGGCGCGATATCCCCCACCTGACTCCAGCGCCCGGCAATGCGCAAGGCGCGGTCCAGCTCGGCAATGATGATACGCGCCAGCTCGGCGGTCTCGCCCTCGGCATCGGTCGCGATCAGCTGGGCGGCGCCGCGCGCGCCTGCCATTGGGTTTTTCAGCTCGTGCGAAAGCATGCGCCCGAAGCCCGCCGCGGCATTGGCCGCCTGATCGCCGCGCGGCACGGCGCCCGCTTCCGGCCAGGGACGGATGGCGATACAGGCCCCCTTCCCGTCCGGCGCGGCATCAATCGCGGCGCGGCGCACCTCGCCGGGCAGCTCCACACGTACATCATGGGCAAAGACCGGGCGGTCCTCGGCAATCGCGCGTCCGGCAAACGCCATGGCGGCCACGCCCCACGGCCCGGCCTCGCTTAGACGCTCGCCTTCAAGCCGCCTGCGCGAGCGCTCCAGCAAATCCTCACCGGCCCCGTTAACGAAGACGATCCGCCCGGCTCCGTCAATCAGGATGAGGGCGCTGGGCAGCAGCTCGGCTGCCCGCGCCGGAGAGAGGGAAGGCTCGCTCATGCGGCCCGGCGCGCGCCGCCCTCCCGGGCAAGGCGCAACAGGGCGCTGACCGCCCCCTCTACCGTGCTGGCCCGGCACAGCTCGCCCTTCCACACCCTGGCAAGGGCCGGATCGGCAAGGAGATGGTCAAGGAAGGCCGCATAGTGCTTGCGCATGCAGCGCACGCCCAGCGCCTCGCCATGCAGGCGGGCAGCATCTTCGGTGGCCGCGATCAGGCTTTCCACCATGACGGAAAGCTCAGGATCACGCGCCTCGCCGCCTTCCAGCAGCGCCCGGCCAATCGCGCCCGGCAGCCAGGGACGGCCTGTCGCCGCGCGGCCCACCATCACCCCGTCCGCACCAGACTGGCAAAGCGCCTCGCGGGCCGTCGCCGCGTCCACGATATCGCCATTGACGATGACGGGCACGCTCACCGCGTCCTTCACCGCGCGCACCGCCGCCCAGTCGGCGCTGCCGGTATAGAATTGCTGGCGGGTGCGGCCATGGACGGTGATCATCTTCACGCCCGCGGCTTCAGCGCGGCGCGCCAGCTCGGGCGCATTGAGCGTGTCGTGGCACCAGCCAAGGCGCATTTTCAGCGTGACGGGCACCTCCACCGCGTTCACTGCCGCCTCGACCAGCGTCAGCGCATGGTCGAGATCGCGCATCAGGGCGGAGCCGGAGAGGCCGCGCGTCACCTGACGGGCCGGACAGCCCATATTGATGTCGATGATCTCGGCCCCCGCCTCTTCAGCGAGCCTTGCGCCGATATCCATCCATCTCGCTTCACGCCCGGCCAGCTGGATCACGCGCGGGGCGACATCAGCGTCGCCCTTCATGCGGCGCACCACGTCCTCGCGGCCCTGCGCCAGCGTCTCGCACGCCACCATTTCGGACACGACGAGGCCTGCGCCAAAGCGGCGTGCCTGCCTGCGGATGGCATAGTCGGTCACGCCCGACATGGGGGCCAGCAGGACGGGCAGGTCCACCCGCACCGGGCCGACCGAAAACCCGGCCGCAAATCTCGTCAGTGACAACGTTGTCATGGGCTAGCAGATACAGTGTATGGACCCGCGCCGCCAGACGCCGTAACGCTTTGGCGGCGCGGGCGCGCGGAAGAATGCCTCAAAAGCGGGACGTGATGATCGATTTTTGTGCATGCATTGTCGCCGCAGGCAGCGGCACGCGCGCGGGGCAGACGGCGCCCAAGCAGTTCGTGACGGTGGCTGGCAAGCCGCTGCTGCGCTGGTCTGCCGAGGCGCTCGCCTCCCACCCGCGCTGCGCCCGGCTGATCGTCGCGATCAATGCGGCCGACCATGAACGCGCCGCGGCGGCGCTTGCAGGGCTGGACGTTCTTTTCGTGGAAGGCGGGGCAACGCGCACCCGCTCGGTCCATGCCTGCATCATGGAAGCCGATCAGCCTTACGTGCTGGTCCATGATGCCGCCCGGCCCGGCATTGATCGCGCTCTTGTTGACCGCCTGCTCGCCGCGCTGGAGACGCATTCCGGCGCCGCGCCCGCCCTGCCCGTGCCGGACGCGCTGGCGCGCCACAGCGAAGCCGGAGTGGAGCCGGTATCGCGCGACGGGCTGATGCGCGTCCAGACACCGCAGGCCTTCCACCTTGCCGCACTGCGGTGGGCGTTCGATGCTGCGGGAGAGACGGACTTTCCCGACGAGATTTCCCTTGTCCGCGCGGCAGACCTGCAGGTCGCGCTGGTGGATGGCGATGAGAGGGCGTTCAAGGTGACCTATCCGCACGATTTCGCCCGCGCCGAACACATGCTGGGCGCCGCGCCGCTGCCCGTGACCGGCACCGGGTTTGACGTACACCGGCTTGCCCCCGGCAAGGGCGTGCATCTGTGCGGCGTCTTTATCGAGTGCGGGCTGGAACTGGTGGGCCATTCCGACGCTGATGTGGGCCTGCATGCGCTGACCGATGCCGTTCTGGGCGCGGCGGGCGCGGGCGATATCGGCCAGCACTTCCCGCCGAGCGATGCGCGCTGGCGCGGCGCAGACAGCGCGCAGTTTCTCATCCACGCGATGAAGCTGGCGCGCGAGGCCGGGATCACGCCCGTCCACGCCGATGTGACGCTGATCTGCGAGCGCCCCAAGGTGGGCCCGCACCGCGAGGCCATGCGCGCGCGCATCGCGGAGCTGACCGGCCTGCCGCCCGCCCGCGTCAATGTGAAGGCAACCACGACCGAGCAGCTGGGATTTACCGGCAGAGGCGAAGGCATCGCCGCGCAGGCCGTGTTCACAGGAGTGTTGAAATGAGCACGACCCTGCCCCCCGCCCTCGCCGACGCCGCCCAGCGCCTTGTCAAAGCCGCCAAGGCGAAAGGCGTGATGGTGGTGACGGCGGAAAGCTGCACTGGCGGGCTGGTCAGCGCAGCGATCACGGAGATTGCGGGCTCGTCGTCCGTGCTGGAGCGGGGCTTCGTTACCTATTCCAATGCCGCCAAGGCCGAGCTTCTGGGCGTGCCGGTGGCGGTCATCGCCAATCACGGCGCGGTCAGCGCTGAAACGGCCGAGGCCATGGCACAGGGCGCCCTGCTGAACGCGCACGCCGCCCTCGCCGTGTCGATTACCGGCATTGCCGGCCCCGATGGCGGCAGCGCGGACAAGCCGGTGGGCACAGTCTGGTTCGGGCTTGCCGCAAAGCACAAGGAAGTGCGCACAAGTCACTGTGTTTTTGAGGATAATGGCAGAGCCAGCATCCGCGAGGCGGCGGCGCTGGAAGCGTTACGCCTTCTGGCCGAAGCGGTCGACCATATCTAGCGCGCCTTCGATATCGAACTCTTCCTCGCCCACCTGTTCATAGCGCCTGGCGGCCGCGCCCCGGAAGCAGTCGATGAGAAAGCGTATGGCGCGTGCGCTGCTCGCATCCATCAGGGCGTTGAGCACGGGATTGCGGAAACGGTAGCGGATCCAGAAATCAACGAGGGTGGAGCCGTCTGACAGCTCGACGAAACGCCACTCATTGGCCAGATCATGGAACGGGCCGCTGAGATAGGCGACCTTGATAGTGCGCGCGCTCCGGTCGAGCCAGACGCGTGTGGTGAAGCTCTCGCGCACGAAGCGAAAGCGCACGCGGGCCTCGGCATCCATCACGCCCACACCGTCCTTCACATCGCTTTTGAGCACACGCAGGGCGCTGATCAGCGGGATGAATTGCGGATAGGCCTCCACGTCGGAGACCAGATCGAACAGATCATCCGGGGAAAAGCGCAGGCGCAGGCGTTCGCGATGCTCGGAGGCCATGATCCCGGCCCGCTCAGACGCGCTTGCCGGCTTTGAGCGCGGCATCGCGGGCGGCGCGCAGGCGCTGGAAGTCCTCGCCTGCGTGATAGCTCGACCGGGTGAGCGGCGAGGCGGAGACCATCAGGAAGCCCTTGGCGCGGGCAATGGCCTCATAGCCCTTGAACTCGTCCGGCGTCACATAGCGGTCAATGGCGGCGTGCTTGCGGGTCGGCTGCAGATACTGGCCGATGGTGAGGAAATCGACGCCGGCGGAGCGCATGTCGTCCATCACCTGCATGACCTCTTCCTTGGTTTCGCCAAGGCCGACCATGATGCCGGACTTGGTGAACTGGGACGGGTCACGCTCCTTCACGCGCTCCAGAAGGCGCAAGGAATGGTAATAGCGCGCGCCGGGGCGGATGGAGAGATAGAGCCGCGGCACGGTCTCCAGATTGTGGTTGAAGACATCCGGCTTCGCATCGATCACGGTCTCGGCGGCGCCGGGCTTCCTCAGGAAATCAGGAGTCAGTATCTCGATCGTGGTCTTCGGCGCCGCAGCGCGGATGGCGCGGATGGTCTCGGCGAAGTGCTCCGCCCCGCCATCATCAAGGTCATCACGGTCGACGGAGGTGACGACCACATGCTGAAGCTCCATCGTGGCGGTGGCGTCAGCAACGCGGCGCGGCTCGTCAGTATCCAGCGCGCCGGGCATGCCCGTCTTCACATTGCAGAAGCTGCACGCGCGGGTGCAGGTATCGCCCATGATCATGAAGGTGGCGTGCTTCTGCGACCAGCACTCCCCGATATTGGGGCAGCCCGCCTCCTCGCACACGGTGACGAGCTTGTTGTCCTTCACCACCGCGCGGGTTTCGGCGAACACGCCGCCCGCAGGCGCCTTCACGCGGATCCAGTCCGGCTTGCGCAGGACCGGCGTGTCCTCGCGCTTCTGCTTTTCCGGGTGGCGCTGGGCGCGCAGTTCGCGGGCATCGATCAGGGTTTTCATGGGCGCAACATGGCGCGCAGCGGGGGCTCGTTCAAGCTCCCGCTGCGCAAGGCTCTTATGCTTTGATGTCAGACCGCAGCGGCCCCGCCATTACGCTCGGCCTCGACCAGCCGAGGATTGCGGCTGAACAGGGCCAGCGTCCACGCGCCCAGGCCGATGAAGAACACCACCATGCCCAGCAGGAAGCCCAGCACCGGCACCAACCAGAAGGCGCCGATAACGGCCAGCACCAGGAAGAGCGAGAGCACCCGCATACCCAGCCCCAGACCATTGCCCGACCGGTTGAAGATCAGGTCGCCGATTACGACCGCGCCGAAAGCGTAGGCCAGGAACAGGACGAAGGGGAAGGCAAAGAGCAGGATGATCCCGAGCGGCAGGCCGATCACCGTGATGGCGAGGAAGACAAACACCGCCACCAGCAGGATGGGCAGGAAGGCCGCCAGAACAAGGCCCAGCAGGCCCGAGGCCCAGGGACGGGCGCGGAAATGGTCGGCAATACCGGCCACCGGGCGCGGAGCGATCAGGCAGGCCAGCAGGCCGAGGACGAAGGAGGCCATGGCAAATGCGCCGCCAACGGCCACCGGGGGCGGGCCGACATCAAGGCGCGGTCCGCGATAGCTGCGCCCGCGGCGCTGCTCGCTGAACGGGCCTTCCTCGAAGGTGGAGCGGCCCATGATCTGTGCGCCTTCGGCAATCACCGGGGCATTGGGGCCACGTACCAGCAGGTCGCCGCCAATCTGGGCGCCTGCGGCAATCTCCACATTCTCCGCATTCAGCTCCACATCACCGGCGATGGTGCCTTCAATGAGGATGGTGCGTGCGCGCGCCTTCATGCGCCCCTGCCCCACACCGGCCATCCGGATCTCGCTGGCGGCAAGGTCCATATTGCCCGCGATCTCGGAGCTGTCTTCGATGACGATGAGCGCACCGCCGGCCGCCAGATTGCGATTGACCCGCCCGGCAATGCGGATGTCTGCGCCGGCGACATCAATGCCGCCATAGACATCGGCGAGTATCTCGATATTGGCACCGGCCACGGACACATCGCGCCCGACCGAGCCCCGTACGGTGATGTCACCGGCCGCGAGCGAGATCGAGCCGGTCACGTCGGCGTCGATCAGCACATTGCCGGCCAAGCCGCTAATGTCCCCGCCAATGCGTCCGCGCAGTGTCACATCGCCTGCGAGGAACTGGACGGAGCGGTCCTGATCCAGATCGAGATTGAGGTCACCGCCAATATATTGGGCGTGGGCCGGTGCGAGCCCCAGAAGAAGCCCGGCCAGAGCCGCGCCGCGAACCAGGGGGGCAATCCATTGCGTCATCATTGTTCAGCCTCCCGAAAAGGAATCAGCGCCGCGAACAGCGTTCATTGCCGCGCGGCGTGTAGGCAAGCCCCGGAGCGGATGCGCCGGGCTCGATAACCACCGGTTCGGCCGCGCGCACGTTCAGCGTGCCCGTGACCTGACCGGAAATAATGACCGTGCGTGCGCAGATCTCGCCGCCCTCGACCGTGCCGGAGATTTCCACCCGGCCATCGCTGGCGCGGCGGCGCCAGTTGCGCCCTTCATCGGCCTGAAGGTCAAGCGGGCCTGCGATCACGCCGGACAGGCGCGCCGAGCGCACATTTGCCGTCAGCCCGCCATCCAGCCGTCCGGCCATGATGAGCGCGGCGGCATTGATGCGCGCATCGCCCAGCACGGCGCTGTCACTGGTGAGATGAAGATCGGCTGCGTTGATGCGCAGGCTGCCGACGGAACCGGAAATCCGGCCATCGGCGAGGCTGGCATCAAACGCGCCCACCACATCGCCTTCAAACCGCAGATCGGCGCCGCGTGCGGTGAAATCACCGCCCACAGGGCCGGTCCAGCTGATATCAGCGCCCGTCACGCGGGCATCGCCGCCAACCGCGCCTTCAAAGCGGATATCCGCGCCGGTGGCACGCAGCGAGCCGACGCTCATCGCCCGCATGGTGATGTCCGCGCCGGTGGTGCGCAACTCGCCGCCCACCGTGCCGGAAATGCGGATATCCGCGCCGGTAAGCCGGGCATCGCCGGTCTCGTTGAGGGTAAGGCGGATATCCCCACCGGAAATGCGGGTGCCATCCTGAGCATAAGCCGGGCCGGCCAGCTGCACCGGGGCGCAGGCGACCAGAATGACCGCCGTAGCGGCAATTGTGGAGAGGAGGAGACGATTTTTCATTTTTCTGACCTCTTTTGATGAGGGACCAACCATATCGAAACTCGATAACATATCGAAACTCGATAAGGAAGCGGTTTTTTCGAAAAACGATAAATTTTTGCCGTCTCTCGTGAAATCTCCTGTGTTTTGGCGGGGTTGGTTACAGCCTAGTAATGCAGCGCGCGGCCATACGCATCCAGCACGCTCTCATGCATCATCTCGGAGAGCGTGGGGTGCGCGAAGACGGTGTGCATCAGCTCGGCCTCGGTGGTTTCAAGCTGGCGCGCGACGACATAGCCCTGAATGAGTTCGGTCACTTCCGCGCCGATCATGTGGGCGCCCAACAACTCGCCGGTTTTCTTGTCGAATACCGTCTTGATGAGGCCCTGATCTTCGCCCAGCGCAATCGCCTTGCCATTGCCCACAAACGGGAATCGCCCGACGCGCACCTCATGGCCCGCTTCCTTGGCTTTGGCTTCGGTAAGGCCCACGGAAGCGATCTGCGGGTGGCAATAGGTGCAGCCCGGTATGTTGGACTTGTCCATCGGGTGGACATCCTGGCCAGCGATCTTCTCCACGCAGATGACGCCCTCATGGCTCGCCTTGTGGGCAAGCCAGGGCGCGCCGGTGACATCGCCAATGGCATAGAGCCCGGAGACGCCGGTCGCGCCATAGCCATCGGTGACGACATGGCCGCGCTCGATTTTCACGCCGAGCGCCTCAAGGCCCAGATTTTCGACATTGCCGGTAATGCCGATGGCGAGAATCACCTTCTCCACCTCGATCACTTCCGACTTGCCATCCACCTTGATGGTGGCTTTCGCGCCGGACTTGGCTGTTTCCAGCTTTTCCACCTGCGCTTTGGTGAGGATTTTGAGGCCCTGCTTCTCGAAGCTCTTCTTCGCCAGCTGGCTGATCTCTTCGTCCTCGGCGGGGAGGATACGGTCCACCATTTCCACCACGGTCACTTTGGAACCCAGCGTGGAATAGAAGCTCGCAAACTCCATCCCGATTGCGCCCGAACCGATGACGAGGATGGAAGCGGGCAGCGCGTCCGGCACCATGGCTTCCTTGTAGGTCCAGATGGTCTTGCCGTCCGGCTCCAGCCCCGCTGCCGGAATGGTGCGCGCCCGCGCGCCGGTGGCGAGGATGACGTGCTTGGCCTCGTAGGTGGACGATTTGCCGTCCTTGCCCTTTACGACGACTTTGGGGGCCTTGGAGCCTTTTTCCAGCTTCGCCTCGCCGTCAATGACGGTGACCTTGTTCTTCTTCAGCAGATGGCCCACCCCGCCCGACAGCCGCCCGGCCACTTTGCGCGAGCGCTTGACGATGGCCTCGATATCGAAGCGCACATTATCCGCCTTCAGGCCGAACTCCTCGGCGCGCTGGAAGAGGTGGTAGATATCGGAGGTGCGCAGGAGCGCCTTGGTGGGGATGCAGCCCCAGTTCAGGCAGATGCCGCCCAGATGCTCGCGCTCCACCACGGCGGTTTTCATGCCCAACTGGCTGGCGCGTATCGCCGCAACATAGCCGCCCGGCCCGCCGCCAATGACGATGAGATCGAAGGTTTCAGATGCCATGAGCGGCACTCCTGACTGGATTATGCGGCACGCCGCCTAGAGCAACATCGTCACCGGGTCTTCGATAAGCGGTTTGAGCGCGGCGAGGAATTTCGCGCCCGCCGCGCCATCGACCACGCGGTGATCGCAGGTCAGCGTGATCGTCATAACCGTCGCGATGGCCAGCGCATCATTCTTGACCACAGGGCGCTTCTCCCCTGCCCCGACGGACAGGATCATGCCCTGCGGCTCGTTGATGATGGACGCAAACGACTTGATGCCCATCATGCCGAGATTGGAGATCGAGAAGGTGCCGCCCTGGAACTCTTCAGGCTTGAGCTTGCGCTCGCGGGCGCGCGTCGCGAGGTCCTTCATCTCCTCGGAGATTTTCGCGAGCCCCTTGGTCTCCGCCTTCTTGATCACCGGCGTGATGAGTCCGCCATCAATCGCCACAGCTACCGCCACATCGGCGTGTTTGTGCAGGACCAGCCCCTCATCGGTATAGCTGGCATTGCTTTCAGGCACGCGAATGAGAGCCAGCGCGCAGGCGCGGATCAGCATGTCATTGACCGACACCTTCACACCTTCCGGCGCCTTGGCGTTAAGTTCCGAACGCAGCTTCAAAAGCGCATCCAGCTCCAGATCAATGCTCAGCGGGAAGTGCGGCACATCGCGGAAGCTCGCCGTCATGCGGCGCGCGATGGTCTTGCGCATGCCGTCCAGCGGAACGAGCTCGTAGCTCCCATCTTCCAGATTGAGGCTTGCCACGCTGATCTTGCCGGGCTCGGTTTTTGCGGGCGCCGATTTGGTCTCGGGCGTGGCGTCTGTCCTCGCGGCCTTCGATACGCCCTGCGATAGCGCGGCTTCCACGTCGCGCTTCACGATGCGGCCATTCGGGCCAGAGCCCTCCAGACCGCTCAAATCCAGCCCTTCCAGCTCGGCCATGCGCTTTGCCAGCGGCGAGGCCTTGAGGCGGGAATCGTCCGACTTGCCGCTGGAGCGCTTGGGCTCCTTGCCTTTCCCCTCGTCCTTCGAGACGGATGCCTTCGCATCCTCCTCAGGATGAGGGGAAGAAGATTTCGTCTTGCCCTCATCCTTGGGCGCAGGCTTTTGCGAAGCGGACGACTGCGCACCTTTGAGCGCGCTCTCATCCTCGCCCTCTTCCAGCAGCACGGCGATGACGGCATTGACCTTCACGCCTTCACTGCCGCCTTCCACAAGGATTTTGCCGACACGGCCTTCATCAACGGCCTCGACCTCCATGGTCGCCTTGTCGGTCTCGATCTCGGCGATCACATCGCCGGATTTCACCTCATCGCCCTCTTTGACGAGCCAGCGCGAGAGCGTGCCTTCCTCCATGGTCGGCGAGAGTGCGGGCATCAGGACTTCAATGGCCATGGCGCTTACTCCGCGTAAGTGACGGCTTTGACCGCCTTGATGATGTCATCGACACCCGGCAGTGCGAGCTTTTCAAGGTTCGCGGCATAGGGCAGCGGCACATCCTTCTGATGCACGCGCGCGGGCGGCGCATCGAGATAGTCAAACGCCTCTGCGGTCACGACGGCGGCGATCTCCGCGCCGACGCCCATCCGGCCCCAGCCCTCTTCGGCGCAGACGATGCGGTTGGTCTTTTTCACGCTTTCCACCACGGTGTCGGTGTCCAGCGGGCGCAGGGTGCGCAGATCGATGACCTCGCACTCAATGCCTTCTTCGGCGAGTTTCTCCGCCGCCTGCAGCGCAAAGCCGACCATGCGCGAGTGCGCCGTAATGGTGCAGTCCGTGCCCTCGCGGCGGATTTTCGCCTTGCCGATGGGGAGCACCCAGTCGTCCACATCCGGGACATCAAAGCTCTCGCCATAGATGAGCTCGTGTTCCAGGAACACGACCGGGTTCGGATCGCGGATCGCGGCTTTCAGGAGGCCCTTGGCGTCCGCCGCGTCATAGGGCGCGATCACTTTGAGACCCGGCACGTTGGCATACCAGGCCGAATAGTCCTGGCTGTGCTGCGCGCCGACGCGGCTGGCTGCGCTGTTCGGCCCCCGGAACACGATGGGACAGCCCATCTGCCCGCCGGACATGTAGAGCGTTTTCGCGGCCGAGTTGATGATGTGGTCAATCGCCTGCATGGCGAAATTGAAGGTCATGAACTCCACGATCGGACGAAGGCCCGCAAACGCCGCGCCCACACCCACACCGGCAAAGCCGTGCTCGGTGATCGGTGTGTCAACGACGCGCCTAGCTCCGAACTCTTCTAAGAGCCCGCGCGTGACCTTGTAGGCGCCCTGATATTCGGCGACCTCCTCGCCCATGACGAACACGCTCTCGTCGCGGCGCATTTCCTCGGCCATCGCATCACGCAGCGCGTCGCGCACCGTGGTGGAGACCATCTTGGCACCTTCAGGGATTTCCGGGTCTTTGAGGGAGGAGGACTTGGCCTTCTTCTCACCGCCCTCGTCCTTCGAGACGGATGCTTTCGCATCCTCCTCAGGATGAGGGCTAGCCCCCTTAGAATCCTTTTTACCCTCATCCTGAGGAGCGCTCTTCTGTGAGGAAGAGCGCGTCTCGAAGGATGAAGCATCCTCATCGCTCTCGCCTTCCTCTTTCAGGATCGCGATGGGCGCATTGACCTTGACGTTTTCCGTGCCGGCCTCGACCAGCAGCCTGGCGACGATGCCTTCCTCGACGGCCTCCACTTCCATGGTGGCCTTGTCGGTCTCGATCTCGGCAATGACATCGCCGGATTTGACCTCATCGCCTTCCTTGACGAGCCAGCGGGCGAGCGTGCCTTCCTCCATCGTGGGAGAGAGAGCGGGCATGAGAACTTCGATAGGCATCAGGCGGCCTCAAGTTTGAAAGTGAGTGCATGGTCGCGCATGCGCATGGCAAACTCGGTCAGGGTGTTGAGCGGGCGGATCAGGACCTCCAGCCGCGCCATGCGGCCTTCGCTGTCCAGCGTGATCTTGTCGAAACCGACAAGCCCCTTGCCGCCAACCGTTCCGGTGAATTCCAGCAATATGTCATCGCCATCAATCCATTCGCGGCGATACGCGAAGTCGTCGATAGCGGCGATCACGCCGGCAAGGATGTGGATGACATAGGCCTTGTCGGCGTTCGGCTTCCACACGACGGGGGAATGCAGCTCGCACCCGTCCGCGATGATCGCGGACATGGCGCTGGCATCCTTGGCGGCCACGGCCTCGTGCCAGACCTTCAGGAAGGCGCGGGCCGTCATGCCTCGGCCTCGATCAGCACGTCAGTGTAGAGCTCGGACGGATCCGGCTCGGGGCTCGACTGGGCGAAATCGGCCGATTCCTGGACGATCTTCTTGATCTCTTTTTCCATCTCTTTGAGCTGCTCCTCGGTAGCAAACTTGCCATCGAGAATGCGCTTGCGGGCGAGATCGATCGGGTCCTTGTGCTCGCGATACTCGTTCACCTCGTCGCGGGTGCGGTATTTGGCCGGATCGGACATGGAGTGGCCGCGATAGCGGTAGGTCTTCATCTCCAGAATGTACGGCCCCTTGCCCGAGCGGGCGTGCTCCACGGCCTTCTTGGCGGCCTCGTAGACGGCGTTCACGTCCATCCCGTCGACTTCTTCGCCGGGGATATTGAACGAGACTCCACGTTTGTAGAGATGGGTTTCAGACGAGGAGCGCTTCACGCTCGTGCCCATGGCGTACTGATTGTTCTCGATGATGTAGACCACCGGGAGGTCCCAGATCTTCGCCATGTTGAAGCTCTCATAGACCTGGCCCTGATTGGCGGCGCCGTCGCCGAAATAGGCGGCGCACACCTTGCCATCGCTGCGATAGCGGTTTGCAAAGGCAAGGCCGGTGCCGAGGGCCACCTGCGCGCCGACAATGCCGTGCCCGCCGAAGAACTGCTTCTCGCGGCTGAACATGTGCATGGAGCCGCCCTTGCCGCGCGAATAGCCCCCTTCCCGGCCCGTCAGCTCGGCCATCACGCCATTGGCGGTCATGCCGGCAGCCAGCATGTGGCCGTGATCGCGATAGCCGGTGATTACCTGATCGCCCTCGCGCAGCGCGCTCTGCACGCCTACAACGACGGCTTCCTGACCGATATAGAGGTGGCAGAAGCCGGCAATCAGCCCCATGCCGTAAAGCTGGCCCGCCTTCTCCTCGAAGCGGCGGATCAGCAGCATGTCGCGATACCAGCCGATCCACTCATCCGCGCCGGGGCCGCCCCCCTTCTGGCTGCGGGTTGCTGACTTGATGCTGCCTGATTGCCGTGCGGCCATATTTCACACGCGAAATAAATCGCGCTCCCTCGGTCTGAAGTCCCTGTGGACCTAGCAGACGATGGGCACATGCGTAAAGGCCCGCACCCGCAATGTTGCGCTTGCGACATAACTTCAACGCTTGTGGAATGCTCAGTAGGCGGAGGGAGGCGTGTAGGCCTGCGGCTCCAGCCGCACGATGATCTCGTGAGGGTGGGCGAAGTTCAGCACGGCGCGCGCGCGCTCCTCCACATAATCCAGGTCCAGCTCACCCGAGTTCGGCGACAGGCGCGCAGCCCGGTCCTCAAGGCGCATGCGCTCGGCACGCACCTCGGCCAGCTCCGCCTCCACCTGGGCGACGCGCGCACTGACCAGCGCATAGCGCACAAACCCCTGCTCGGGGTGAAAGGCATGGTGGCCTGCATAGAACAGAACAGCCATGCCCAGCGCTATCAGGATGAACCGCTTCAGCGTGTTCATGCCCTACTCCATCCACCGTCCGCCTTTTGCGGATCGAACGATGGAACGCTATCGCGATAGCGTAAAGGAAGCGTTAGCCGAATCGGTTTGGACGGTGATTCGAATCACCCGGCGGCGATGGCGCTGCGCCCGGCATAGAGCGCCATGGAGCCCAGCTCGGCCTCGATGCGCAGAAGCTGGTTGTACTTCGCCGTCCGGTCAGAGCGGGCGAGCGAGCCGGTCTTGATCTGCCCGCAATTGGTGGCGACCGCCAGATCGGCGATGGTGTTGTCTTCGGTTTCGCCAGACCGGTGGCTCATCACTGCGCCATAGCCTGCGCGCAGGGCCATCTCGACGGCATCAAGTGTCTCCGACAGCGTGCCGATCTGGTTAACCTTGACGAGGATCGCATTGGCCGCGCCCTCGGAAATGCCGCGCGAGAGCCGGGCCGGATTGGTGACGAAGAGATCATCGCCCACCAGCTGGCATTCGCCTTCCAGCGCCGCGGTGAGCAGGTTCCAGCCCTGCCAGTCATCCTCGGCCATGCCGTCCTCGATGGAGACGATTGGGTAGGAGGTAACGAGCGATTTCATGTAGTCGGTGAAGGCCGCCGCGTCATAGGTCTTGCCAGCGCCTTCCAGCACGTATCTGCCGTCGCGGTAGAACTCGGTGGAGGCGACATCCAGCGCCAGCACCACGTCCTCGCCCGGATTGTAACCGGCGTTCTCGATGGCGGCCATGATGGCGTCGAGCGCCTCTTCCGGGCTGCGAAGGTCGGGTGCAAACCCGCCCTCATCACCCACATTGGTGTTGTGGCCATCGGCTTTCAGGCGCGCACGCAGGGCGTGGAAGATTTCCGCGCCGCACCGCAGGGCTTCGGAGAAGCGGTCAAAGCCGACAGGCAGGATCATGAATTCCTGAAAGTCGATCGGATTGTCGGCGTGCGCGCCGCCATTGATGATGTTCATCATCGGGGCCGGCAGCATGCGGGCGTTTACTCCGCCGAGATACCGGTAGAGCGGCTGGTTGCAGGCCTGGGCGGCCGCCTTGGCGGTCGCCAGCGACACGCCCAGAATCGCGTTTGCGCCGAGCCGGGCCTTGTTGGGCGTGCCGTCCAGCGCCATCAGGGTTTCGTCGATCCGGCGCTGCTCTTCGGCGTCAAACCCGGCGAGCGCGTCAAAAATCTCGCCCTCGACGGCCTCTACCGCCTTCTGCACGCCCTTGCCGCGATAGCGCTCGTCGCCATCGCGCAGCTCGACCGCCTCGTGTGCGCCCGTGGAGGCACCGCTCGGCACCGCTGCACGGCCAAACGACCCATCCTCCAGGATGACATCCACCTCGACGGTGGGATTGCCACGGCTGTCGAGAATCTCGCGCGCGATGATGTCGGTAATGGCGGTCATGGGATGCGTCCTGGCGATAGGGTGAAACCGGTTTGCGCGCTTCATAGACGAGGCCCGGACAAGACAAAAGCCCCGCGCGGGGTTATCGCGCAGGGCTTTTTTGCATAGCTCCGGTCCCGCGCCAGAGACGCGGGTCTGGGATCAGTCTTCTTTCGGCGTCAGGATCTGCTTGCCGCGATACATGCCGGTCTTCAGATCGACATGGTGCGGACGGCGCAGTTCGCCGGTGTCCTTGTCCTCGATATAGGCCGTGGTGCCGATGGCATCATGGCCACGGCGCATGCCGCGCTTGGACGGGGAGGTTTTGCGCTTAGGGACCGCCATCGGGGCCTCTCCAACAGTCAAGGAATAACGGGCCGGCGGAGCACGCCCCGCCGGAATGAGCGGCGGTGTATATCTGCTCCGCCCCCCCAAGGCAAGCCGCGCCTGCGCGCGATTTCACCCCTGCCCTGACGATGTGATCGGGATTTCCGTGACCATCCGGCGCATTTGCGGTAATCTCGTCAATGCGCAGTCCCGCCCGAAGGCCAGACGACATCAAGGCTCGGAGCAGATTGTTGAGATGAGTCGGTAGGACCTCTGGCGCGGACTGCGGTTCTGTGTCCGGTGGTCAAGCTGCCACCCTTCCCGCGCTTCACCGGCGGTAGCCGGTGCCCAGCCCCTTTTTCTTGTTATGCTCCGCACATCCGTGCGTCGCTCCTCGCTAAAGCTGCGGGCGCGCGGCTTGTCCTCGACTTGATCGGGGATCGCGCTTGCGGCGCTGCGCGCCGGGAGCTCACACCAGCCGTGAATGCTCCATGGCGGCGGCGATGAAGCTCGCAAACAGCGGGTGCGGGGCGAAGGGGCGCGATTTCAGCTCCGGGTGGAACTGCACGCCGATAAACCAGGGATGGTCGGCGTGCTCCACGATTTCGGGCAGCAGCCCGTCCGGTGACAGGCCGGAGAAGATGAGCCCCGCCGTCTCCAGCTGCTCGCGATAGCCGATATTCACCTCATAGCGGTGCCGGTGGCGCTCGGAGATGGTGTCACCGCCATAAATGGCGTGAACCTTCGTGCCGGGCACCAGGGTCGCCGGGTAGGCGCCAAGGCGCATCGTGCCGCCCAGATCACCCGCTTTCGAGCGGCGTTCCAGCTCATTGCCCTTGGCCCATTCGGTCATCAGGCCAACCAGCGGCACTTTGGGTTCGCCAAACTCGCTGCTGCCCGCCCCCTCGATACCCGCCAGATGGCGCGCGGCCTCGATCACGGCCATCTGCATGCCAAAGCAGATGCCGAAATAGGGAATCTTGCGCTCGCGCGCGAACTTCGCCGCCGCGATCTTGCCTTCTGCACCCCGTTCGCCAAAGCCGCCCGGCACCAGAATGCCGTGTACGTCCTCAAGCGGGGTGAAGGCATCGGGCTTTTCAAACTGCTCGGCGTCCAGCCAGCGCAGCTTCACCTTCACGCCATTGGCGATGCCGCCATGGTTCAAGGCTTCCATCAGTGATTTGTAGGCGTCGATGAGCACGGTGTACTTGCCGACAACGGCGATGGTCACCTGCCCGTCCGGCTCATGCACGGCCTTGGAAATGGCCTGCCAGCGGGCGAGATCGGGTTCGGGCGCATCGGTAAGGCCGAAGCGCTCCAGCACCACATTGTCAAAGCCGTGCGCGTGGTATTCCAGCGGCACGTCATAGAGCGAAGCGGCATCGCGCCCCTCGATCACCGCGTTTTCCGGCACATTGCAGAACAGGGCGATCTTGCGCTTGTCGGACGGATCAATCGGGATCTCGCACCGGCACAGCAATATGTCGGGCTGGATGCCGATGGAGCGCAGCTCCTTCACCGAGTGCTGGGTGGGCTTGGTTTTCATCTCGCCGGCCGCCTTGATGAAGGGCAGCAGGGTGACGTGGATGAAGATGGCCTTGTCCCGGCCGAGTTCCTGGCCGAGCTGGCGGATCGCTTCAAAGAAGGGCAGGCCTTCAATATCGCCCACCGTGCCGCCGATCTCGCACAGCACGAAATCGACATCGCCCGGATCAGACAGCACGAACTGCTTGATGGTGTCGGTGACGTGCGGGATCACCTGCACGGTCGCGCCGAGATAATCGCCGCGGCGCTCGCGCTCGATGATGGTGGAATAGATCCGGCCCGTCGTGATGTTGTCGCCGCGCGTAGCCGACACGCCGGTAAAGCGCTCGTAATGGCCAAGGTCGAGATCGGTCTCGGCCCCGTCCTCGGTGACATACACCTCGCCATGCTGATACGGGCTCATCGTACCCGGATCGACGTTGAGATAGGGGTCGAGCTTGCGCAGCCGGACGCGGTATCCGCGGGCCTGGAGAAGCGCGCCAAGGGCGGCGGAGGCGAGGCCTTTACCTAAGGACGAGACCACGCCGCCGGTTATGAAAATATATCGCGGCATGGAAGGACGGGTTAGCGCAGAATCGCGGACAGCGAAAGCCGCGCCCTGCCCTCAATTGTGTAAAAGGCTGATCTTCCACACGGTCGTGCAGTGCTCAAAGGATATTCAGCGCAAGGAACAAGGCCCACATGCCAGCGAGCGCCAGAAAATTCACCATAAACACCGCCCCGCGAAGCGGCACGTTCGCGGTAAGGGTCTGAACGCCGGTATGCAGGACACGCCCGGCAAAGAAAAGCCAAGCGAGCCAGACCATGGCGACCGTGACGGTCTGTGTCGCCCAGAGGGCCAGCACGAGCGGATAAAAGAGCATGGGAGCTTCGAACTGGTTGCGCAGATTGGCCGCAACGCGCGCTCCGCGCTCCACGTCACCGCCTGCGAACTGCATGTCGGGATAGCCGCGCTTTCCCGACCTGACAGCGCTCAGCCGCTCGACGGTCAGCCAGGCATACAGAAAGCCAATGAGCGCAAGGTGCGCGGCTGCAGGCAGAAGGATGGAGCGGGCTTCGGCAATGCTCAGAAGCCCGTCCATGGCAAATCTACCGGCCCGGCTCTTCTTCGGCCGGAGCGGGCACGTCTTCGGCCTCGCCCTCGAACGGCGCAGGCACCTCAACCGGCTCTTCAGCCGCCTGCAGCGCGGGCACCGCCTCGCCATCATCGTCAAAGGTGAAGGGCAGCGGGCCGCGGCTGTCCTCGACGCCCACCCGGTCCAGCACGGAGCGGCCCGTGGGATCGAGCGTCGGCACCACGGCCAGAGCGATGGAGTTCACCATGAACACCGCGCCGAGGATCATGGTGGTGCGCGTCAGCAGATTGGCCGCGCCACGGCCAGACATCATGCCGCCGGGGCCACCGCCAATGCCGAGCGCCCCGCCTTCGGAACGCTGCATGAGAACGACGGAAACCAGGCCGATGGCGACAAGGATCTGGATGATGAGAAGGACAGTAAGCATGGCACCTGCAACACGGGGCTATAGGCCACCCGCAAGCCGGGCCGCCAGATCAACTCGCGGCGCGTTGTAGCGCAGGCTCCTCCGGAACGCTACTCTTCAACTGCCGCACAGGCGACATGCGCCGGCGCAGCACCTCGACCGTCTTCTCGATCTCTTCCACAGAAGCCTTCACATCGTCCCCGCTGGCATAGGCGGCCAGTACGCCCATGGCGAGCTCCTTGACGAGGTTCAGATTGGCCATGGTGAAGCCGCCATCGCCGCTGAGCTCCTCGCACACCTGAAAGAGCGCAAAGGCAATGCGCGACGCTTCCCCGGCCCCCTGACGGGCCAGGCGCAGGCGCAGCTCCTTGGAGGTGCGCAACATGTCGCCAAGGTCCAGCACAGCATCATTGCCGGAATTCAGCTCGCGTACGCCCACCTCAACACCCACGCCAAGGCGCATGCACAGCCTGCGGATACGTTCGGACTCCACGGTGCGGCGCGCCTCCGCGATCCAGCGATTGGCCTCGTCCAGCGCGGACTCGTCCGCCTCCGTCACGGCCTTGAGCGTGTTGGGCGCATCGATCGGCTGTGTCGAGCCGCCTTCGCGCTCGCAGTCCTTGCGCCGGTCCGGCCCGATATAATCGCTGGTGACCACGAAGGGCTTGCGCGCGCGGACCAGGGTGCGGACGCGTTCCTCGGCAAAGGCAGTGGAGAACGGGCGGATGAACACGTCATCGACGCCGGAATTGATCGCCTGCTTGACCATCATCCCGTCGCGCACCCAGCTGGTCAGCACGAACACGACGAACGGATTGCGCCCCAGCTCCCCGGCGCGCACGGATTTCACCGCGCGCAGCATCTCGTTCTCGTTATTGACGAGCTCGGCCATGATGAGATCGGGCGAGGTGTCTTCCAGCCGGCGCTTGAACTCGCTGATCGAGCTCAGGCAGCTGATCTCCCGGAATCCGATCTCATGGAGCGCATAGCGCGTATTGCGCAGATTCACGCCTACCGGATCGAAGAGCAGGACAGACGCCCGCCTGTAGTCGATATTCCTCATCGCGCCACCCGTCAGCAGGGGGTGTTGGCAACCCCTCTTCTCACCGGGACAATGGCATCGAAATCTGAAAATCGGATTAGGAAGCTAGGTTAACAAGGCGTGCAAAAGCCTGCGGGTCGAGGCTGGCCCCGCCGACCAGCGCGCCGTCCACGTCCGGACACGCAATCAGGGCCGCGCCATTGTCCGGCTTTACCGACCCGCCATAGAGGATGCGCAGGCTCTCCCGGTCATGGCCCGGAAAGGCCGCGCGGATGGCCGCGTGCATGGCCTGGGCTTCCTGCGGGCCTGCGGTCAGCCCGGTCCCGATGGCCCATACCGGCTCGTAGGCTATAATGATCGAGTCCGCCGGGGCCTCAGGAAGGCTGGCGGCCAGCTGGGCCAGCACGGTGGCCTCCGCCCTGCCCGCCTCACTCTCGGCGCGCTGCTCGCCCACGCAGATGATGGGCATCAGCCCGGCCCTGATGGCCGCTTCGGCCTTGCGCCGGACAAGCCCGTCGCTCTCGCCATGTCCGCTGCGGCGCTCCGAATGGCCGACAATCACATAACTGCATCCCAGATCCGCCAGCATGGACGCGGAGATATCGCCGGTATGGGCGCCTTCCGGCTCGGGCGAACAGTCCTGCGCGCCCAGCGCGATCGAGCGGGCCGCCAGCGGCGCGCGCAAGGCGTCCAGCAGCGTGGCAGGCGGGCACAGCACCACCTCGCAGGCCGGTGACGCGGCCTCCCGCGCAAACGCCTCCACCCAGGCTGTATCAGCCTTCAGCCCGTGCATTTTCCAGTTGCCCGCCATCAGCGTGCGCCGGTACGCCATGAACTATCCCCCAGCCCTGTTGTGTGTGACCGCGCCCCGGCCGGGCGCGTGCGGCATTACCCCAGCGATACCAGCCCCGGCGCGCGGAGGTAAACCCCGCCCTGCGTGCGGGCGCTGGCCAGCCTTGCCCGCACGTGTGCGCGCGGCTAGGGTCCGGCGCGACTGACACCGGCCCGTGCGCGGGCCTGTCCCAACCTTTTGCGAATGGACTTCCATGCTCACGCTTATCCGCAATCTGGCGCGTTCGCCTATCGCTGTTGCCATCATCATCGTGCCGGTGATCGCCGCCTTTGCCCTGTTCGGCATCAATGACATTTTCACCGGCACCGGCAATGCGGTTGCGACGGTCGGCAGCGAGCGCGTGACGCTTCAGGATGTCAGCCGGACCATGCAGCGCGAGATGCGCCGCATCTATATCGAAAACCCGCGCATGACCCAGCAGGAGGCCGACGCGGCCGGGCTTGGCGACAGCGTCGTGTCCACCCTGATCGCGCAGGCCGCCATCAGCGCGCAAGCCAATGAGCTGGGCCTTGCCGCGACCGACGCGCAGATTGCCGACCTGATCCAGTCAGCGCCCGCCTTCCAGAGTCTGTTCGACAGCCGGTTCGACCGTGCCGCCTATCAGGAATTCCTGCGTCAGGAAGGCTGGAGCGAATCCGCCTTCGAGCGTCAGCTGCGCGGCGATCTGCGCCGCCAGCAATTCATTGATGCCGCCCTGTCCGGCGCGACGCCGCCGGACGTTTTCGCCTCGCTGCGCGCCCGCTTCGAATCCGAGCGCCGCACGATACGCGCCCTGCTTATCCCGCCGAGCCTTGCAGGCGATGTGGGGGAAGCGACCGACGAACAGCTTCAGACCTTCATCGAGGAGAACGCGCCCTTCTTCACCATCCCCGAGCAGCGCCGTATCACGCTGGTCCGGCTTGATCCGGCACTGGTGTCGCCCGATGTGGCGCTGGACGAGGACGAGCTGCGCGAACTCTACGAGATGCGCCTTGAGACCGGCGCGCTGACCGATCCGGCGCCGCGCACGTTCAGCCAGTGGGTCACCCCCGACGAGGAAACCGCCAACGCCCTTGCCACGCGCATTGCGCAGGGAGAGGCCCCCGGCGCGGCGGCGCGCGAGATGGGTCTGGGCGAAGCGGTCCGGCTCGAAAACGCCGAGATGGTGGCGGTTCCCGACCAGATCATCGCTGCGGCGGCCTTCGAGATGGGCACGGGCGAAGCGCGCGCCGTGCAGGGACGGCTGGGCTGGCGCACGGTCTATGTGGAAACCGCCACTGATCCGGACATTCCCGCCTTTGAGTCCATCGCCGACGAGCTGCGCACCGAGCTGGCGGGCGAGACGGCCGAGTATCTGGTGCTCGATGCCCTTGCCAATTTCGAGGAAGCGCGCGGCCGCGGGGCCACGCTGGAAGAAGCCGCCGAGGCGGCAGGCATTCCGGTGGAGCGGTTCGACTTTTTCACCGCTGACGGCTTCCATATGTCTGGCGCGCCGCTGATGAGCCTGCTGCGCGAGGAAGAGATCCTGCGCTCGGCTTTTGCGACCGATGACGGCTTTGACACCGAGCTGGTCCGGTTTGGCGAGAACGGATATTTCGCCCTGCGGGTCGATCAGGTCGAGCCGGGCGCGCTGGCCGATCTTGAGATGGTGCGCGAGCAGGCCGCCGCCTTCTGGCGTATCAGCCAGACCGATGAGCGGCTGGAATCCTATATCAGCCAAGCCATGGAGCTGATCAGCGAGGGCGCGACGCTCGACGAGGCGGCCAGCAGCATTGCCGGCGCCCGGGTGGAGGAGACCACGCTGACGCGCACGCAGACGGCAGGGCCCTTCAATCAGGGCCTCGTCGCCGCAGCCTTCCGGGCGGCCCTCAACCAGCCCTTCGAGGCGCGCGCAGGCGACCAGCGCACCCGCGCCATTGCCATCGTTACCGACATATCGGCTGGCAGCCAGCCGCCGGGCACCGAGCAGCGCCGCGCGATCGTGGAAGGCCTGCAAGGCGATGTGATCGCAGCACTGGAGCGCGGGCTTCTCGACACCTATCCGGTGCGCGTGAACTCCGTGCTGCGTGACGCTGCGCTCGGCCGTTCCGATCCGGACTAGACGGTGCGTATCGCCACAGCCGACATTGATGCGGCCATTGCCCGCTGCGAGGCGGACGGGCGGGTATTGCTCACCGCGCGCCGCGTCGATGATCTTGAAACGCCGGTCTCGGCCTATCTGAAGCTCTCCAGCGGCGTGCGCCATAGCTGCCTTCTGGAAAGCGTGGAGGGCGGGGCCTATCGCGGGCGTTACTCCGCCATCGGGCTTGATCCTGACTTGATCTGGCAGAGCCGGGGCGGGGAAGCCTTCCTGGCGCGTGCTGCCGGGTTTGACGATGTGCCGCAGGATTTCGTAGGCGCCGGCAGCGCCCTGCCCTCGCTCAAGGCCCTGCTGGCAGAATCCGCGCTTGGCATGCCCGAAGGGCTTGCCCCGATTGCGGCGGGCCTGTTCGGCTATCTCGGCTATGACATGATCCGCGAGGTGGAGCGCCTGCCCGCCAGCACCGCGCCCGATCCGCTGGGCACGCCGGACGCCTTTCTGATGCGGCCGCGCGTAATGATCGTCTTTGATGCCATTGCGCAGGAGATCACCGCCGCCGCACCTGCACGCATCGCGCCGGGTGAGAGCGCCCGGGCCGCCGTGGAGGCCGCTGCACGGCGCATAGAGGCCGTTTTTGCACGGCTGGATGCACCGGCGGACGGGCATCGCGAGGGACAGCCTGCAGCGCCGCAGGAAGCGCCGTCGAGCAATATGGCTCCGGAGACCTTCCGCGCGAATGTGGACGCCGCCAAGGCCTATGTCCGCGCGGGCGACGTGTTTCAGATCGTGGCGAGCCAGCGCTTCTCCGCGCCCTTCCCGCTGCCGCCCTTCGCGCTTTACCGTTCGTTGCGCCGGACCAATCCCTCCCCCTTCCTCTTCTTCTTCGATCTGGACGGGTTTGCGATTGCCGGCTCCAGCCCGGAAATCCTGGTGCGCGTGCGCGACGGCAAGGTGACGGTGCGACCGATTGCCGGGACACGCCCGCGCGGCACCACTACCGAAGAAGACGCCGCCTATGAGGCCGAGCTGAAGGCCGATCCGAAGGAGCTGGCCGAGCACCTGATGCTGCTGGACCTTGGCCGCAATGATGTGGGCCGGGTGGCGAAACCCGGCAGCGTGCGCGTGACCGAGCGCGAAATCATCGAGCGCTACAGCCATGTCATGCACATCGTCTCCAATGTGGAGGGCGATCTGGCCGAAGGCGAAGACGCCATCTCCGCCCTGTTCGCGGGCTTCCCGGCAGGCACGGTGTCGGGCGCGCCCAAGGTGCGGGCGATGGAGATCATCGAGGAGATGGAGCCCCACCGGCGCGGCATCTATGCCGGCGCGGTGGGTTATTTCGGGGCCGATGGCAGCCTTGATACCTGCATCGCCCTGCGCACGGCGGTCATCAAGGACGGCGTAATGCACGTGCAGGCAGGCGCCGGGCTGGTGCTGGATTCCGACCCCGAGGCCGAACGCATGGAATCGGTCAACAAGGCCCGCGCCGTGTTCCGCGCCGCCGAGGAAGCCTGGCGCTTCGCCTAGGGCCTGTACTCATAAAGGGTTTGGCGCGTGATATGCGCGAAAATCGT
>JBKBNS010000026.1:0-22379 GCA_046295255.1 Glycocaulis sp.
CTCGCCCGGCGCCTTCGAGCCCCCCCCTGGGGGCTCCACCGGTTGTGGGCTTTAGTTGTTTTTTTCCCCTCATCCTGAGGGTGAGCGAAGCGAACGTCTCGAAGGACGAGGGGAAAGCAAGCCCTCAGGCATGGGTGGCCCGGGTAAACCGAACCAGACGGTGGCGTTCCGGGGATTCAGCTCTCCCAGCCGCAATGCGTGCCTTGCGGGTGTTGACGGTGCGGTCTAATCGTTGATCCAGTTGTTCAACCCGCCCTGACACGAGCCCCTTCCCATGCGCCTTAGCCGGTTTTTCCTGCCCGTCCTGAAAGAAACGCCTGCGGACGCGCAGATTGCCTCACACCGCCTGATGCTGCGCACCGGCATGATCCGCCAGCAATCGGCGGGCATCTATTCCTGGCTGCCGCTGGGCTTTAAGGTGCTCAAGAAGATCGAGCAGATCGTGCGCGAGGAGCAGAACCGGGCAGGAGCCATCGAGCTCCTCATGCCGACCCTGCAATCGGCCGATCTGTGGCGCGAGAGCGGGCGCTATGATGGCTATGGCAAGGAGATGCTGCGCATTGTCGACCGCCATGAGCGCGACCTGCTCTACGGACCGACCAATGAGGAGATGATCACCGAGATTTTCCGCTCATACTGCCGGTCCTACAAGGACTTGCCGAAAATCCTCTACCACATCCAGTGGAAGTTCCGTGACGAGATCCGCCCCCGGTTTGGCGTGATGCGCGGACGCGAATTCCTGATGAAGGACAGCTATTCCTTCGATCTGGACGAGGCCGGTGCGCGCCACGCCTATAACCGCATGTTCGTCGCCTATCTCAACACGTTCGAGCGCATGGGCCTGAAAGCGGTGCCGATGCGCGCCGATACCGGCCCGATTGGCGGTGATCTCAGCCACGAATTCATCATCCTTGCCGAGACCGGCGAGAGCGAGGTGTTCTGCGACTCCGCGCTCATCGATATGGGCGCGCCGGGCCTGGACGTGGATTTTGATGGCGATCTCCAGCCGCTCGTCGATGCGCGCACCTCGCTCTATGCCGCGACCGACGAGATGCACGAGGCGGCCCGCTTCGAGGCCGAAGTGCCCGCCGAGCGGCGCCTGTCCGCGCGCGGTATCGAGGTTGGCCATATCTTCTACTTTGCCACCAAGTATTCCGAGCCCATGAAGGCCTATGTCACCCATCCCGATGGCAAGGACCGGCCCGTCCACATGGGCTCCTATGGCGTCGGCGTATCGCGGCTGCTGGGCGCCATCATCGAGGCCCATCACGACGACGCGGGCTGCATCTGGCCTGAGGAAGTCGCGCCTTTCGGCATCGGTATCATCAATCTGAAACCGGGCGACGCGGAAACCGACGGCGCGTGCGAGACCGCCTATCAGGCGCTGATGAAGGCCGGCAAGGACCCGCTTCTGGACGACACCGACGAGCGTCCGGGCGGCAAGTTTGCCACCATGGACCTGATCGGCCTGCCCTGGCAGCTCATCATCGGCCCGCGCGGGCTGAAAGAGGGCAAGGTGGAGGTCAAGCGGCGCGCGACCGGCGAACGCTTTGAGGCGAGCCTTGAAAGCGTGCTCTCCCGGCTTGCGGCTGAAAAGCCCGGCGCATGAGCGAGGCGGCACCATCCGGCCCGAACGGCGCTGGCCCGTTCAGCGCCTTCGAGTTCATGCTCGCCTTCCGCTATCTGCGCACACGGCGCAAACATGGCGGGGTGACACTGATCTCGGTGATTTCCTTTGTCGGCATCATGCTGGCCGTGACCGCGCTGATCGCCGTCATGTCGATCATGAACGGCTTCCGCCACGAGCTATTGTCCCGGCTGCTCGGCGTGCAGCCCCATGTCTATGTCTACACCACCGACAACGCCCTGCTGACCGACGCGCTGACCAGCCGGATCAATGCCGTGCCCGGCGTGCGCATGGCCGGGCCTGTTATTGCCGCGCAGGCGCTGATCAGTTCGGAGCGGGCGGCGACTGGCGCACAGGTGATCGGCGTGCGCCCGCAGGACCTTGCCCGCTTCGATCTCATCGCCGGTGAAGGCGAGGCCGCCACGGCCGGCGGCGGCATCGTGCAGGGCTCTGCCGATAATTTCGGCGTTGGCCATCATGGCGGGGATGGCATCCTGATCGGCTCCGGCATCGCCGCCCATCTCGGCATCAGCGCAGGCGATACGGTCACCTTGCTGGCGCCGCAGGGGGCTGCCACGCCGATGGGCACCGTGCCGCGGCGCAAGACCTATGTGGTTGACGGCATTGTCTCCATGGGCGTTCTCGATCTCGACCGCATCTATGTCTTCATGCCGCTGGAACAGGCCGCGCTCTTCTTCAACCGCACCGGCGGGGACTATATCGATATCCGGGTTCATAACCCCGATGCGCCAGAGGCGGTCGTGGAGGCTGTGCGCCAGCTCGTGCCGCCCGGCTCGGCGGTCTTTGACTGGCGCCGGCAGAACCAGTCCTTCTGGACCGCGCTGCAGGTGGAGCGCATGGCCATGCGCATGATCCTTTCCATCATCGTGCTGATCGCGGCCATGAACATCATCTCCGGCCTTGTCATGCTGGTGAAGAACAAGAGCCGCGACATCGCCATCCTGCGCACCATGGGCGCGACGCAAGGCGCAGTGATGAGGATATTCCTCATTTCCGGTGCCATGATCGGCGTGCTGGGGACGGCGGCGGGCATCGTGCTCGGTATCCTCATCGCCATCTTCATCGGGCCGATACAGGACTTCCTCGCCTTCGTGACCGGCGTCGATGTGTTCGACCCGTCCGTCTATCTGCTCTACCGCCTGCCTGCGCGGCTGGACTGGGCCGAAGTCGTGTTCGTGGCCTTCTGGGGCTTTGCGACCGCGCTGCTGGCCACCCTGCCGCCCTCCTGGCGGGCAGGGCGCATCGATCCGGTGGAGGCGCTGCGCTATGAGTGAGCCGGCTCTCTCCTTGCGCGGCCTGGTGCGCCGCTACGAAACCGATGCGGAAACCATCGAGGTGCTCAACGGCGCCGATCTGGACCTCATGCCGGGCGAGCTCGTGGGGCTGGTCGGCCCGTCGGGCTCGGGCAAATCCTCGCTCCTTCACGCTGCGGCGCTTCTGGAAAGGCCCAATGCGGGCTCGGTGAAAATCGGCGGGATTGACGGTCTGGCACTGAATGAGCGCGGGCGCACTGCGTTGCGCCGCCGTGAAATCGGTTTTGTTTATCAGTTCCATCACTTGCTGGCTGAACTTGATGCGCTGGATAATGTAGCTTTGCCTCGGCTTATCGCAGGCGAGAGCCACAGGAATGCCCGCGCCAAGGCGAAGGACTGGCTTGAAAAGCTGGGCCTCGGCGCGCGTCTCACTCACCGCCCGCCTCAGCTTTCCGGCGGGGAGCAACAGCGCGTGGCCATCGCCCGCGCTCTGGTCGGCAATCCGCGCGTCGTGCTGGCGGACGAACCCACCGGCAACCTCGATCCGGCAACCTCCGATCAGGTGTTTGATGCGCTTGCCAGCGCCTGCCGCGAGGCGGGTGCGGCCGCGCTTGTAGCCACGCACAATCTGGCGCTCGCCGCGCGCATGGACCGGGTGGTGACGCTTGAAGACGGGCGCATCGTCGCGGCCTGACGGGCGCGTCAACATAATCAAACTCCTTGCTTTTCCACGGGAAAATTTTCCGTTCCGATTCGGCTTGACGGTGGAACAAAGCAGGAATATGTGTAGTGGAACAAAACATGAATTAATTGGTGTTCCGCATTGGGAGACAGGCACATGAAACGGTTTTTCGAAGAAGCGAGCGCGGCCTTCGTGACGGTGGGGTTTGTGGCGGTGGTGCTGACCTGGAGCACGGCGCTGGCGGGCTGATTTTCCGGCAGGGGCCGCTAGAGTGGGCGCCGAATCTGGAAAGCGAGGATGCGGGTGATGGATCAGGGCGGGTTTGTGCATTTGCGGGCCCGCTCGCCCTATTCGCTGCTGGAAGGCGCGATGCGGATCGGCGAGACCGCCGAATTTTGTAAATCGCTCTCCATGCCCGCCGTGGCGCTTACCGACACCAATAACCTGTTCGGGGCGCTGGAATTTTCCGAATACATTTCCGGGGCGGGGATACAGCCGATCATTGGCTGCACGCTGTCGGTCAAGCTGGAGGCGGAACGCCCCGGCGAACGGGTGGTCCCGGCGGGCACGCTGGTGCTGCTGGCGCAGGACGAAGCGGGCTACCGCAATCTGATGGCGCTGTCCTCGTCGGCCTATCTCGATGTGGAGCCGAGCGAGGAGCCCTCTGTCAGCCTTGAGGCGGTGCTTGCCCGCCATGAGGGCCTGATCTGCCTGACGGGCGGATATGACGGGGCGCTGAACCGGCTGATCTGTGGCGACAAGACGCCGAAGGCCGGGGAGTTGCTCGACCGGCTGGGTCAGGTCTTTGCCGGGCGGCTCTATATCGAGCTGCAGCGCCACGGGCGGGCGGAGGAATTGAAGGCCGAGGACTGGCTGGTGGCAGAGGCCTATCAGCGCGGCCTGCCGCTGGTGGCCACCAACGAGCCCTTCTTTGCGACGCCCGAGCGCCATGAGGCCCATGACGCGCTGCTGTGCATCGCCCAGTCCAGCTATCTCATCGTTGATGACCGGCGCAAGGTCACCCCGGATCATGATTTCAAGTCCGCCGAGGCGATGCGGGCTTTGTTCGCCGATCTTCCCGAGGCCATCGAAAGCACGCTCGATATTGCCCGGCGCTGTGCCTACCGGCCCGTCAAGGGCGATCCCATCCTGCCGCGCTTTCCGGGGCTGGAAGGCCGCAGCGAGGCTGAAGAGCTCGCCGCGCGCGCACGGGAAGGGCTTGCCGCGCGGCTGGAGCAGGTCGAGCCGGTCGCATCCGCCAGCGAATATGAGGAGCGGCTCGCCTTCGAGCTCTCCGTTATCGAGCGCATGGGCTTTCCCGGCTATTTTCTGATCGTGGCCGACTTCATCCAGTGGGCGAAGGCACAAGGCATTCCGGTCGGGCCGGGCAGGGGCTCGGGCGCGGGTTCGGTCGTGGCATGGGCCCTCACCATCACCGATCTTGATCCGCTGCGCTTCGGCCTGCTCTTCGAGCGCTTCCTCAATCCGGAACGGGTCTCCATGCCCGATTTCGATATCGATTTCTGCCAGGAGCGCCGGGGCGAGGTGATCCGCTATGTGCAGGAACGCTATGGCGCGGACCGGGTCGCCCAGATCATCACCTTCGGCACGCTTCAGGCGCGCGCCGTGCTGCGCGATGTCGGCCGGGTCCTGCAGATACCCTTCCCCGTGGTGGATCGCATCGCCAAGCTCGTGCCCAATAATCCCGCCCAGCCGGTGACGCTGGCCGAGGCGATGGAGACCGAGCCCAGGCTGCAGGCCATGCGCCGCGAGGACAGCGCGGTCGACCGGCTGGTCACGGTCGCGCTCCAGCTGGAGGGGCTTTACCGCAACGCCTCCACCCACGCCGCCGGTGTGGTGATCGGAGACCGGCCGCTGCCCGAACTGGTGCCGCTTTACCGCGATCCGCGCTCCGACATTCCCGCCACCCAGTTCAACATGAAATGGGTGGAGCCGGCGGGCCTCGTGAAGTTCGACTTCCTCGGCCTCAAGACCCTCACCGTGATGGCGCGTGCGCTACAGTATATCGAGGCGTCCACCGGGGAAGCGATCGATCTGGACGCGGTCGCGCTTGATGACCGCGCGGCCTATGAGCTGATGGCGTCGGGCGACACGATCGGTGTGTTCCAGCTGGAAAGTTCCGGCATGCGCGACACGCTGAAGAAGGTGAAGCCGGACACGTTTGAGGACATTATCGCGCTGATCTCGCTCTACCGTCCCGGGCCGATGAAAAACATCGACACCTATGTGGAGCGCAAGTTCGGCCGGTCGGCGCCGGACTATCTCCATCCCGATCTTGAGCCGGTCCTGAAAGAGACGCACGGCGTCATCATCTATCAGGAGCAGGCGATGCAGATCGCGCAGATCCTGTCGGGCTACTCGCTTGGTGAGGCCGACCTGTTGCGCCGGGCCATGGGCAAGAAGAAGAAGGAGGAGATGGACCAGCAGCGCGCCCGCTTCCTGCAAGGGGCGAAGGCGCGCAGCGTCGACGAGGCCAAGGCCTCCTATATTTTCGACCTCGTGGCCGAGTTTGCCGGCTATGGCTTCAACAAGTCCCACGCGGCCGCCTACGCGCTCATCGCCTACCGCACGGCCTGGCTGAAGGCCCATCATCCCGTCGCCTTCATGGCCGCCCTGATGAGCCTTGATGCGGGCAATACCGACAAGCTCGCGGTCTTCTTTCAGGAGGCCCGGCGCATGGGCGTCGCCGTGCTGGGGCCGGATATCAACCGCTCCGAGGCCGATTTCTCCGTCGAACAGGGCGCGGTGCGCTACGGGCTCGGTGCGATACGCAGCGCCGGTTTTGCTGCCATGGAGGCGCTCGTCGCGGCGCGCGGTGAGGGCGGCCCCTTCACCAGCCTGCATGATTTTGCGGCGCGTATTGATGCGCGCGCCGTCAATCGCCGCCTGATGGAGACGCTCGCGCGCGCCGGTGCGTTTGACAGTATCGAACCGGACCGCGCACGCGCCTTTGCCGCCGCCGAGACGCTGTGCGCCATTGCCCAGAGCGCGCAGTCTGAACGGGAATCGGCGCAGGTCTCGCTCTTTGGCGGCGAGGGGCCGGACGAAGGCGGGCTTGCCCGCGCAGCCCTGCCATCAGCCGAGCCCTGGGAGGGGACGCGCCGTCTGGACGAGGAGCTGGCCGCCATCGGTTTCTACCTCTCCGGCCACCCGCTTGATGCTTATCAGGATGTTCTGTCCCGGCGCGGGGTCAATGCGTGGTCGGACCTGCTTGACCGCGTGCGCGAGGAGAGCGTGAAGGCGGTGCGCCTCGCCGGAATCGTGCGGCGGCGTCAGGAAAAGCTGTCAAAACGCAATAATGAGCGCTTTGCCTTCCTGACCCTGTCTGATGCCAGCGGCGAGTTCGAGGCACTGGTTCCGCCCAAGGTGCTCGCGCAGACGCGTGATCTCCTGGAGCCGGGCGAAGGTATCGTCGCGACCATGCGGGTTGAGGAGAATGACGAGCAGGTCAGGCTCATTCTGGATGCCTGCGAGCCCTTGTCGGGCCTTCTGAAGGAAGCCGCACTGCCCGGCCTCACGCTGCTCATCGAGGATCCGGGCGCGCTGGAGGGCATCCGCGAGCGTCTGGGCCGTGCGGGCCATGGCGGCAACGGGGCAGGGCGCGGCGTGATCATGCTCGACATGGCGCTCGGTGACGGATCGCGCGCCCGGGTGCGCCTGCCCGGCGGGCATGTTATCGACCCGGCCCTGCGCAGCGCGCTCAAACAGGTTGCAGGTGTGGCCGCTGTCGAGGCGCTGCAGGCCTGAGGCGCACACGCCTGCAGGCCGGGCGGCGCCAGGGGCAAGCCAGTTGGAGCCCGCCTGCGCTTTCGTGCCCAGAAGGCTTGTGCGCAAGGCCCGCTGGGCCTATAAGCCCGCCCGCAATCCCGCACACGGGGCAACGGCAGGCACAGTGATGTGCCCGTTCGATCCGGTGCCGCGCCATTTCACCATCTGGTGGGCTGGCAGGCTCCGCTCCGTGGAGGCCAACCGGAAAAGGAAAATTGAAGATGGCCCTTCCTGACTTCTCCATGCGTCAGCTGCTCGAAGCTGGTGCGCATTTCGGTCACCAGACCCACCGCTGGAACCCGAAAATGAAACCCTTCATTTTCGGCGAGCGTTCCAACATCCACATTATCGATCTGTCCCAGACGGTTCCGCTGCTGCACCAGGCTCTGGTGAAAGTGCGCGAAGTGGCCGCTGGCGGCGGGCGCATCCTGTTCGTCGGCACCAAGCGTCAGGCGCAGGAGCCGATCGCCCAGGCCGCCCAGCGCTGCGCGCAATACTACATGAACCATCGCTGGCTCGGCGGCACGCTGACCAACTGGCGCACCATCTCCATCTCGATCGCCCGGCTGCGCGAGCTGGAAGGCATTCTCGATCAGGAAGGCGGCCCGCAGGGCCTGACCAAGAAAGAAGTCCTGATGCTCACCCGCGAGCGTGAGAAGCTGGAGCGCTCGCTCGGCGGCATCAAGGAAATGGGCGGCACGCCCAACCTCATCTTCGTGATCGACACCAACAAGGAAGCGATCGCCATCCAGGAAGCCCGCCGGCTCAACATTCCGGTGGTTGCGGTTGTGGATACCAATTGCGATCCCGATCCGGTCGATTTCCCGATTCCCGGCAATGACGATGCCGCGCGCGCGATTGCGCTCTACTGCGATCTCGTCGCCGATGCGGTGCTGGACGGCATCTCTGACAGTCAGGCCTCCATGGGCGTGGATCTGGGGGCTTCGGCCGCGCCGGCCATCGAGCCCGTGCTGGCCGAACCGGCTGCTGCAGAGGAAGCGGAGGCCGTTGTCGCCGAAGCTGCCGCAGAAGAATCCAAAGCCTGATCAAGGCATACAAAAAACAGGAGACTCCCCATGGCCGAGATCACAGCCGCTCTCGTCAAGGACCTGCGCGAACGCACCGGCGCGGGCATGATGGACTGCAAGAAGGCGCTCGCCGAAACCAATGGTGATATCGAGGCGGCCATTGACTGGCTGCGTAAGAAGGGCCTGTCCAAGGCTGCCAAGAAGGCTGACCGCGTGGCCGCTGACGGCCTCGTCGGTGTCGCGACCTCCGCAAGCGGCAACGGCATGGCCGGGGCTGCTGTCGAGGTGAATGCCGAGACCGACTTTGTCGCCCGCAACGAGCTGTTTCAGGCCGCCGTCGCCGAGATCACCGCGCTCGGCATTGGTGCTGGCAATGTGGAGGCGCTCAGCGCCGCCAAGATGGCTTCGGGCGAGAGCGTTGCCGACAGCCTGACCGGCCTCATCGCCAAGATCGGCGAGAACATGTCCCTGCGCCGCGTCGAGACCGTTGCGGTCAGCGAAGGCGTGGTCGCCAGCTACATGCACAATGCGGCGGCTGATGGCCTTGGCAAGATCGGCGTTCTGGTCGGCCTGCAATCGTCCGGCGACAAGGCCAAGCTCGCCGAGCTCGGCCGCAAGATCGCCATGCACGTGGCCGCCGGTTCGCCCGCCGTGGCGCTCGCGGTCGACGTGGATGAGCTGTCTGCCGACGTGATCGAGCGCGAGAAGGCCGTGTTTGCCGATCAGGCCCGCCAGTCCGGCAAGCCCGAAGCGATCATCGAGAAGATGGTCGAGGGCCGTCTGCGCAAGTTCTACGAGGAAGTGGTGCTGCTAAAGCAGGTCTTCGTGCTGGACCCCGACCACACCGTTGAGGGTGCGCTGAAAGCGGCGGAAGGCGAGGTCGGCGCGCCGGTCAAGCTGACCGGCTTCGTGCGCATGGTTCTCGGCGAAGGCGTTGAGCGCAAGGAAGACGATTTCGCAGCCGAAGTGGCCGCGCTCGGCAAATCGTGATTGTGTCTGGCGGCGGATGGCTTCAAAAAGCCTCCGCCGCCTTCCTGTCTGCCGGAGTGATCGTGTTGTGAGTGATTGTGCATCTGAGCCAAGGCCGGTTCCTTCAGGCCCCTATCGCAGGGTGCTGCTGAAGATTTCCGGTGAGGCACTGATGGGCGATCAGGCTTACGGCATCGACATGGGCACGGCCGAACGCATCGCCGAGGAAGTCGGCGCGGCGGTGGCAGCAGGCTATGAGCTGTGCCTTGTCATTGGCGGGGGCAATATCTTCCGCGGGTTGCAGGCAGCCGCCAAGGGCATGGACCGGGCCGCCGCCGACTATATGGGCATGCTGGCCACGGTGATGAACGCGCTGGCCATGCAGACCGCGCTGGAGCGCCGGGGCGTGCAGACGCGCGTGCAGTCAGCCATCCCCATGACCACGGTGTGCGAACCCTATATCCGCAGGCGGGCCGTGCGGCACATGGAAAAGGGCCGCGTGGTCATCTTCGCTGCGGGCACGGGCAATCCGTTTTTCACCACCGATACTGCCGCAGCGCTGCGCGCGGCGGAAATGGGCTGTGACGCGCTGTTCAAGGGCACGCAGGTGGACGGGGTCTATTCAGCCGACCCCAAGACGCACCCCGATGCAGAGCGCTATGACCAGCTCGACTATATCGATGTCATCGCCCGTGACCTCAGGGTCATGGATGCGTCGGCGGTCACGCTTATGCGCGACAACCAGATACCGATCGTGGTGTTCGACATCCACCGCGCCGGCGGACTTGCCGGCGTGCTGGATGGTCACGGACTGTGTACGGTCGTGGGTCCCAAACCCAGGAAAGCAAGCTGAGGACGATCATGAGCAAGGCAGGCGATTTTGACTTCAAGGATATCAGCCGGCGCATGGATGGCGCTGTCGAGGCGCTGAAGAAGGAATTTTCCGGTCTGCGCACCGGCCGGGCCAGTCCGGCCCTGCTCGATCCGATCAAGATTGACGCCTATGGCAGCCCCACCCCGATCACCCAGGTTGGCACGGTGACGGTGCCCGAGCCGCGCATGCTCTCCGTCCAGGTCTGGGACCGCAATCTGGCGCCTGCCGTGGACAAGGCGATCCGCAATTCATCGCTGGGCCTCAATCCGGTCGTGGAAGGCGCGCTGATCCGCATTCCGATCCCGCCGCTCAACGAGGAGCGCCGCGCCGAGCTGGCCAAGACCGCCGGCAGCTATGCCGAGCAGGCCCGCGTTGCCGTGCGCAATGTGCGCCGCGACGGGATGGACGCGCTCAAGCGTGCGGAGAAGGACGGGGTCATGAGCGAGGACGAACACAAGCGCCTCGCTGACCAGGTGCAGAAAGAGACCGATTCCGCCATCGAGGCGATCGACCAGCTTCTCAAGCAGAAGCAGGAAGAGATCACACAGGTCTGAGCGGCTTTCTGCAGAGGCCGGGGAGGCCTTGAACCATGTCAGCCGCGCCTACAGCATCGGCAGGGATTCCGGCCCATATCGCCATTATCATGGATGGTAACGGGCGCTGGGCCGCGGCGCGCGGCCGTCCGCGCGCGTTTGGCCACATGCAGGGCGTGGAGGCGGTGCGTGCGCTGGTACGTGAGGCGGGCGCTCTGGGGCTGACCCATATCACCCTGTTCGGCTTTTCCACAGAGAACTGGCACCGGCCGCGCGAGGAAGTAAACGCGCTGTTCGACCTGCTGCGCCAGTTCGTTCATGCCGACCTCGACACGCTGGCCCGCGAAGGGGTGCGGGTGCGCATTCTTGGCAGCCGGGCAGGCCTGTCAGATGACCTTCTCGAGATCATCGCGCGCGCAGAGAACACCACGGCCCACAACACGCGATTCAATCTTACCGTGGCGTTCAATTATGGCGGCCGGGACGAGATCGTGCGCGCGGTCAACACCGCGCTTGCCTCGGCAGCGGCCAGCGGCACGGCGCCCGAGCTCGACGAGGCGGGCTTTGCCCGTCTGCTCGATACACGTGACCTGCCGGACCCTGACCTGATCATCCGCACCAGCGGGGAGATGCGCATCTCCAATTTCCTGCTCTGGCAGGGCGCCTATGCGGAGCTGGTGTTCATGGATGTGCTCTGGCCGGACTTCACGGCCAGCCATCTGCGCGAGGCCATCGCGATATATCAGGGCCGCGAACGCCGCTTTGGGGGGCGCTAGCCGTGGCAGCCCTGCCTTTCCGCTTTGCCGGGCCGCGCGATCCGGTCTTCGTGCGCAGGCTGGCCTCGGCTCTTGTGCTGGCCCCGCTGGCGGTCGTGCTTGTCTGGCTCGGCGGTTATCCGTTTGCCATCTTTGTTGCCGCCTTTGCCGCCGCGATGGGCTGGGAATGGGTGCGCATGTCAGACCGCGAGGCCCCGCCGCGCGCCTTCGCGCTGGCCACGGGAACGGCCGTGGGCGCGGTTCTGCTGGCCACGCAGGGCGCCTATGGCTGGTGCGCCTTCTGGATCATCGCCGGTGCGGCCGGAAGCTGGATGGACCGGCGCCGGCGCGGCAATCCGCACGAGGCGGCCATTGGCGTGATCTATGTGGCGGTGTCGGCAAGCATTCTGGTTGCCTTGCGCGCTGACGGGCTGGCCGGCCTTCTCTTTCTGTTTGCCGTGGTATGGGCGGCCGATACCTTCGCCTATCTGGCAGGCACCTGGCTTGGCGGGCCGAAACTCCTGCCTGCTGCCAGCCCCAACAAGACCTGGACCGGCCTTGTCGCCGGGCTCACCTTTGGCAGTGCGGCCGGGGCGGTTGCCGCCACACTGGCCGGGATGGACATGATCCATGCCCTCGCTGTCGCCCTGCCTCTGGCGCTGATGGCTGTGGCGGGCGATCTGGCAATGTCACTCGCCAAGCGGCGTTTTGGCGTGAAGGATGCAGGCACGCTCATCCCCGGCCATGGCGGGGTGCTGGACAGGGTAGATGCCTTGATGCTCGCAACGGTGTTTGCAGGAATTTTCGCGGCTCTGGCGCCGGGCGGCTGGCCGGGCGGTGCCTCATGAGTGCGCGTACGCTGACCATTCTGGGCGCAACCGGCTCGGTCGGGCGGGCAACGCTGGATCTTGTCGCAGCTGCGCCGGAGGGCGCGTTTGCGGTCACTGCGCTGACGGCGGGCACCCGCGCGCAGGAGCTGGCAGAGCTGGCGCTGACATTCCGCCCCGCTTTTACTGCGATTGCAGACGAAGCCGGCGCGCCCGTGCTGGCCTCGGCGCTTGCCGGATCAGGACTTCGCTGGGGGGCGGGGCACGCGGCCGTCATTGAAGCGGCGCGCATGGATGCAGACTGGACCATGGCCGCGATCGTGGGCGCGGCAGGACTGGCGCCAACGCTCGCCGCTGTCGCACGCGGCAGGACGGTGGCGCTGGCCAACAAGGAGGCGCTGGTCTGCGCCGGGCCGCTCTTCATGCAAGCTGCGCAGGATGCCGGCACGACGCTGCTGCCGGTGGATTCCGAGCATAACGCCATCTTCCAGGCGCTGGGCGGGCGTGATGCCAGCGCGGTGCGCCGGATCATCCTGACCGCGTCCGGCGGGCCTTTCAGGGACCGTTCGCTGGCCGAGATGGCCGCTGCGGGTCCGGGCGATGCCACCGCCCACCCGGTCTGGCCGATGGGCGCGAAGATTTCGGTGGATTCGGCCACGATGATGAACAAGGGGCTGGAGGTAATCGAGGCCTGCCATCTGTTTGCCATCGGGCAGGACCGGGTGGATGTGCTGATCCATCCCCAGTCCATCATTCACGGCCTTGTAGAGCATGTGGATGGCGGGCTGATCGCCCAGATGGGTGCGCCCGACATGCGCACCCCCATCGCCCATGCGCTCGGCTGGCCTGGACGGGTGGAAACCTGTGTGGACCGGCTCGACCTTGCGGCCCTTGGCGCACTCACCTTCTTCCGGCCCGATCCGGAGCGCTTTCCGGCCCTTGACCTCGCGCGCGAGGCGTTCCTTGCAGGCGGTGCGGCTCCGGCCATTCTCAACGCCGCCAATGAAGTGGCGGTCGAAGCCTTTCTGAATGGTCATGTCGGCTTCCTTGACATTGCCGCGATCGTTGCGGAGTCTCTGGCCGCGGGTGAGGGGAGTGTCAGGGGTCCGCTGAATGATTTCGACGCGGTATTCGCAGCCGATGCGGAAGCCCGCAGGATTGCGCACCGGTATGTGGCTGAACGCTCCGGGCGTATGGCCAGCCTTGCGCAAGGGGGCGTAACCAGGTGACAGACCTGCTGGGATCCGGCCTGTTGAGCGTGGCCGCCTTCGTGGCGGTCATCTCCTTTGTGGTCGTGGTGCACGAGCTTGGCCATTACGTGGCCGGGCGCGCCTTTGGCGTGCATGCCGAGGCGTTCTCCATCGGGTTTGGCCCGACACTGACCAGCTGGAGCGACCGCAAGGGCACGCTCTGGCGCATCGCTGCGCTGCCGCTGGGGGGCTATGTACGCTTTCTGGGGGATGCGAACGCGGCCAGCGCGCCTGATCAGGCGACGCTGCAACGCCTGCGCGATGCGCGCGAGGACGCCGACCGCGTGTATCATTTCAAGCCGGTATGGCAGCGTGCGGTGATCGTGGCCGCAGGGCCTGCGGCCAATTTCGTGCTGGCGGTGCTGCTCTTTGCCATTATCGGTATGGCCCGTGGGGAAATGACCATCGAGCCGCGCATTGGCGGTGTGGAGGCTGAAAGCCCGGCCGAGTTTGCCGGGTTCGAGCCCGGTGACCTGCTGCTGACTATTGATGGCCAGCGCGTGCGCACCTTTACCGATCTGTCCCAGGCGGTGATGACGCGGGCCGGTACCCCCATGCGCTTTGTCGTGGAGCGCGACGGCGAGGAGCGCCTGCTCGTTGCCACGCCGCGCCGCGAGATGCGTCCGGACGGGCTTGGCGGCACCCGTGCCTTCGGCTTCCTCGGCGTGCGCCTTGCCGAAGATGCGGTCTGGACGCAGCGCCAGATCGGCCCGATCGAGGCGCTTGGCCACGGGGTGGAGCGCACGGCCCATGTCACCTCCACCATTGTTGACTATCTGGCACGGCTGGTGACGCTGCGCGCCTCGCTGGAGCACATAAACGGTCCGCTGGGCATCGCGACCACGGCCGGCCAGATTGCCAATACGGCGGTCGCCCAGCCGGCGGCGGAGATCAGTGGTCCGGACCTGGCCGGGGCGGTATTCCGGCTGGTGACGAGCCTGCTTTTGCTGGCCGCGTTGCTGTCGGTGGCGATCGGTCTGATGAATCTCCTGCCCATCCCGGTTCTAGACGGTGGCCACCTCGTGTATTACGCCTACGAGGCCGTTGCGAAGCGGCCACCAAGTCCCGGGGTGCAGGCCATGGGGTTCCGGGCAGGCATCGTCCTGATCCTTGGCCTTCTGGTTGTAGCTACCTGGAATGATTTGAGTTACCTCGTTGGCCTGTTCTTGTAGGGCCGGATTGCGGATGATTGGGTGGTGAGGCCTATGAAGTTTATTCTCTGCACGCTCCTGGCGTCCGGCCTGATGGGCACTGCGTCCGTGGCTTCCCTGCACGCGCAGCCCGCCCTTCCGGTCGAATCTGCCGCCAGTGAGCAGGCCTCCGCCCGCCAGGTGCTGCAGATACTGGTGGAGGGCAATCAGCGTGTCGAAGCCGATACCATCCTGTCCTACCTGCTGATCCGGCCGGGTGATGTCGCCGATCCGCGCCTCGTCAACCTCTCCATCCAGACCCTGTTTGCCACCAACCTGTTTGCCGATGTGCGTATCGCTCAGGAAGGCGGAACGCTGATCGTCCACGTGCGCGAGAACCCGATCATCAACCGGGTCGTGCTGGAAGGTAACCGGGCCATCAACAACAACCGGATCACCGACGAGATCCAGCTTCAACCGCGCGCGCTGTTCACCCGCGCCCGGGTGCAGGCGGATGTACAGCGTATCCTGGAGATCTATCGCCGTTCGGGCCGGTTTGCCGTGCAGGTCAACCCGCAGATCGTTGAGCTGCCGCAGAATCGCGTGGATCTGATATTCGAGATATCGGAAGGCCCGACCACGGGCGTGCGACGGATCAATTTCGTCGGCAACCGAGCCTTTTCGGACCGCCGCCTGCGCGGCGAAGTGGTGACGACCGAGGCGCGCTGGTGGCGCTTCTTCAGCTCCAACGACAATTACGACCCTGACCGTCTGGAGTTCGACCGTGAGAAGCTGCGCGAGTTCTATACCGACCGCGGCTTTGCCGATTTCCGCGTGAGCTCGGCGATTGCCGAGCTGACCCCCGACCAGTCAGGCTTTTTCATCACCTATACGGTCGATGAAGGCCAGATCTACAATTTCGGCGAGATCACCGTCACCACCGAGATACCCGATCTGGATGGCGAGTTGCTCCAGAGAATGGTGGCCACCCAGCAGGGCCAGCTCTATGTCGGCCGCCGCATTGAGGATTCAATTGACACGCTGACCTTTGCGGCCGGCGCCGCGGGCTATGCGTTCGTGGATGTGCGTCCTCGCGTGCGGACCAATCGCGAGACCCAGACAGTCGATATCGAATACGTGATCAACCCGGCGCCGCGCGTCTATATCGAACGCATCGATATCATCGGCAATTCCCGCACTCTTGACCGTGTGATCCGCCGCGAGATGGAGCTGGTCGAGGGCGATGCCTTCAACCAGGTTCTGGTCAATCTTTCCCGCTCGCGCGTTCGCCGGCTCGGCTTCTTTGAAGATGTCGAGATTGATCCGGTCCAGGGCAGTGCGGCCGACCGCGCCCGGTTGCAGGTGCGGGTGACCGAGCAGCCGACCGGTGAGCTGGCGTTCGGGGTGGGCTATTCCTCCACCGACTCCTTCCTCGTCGACTTTTCCATCTCGGAGCGCAATCTGCGCGGCCGTGGCCAGTTCCTGCGCTTCCGCGTATCGTCAAGCTCGCGCCGCCGCCAGATCGATATCCGGTTTACCGAGCCGCGTTTCCTTGACCGTAACCTGGCCGCCGGTTTCGACCTGTTCCAGATCCGCTCCAACTTCTCGCGCGAGGCCTCGTTCGAGACCGAGTCGACCGGTTTCAGCCTGCGTACAGGCTTCCCGATGACGGCCAGTGTTGAAGCGGGCGTCAATTACACGCTTCGCAATGACGAGGTGCGCGTCTTCTCCGGCGTGTCTGAAGCTATCGCACGGGCCGCTGGTTCACGCGTCACCTCTCTTGTCGGCTATTCTGTGGCGTGGAACCGGATTGACGATTTCCGCTTCCCCACCCGTGGTTTCACGATGAGCCTGAACCAGGAGGTGGCCGGGGTTGGCGGTGATGTGCGTTATGTACGTACCGAGGCCCGTGGGGCGGTCTACCGCAACGTGTTCCGGCGGGACATTGTGCTCAGCCTTACAGGCGAGAGCGGCTATGTGCTCGGCTGGGGCGGCGATGATGTGCGGATCAATGACCGCTTCTTCAAGGGTGGCAACTCGTTCCGCGGGTTCGAAACCGCCGGTATCGGCCCGCGCGTGGTCCAGCGCCGTGATGATGGCACGTTTGTCCGCGGCGATGCCCTTGGCGGCAGTTTCTACGCTATCGGCGCGCTGGAGCTGGGCTTCCCGCTGGGTCTGCCCGAGCAGTATGGGATACGCGGCAGCGTGTTCACCGAGTTCGGCACGATGGGCATTCTGCCTTCAACTGACCAGATTGCTGACGTAGGGGGGACAACATCGCCCTTCACTATTGATGAGCTGGCACCGCGCGTATCTGCAGGCGTCAGCATATTCTGGGATTCGCCCTTCGGGCCTGTCCGTTTCGACTTTGCAGAAGCGTTGGTCTATCAGGACTATGACCGCCGCGAATTCTTCCGTTTCAGCACCAGCACAGGGTTCTAGAACCATGACTTCCAACCGCACGACCGTCTTTTCGCGGGTTCGCGCAATCTTCGCCGGCCTGGCACTTACGCTTGGTGCCATGGGAGCGGCCAGCGCGCAGTCCATTCTGGTCATCAATGAGGACACCATCCTGACCCAGAGCCAGGTGGGCCAGCATATCGCCCGCCAACTGGAATCGATTGGCCGGGAAATCCAGACCGAGCTCGAACAGGCCGCTGCTCCTATCAACCAGGAAAACGAAGCGCTTCAGGCCGAGACGTCTGCGCTCAGCCAGGACGCCATCCAGCAGCGCCCGGATCTGATCCAGCGCATCCAGCAGCTTCAGGTCAACGCCCAGCAGCTTGACCGTCTGCGCCGCCTGCGTCAGCAGGAACTGGTGGCAACCGAGCGTCAGGCGCTTCAGCCGGTGGTGCAGACCCTGCAGACGGTTCTGCAGGAAATCGTCACCGAGCGCAGCGCGACCATCATTCTGGAAGAGAGCCAGGTGGTTTATGCCGCCGAAAGCGTCAACGTGACCCAGCAGGTGGTCGAGCGCCTTAACCAGCGCATCCAGACCACACCGGTCACGCGGGTGCGCGCACCGCAGGAAGGCGGGCAGTAAGCCCGGCCGGACGTGGGCGCTGATCCACGCTTTTTCAGGCGCATCGGGCGTCTGACAGCAAGACAGATCGCCGGTCAGCTCCAGGGCGAGCTGACCGGCGATGCCGATTCATGGGTCGAGGATGCCGGTCCGGCCGATACAGCCTTGCCCGGAGAGCTTGTCTTCGTCTCCTCGCCGCAATTGCCCCGCCATCTTGCCGGGCGCGCAGGCGTCATTATCGGGCCGCCGCCCAAAGGCGTGCTGCCGGACTTCGCACCCGGCACGGCCTATATCGCCCACCCTCATCCCAAGGGCGCGTTCGGTGTTGTGGCTGCCCGGATCGTTGTCGAGCGCGATGACGGCCAGAGTGACGCCATCGCGCCGGACGCCGTTATCGAACCGGGTGCCCGGCTGTCGCCCGGCGTGGTGATCGGCGCGGGGGCCCATATAGGCGCCGGAGCGGTGATCGGCGCCAATGCGGTGATCGGTCCGGGCGTGGTGATCGGGCAGGGCACGCAGGTGCGGCCCGGCGCCGTAATCAGCTGCGCGCTGATCGGCGCCCGTTGCCGGATTGGTCCGGGTACGGTGATCGGCGAGGCCGGGTTCGGCATTGCGCCTGGCCCCGGCGGCCTTGTCACCCTGCCTCATTTCGGGCGTGTGGTGATAGGCGACGAGGTGCGCACAGGGGCGAATTGCACGATCGACCGGGGCATGTTTGGCGACACCGTGCTGCGTGACCGGGTGCGCCTCGATAATCTCTGTCATATCGCGCACAATGTGGATGTCGGCGAAGACGCGCTGATGGCCGCGTTCGCGGGTATATCCGGCAGTGTGAAAATCGGCCGCGGCGCGCAGTTTGGCGGGCGGGTGGGGGTAGTCGATCATCTGACCATCGGGGAGGGAGCCCGCCTTGCGGCGAGCGCTGCGGCGGCGAGGGATGTGCCTGCGGGGGAAACCTGGGCAGGCATTCCCGCACGGCCGATCCAGAGGTGGCTGCGTGAACTGGCGCTGCTGAAGAAGCTGGCCGCGCCCCGGCCGCGTGATGTTGACGCCAAGGGCCGGGCGGGGCAGGACAGGGAGGAGGGCTGACGCCCGCCGCCTTTTGGGGAGCCGTGATGAGCGAGACCGCCGGTGAGATCGGCCCAGACGAGATACTGGCGCGCCTGCCGCACCGCTATCCCTTTCTGCTCATAGATCGCGCCCATTCCTACGTTGAAGGCCAGTCCATAACCGGCATCAAGTGCGTGTCGGCGGGAGAGCCCTATTTTGCCGGCCATTTCCCCGGTTTTCCGGTAATGCCGGGCGTGCTGATCATCGAGGCGCTGGCCCAGACCGGCGCGGTGCTGATGTCCAAGACGCTGGACGCCGACATCAACAAGACCGTCATCCTATTCATGGGCGTCGACAAGGCCCGCTTCCGCCGGCCTGTGCGGCCGGGCGATGTGCTGGAAATGCCGGTGCGGGTGGTCGATACGCGGCGCGGCATCTTCCGTTTTGAAGGCGAGGCGCTGGTCAATGGCAAGAAAGTTGCCGAGGCAGCATTCGCTGCCACTTCGGCACAGAACGCATAGCAGGAAAGTCACGCCAGTTGAGCACGTCCATTCATCCGACCGCCCTTGTCGAACCCGGCGCGCAACTGGGCGCTGATGTGCAGATCGGCCCGTTCTGCCATGTCGGTGCCAAGGTGCGCCTTGGCGACCGGGTGCGCCTCATCTCCCATGTCAGCGTGCTCGGACATACCGAGATTGGCGAGGAATGCGTCCTCCATCCCTTCTCGGCACTCGGCTCCCCGCCGCAGGACTTCAAGTACAAGGGCGGGGATGTGCGCCTGACCGTCGGCGCGCGAAACGTGATCCGCGAGCACGTGACCATGCATCTGGGCACCGAATCGGCCCGCACCATCACGCGCGTCGGCTCCGGCGGCTATTTCATGGTCGGCTCCCATGTCGGCCATGACTGCATTGTCGGAGACAATGTCGTCTTTGCCAATAATGCCACGCTGGGCGGCGAGGTGACGATTGGCGATTATGTGATCATGGGCGGGCTCTCGGCCATTCACCAGAAATGCCGTGTGGGCCGGTATGCGTTTGTCGGCGGCGGCGCGCCGGTAACCGGCGACATCATCCCTTACGGCATGGTGGATAATCACGGCTATCTGGCGGGGCTCAATCTTGTCGGCATGAAGCGGCGCGGATTCTCGCGCGACCTGATCCATGATCTGCGGGCGGCCTACCGCCTGATCTTCGCCGCCGAGGGCGCCTTCTCCGAGCGCTTGGAAGACGCCAGCCGCCTGTTCGAGCAGCGCCCCGAGGTCATGGAGATCATCGATTTCGTCAAGGCCCCGGCCGCGCGCCCGCTCTGCGGCCCGGAACAGGGCTAGAGGCCCGTGGCGGCAGGCTGGACCCGTCTGGGCCTGATCGCGGGGGGCGGCGCCTTGCCCGTCCATGTGACCGAAGCGGTGGGTGCCGACGGGCGTCTGGGCTGCGTCATCGCGCTCAAAGGGTTTGCCAATCCGTCAGATTTCACGGCGCCGGTCGAGCGCGCGATTGGCCAGTTCGGCCATGTCATCAAGGATTTGCGAGCGGCTGAATGCGATGCGGTGTGCTTTGCCGGCATCGTCAAACGGCCGGATTTTGCCAGCATGATCCCCGATATGGAGGGCGCAAAACTGCTGCCCCGTCTCGTCGCGGCGGCGGTAAGGGGCGATGACGCGCTGCTGCGCGCCGTTGTGAAGGCGTTCGAGGATGAAGGCTTTGCGGTGATCGGCGCGGACACGCTGATCGAGAGCCTGCTTGCGCCAGAGGGCATTCTCGGATCGGTCAGCGCTGATGAAGCCGCCCTGCAGGACGTGGCCAAGGCGATGGAAATAGCCGCCGCCATCGGAACGCTTGATATCGGGCAGGGCGCGGTGGTGTGTGAGGGGCTTGTACTGGCCGTAGAGGCGCAGGAGGGGACCGATGCCATGCTGGCGCGGGTTGCGGGGCTGCCTGCGGACATACGCGGCACGCCGGACCGGCGCCGGGGTGTGCTCGCCAAATGCCCCAAGCCGGTGCAGGAACGGCGCGTGGACCTGCCAGTAGTGGGCGTCGAGACGGTGGAGCGGGCGGCCCGCGCAGGGCTGGCAGGCATAGCGGTGGAAGCCGGTTCTGCCTTCATTCTGGGCCATGAGGCCGTGGCGCGCGCAGCGGATGCGCACGGGCTGTTCGTGGTGGGGGTGGCGCCGCGGCAGGTTCGCCCGTGAGCAGGACACAGCCCTTGCGCGTCTTCATCGTTGCCGCCGAGACCTCCGGCGATCTTGTGGGCGCGGAGCTGATCCGGGCCTTGCGGGCGGAAAATCCCGGCGTTGAGATTGCCGGTGCCGGCCGCGAAGCCATGGCCGCAGAGGGTGTTTCCAGCCCGATAGACCTTTCTGCCCTGTCTGTGCTCGGCCTGTTTGACGGGCTGAAGATATGGCGGCTGGTCCATGAGAAGGCGCAGGCCTGCGCCGATGCGGCCGCTGCCTTCGGAGCGGACCAGATCGTGCTGATCGATTCCTGGGGCTTCATGCTGCGCGTCGCCTGGAAGGCGCGCAAAACCTGTCCGCGGGCAAGGTTGGTGAAGTATATCGGCCCGCAGGTTTTCGCGACCCGCCCCGGCCGGGCGAAGGTGCTGGCGAAGGCAGTCGATCACCTTCTGGCCATTCATCCCTTCGATCCGCCCTATTACGCGCCCCATGGCCTGCCCGTGACGGTGGTGGGCAATCCGGTGCTGGAGCGCGAGCTGACAGGCGATGGCGCGGCGTTCCGGGCGCGCCATGGCATTGCGGCCGATGCGCGCGTCGTACAGCTGCTCTTCGGCAGCCGCCGGAGCGAGGTGGCAGGCCTGTTTGACGATTTTGCCGATACCGCAGCGCGCATCGCCGGGACCCGGCCCGATGTGCGCCTTGTCAGCGCGCTGGCGCCGTCTGTGGATGCTATCGTGCGCGAGCGTCTGGCCGGGCGCGATGATCTCTCCGGCCTGCTTCTGGTGGGACCTGAGGAGCGCCTTGATGCGTTTGCCGCCTCTGACGTGGCGCTTGCCTGTTCAGGCACGGTAACGCTGGAGCTGGCGCGCATGGGTGTGCCGGGCGTGGTGGCCTACCGGCTGGGCGCGCTCGCCTGGACAATCGCCTGGCATTTCCTGATGCGCACCGAGCATGTGAGCCTGGTCAATATCGCGGCGGGCGAGGAATTGCTGCCTGAACGCCTGCAGTCGCGCGCCGCGCCGGAGCATCTGGTGCCCGAGCTGGAAAAGCTGCTGGATGATGCAGGGCATCGTGCGGCGCTGTCAGCGCGCCTGAAAGACGTGACGCGTGAAATGGCGGGCGGCGATGCGCGTGCCAGCGTGAACGCCGCGCGCGCACTGCTCGAACTCGGACCGCTCTGAGCTTTGCGCAGAAAAAACCCCGGACGGCGGACCGGTCCGGGGTCTTCTGAAGGATGACGATACAGCCTAGCGCTTGTTCACCGGAACGTAGGCGCGCTCGGTGGCACCGGTGAAGATCTGGCGCGGACGGCCGATCTTCTGGCTCGGATCCTCGATCATCTCGCCCCATTGCGCGATCCAGCCGACCGTGCGGGCGAGCGCGAACAGAACGGTGA
>JBKBNS010000027.1:0-20083 GCA_046295255.1 Glycocaulis sp.
GCACCATGGCCTGCCACGGCTCGGTGCGGGCGGGCCGCCGCCTGACGGGCGAGGAGATGAACGCGCTCCTGCGCGAGATGGAAGCCACGCCCCATTCCGGCCAGTGCAATCACGGACGGCCCACCTATGTGGAGCTGAAACTGTCGGATATTGAGCGATTGTTCGGACGGAAGTGAGGGGTAGCCCTCGTCCTTCGAGCGCCACTGCGTCCGCAAGGATGAGGGCTCCCAGTTGTTACGTCCCTCATGCTGAGGAGGCCGAAGGCCGTCTCGAAGCACGAGGGGCAATATCCGGGATGGCGAGCCCAGACCCTATCCCCGCCGCAGATATACCACCCTTGCTGCGCCGTACTCGCCTTCATCGAGACGGTCCCAGCCGGGTGTTTCAGGGGTCTCGTCGATACCGACTTCGAGAACCGCGATAGTATCGGGGCTGAGCCAGCCACCTTCGAGCAGGCGGGAGAGGGCGAGCTCGCCGAGGCCCTTGCCATAGGGTGGGTCGAGGAAGACCAGACCAAATGGCGCGCCGAGATTGGCTGGCTTCTCGCCAAGGGAAGTCGCATCGCGCCGGTGGATGCGCGTCGTGCCCCAGAGGGAGAGCGCCTCGATATTGTCGCGGATCGCGCCGCGCGCATCGGCATCGGTTTCGACAAAGAGGCAGAAGGCAGCGCCCCGGCTCATCGCTTCAAAGCCCAGCGCGCCGGACCCGGCAAACAGATCCATCACGCGCTTGTTCTCAAGCCCGTCAGACCAGCTGGCATGGGCCAGCTTGTTGAAGATGCTTTCGCGGGTGCGGTCGGCGGTGGGGCGGGTTTTGCGGCCCTTGGGCGCGGCCAGCGCGCGGCCCTTATGGCTTCCGGCGATGATGCGCATCGGGCTTTCTGGCCTTGTTGTCGGGGCGTTTGCCGGGGGCGGGCTTCCCGCGCGGGCCACCGGGCGAAGGGCGGGCAGGGCCCTTGCCCGCAGGCGCGGACGGGCGCGGCTTGCCGGGCCGGGATACGGCCTTGCCGGTAGTGTCGGCTTCCCTGCTGCCTTCCTTCATCGGATAGCCGTCAGCGTCCAGCGGATAGAGCTGGCCCAGCTGCTCGCGCAGGACAGAGCGGCGGATTTCTTCGGTCTTGCCCTTTTCCAGCGCACCGAGCTGGAACGGGCCATAGGCGGTGCGCAGGAGCCGGTTCACGGTAAGCCCTACCGCAGAGAGCACCTTCCTCACCTCGCGGTTCTTGCCCTCTTTCAGGCCGACATTGAGCCAGGTGTTGGAGCCGGTGCGCCGGTCCACCACCACCTCGATTGGGCCGTATTTGACGCCCTCGACCGTGATACCTTTTTTCAGTTTCTCGATCGCCTCTTCGGTGATGTCGCCATAGGCGCGCACGCGGTAACGCCGCGTCCAGCCCGTGGAGGGCAGTTCCAGCACGCGCGCCAGCTCGCCATCATTGGTCAGAAGCAAGAGGCCCTCGGACGTCAGATCCAGCCGCCCGATGGAGATGACGCGACCCATATCCTTGGGCAGGGCCTGAAACACTGTCTCGCGCCCTTGCGGGTCGGCGTGGGTGGTGACGAGCCCGTCCGGCTTGTGGTGGCGCCACAGGCGCGTGGGCGGCTTTTCGGCAATGGGCTTGCCATCCACGCGTACATCATCGCCGGGGCCGACTTTCACCGCAGGCGTGGTCAGTACCTTGCCGTTCAGGCTCACCCGGCCTTCCTCGATCATGCGTTCGGCCTCACGCCGTGAGGCGATGCCGGCATGGGCGAGCACCTTGGCGATGCGTTCGCCGTCTTGAGCTGATTTGGGGGCAGGGGGCTTGGCCAAGGCTTGCGGGCGCTCCGGTGAAGGCTTAAGCGGCTCTGATGAGCGATAGCCGCGACATACGCTTTATGGAACTAGCCTTGGGTCAGGCGCAAGCCGCTGCCGCCGCAGGGGAGGCCCCCATTGGCGCGGTGATCGTCGACCCTGAGACCGATGAAGTGGTCGCGCTCGCCCACAATGCGCCGATTGCAGGCCATGATCCGAGCGCCCATGCCGAAATCCTCAGCCTGCGCCTCGCCGGCCAGAGACTTGGCAATTACCGGCTGACGGGGCTTGAGATGTTCGTGACGCTGGAGCCGTGCGCCATGTGCGCAGGCGCGATCAGCCATGCCCGCATTGGCCGTCTCGTCTATGGCGCGTCAGACCCCAAGGGCGGCGCCATTGAGCACGGCCCCCGCTTCTTTGACCAACCCACCTGCCACTGGCGGCCGGATGTGACTGGCGGCGTGCTCGCGGAAGAGAGCGCCGCCCTTCTGAAAGGGTTTTTCAAGGCGCGGCGGGGGTGAGGGATTTCCCCTCGTCCTTCGAGACGTTCGCTTGGTTCGGGCGGACTAATCTGGTCCTGCGCGCCATGGCCGGGGTCCCGGCCCCCGAGCCGGGATCCATTCTTCTGGGCATCGGCTTTCGCCGGTGAAACGCGAGAAACCACGGCGGGGTTCAGTGCAGTGAGACAGTGGATCCCGGGTCAAGCCCGGGACCCCGGCTTTTGGAACTGATTAGACTCCTCCGGCCCCGTCAGGGGCCGCGGAACCAAAAGCCCTCAATAAGGCTCCGGATAATCTCCCGCCTCGTCCTCGCCGCGCATCAGGCGTTCGTAAGACGTGATGAGCGAGGTGTAGGGCGGTACCGGCGTCAGGCGCAGCTGGCCGCCCACCACCACGCTCTGGCGGATCTCGAAATGGAGATGGAAGGTGGTCGGCGTCGCGCCGAAATAATTCCAGATCACGCCGAGCCGGTCGCCTCGCTCCACCCGGTCACCGGCCTCCACGTCAAGGCGGGTGGGGTCGAGATGCATGTAGAGATAGGTCGTGCCGTCATCGGCCAGCAGAGTGACGACATGGCCTGAAATGCCGGTGATGTCGCCGCCATCGGCGGCCACAGCCCAGAACCGATCCTCAGGCCCGTAAGGCGAGCGCGGGCAGCGGGCCGGACGGATATCCTGCCCCTGATGGCCGGTGCCGCCGGGGCACATGGGCGTGTTCCAGCCACGCGTCTCGCAGAAATTGTCCCGCCAGGGGTAGTCGTAGTTCTCCTTCGCGCACTGGTTCCAGGGCGGGCTGGCCTGCACACCGCCTGGTCGCCAGACCTGGCTGTTGGCAAAGGCGCGCGGCACCTCGATGGGAAAGCGCATGTCGGGCGAGTAGACGGTCGCATCGGTCTGGCCGGTGCCGGAGCCGGGTTGCAGGTCGCCCGGCGGCAGATAGCTCGGCTCATCGCCCAGCCAGTCCCGCAGACCGTCCGGCTCAGGTTCAGGTTCGGGCTCCGGTTCAGGTTCAGGTTCTGGCTCAGGCTCGGGTTCCGGTTCTGGCTCCGGCTCCTCGGGCTCCGGTATCTCCACGCCGTCAGGATCGGGCGGCCAGCCTATCTCATCCTCGATGTCGGGCCAGAACCACACCGCGGCAATGGCGGTGCCGGCGACGATTGCGGCCAGCGTATAATCGCGCGCGCGGCTCATGGCAGCCTCCTCCCCAGCGTATCCTCATCGGCGAGGCCCTGCGGCGTCCCGCCCGAAATGCCCAGACGGCTGATCACGGCGCGCGCGACCTGCTCATCGCGGCATTCGGCGTCATCGTCCGGGTTGTCACAGGCGACCAGCACCGAATAGGCCGCGCCATAGCGGGTGAAGTTGATCTCGATGCCGAAATCGGTGCGCGTGACGAAATAGCCTTCCGCATCGCACATGGCGAGGAAGCGCCGGCCAATCTCGGGGTCGCGCTCATGGGCGGCCTCGATGCGCGATCCGGTGATCTGCACCATCACGCCGCGCCGGTGGAAAGTGGCCGAGTAGAAATCGTCATGGGGGAAGATCAGCATCCCGTCCTCCCCGCCTGCGCGGGTCAGGGAACGGGTGCGTGTCTCCTCGCTTTCACGCGGCAGCAGGACAGGCAGGCGTGGCCGCTCCAGATCGCGCATCTCCCGGTTGGTGATGCGCGGGGTGCGCGGCCGGGGCGGCGGGACGTGGGTGATTACCTGACTGTCCGCGGCAGCATCGGCGTCTTCCTGCTCCAGCTGCCGGCGCCAGTCGATGGCGGTGCTGTCCCAGTCAATGCGGCTCAGCCGCCGCCCGCGGTTGTCATATTCCGGCTCTTCCTCCGGCGCGGCGGTTTCCTGTTCCGGCTGGCGCTGCCCGATGCTCTGGGCCAGCCGCTCGAACGTCGCCATGTCGAACCGCAAGGGCTCGCGTTCGCGTTGCGGAGCTTGTGTTGCTGTTACGGTCGGGGCTGGCGCGCGCTCGGCCTGATAGGCCTCGATGGCGCGCAGCATGCGCAGCCTGTGCTCGCGCTCGGCGGCCAGGCGCGCCTGATCCTCGTCCGGGGGAAGCTGAACCGCCAGCGTCCGGATCGGGGCCTGCTCCTGTATCTGTGCGGCGGCCATGCCGGATGCGCACAGCAATATGGCAGCCGCCACACCGGGCCCCGCCGCTGCCCTGACAAATCCGGATATGCGCATGGCTACCCCTCCTGCCACCGTCAAACCGTTAGCGGCAGGTTAACACACTCCGGAGCGGTCCGGCAGCGAAAACTGGCCCCGTGGCTATACCGCCTAGAGTCCTGATCCGCCTGCCACGACCAGATGGCCGTGGATATGGCGGATAAACCCCTCACTGGTGCAGTTGCCGCCAACAGACGGGTCCGGGCAGCGCACCTCGATCACATAGGCGGCCCCGAAGCGGGAGAAGTTCAGGCTCTGTCCGGATTCGGTGCGGGTCCATTCATCCGGCGTGTTGGCCGGGGCGGTGCCGGCCGCTCCGCTGACTGACACATCGACGCCGCCATAGTGGAAGCTCGCCGTGTAGAGATTGCCGCGCGGGAAAAACATCAGGCCTGAATCGCCGCCCTGACGGGTCAGCACGGTGCCGGGCAGGGCCGGCAGCAATACCGGCACGTTCACGTTCGCAAGGGCGGACATGGGCTGGTTGGCCGGGCGGGCGATATTGGCACGGTCAGCGAGATCACCCTCCCGCCGCGCGCCATTCCAGTCGATGTTCTGGGCATGGGCCGCGCCTGTGACCGCGCTTGCCAGTGCTGCCAGCGCCAGCGCGGCGATGATCGCCAGATATCGTGAAATTGTCCGTGTCATTGGCCCGTTCCCCGCCCCGTTTGCGCCATTTGCCGGATAGCATATCCGTTCACGGCACGAGTTTCATCCCACCTGTGAGGGGCGGATTTGGGGCAGACCGGTGACCTGTTGGTGACAGCGGCCCTGTTCATGGCCGGTGCGATCGCTTATATGCAGCGCAGCAAATCCCGTCAGAGCGGAGGCATAGCCCCATGCAGCTCACCATGATGAAGGCCAAGCTCCACCGCGCCAGTGTTACGCGCGCGGACCTGCACTATGAAGGGTCGATCTCCATCGACGCGGACCTGCTGGACGCGGCGGGCATCCTGCCGAACGAGCAGGTCGATGTGCTCAACATCAATACCGGCGCACGCTTCACCACCTACGCCATCGTGGCGCCGCGTGGCTCCAGAACATTCGGGATTAATGGCGCGGCCGCGCGCCTGGCGCAGGTCGGAGACCGCATCATCGTGGTTGCCTACGCCCAGATGAACGCCGAGGCAGCCCGCCAGCACGTGCCGAATGTGGTGCTGCTGGACGAGCACAATGCCGTGGTGGAAGCCCCCAAGGCTGCCTAGCGCCCCCCCTGCCAGACAGCGAAAACCCCGCCGGAGTTCCGGCGGGGTTTTTCTGTGCGGTGCGGTAAGGGCCTAGTCGAACAGCGCGTCGATCGCGTTCTGGTCGAGATCGGACGCGATCAGCTCGTCGACCGCGTCCTGCTTGACCTCCGGTCCGCCAATGGCGGGGCCGTTGAGGTGAAGCTTCTTCTTGCGTTCGGCCTCGGCGATCTCGTCTTCGTCCGCTTCGGCGTCGTGCACACCCATGGTGGCGGCAAAGCGGCTGACGCGCTTTTCGACGTGACGCAGCGATTCCACGACCTTGGAGACGCGCTGGCCGGAGAGATCCTGGAAGGAGCAGGCCTCGATCACGCGCATCATCGCGTCATCGACCTGCGCCTTGTAGGCGGCCAGATCATCAGGCTTGCTGTCCAGCAGGGCCTCGGCCTCTGCCATGATCGACTCGGTTGCTCGTTCGGTGTCGGTTACCACGGCTTCCAGTTCCGCGCCTGCGGTCGGGATGCGCTGCTCCTTGATATCGTTCGGGCGCAGTTTGGAAATCTCGGTGCGCGTCCGGGCGATATAATCGGCGATATAGACGAATTCCTTGTGGATCGACTGATCCAGGGAACCAAAGAAGAGCTGCATGGTGTCGGTAAGCTGCTGCGCAAGCGACAGCACTTCCATCACCTGACCGTCTTTCAGGTCCTTGGTCTTCAAACTGGCAAGTGACTCGCGCACACGCGCGGCAACTTCGGCGGCGGGCATGACATCCCTCCTTCATGGTGCGTTACAATACGGAAAATGAATGCTGGCAAACGCCTAGAAATCGCCGATAACGGCAACCATCTTGGCTTTCAGCGTTCCCGCATTGAACGGCTTGACGATGTAATTGTTCACGCCGGCCTTCTTCGCCGCGATCACGTTCTCGGTTTTGGATTCCGCCGTGACCATGATGAAGGGCACGCTCTTGGTGCTCTCATCGGCCCGCACGCGCTGGAGCAGCTCGTAGCCGGTCATCGGCTCCATGTTCCAGTCAGAAATCACGAGACCGTATTTCTGCTTTTTCATTTTCTCGAAGGCTTCCGTTCCATCGGACGCCTCGTCGATATTTTCAAAGCCGATTTGGGTCAGAAGATTCCGGATAATCCGGATCATCGTCTTGTAATCGTCCACCACAAGGATAGGCATCGACATCTCGACAGCCATAACCGCACCTCCATCCAGACCTAGTGTCGTTATCATCCCGAGCGCGGCGGCAAGGCAGGTTTATCCCGCTCTTTCATCCCCCGTGCTGAGGGAAAACTAGACAAATGCAGTCAAAATTCGGTTAAACACCTTGCGAAAACCGCTCCTGCCACCGGTGAGTCACATGCAAGGCTTTGGAATCAATGAGTTGGAAGTCGGTCAGACGGCTTCAATCACCCGCGTCGTCGACGACGAGGCCGTGCGCCGCTTCGCCGAGGTGTCCGGCGATTTCAATCCGCTGCACATGGATGAGGAATATGCGGCACGCACCCCGTTCCGCGGGCGGATCGCCCATGGCGCACTGATCGCGTCCTACATTTCCTGCGTTCTGGGCAACCATCTGCCCGGCCCCGGCGCGGTGTTTGCGGGCATGACAATGCGCTTCGAGCGCCCGGTGCGTATCGGCGATACGGTCATCGCGACAGCCACCGTCACCAGCATCGACATCAAGCAGCGCCGCGTCATGCTGGACTGCGTGTGCGAGGTGAATGGCGAAGCCTGTCTGAAGGCTGAAGCCGAGGTGATGGTCCGCAAGCGCCGTGCGAGCGCCGAATGAGCGGTGACGCCGCTGGAGACCGGCAACATGGCGGCGTCGCCGCCTTGGGCAATTTTGACGGGGTGCATGCCGGCCACCGTGTGGTGCTGGACCTTGCCCGCAAGCTGGCGGGCGAGATCGGCACCGATCCTGTGGCGGCCGTCTTCAGCCCGCACCCGCGTGTCTTTTTCCGGCCCGGTGATCCCCCTTTCCGCCTGATGAGTGACGGCCAGCGCGAGCGGGCGTTGAAGGCCGCCGGCTGCGCGCGGGTGGAGACGATCAGCTTTGACGCGAACCTCGCCTCGATGAGCCCGGATGATTTCGTGCGCGAGGTGCTGGTAGGCCGGCTCGGCCTTGAGGGCGTGGTGACCGGCGCCGATTTCTGCTTTGGCCAGGGCCGGGCGGGCAATGCGGACACGCTAAGACAGCTGGGCGCCCAATACGGGTTTGCGGTGGCCATCGCCCCTTCGCTGGGCTCTGAGCGCCTGCAGCCGGGCGCCAAGATATCCTCCAGCGCCGTGCGCGATGCGATCCGTGAAGGGGATATGGCGCGCGCGGCGGTCCTGCTGGGCCGACCCTGGTCGATTGAGGGCGAGGTCAGCCATGGCGACAAGCGCGGGCGCACGCTCGGCTTCCCGACTGCCAATATCCCGCTCGGCGATTATCTGCGCCCGAAATCGGGCGTCTATGCCGTGCGCGCGCACCTGCCGGGGCGGGCTGAAGCCGTCAATGGCGTTGCCAATTGCGGCAGGCGCCCGACCGTGGACGGCACCGAGGAGCGCCTTGAAGTGCACCTGTTCGACTTTGCCGGCGATATCTATGGCGAGGTGATCGAGGTGGAGATGACCGCCTTCATCCGCGAGGAGCGCCGCTTTGACGGGCTTGAGGCCCTGAAAACCCAGATCGCGATTGACAGCCGCGAGGCGCGCGCGCTTCTGGACCCTTCCCGCGTGTCCTGATAGACCGGCAGCCATGAGCACAAAGCGCTTTCACATCATCGCGCGTATCCCGCGAATTACCGGCCCGGCCCGCGCCTGATCCCGTCCCCGCACGGGCCGCGCGTCAGCCGGGATATGGCCAGGTCACGATGATCTGAAACGACCGATACCAGAAACGGGATACGCCGCCATGAGCGAGGCAACTGCTACCGATACCCGCGACTACAAGGATACGCTCTTCCTTCCGAAGACCGATTTTCCGATGCGCGCAGGCCTGCCCCAGAGCGAGCCGCAATGGCTGGCCCGCTGGGAGGACAGCGATCTTTACGGCCAGATGAGACAGGCTGCGAAGGGACGCGAACTTTTCGTGCTTCATGACGGCCCGCCCTATGCCAACGGGCATATCCACCTTGGCACCGGCATGAACAAGATCCTGAAGGATTTTGTCGTGCGTACACGGCGCATGGCCGGATTTGACGCGCCCTACCGTCCGGGCTGGGACTGCCATGGCCTGCCCATCGAGTGGAAGGTGGAGCAGAATTACCGCGCCAAGGGCAAGAAGAAGGACGACGTGCCCGTCGCCGAATTCCGCAAGGCCTGCCGGGACTATGCGGCTGAATGGATCGACGTGCAGCGCACCGAATTCAAGCGCATGGGCGTGGCTGGCGAGTGGGGCGACCCCTACACCACCATGGCATTTGACGCCGAGGCGGCGATCGTTGCCGAGTTCCTGAAATTCGTGGATGCGGGCCTCGTCTATCGCGGCTCCTCACCGGTGATGTGGTCGCCGGTGGAGAAGACCGCCCTTGCCGAGGCCGAGGTGGAGTATCACGACAAGGTCTCCACCACCGTCTGGGTGAAATTCCCGGTGCGGGGCGTAAAGGCGGACGGCTCGGGCATCAGCCCGGCCATGAAGGGGGCGGGCGTCGTCATCTGGACGACCACGCCCTGGACGCTGCCGGCCAACCGCGCGATCAGCTATTCTAGGAAGATTGCCTACGGGCTTTACGAGGTGGTCGCCGCCGATACCGGCGCGGACTTCCTGCCCTGGGCGCGTCCGGGCGACAAGCTGATCGTGGCCGATGCGCTGTGGGAAGAGGTGGCCAAGGCCGGCTTCATCGTAAAATGGAACCGGCTGGGCGATGCCGATGTGGCGGGCCTCATCTGTTCCCACCCGCTGGCCAAGACCCATCCTTACTGGGATTACCGCATCCCGCTGCTTGACGGTGACCATGTCACTGACGAGCAGGGCACAGGCTTTGTCCACACCGCCCCCGGCCACGGCGCGGAGGACTATGTGGTGTGGATGGCCAACAAGCAGTGGCACGACCCCAAAGAGCCGATCCCGCATACTGTAGGCCCCGATGGCGCCTATCTGCCCCACATCCCGCTCTTTGCCGGGCTGGAAATCGTGCGCACAGAAGGCAAGAAGGCGGGCGAGGACGGCCCGGCCAACAAGGCCGTGGTCGATGCGCTGATCGAGGCCGGCAATCTTCTGGCCCGTGGGCGGCTGGAGCATTCCTATCCGCACTCCTGGCGCTCCAAAGCGCCGGTCATTTTCCGCAATACCGACCAGTGGTTCATCGCCATCGACAAGGATATGGGCGATGGCACCACGTTGCGTCAGCGCGCGCTCAAGGCCATTGACGATACCGAGTGGACGCCGAAGACCGCCCGCAACCGCATACACGCCATGGTCTCCGAGCGCCCGGACTGGCTGATCTCGCGCCAGCGCGCCTGGGGCGTGCCACTGACCATCTTCGTCAACAAGGCGACAGGCGAAATCCTCAATGATCCCACCGTTAACGCCCGCATCATCGCGGCGGTGGAGAAGGCCGGGGCGGACGCGTGGTTTGAAGCCGACGCTCAGGCCCTGCTGGGCGATCTGTACAAGGCGGACGAGTTCGAGCAGGTCACCGATATTCTCGATGTGTGGTTCGATTCAGGCTCCACCCATGCCTTTGCCTTGCGCGAAGGCGAGTGGCCGGCAGATGTGTATCTGGAAGGCTCTGACCAGCATCGCGGCTGGTTCCAGTCGAGCCTGCTGGAGGCCTGCGGCACGCGCGGGCGGGCGCCGTACAAGGCGGTCGTGACCCACGGATTCATCGTCGACGAGAAGGGCATGAAGATGTCCAAATCGCTCGGCAATGTGCTCGCGCCGAATGCGGTGGCCGACAAGTATGGCGCGGATATCTTGCGCCTGTGGGCCGCCAGCGCGGACTATTCCGGTGATCTGAGGATCGGGGAATCCATCCTGCAATCGGCAGTCGATGCCTATCGCAAGCTCCGCAACACGCTGCGCTATCTGCTCGGCGCGCTCGACGGCTTCAGCGATGCCGAGCGCGTGGAGCCGGCCGACATGCCTGCGCTGGAACGTTTCATGCTGCATCGCATGGCCGAGCTGGATGAAACCGTGCGCGCTGCCTACGCGGCGTATGATTTCAAGCGGGCCTGGTCGGCGCTGTTCAATTTCTGCGTCAATGATCTCTCCGCCTTCTATCTCGATATCCGCAAGGACAGCCTCTATTGCGACCGGCCTGATGCCATCCGCCGCCGTGCCGCGCGCACGGTGATGGCCGAACTGCTGGACCGTCTGGCGCTCTGGATGGCGCCGCTCCTGCCGTTCACGATGGAAGAGACATGGGCCTCCCGCCATGGCGCTGATGCGCCGTCCGTCCACTTGCAGACGTTCAAGGACACGCCGGAAGGGTGGCTGCAGGGGGACCTCGCCGAGCGCTGGCGCACGATCCGGCGTCTGCGCCGGGGCGTGACGGCCGCGCTGGAGATCATGCGGCGGGACAAGGTGATCGGCTCCAGCCTGGAAGCGGCACCGGAAGTCTTCGTCACCGACCCTGCCTACCGTGCGGCGCTGGAGACCGAGGCGCCGGGCGGGGTGGATGATTTCCTCGCCGAGCTGTGCATCACCTCTCAGGCTCACCTGAAAGACGGGGAGGGGCCTGCCGATGCGTTCCGCACCGAGGATGCGCCGGGCGTCGCCGTCGTGTTCAAACTGGCTCAGGGGCGCAAATGCGCGCGGTCCTGGCGGATCACCACCGATGTCGGTTCCGACCCGCGCTATCCGGACCTGTCGGCCCGCGATGCGGACGCCGTGGCCTGGTATGACGCGCGCGGGGGAAGTGCCGCATGAGCCTGCTCGTAAAATACGTCCCTTCCGCGCGGTTTGCCGCCATCGGCGCAGGGCTTGCCGTGCTGGTTATTGCGCTCGATCAGGCGAGCAAGCTGTGGGTGCTCCATGGGCTCGGCTTCATGGAAGCGGGCGCGGGCGCCCGCATCGAGGTGCTTGATCCCTGGTTCAATCTCACCATGGTGTGGAACCGGGGCGTCAGCTTCGGCCTTTTCGCAGCGGAAAGCCTGTGGGCGCGCGCCCTGCTTATCGGGTTCTCGCTGGCCATTGCAGGCGTTATCGCTTTCTGGCTGACACGCGCTGAGCGACTTTTGCAGGCGCTCGCCTTCGGCCTGATCATTGGCGGGGCGATTGGCAATGTCATTGACCGCTTCGCCTACGGGGCCGTCGCCGATTTCCTCGACTTTTCCGGGCTCTGGTTCCCTTACGTCTTCAACGTGGCCGATGCGGCCATCTCTGTGGGCGTGGCCGGCCTTATTCTTGACCTTCTGCTGAACGATACCGGCAGGAAGCGCGAAGCGGCGTCAGATTAAACCCGCGTCATGGGTGCCGCCGGGGGTGGCGCAGTGGCGTTTACCTCTGTTAGAACATCGCCAGCATCATGTTTTCAGGAGCCTTGAGCCTCATGCGCATCCATAGCCTTGTGACCGTGGCCGCCATCGCGCTGTTTACCACCAGCGCCTGCACCTCTGGCGTGCGTCAGGCCCTTGGCGCGGAGAAAACCACGCCGGACGAGTTCCGCGTAGTCACTATCGCGCCGCTCACCGTGCCGCCGGAATTTGCGCTGCGTCCGCCCGCACCCGGCCAGCTGCGCCCTGAGGACATCTTCCCGGATCAGTCCGCCCGCCGGGCCCTGTTTGGCGATTTCAGCGCCGAGAATGCCAGCCGCGGGGAAATCCTGCTGGCGGCCCGCGCCGGCAGCGCGGATGCCAATCCCAATGTGCGTGCCCTCATTGATGGCGAGACGGCAGCTGTCGTGCGCAAGAACGAGAACTTCGCCGACCGGCTGATGTTCTGGCAGCCGGGCGCGGTGGTGCCGTCGGCTGACCGCGATGTGCCGATTGATCCTGAAGCCGAGCGCCGCCGTATCGCGGAAGTGACCGGTGGCGGGCAGGTGATCATCGTGCAGCCGCGCCGTTCCGGCCGGAAACTGCCGGGGCTTTAAGCTAGCCAAGCTCCCCGGTGTTCAGCCGGGTAAGCATGTCCTGTAGCGCGTCAGCCTGTTCCTCGCCGAGCCGGTCGGCGAGTTCGGCATTGATTTCCTTGAGCACCTGATCGGCCTTGAAGGCGGCCTGACGGCCCGCCTCGGTGAGGCTGACGACGGCGCTGCGCCGGTCCTCGCTGTCGGCGGCGCGGACGACCAGTCCTGCGGCCTCCATGCGCGAGACGAGCCCTGTCACCGCGGGCGCGCCCAGCGCCAGTGTTTCCGAGATCGCACCCATGCGCCGGTGGCCGCGCCTTGAGAGCAGAAAGAGCACGGCGGACTGGGCGGCGGTCACGCCGGCTTCCCGCCGCAGGCGCGCATCGGCCTGCCGGTGCAGCCGCCGGGCCGTGATTTCCACCAGAAGATAGAGCCGCCTGTCGACGGCGCGCGCGCGTGCCATTTGTAAAAGCTGCCTTGATTCATGCGTGCCCGGAATGCGTAGGTCTTTAGCACAACTGCATTTTTCGTAAATTTAATCTGCCTGAAACTTGCTATTTCGGGTGCTGATTGCTAGCAAAAAGGGTCGAAATTCATTCTTCTAATTCGCTGTGTTTTTTGAAGTTTTGTGAATTAAACACGAGGAAAATGTCAGTGAAAATTTTGGCATTTGTTGTCGGATTGGGGCTTTTTGTTTGCTCTTGTGCGACTACAGAGGGTGAGTTGCCGAGCGCGGCGTCTGCTTCTTTTGAGTCAGCCTCCGCTGAAGAAATCGAGATTGCTGCGCGTGAAGGGTATGATCCCAATGCCGTGCGTTGTGAGCGGGAGAGCGTTCTCGGCTCGCGCCTGCCAGCCCGCCAGGTTTGCCGCCCGGAGTGGGAGTGGCGCGCCATTGCCCGCGGAGCACAGGAAACAGCTGAACACTTGCAACGCCTCGGCGTGCCCGGTGAGCCGTGCGATCCGTGCTGATTTGATCGCCCGCCTTGCGCCGGGCGGATGCGTCGGCGCGCTTGCATTCAAACCTGGTTTTGAGGGACATGACATGAAGTATTGGCTTGTTGCTGCTGGCGCAGCGCTGTTCGTGACCGCCTGTGCCACCACCGATAACAGTGCGATTGAGAGCGCGCATTTCGCTGCCGCTCCTGCTGAGGAAATCGAGATCGCCGAGCGTGAAGGATATGATCCCAACGCTATACGTTGTGAGCGGGAGCGCGTATTGGGCAGCCGCTTGCCGGCCCGCGAGGTCTGCCGTCCGGAGTGGGAATGGCGGGCGATCCGGCGCGGCACCGAGGAAGTCAGTGACCACCTGCGGTACATGCCTACGCCGGTCCAGGAAAACTGATTTTCGCCGACTGACTTGATGCCGATCAGCCGCGATACTGCCAGACGCGGGCAAGGCGCACATCCTTGTCCTCAAGATCGCGGCTGACCGGCGTGTCATAGCGGGCCAGCGGTTCAAGCTGTTCGCGCGGCAGGAAGGTGCGGCCCGGATCGCCGATCAGCACCGTGCAGCCGCGCCGGTGCAGATCCGCAAGCCACGCCGCGATGCGTTGCGCTCCCGGCCCCTCATAGAAAACATCGCCGGCCAGCACGACATCCCAGCCGCCATCCTCGCCGACAAGATCGATCTCGCGGGCGTGCAGCGCCACCGCGTTGAGGCGGGCATTGGCATGGGCGGCAGCGACCGCGAACGGGTCAATCTCGCTGGCATCCACGCGGGCCGCTCCGGCTTTCGCGGCGCCAATGCCGGCCACGGCGCAGCCGCAGGCAAAGTCCAGCACGTGGCGGCCTGCAACGATGTCCGGATTATCCATCACATAGCGCGCGAGCGCCTGCCCGCCGGCCCATGCAAACGCCCAGAAGGGCGGGGGCAGGCCTTGGCGTCTGAGGGCTTCCTCGGTGCTCTGCCAGATGGCAATGGTCTCGTCGGCGAGGTGGAAATTGAGCTCGGGCACCAGCGGCGCGCTGGCGATACGGGTGTGCTCTGCAATGAAGCGCTCAGGATCGGCGATCATCGTGCCTATACCGGCCCCAGCGCGCCCAGCACGAGGGCGGCGGTGAGCAACAGCCCTGCCTCGCGGTTGGACTTGAACAGGGCAAGGCAGCGCGTCCCGTCAGCGGGATCGAGGCGGCTTGCCTGCCAGAGAAGATGGACCGCGAACCCGGCAAAGACCGGCGCAAAGACCAGTCCGGCACCGATCTGGAGCGCGGCGAGGGCGGCAAGGATCAGCGCGATGACGTAGAAGGTGGCCACGCCGGGCTGGATAAGCCCGCCCAGCGCGCGGGCGGAGGATTTCACCCCCACCAGTGCATCATCCTCCATGTCCTGACAGGCATAGATGGTGTCATAGCCGAGCGTCCAGAACGCGCAGGCCGCATAGAGGAGGAGGGCGGCGGTCCAGTCGGTCCCGCCGATAGCGGCAAAGCCGACGAGCACGCCCCAGTTGAAGGTGAGGCCCAGCCACACTTGCGGCCACCAGGTGATGCGCTTCATGAAGGGATAGGCCGCCACCAGCACCAGTGCGCCCAGCGCGATCAGGGCAGCCTGCAGGGGCAGGAAGACTAGCACCAGCCCGCCCACAAGGCATTGCGCGATCAGGAAGGCGAGCGCCTGCTTCAGGCTGATCGTGCCCGCCGCCAGCGGCCGGTCGGCAGTACGCGCCACTTTCGCGTCGAGATCACGGTCGGCGATGTCATTCCAGGTGCAGCCCGCCCCGCGCATGGCCACCGCGCCGATGGCGAACAGCGCGGCGAACCACAGGCTGCTCCAGCCCAGCCCCGTTTGGGCACCTGCCAGCCCCATTCCTATCCAGCACGGCAGGAGGAGCAGCCAGAAGCCTATGGGGCGATCATAGCGGGCAAGACGCAAATAAGGGCGCAAGCCCTCCGGCGCGCGGTCCACAAAAGTGCGCGGAATGGAATCGGCCACGCGGCGGTCGCGCGCGGCAGGGGAGGGCGGGGTCTTGCTCATCCCCGCCTCTTTAGCGCCGGCGGGCGGTCCCGCAAATAGACTGCGCGCTTTTCGCGCACGGCCCCACGCGCTAAACCGCTGGCCATGAGCCCTGATCCGCGCCTTTTCCTTGATACGCCGCTTGAAGCGGGCGCCCGCATCACGCTGGAGCGGGACCAGGCCCACTATCTCGTCAATGTGATGCGCCGGGAGCAGGGCTCGGGCGTGCGCGTCTTCAATGGCAGGGATGGCGAGTGGCGCGCCGTGCTGGCCGAGGCGTCAAAGCGCGCGGCGGTGCTGGAGGTCACGACGCGGCTTCGCGAGCAGGCGGGCGTGCCGGACGTCACGCTCTGCTTTGCGCCGGTGAAGAAGGCGCGCACCGATTTCATCGTGGAAAAGGCAACCGAGCTCGGCGCAGCGCGCATCCGGCCCGTCATCACCCGGCGCACCCAGTCCGAGCGGGTGCGGGTGGACCGCCTCCAGGCGATTGCCCGCGAAGCGGCTGAACAGACCGAACGGCTCTGCCTGCCGGAGATTGCCGAGCCGGTGTCTCTCGATCAGATGCTGGATCAATGGCCTGCCGCCACCCGGCTGATCTTCTGCGATGAGGCAGGCGAGGGCGAGGGGCCTTGGGGTGGCGAGGCGGGCCGGGCCATGCCCATGGCGGAGATGCTGCGCGCCGAAACCGATACGGGCGGTCCGTGGGCCATTCTGATCGGGCCGGAGGGCGGGTTTGCGCCGGAGGAGCGGGATCGCCTGCGCGGGCTGGATTTCGTGCGCCCCGTGACGCTCGGCCCGCGCATATTACGGGCGGACACGGCGGCTCTTGCCGCGCTGACCCTGTGGCAGGCGGCGCTGGGGGACTGGCGTTGATGCACCTGCTATTGCTGGCGATCCGCGCCGCGCGGGCAAATTAACGGCAGGCTGGCCCTTGCCGCACGCAAAAAGCCTTCATAAGTGTGCGGGCATAACAAACCGGCGGGAGGCCAGCGAGGCGATATGAGCGGCACCTACACGCCGGGCGGCGAAGGCCCCCCCATTGAATCGAAAGACCAGCTGATCGCCCATCTCGCCTCGGGCGAAAAGCCGCGCGAGAGCTGGCGCATCGGCACCGAGCACGAGAAGTTCGGCTTCACACTGGAGGGCCATCGCCCGCTTCCCTATGAGGGCGACGGGCCGACGGTCCGCAAGATGCTTGAGGGCCTGACGCGCTTTGGCTGGGAGGCGATTGAGGAAAACGGCAAGCCGGTAGCGCTCAAACGCAAGGGCGCGTCGGTCACGCTGGAGCCGGGCGGGCAGTTCGAGCTCTCCGGCGCGCCGCTGGAAACCCTGCACCAGACCTGCGCTGAGGTGAATGCGCACCTGAAGGAAGTGCGCGAAGTGGCCGACGAGATCGGCGCAGGGTTCTTAGGGCTTGGCTTCTCGCCGAAATGGTCTCTGGAAGAGACCCCGATGATGCCGAAAGACCGCTACAACATCATGAAGGCCTACATGCCGAAAGTCGGCGGGCTGGGCCACCAGATGATGTTCCGCTCCTGTACGGTGCAGACCAATCTCGATTTCGCCTCAGAGGCCGATATGCGCGCGAAATTCCGCGCCTCCATGGCCCTGCAGCCCATCGCCACGGCGCTCTTTGCCAACTCCCCCTTCGCCGATGGCCGCCCGAACGGATTTGTCTCCTATCGCGCCCATGTGTGGACCGATGTGGACCCGGACCGCACCGGCATCCTCCAGTTCGTGTTCGATGAAGGCTTTTCCTACGAGCACTATGTGGACTGGGCGCTGGATGCGCCGATGTATTTCGTCAAGCGCGAGGGGCGTTTCCTCGATGCGTCGGGGCAGAGTTTCCGCGACTTCCTCAAAGGCAGGCTGCCTGCCCTGCCGGGCGAGCTGCCCGTCATGGGCGATTGGGAGGATCATCTCTCCACCCTCTTCCCCGAAGTGCGCCTGAAGACCTTCCTGGAGCAGCGCGGGGCCGATGGCGGCCCGTGGAACCGGCTGTGTGCGCTGCCCGCGCTGTGGGTGGGCCTGCTCTATGACGACACCGCCCTTAATGCCGCGCTGGACCTGGTGAAGGACTGGACGGCGGAAGAACGCGTGGCGCTGCGCCTCGGCGCGGCCCATTGCGGACTGAAAGCGCCCTTCCGCAAGGGCACGATGCAGGACCTCGCCAAGGAGGTGCTGGCCATCGCCCGCTCCGGCCTGAAAGCGCGCGCCCGCCTCAACCATCATGGCGAGCACGAGGCGGTGTTCCTTGATGATCTCGATGAGATTGCCGCGAGCGGCATCACCCCCGCCGAACGCCTGCTGGCGCTCTATAACGGCCCGTGGGGCGGGTCTGTCGAGCCGATCTTCAAGGAAGCGGCTTACTAGGCGCAAGGAATACGCAATGGCCGGCGACGGTGAAGACTATGTCTACGACGAAGCCACCGGCGAGTGGCTGAGCCCTGAAGAGGCTGCGGCGAGGGCACCAGCCTCATCCGGCAGTGTGGAAGTGCGCGATTCGGTCGGCAATCTGCTGGCCGATGGTGACAGCGTGACACTCATCAAGGATCTCGCGGTCAAGGGCGCGGGCCAGACGCTGAAACGTGGCACGGTAATAAAGACCATCCGCCTGACCGGCGACCCGCAGGAGATTGATTGCCGCCATCCCGGCATCAAGGGCCTGGTGCTGCGCGCGGAGTTCGTCAGGAAGGTCTAGCCTGATCTGGCGTCCAGAAAGGGGTCACGGTCCTCAGAGACGTCGTGCGCCGGGGTTTGATCCCCCGCCCTTCGAGACGGCCTTCGGCCTCCTCAGGATGAGGGATCAAACGCTACGCCCTCATCCTGAGGGCGAGCGAAGCGAGCGTCTCGAAGGACGAGGAATAAAAAAAACCCCGGATGTTGCCATCCGGGGTTTTCGCGTTCTGGAGAGCGGCCCCGGGTCTCGCAAGCTCGCCCGGGGGTTCAGCTCTTAATCCTCGAACATGTCCGCAAAGCGCCGGCGCGGACGGTTTTTCCACGCGCCGCGATGGAACACGTCCGACACGATGACCGGGGCCACAGTGGTGGCTTCGGCAAACACCATCTGCTCCAGCGTGACGTCGACCTTGCCCCAGGAGCAGGCCTCTTTCAGCGTGGAGGACGAGCAGGCGCCATCGCGTACGTCGGCAACCGTGATCTGCACGGCGTATTCGTGCATCGGCACTTCGTGGCCAAGGATTTCGGCGCAAACAACAGTATCCTGCGCGAAATTCTTCGGCACACCGCCGCCGACCATGAACAGGCCCGTCTTGCCGGCCTTGATCTTGATGTCGGTCAGCTCGCGGAAATCGGCCACGGCGTCGATGGAGAGGTAGGGCTTTTTCGCCTTCATGCGCTCGACCTGGTGCTTGACGAGGCCAAAGCCCGCCGAGCAGTCGGCAAAGGCCGGCACGAAAATCGGCACGCCATGCTTGTAGCATTCCTCGATGAGGGAGCCTTCCTTTTTGGCGTTGCCCTGGCTAAGCCATTTGCCCATCGCCTTGATGAAGGCGCGGGACGAAATCGGCTTCGGATCAAGGCTGTCAGCGATATCACCGATGGTGTGGTCGGTGGTCTGCAGCTCTTCCTCGTCGATATAGGTGTCGTAGATCCGGTCGATATAGAGATCGCGTAAGACCCGGTCGTCCGGAATCTCCTTGGCCTGATAGTGCTTGAAGCCCAGCGCCTCGAAGAAATCCATGTCCACGATGGACGCGCCGGTGGCCACGATGGCGTCGACCATGTTGTTGCGCACCATGTCGCGCCACACATGCATGCAGCCGCCTGCGCTGGTCGAACCGGCGAGGGTGAGGATCACCGAGCAGTCCTTGTCGGCCACGGCCGCCTGCAGGATGCGGGCAGCGCGCGCGGCATCGCGGCTGGAGAAGCTCATCTTCTCCCACGCATCGATGATCACGCGGCCATCAAAGCTCGCAATATCGATATGCTCGACCGGGCTGGAGAGCAGCTCGGCCTTACGGTTTGTTTGTTCGGTCATCTAACGTCTCTTGATCAGGCGTTGCCGGCGGCGTCGCAGCCGGGTGAAGGGGACGACCGAGCCTTCGCGCTGCGGCAGCGGCTCTGCCGGTGCAAGGACCGGCTGGTCGTAAAGCGATTGCCAAGGGTAATCGGAAACCGTGACAGTCTCCACATCCCCGAAGCCATTAAACCGGGTGGCCATGGCCGTGCCGTACGCTCCCAGCATGCCGAACTCGATGACATCGCCTTCCTTCAGGTCGGCGGGCAGGTCATACGGGCCGGGCATGGAATCGATGGAATCGCAGGTCGGGCCATAGAGCCGGAACGGCGCGGTCTGGGCGCTGGGCGTGCCATCGGCGCGGTGAACGCGCATCGGATAGTTCCAGCGCGCATGCACCATGTCGAACAGGCAGCCATAGGAGCCGTCATTCATGTAGACCGCATCGCCCTTGACCAGCTCCACGCGGGTCAGGATCGAGACAGCCTCGGCAATGAGCGCA
>JBKBNS010000028.1:0-19732 GCA_046295255.1 Glycocaulis sp.
GCGCCCGAGCCAGTGCTAGGAGCGACGGGGCGGAGGCCCCGGAGCATCGAGACCATCTGCGACAGCAGGGTCGATATGCGCGCGCGCCGCGCCTATGTTGGGCAGGTATCGCCTGACAGGAGCCCCTCATGGCCGCGCAAGACACCACCAATCCCTTTGACGGTTTCGGATTTGATGCCGGGGACGCCTCAAATGTGCTGCGCGAGTGCCTCAACGGCGCCGATGATGGCGAGCTGTTCCTTGAGACCATCGCATCTGAATCCCTCGCCTTCGATGACGGGCGGCTGAAAGAGGCGAGTTTCGACGCCGGGCGCGGGTTCGGCCTGCGCGGCGTTTACGGCGAGACGACCGGCTTTGCCCATTCCAACGATACCAGCCTCGCTGCGCTGAAACGCGCTGGCGAGACGGCAGCCGCCGCGCGCAAGGGCAAGACGGGCATCATGGCCCCGCCCCCGCCGGGTACGAATGTGAAGCTCTATGACGATATCGACGTGATCAGCGAGCCGGGCTTTGAAGCCAAGGCCAAGCTGCTCGCCGAGATCGACGCCTGGGTGCGCGCGCAGGACCCTGAAGTGGTTCAGGTCGGCTGCTCGCTCGCCGCCTCGCGCCGCGTGGTCGGCATTATCCGCGCAGACGGGCACATGGCCCATGACGTACGCCCGCTGGTGCGGCTGAACGTGTCCGTGACCGTGGAGCGTAATGGCCGCCGCGAAAGCGGCTCTGCCGGTGCGGGCGGACGCGCGGAATTTTCCCGCTGGCTCAATCAGGAGAGCTGGCAGCACCTTGCCAGCGAGGCCCTGCGTATCGCCAAGGTCAACCTGGAAGCGGTCGATGCCCCTGCCGGTGAGTGGGAAGTGGTGCTGGGCGCTGGCTGGCCTGCCATCCTGCTGCACGAGGCAGTCGGCCACGGCCTTGAAGGCGATTTCAACCGCAAGGGCACCAGCGCCTTTGCAGGCCGGGTCGGCAAGCAGGTCGCCGCGCGCGGCGTCACCGTCATTGATGACGGCACCATCCCCGACCGGCGCGGCTCCATCACCATCGATGATGAAGGCACGCCCGGCGGGCGCACCGTGCTGATCGAGGACGGCGTGCTTGTCGGCTACATGCAGGACCGCATGAATGCCCGCCTGATGGGCGTGGAGCCGACCGGCAATGGCCGCCGGGAAAGCTATGCCTACGCCCCCATGCCACGCATGACCAACACCATCATGGCGGCAGGCGAACACGACCCGAAAGAGATTCTCGAAAGCCTTGAGGACGGCATCTATGCCGCGAATTTCGGCGGCGGGCAGGTGGATATCACATCCGGCAAGTTCGTCTTCCGCTGCACCGAGGCCTACCGGGTGCGCGGCGGAAAAGTCGCCGAACCGATCAAGGGCGCGACCCTGATCGGGGACGGGCCGAGCGCGCTGACGCGCATCTCCATGATCGGCAATGATTTCGAGATGGACCCCGGCGTCGGCACGTGCGGCAAGGCAGGCCAGGGCGTGCCGGTGGGCGTGGGTCAGCCGACGTTGAAAATCGCCGGGATCACCGTTGGCGGGGCGGGCTGAAGCCCGTCACCCGCCAACAGTTTTGATTCTTTAGCGCACCGGCGTTTCCGGGCCGGGTTCGGAGGGTGCAGGCAGCTGGTCCTCGGCCCGGCCATGGCCAAGCTTTTTCAGCGCGAAGCTGAACACGCCCATGACGAGGCCGAGCCCGATGCCGACCAGCCCGATCACGCCGAACACCTCTGCATAGCCTGCCAGCGCGCGTTCAGGATCCAGCACCTGCCCGGCCACGGTGTCGGTCGCGGTCAGGGCCGCAATCAGGCCGCCGACATATTGCGCAAACGCGCTGGAGAGGAACCAGCCGGCCATCATGAAGCTGACCACCGCCGCCGGTGACAGCTTGGTGATGGCCGAGAGACCCACCGGCGAGAGGCAGAGCTCGCCGGTTGTGTGTAAGAGATAAGCCAGCGCCAGGAAGAAGAGCGGCACGCGGAAATTGTCGTCCGCAAACTGCACGCCCCAGACCAGCACCAGAAAGCCGAGGCCCACCTGCACGAGGGCCAGAGCGAATTTCAGCGGCGTGTTGGGATTGCGCTGCATCTTTGCGAGGAACGCCCACAGCCCGGCAAAGACCGGTGCGAAGATCAGGATGAAGCCGGAATTGAAGGACTGGGTCTGCGAGGCGGTCAGCGTCATGTCGAGCGTGACAGGGCCAAGCGCGATCAGGCGCTCTGCCGATAGCTCCAGATTGGTATTGCGCGCGGCAAAGAGGTTCATCGAGGAACCGGCCTGTTCGAACAGCGCCCAGAACACCACCGACACCGCGATCAGGATAAGCGCAAGGATGAGGCGCTGGGTCTCATGCGCGCTGCAATGCTTGCCCATGTACCAGATCATGTAGCCCATGAAGACGCCCGCTCCGGCGATCAGCAGGAGCAGCATCGCATCTATCCCGCCAAGGCCGGGAACGGGCAGCGAGACCTGATGAGCCTGAATGAGGAACCACACCGCGCCAACGCCGAGAAAGCCCAGCAGATAGATCACGCTCTCGCGGTTCAGCGGGCCCAGCACGCGCGCTTTCAGGGCTGCCGGGTCCGGCGGATTGCCGACCTCCGCGATCTGGTTCTTGCCGGGCAGGAAGAAGGTGAGGCGTCCGCGCACGAAGACGATCCACCCCAGCGCCATGCCAAGCCCCGCAAGGCCGAAGCCTGCCCACCAGCCGACCGTTTCGCCCAGCAGACCGCATAGAATGGCGGCCCAGAACGCTCCCAGATTGATGCCGTAATAGTAGAGCGTGAACCCTCCATCGCGGCGCGGATCATGCTCCTCGTAAAGCTGGCCGACGATTGAAGAAATGTTCGCTTTGAGGAAACCGACGCCCATGATGATCAGCGACAGGGCGAGGTAGAGGATCGCAAGGCCGCGGCCATCGCGGTAGGTCACTTCGGTCTCGAAGCTGCCGGAGGGCAGGAGAGCGGGCAGGCTCGCCGTCTCCGGAAGGCCTGCGATGACAAGATCACCCTCGCGATTGGCCGAGAAGCTGTAGAGCCCGCCATCGATCTCCAGCTGCACGGTGCGCAAGCCCCCGCGCCCTTCGGCGACCAGCGTGTAGGCCGCGCCCTCATAGCGCAGCTCTTCCTGCGCAGGCCGCCCCTCAATCCCCATGGCGAGGTGACCGGCCACCAGCAGCAAAGCGCCGTATGCAATGGCCTTGCGGGTACCAAGATACCGGTCCGCCACGAAGCCGCCGATCAGCGGCAGGAGATACACAAGCGAGGTGTAAGCGCCGTACTGCGTGCTCGCGAACCCGTCATCGAAGAGGAAGTGCTGGGTCAGGTAGAAGATGAGGAGGGCGCGCATGCCATAGTAGGAAAACCGCTCCCACATCTCGGCAAAGAACAGGATGTGCAGCCCTTTGGGGTGCTTGCGCATCTGGGTGAAGACCGGCACGGCGGTGACGACCGTGATGAGAATGCCGATCGCGACAACGATATTGATGACCATGACTGTCCCCGGATGCGCGCTTTAGCTCAGCGGCGTGATTGTGCCGGACTGCATCACGCTCCGGCCCGTTCGGCAAGGTGACGGGGCTCAATTCGCCTTCTTGGGCGGGGTGGGTGCAAAGGGCTCTGGCAAAGGCGCGCAGGGCACACCGTCTTCAGCCAGCTTTGCGCGCTCTTCCGGCGTCGTCTCGCCATAGATGAGGCGTTCGGGCTTTTCGCCCTCATGGATGGCGCGGGCCTCGGCTGCGAAGTCCGGGCCGACATAGTCGAAATTCTTGCGGATATGGGCGCGTACCTTCCGGGCGACGGCTTCAAAATCCGGCTCGCCATTGGTGCTCATCTCACGGCCTTTGCCGGTGCGCACCGCTGGGGCCATCACCGCGCGCGTGACGGCGACCGAACCGCAGTGCGGGCACTCGACGAGCCCGCGCGCCTCCTGCTTTTCGTAATCCTCGCTGGAGGAGAACCAGGCCTCGAAGCGGTGGCCCTCATCGCATTGCAGGGCATAGCGGATCATGGGCCGGTGAACTCCCGCCCGCCCTTGAGCGCCGGGATGCGCTGACGCGCCAAGTAAACATCCTCGACATCGATTTCGGCATGGAGAATGCCCGGCTCGTCATGATCCAGCACACCCACCACATCGCCCCACGGGCCGACCACCATGGAGCGGCCCCATGTATTGCGGCCGTCGGCATGATGGCCGCCCTGAGCGGGCGCAAGGATGAAGCTGCCCGTCTCGATGGCGCGGGCGCGCAGGAGTATCTCCCAGTGCGCCTTGCCGGTCGGGCGGGTGAAGGCGGAGGGCACGGCAATCGCCTCTGCCCCTCCAATCGCCAGTGCGCGGTAGAGATAGGCGAAGCGTACGTCGTAACAGATGGTGAGGCCCAGCTTGATGCCCGCCGCGTCGGCGATGACCGCGCGATTGCCGGGCTTATAGTTCGTACTTTCCGACCAGACCTCGCCCTGACCAAGCGCCACGTCGAACATGTGGATCTTGTCGTAATGGGCTTTGCGCGCCCCATCCGGCCCGAACAGCATGGAGCGGTTGACCGCCCGGCCATCTTCGCCAAGGAAGGCCATGGAGCCCGCCAGAATGTCGATTTTGAGCGCGTGAGCTAGCGCTGAGAGGCGCTGCGCGCCCGGATCAGCCTCAGGGGTGCGCAGGGTCGCAAACAGCGCTGTAGCGTCCTTCTGGACGAGATTGGTGACCTCCGGCGTCAGGACCAGCTTTGCCCCGCCAGAGGCCGCCTCGCGGATCATGCGCTCGGCGTCTTCGATATTGCGCTGCGGGTCCGTGCCGGAGCGCATCTGGACAAGGGCAATCGCGGTCTGGCTCATGCCGCCCCGGCAAGCAGGGGATCAAGCCTTCCTGAGCGATCCAGCGCAAAGAGATCATCACAGCCGCCCACATGGGTCTCGCCGATGAAGACCTGCGGGAAGGTGTTGCGCCCGGAGCGGGCCTGCATCTCGGCGCGCAGGGAAGGATCAAAGCCCGCCTCTATCTCCTCGAACGCTGCACCCTTTTCCTTCAGAAGCGCGACCGCGCGCGTGCAGTAGGGGCAGAAGGGGCGGGTATAGATGGTGATGGCAGGCGCGGTCATGGGGCTCCTCAAGGGGCGGTTTTCACCGCTTATGTAATGACATCGGCCGGTTTGACAACGCGCGCCAGCGTCAGCGCGTCCACACGGCCCGCCCCGGCACGTTTCAGGGCACGCGCGCACGCCTCCAGCGTCGCGCCGGTGGTGTAAACGTCATCGATGACGACGATATGCGTGCCCTCAAGCGCGCTCCTGCGCCCCGGACGCACGGCAAAGGCACCGGCCACATTGCGGCGGCGGCCCTTGGCGCTCTGCCCGCCCTGGCTGGGCGTGGCGCGGGTGCGAAGAAGCAGGTGCGGATCGGTGCGGACGCCGGTCAGCTTCGCCAGCGCGCGGGCGAGCAATAGCGACTGGTTGAACCGGCGCTGGTGCAGCCTGCGGCCATGCAGGGGCACCGGCACCAGAAGGTCAGCGCCTTCCAGCACGTCGGCGCCCGCGCGCTTCATCCAGCCACCAAAGGCAGCAAGCCCGTCCACCCGCCCGCCATGTTTGAGTGACAGCACGAGCTGGCGGCTTTCGGGCGCGTAGACGAAGGCCGAGCGGGCGGTATCGAAGGCGGGCGCACGCGCCGCGCATGGCCCGCACACGGCGCCTTCGCCAACCGGGAACTCGAAAGGAAAGCCGCAGCTCTCACACCAGGGCCGGTCGAGGAAGGTGATTTTCGACTAGTCTGCCGGGCTTAGCTGGCCATGGGCGGAGACCGGCTCGTAGGACAGCAGCGAAACCGGCGGCCAGATGATGTCGGCAAGGGCCGTGATCAGACGCGGCGCTTTTCTTGACGCGCCCGCCGGTCCATATCGGCCCCATGACAGCATCGTCCGGCCAGCCTCCGCTCCTGTTCGACCGCGCGCTTCTGAAAGCGCGGCGGACCCGTGCGGCGAAGAGCTTCACAGATTACGCCTTCCTCGCCAACCGCGCGGCGGACGATTTGCTGGACCGGGTGGCGGCGGTGAACCGCACGTTTGAAACGGCTCTCGTGATTGGCGGCGGCGGCGCATTAGGCCGGGCTCTGGCAAAGCGGCCCGACGTGCTGGCCAAGATCGGCACGGTCATCGAGACAGACCTGTCGCCTGCCATGGCAGCGCGCTTTGAAGGCGCGGCGCTGGCGATGGACGAGGAGCGCCTGCCGATAGCCGACGAAAGCGCCGATCTCGTCCTCTCCTGCCTCTCCCTGCACTGGACGAATGATCTTGTCGGCGCGCTGATCCAGATCAACCGGGCCTTGAAGCCCGATGGCTTCTTTGCGTGCGCCATGCTGGGCGGAGCGACCCTGACAGAGCTGCGCCAGTCCCTCATGGCCGCCGAGGACGAGATATACGGCCAGGTGTCGGCGCGCGTCTCGCCCTTCGCCGACACGGTGGACCTTGCAGGATTGCTGGCGCGGGCGGGCTTTGCCATGCCGGTATCGGACGTCGACCGGCTCACCGTGCGCTATGGCAATGCCTTTGTGCTGATGCGCGATCTGCGCCGCATGGGCGAAACGAGCGTGCTCGCGAGCCGCTCGCGCACGCCCGTCCACCGGCAATTCTTCGTGAAGACCGCGCAAGTTTACGCCGAGCGCTTCGCCGAACCCGATGGGCGCATTCCGGCTAAGTTTGAAATCCTGCACGCAGCGGGATGGGCACCCCATGAGAGCCAGCCCAAGCCCTTGCGCCCCGGCTCGGCGAAAGTCCGCCTCGCGGACGCGCTGGGGGTGAAGGAGACGGGGGCGGGTGAGAAGGCGGGCGGCTAATCTGCCTCACTCCGCGCGTATGGCCTCCCACACATTCTCCCGGCCGACGCGGGCCTCCCATTCGCGGTACTGCCCGGCCCAGCCTTGCGCATAGTCCGGCAGGCCGCCCGGCGGCGGATCGCTGACATGAAAGGCCATGCCTTCCTTGAACCAGATAGGCGTGCGCTCGCGCCCCAGCAGGCCAAGCTCCTGCGCCTGCAACATGTGTATCAGCTCATGCTCCACGATATATGTCTGCCAGGCATGGGGCGCGATCACGATGCCCAGATCAAACACGGCTACACCGGCGCCCCTGCCCCCGAACGCGCGATAGCATGCGCGCGTCGAGCAGAAGACGGCGCGCGGCGGACGGTTCAGCGCGGTAAGCTTGGCGGCGACGTTCGCCATCCCTTCGCCATAGAGCTGTTCTGCCGTGGGCAGGGCCGCGATATCGTCCACACAGACCGGCCCGGCGCAGGTAACGCCATTCAGCTCAGGGGCGATGATCCGGATGGGCTTGAAAAAGAGCCAGGCCGCCGCCGGTATCATCACGGCAATCAGCAACGCGCCGGCCAGCACCGCAATCGGCAAATTTCGGCCAAACCGCATGCCCTACCCTTTCACCACGCTGGGCGGATTGCCCGTCCAGCGCTTGAACGCTCGTGAAAACGCCGCCGGATCGGAAAAGCCGAGCAGATAGGCCGTCTCCTTCACCGACACCTTGCGTCCGGCCAGATAATGCAGGGCGAGCTGATGGCGCAGCGCGTCGAGCACCTGCTCAAAGCTCGTCCCTTCCGCCTTCAGGCGGCGATAGAGCGTCTGGCGGCTGATGCCGAGCTGGCGTGCGACCGTCTGCGCAGAGACCTGCCCTGTGTGCAGGACGGGCAGCATGGCGGCCTCCACGCGCGCGCGCAGGCTCTGCCCTTGCCCAATCCGCTCCAGCATCCGGTCGGCATGGGCGGCGAGTACGCCGAACACATAGCGCGGCTGCTCGGCAATGGTGTGGGAGAGCCACGCCTCGTCGATCCGCATGGCGTTCCAGTTCGCGGCGAACCTTACCGGCGCGCGGAAAATCTCCTGATACACGCCGGCATAGCCGGGATTTGGATAGCTAAGCTGCACCTCGTGCACGAAGGGCGTATCGCCAAAACGGCGCGTGCCGCTGACCATCAGGGCAAAGCTGGTTTCCACCAGTTCGGGAAAGTCCGGCGGGATCACCCGGTTATCCACCAGCCACAAGGCACCGCCCTTGCGTTGCAGGGAGAAGCGCTCGCCGCCATCGGCATTGGCTGCCTCCACCACCAGCTGACCATAGCGGTTCATCTGGGCGAACGCGTCCAGCATGGTTTCCGACGCCAGGCAGATCAGGCCCAGTATCGAGATGTCCGACAGGTCCACTGCCGCGCCAAAGCGCAGCGCCAGGGCCGGATCGCCCGTCATCGCCTTGGCCGCGCGCATCAGGGCCACATAGCGCTCGAACGCGATGCGGGCATCGTGATCGGCAAGGCTGTCAGGGGCGATGCCCGCAGCCTGCAACAGCGCGTGGCGGCTGGCACCACTCCGCTGGGCAAAGTCCACCAGCGTAGCGGCATACCCGGCAGCAACCGTCGGCCCGCTCAACGGCGAGCGCCCGTGCTGTGTCCGGGGATCATGCCCGCGATACGTCCGGTCATGGCGTGCCACCTGCGCGGCGATAAGCTCGTGGCTGGCCGATAACTCAAGGATAACAAAACCATGACTCCTCAGACTCCGCCCGGCGGGCTGCCCGCACGCCTGCTGCAAGGTTCGGCCGCGCTCTGGTTCGTCACCGCCGCCGCCTTCCAGCTTCTCTTCGCCTTCTACATTGCCGCACACTGTACGGCACCGGCACGCTACGCGGTGACAGCGCGGTGTGGAACCTCATCATGCGCAACGGGCATATCGAGGGCGACCCTGCGGGCAATGCCGCCATGATGGCCCATGTGCTGCTGGCGTGCCTGATCACGCTTGGCGGGCTGGCCCAGCTTACCCCGCAAATCCGCAACCGGTTTCCGGCCTTTCACCGCTGGAATGGCAGGGTCTATCTCACCCTGGCCGTTATCATTTCGCTCGCGGGTCTGTTCCTGACCTGGACGCGCCCGGCGGCCAGCGGCCTCTCCAACGATATCTCCATCTCGCTCAATGGCGTGCTCATCCTGATTTTCGCCGCCTTCACCGTGCGCCACGCCATGGCCCGCCGGATCGATATTCACCGGCGCTGGGCGACGCGGCTATTTCTGGCGGTCAGCGGGGTCTGGTTCCTGCGCATCATGATTTCCGGCTGGATCATGTTCCATCAGGCCCCGCTCTGGCTGGGCGACCGTCTGGATGGCCCGGCAGGCGTCTTTTTCGGCTTTGCCTCATTCCTCCTGCCGCTGGCAGTGTACGAGCTCTATCTGCGCGCTGGCGACGGGCAGAAGGCGGGAGCCAAGCTCGCCATCGCGGCTCTCATCACCGCTCTGGCAGGCCTGACAGTGTTTGGAGGGTTTGCCGCCGCCATGATCATGTGGCTGCCGCACGTCTGACAGGGGCAGGCAGGCTAGCCGCCCTCGCCGCCGCCCATGGCCTCGCTCACCTGGGTCTGGATATTGGTCCACATGCCCTCATTGCCGCCGCCCAGAACCGACAGGGCTGCGATGATGGCAATGGCGATGAGGCCGGCCAGCAGCGCATACTCGATGGCCGTGGCGCCGCGCGTGTCGGTGATCAGAGCCGGTCGCGCAGCTCTGCGGCCAGCGGAATGTCGGCAGGCAGAAGGCGGTAACTGTTCAGATCGCGCGGCATGACCCAGGCGATGCGCTGGCCCTCTTTCGGATCGGGAAACCCGTCCCATTTGCGGCACACATAAAGCGGCATCAGGAGATGGCGCCCGTCCTGCAAGGGATGGGACGAAAAGGCGAAAGGCTGCAGACACCGCTCGCATGGCTCAACTCCCAGCTCCTCGCGCAGCTCCCGCACGATGGCCCCTTCGGGATGTTCGCCCGGCTCGATCTTGCCGCCGGGAAACTCCCAGAAACCCGCAAGAGCCTTGCCGTCCGGCCGCTGCGCGATCAGCACCCTGCCATCAGGGTCCACAAGCGCACACGCCGCCACCAGCAACAGCCCGGCTTCCTGATTACGCATTATGGCTCACTTTCCTTAAGGCGCGGTGTGAGAACACGGTTGAGGCGCGATTAACGCCACGGCTCGCCGGCGTCATCCCCGTCAGCCTCCTCCTCTTCGGCGTCGTCCTCGTCCTCGCCCGGCGCCGAGCCGGGTTCGGGCACGGCAGAGCCGCCTCGGATGAGGGAGGGCGCCGGCACACCTGAACGGGTCACCGGATAGCTCTGACGCACGGTATCCAGAAGCATCTGGATACCCTCCAGCGTCAGGAAGCGCACGATATTGCCGCGCAAGGTATCAAGGCCGGGGCGGGGCTGCAGGCGCCGGTCGGTCACGGTGACCACATGCCACCCATATTCGGTCTGGAAGGGCGCGGACACCTCGCCCGTGGCGGTGGCAAAAGCCATTTCGGAGAACGCCGCGATCATCCCGTCGCGGGTGAAATAACCCAGATCGCCGCCATCCAGCCGCGTGCCGGGATCCTGGCTGACCTGCCGGGCGAGCTGCGCGAAATCCCCGCCTTCTGCCAGAAGGCGGGCCACCTCGTCGGCCTCCTCCTGGGTGGTCACAAGGATGTGACGCGCGCGCACTTCCTCCACGCGCGGGGCGAGGCGGTTCTGCTCCTCGTAAATGCGCTCGATCGCCTCCTCGGTGATGGCATTGGCCACCACCGTCTCGACAAGGATATTGCCCAGAATGCGCTCCTCGGCAGCGGCAAGGCGGCGGCGCGCCTCCACATCCCGGTCGAGCCCGCGACGCAGCGCTTCCAGCGCCAGCAGGCGTTGCTCCACCAGCTCCGAGAGCACCTGCTGGAATACCGGATCGGCCATCGCCACGCCTGCCGGATTCTCGTGCAGGCCGCGCGCGGCAATCTCCCGGCGCACATCGGAGGCATAGATCATCGTTGCCCCGACCTCGGCCGCGATCTGGTCATCGGCGCTGGCCGGTTCCACGGCAAGGAAACGCGCCAGAACATCCACGCGGGTTTCGTTGACCGGATCAGGTTCGGCGGCGCGGCCTTCCCTGCGTCCTTCAGGCGCACATGCGGCCAGTGCCAGCACCACGCATGCAACACTTGCAGCCCTGGCGCAGTGTCTTGCCACCCGGTTTGATTGACACACTATGCCTGCCTCCTTAAGTCCCTGATCCCAAGCGCGCTGCTCAAGGGCCAGCGCCAAACGGGCGCGCCTGCCATTTACACCGGCCGGGCCGCCTGATCACCCATTTCGCCCCGCGACGGCTGATAAAACATGCTTTCTTTCGCCCGCAAGCTCCTCGGCTCCTCCAATGACCGGACGATCCGCAGCTTCTCATCCAGAGTCCAACAGATCAATGCGCTCGAGCCAAGCTTCCAGGCGCTGGACGACGAGGCTCTGAAGGCAAAAACCGGCGAATTCAGGGCGCGGCTGGAGAAGGGGGAGAGCCTGGAGCAGCTGCTTCCCGAAGCTTTCGCCGCCACCCGCGAGGCCGCCAAGCGCGCCCTTGGCGAGCGCCATTACGATGTGCAGCTCATGGGCGGCATGGTGCTGCACGAGGGCGGCATTGCCGAGATGAAGACCGGTGAGGGCAAGACGCTGGTCTCCACCCTCGCCGCCTATCTGAACGCCCTGCCCGGCAAGGGCGTGCATATCGTCACGGTCAATGACTACCTCGCCCAGCGCGACTCTGAATGGATGGGCCGGGTGTTTGCGCGCCTTGGCATGACCACGGGCGTGATCCTGAACCAGATGATGGATGAGGAGCGCCGCCGGGCCTATGCCTGCGACATCACCTACGGCACCAATAACGAGCTCGGCTTCGACTATCTGCGCGACAACATGAAGTACACGCGCCGCGAGATGGTGCAGCGCGGCCACGCCTACGCCATCGTCGACGAGGTGGACTCCATCCTCATCGACGAGGCGCGCACGCCGCTGATCATCTCCGGGCGCACCGATGACCGCTCGGATTTCTACAAGACCATCGACAAGCTGATCCCGCTGCTGAGCGAGGAAGACTACACGCTCGACGAGAAGAACCGGCAGGTCACCTTCACCGAGGACGGTACCGAGCGCGTCGAGCAGCTCCTGCGCGAGCAGGGCCTCCTGGAAGAGGGCGATCTCTACGATGTGGAGAACATCGCCACCGTTCACCACCTCAATCAGGCGCTGAAAGCCCACAAGCTGTTCCAGAAGGACAAGGACTATATCGTCCGCGAGGACAAGGTGATGCTCATTGACGAGTTCACCGGGCGGATGATGACCGGGCGGCGGCTCTCCGATGGCCTGCACCAGGCCATCGAGGCCAAGGAGAATGTGGAGATCCAGCCCGAAAACCAGACGCTGGCCTCCATTACCTTCCAGAACTATTTCCGCCTGTACAAGAAGCTCGCCGGCATGACCGGCACCGCCGCCACCGAGGCGGAGGAATTTGCCGGCATCTACAGCCTGAACGTGGTGGAAATTCCCACCAACCGGCCTGTCCAGCGCCTTGACGGGGATGACGAGCTCTACCGGACGGCCAAAGAGAAATACAAGGCCATCATCGACAGCATCAAGGAAGCCAACGGGCGCGGCCAGCCCATCCTTGTGGGCACGGTATCGATCGAGAAGTCCGAAGTGCTCTCCGAACTCCTGAAAAAGGAGAAGATCCAGCACCAGGTGCTCAATGCGCGCTATCACGAGCAGGAGGCGTCCATCATCGCGCAGGCGGGCGTTCCCGGCGCGGTGACCATCGCCACGAACATGGCCGGGCGCGGCACCGACATCAAGCTGGGCGGCAATGCAGAGTTCAGCCTGAACGAATGGCTGACCGCAGAGAAGGCCGCCGGCCGGGAGCCGGACGAGGCCGTGATCGATGCGCGCCGCAAGGAAATCGAGGCTGATGTCGCCGCCAAGAAGAAGGCCGCGCTGGAAGCGGGCGGTCTCTATGTGATCGGCACCGAGCGCCATGAATCGCGCCGGATCGACAACCAGCTGCGCGGCCGTTCAGGCCGTCAGGGCGATCCGGGCCGCTCGCAATTCTTCATCTCGGTCGAGGACGATCTGTTGCGCATTTTCGCGCCGGAGCGCCTTGACGGGATCATGCGCACGCTGGGGATGAAGGAAGGCGAAGCCATCCAGCACCCCTGGATGACCAAGGCGGTGGAAACCTCGCAGAAAAAGGTCGAGCAGCGCAATTTCGACATCCGCAAGAACATCCTCAAATACGACGATGTGATGAACGATCAGCGCAAGGCGATCTTCGAGCAGCGCATCGAGTTCATGGAAGCCGAGAACGTCACCGACGTGGTCAAGGACATGCGCCATCAGTGCGCCGAGGACCTTGTTGCCCGCCACATCCCGCCGCGCGCCTATGCCGACCAGTGGGACGTGGAAGGGCTTGCCAATGAGGTGGAGCAGCACTTCGCCCTGCAGCTGCCGATCAAGGAATGGGCCGCTGAAGACGGCATTGCCGACGAGGAAATCCTCGAGCGCGTCCTTAAGGCCGCCGACGAGGCCTATGCCGAGAAGGCCGCCAATACCGGCCCTGAGCTGATGCGCCGTATCGAGAAGCAGATCCTGCTTCAGACCATCGATCATAACTGGCGCGAGCACCTGCATCAGCTCGACGCGCTGCGTTCGGTGATCGGCCTGCGCGGCTATGCGCAGCGTGATCCGCTCAACGAGTTCAAGACCGAGGCCTTCTCCCTGTTTGAAGGCCTGCTGGACGATCTGCGCTTCGAGACGACGCGCATCCTGTCCTCGATCCGTGTGGAACCGGCAGCCCCGCCGCCCGCCATGCCGCGCGAACCCCAGAACATGCAGGCCTCCCGCGTTGATCCGCTGACAGGGCAGCCGGTGAATGGCGACGGCGCAGCGCCGCGTCCTGCCGGTGCGGCACCGTCCCGGGCACCTGCGGCCACCCGCAGCGCGGCGGCCACGATCAATCCCGCCGATCCCTCCACCTGGGGCCGGGTACAGCGCAACGCGCCCTGCCCGTGCGGCTCTGGCAAGAAGTACAAGCACTGCCACGGCGCCATAGACGCGGATGCTAGCGAAAGCAGACCCTAGGCAGCGCTGAGATCGACCGCACCGGCAAAGTCGCCGGCATGGTCGCGGAAGGCGCGCGGCAGGCGTGTGCCGGTAAAGCATGACCCGTTGAACCGGGCGCGGCGCACATCGGCATTGGCAAGATTGGCGTAGGAGAAATCCGCCCCGGTCGCATTGAGGTCGCGCAGATCGGCGTCCTCAAGCTCGGCATAACGCAGCACGGCCGCCGCCAGACATGCTGCCAGCTTGCGGTCACCCGGCAGCAGGAGCGCGCCGATTTTCGCACCCCTCAGATCAGCATTGTTCAGCTTGGCACCGGTCAGGTCCGCGCCGCGCAAATCCGCACCGCGCAGGCACGCCATGCGCAGATCGGCCTTTTCCAGACGCGCGCCCTGCAACTGGGCGCCCCCAAGATCAAGCCCGTAGAGCGTCGCTCCGCGCGCCTGGATGGCGGTGAGATTGCGCCCTGCAAGCGTCTTCAGCCCGCGCATGTCGGCCCCGTCAAAGGTGGAAGGCGCGCCTTCAGCGCCGCCGGTCTCGCACCAGCGCGCATGGGCTTCGAGCGCCTTGGCCGTCTTGTCGGCATCGGCTGCAAGTTCAGGCCCGGTGGGCGCATCGGTGAGCGCGCCGTCAGTGCGCATGCCGCGCGTACGGGCGCTGTCCATCTTGGTGCCGATCAGCACGGTATGGGTCAGATCGGCTTCGGTGAGGTCAGCACCGGAAAGGTCCGCGCCCTCCAGATTGGCACCGGGAAAGCGTGAGCCGCGCAGGTTTGCCCGCTGCATGCGCGCGCCGATCAGCACCGCGTCAGAGAAGTCCGCCCGCTGCGCAATCGCGCCGGTCATTTTCGAATTGCTGAGATTGGCGCCCGAGAAATTGGCCTCGACGGCCTCGTTCGGGCGCTGCTCATGGGTGATGATGGCAAGGCCCTTTTCCCGGTCCACCTGCGCGATGGCCCCCTCACGCAGGTCCGCCTGGCTGAGGTCCGCACCCGTCAGATTGGCCCCGCGCAGGATGGCTCCGCGCATATCGGCCCGGCGCAGGGTCGCCCCGGCCAGATTGGCCCGGCGCAGATCAGCGGCAAACAGGTTGGCGCTGGTGAAATTGACACCGGCCAGGTTCGCGCCCGCCAGCACCGCTCCGGAAAAATCGGCATCGGTGAGATTGCGGCCCGACAGGTCCAGCCCCTCGATCACCTTGTAGGCAAAACTCGCACGTGCGCCATTCATGCGCCCCTGCAACAGGTTCGCATGACGCTGACAGATACTATCCACCTCGTCCTGGGAAAGACGGTGATAGGTGACGGGACGTCCTATCATGACACGCGGCAGGCCCCTCAAGCACGCGGGCACATGCCCGCGATTGCCTGAAGGGTAAGGGTAAATCGCTTAACGTGGCGTTGATATTGCCTGCCGGGCGTGAGGAATGCCTAGTCGATACCCGTGATCGGGGTCAGGGCACGGGCGCGTTCACGCACCGCATTGCGCCGGGATTCAGGCAGCGCCACCAGCCCGCGATCAGCGAGATAGCCGAACGGGCCGAACGCGTCCTCGCTGGTGAGTTCCTCGACCCATTCCGCAATACCCGGCACCGCCGCGACATGCTGGTTCTTGATGTAGACATACATCGAGCGGGCGATCGGATAGACACCCTCGGAGATGTCATCATATTCCGGCTCCACGCCCTCAATGGTGGCGGCGGAAAGCCGGTCGGTATTCTGCTCCAGATAGGAATAGCCGAACACGCCGAAGGCCGTGCCGGAATTGGCGACCGTCTGGACGATCACGTTGTCGTTCTCGCCGCCATCAATCCACGGGCCATCCTCGCGCAGGCGGCTGGAGATTTCCTCGAACCGGTTGCGGTCGCTGCCGCGCAGCGCATCAAGGCATTCGATCTGGCGCGCACCCGGCTGGATGGCAAGCTCGATCCAGCTGTCACGCGTGCCCGAGGTCGGGGGCGGGCCGATCACCTCGATCCGGTCGGAGGGAAGCTCGTTGGACACGTCCGACCAGCGCCGGTGCGGGTTGGGAATGAAGGCCTCGCAGGAGTAGGCCGCCACATCGTTGAAATCGCGGCCTGAAAGCAACTGGCCCGCCGCGCTGAATACCGGCGCTCCGGCGTCATCCACGGGCATGGGGATGGTGGCAGCGAGCGCAAGATACAGCTCCTTGCGCTCGAAATCGATCGAGGGCGTGCCCGCCGCACGGGTGATGACGATGCCGTCAAAGCCGATCGGAATTTCGGTGATCGCGGTCACGCCATTGCGCCGGCACAGCTCGAACTCGCTGGCCAGCATGCGCCGGGAGGCGCCGGTAATGTCGGGGTGGCGCAGGCCCACACCTGCGCAGAACAGGTTCATACCCCCGCCGGTACCGGTTGATTCCACCACCGGGGTGCGAAACCCCGAGGTCGACCCGTAATTCTCCGACGCTGCGGTGGTGAAGGGGAAGACGGTGGAGGAGCCCACAATCCGTATGGAATCGCGCGATTGCGCCTCGACGCCCGCGCTCAGCGACAGGGCAAGTACGGCGGCGGACACACAGGTCAGAGCGGCAAGTTTCATGGGTCATCCCTTCGGGACTGGCTGGAAACCGGTATGGGACCGCTATTGTCACAACTCCATGTCAGGAAGGACACAGAAACATGTCAGTCCTGTGACACCCCTCACCCAAGCAGCCTAGACCAGACGCCGCCGCAGCATTTGCGAGATCAGGTCAACCGCCGTCACCGCCGCGATGATGATCAGCAGGATGGTCGCGGTCTTGCCGTACTCGAACGAGCGGATGTTCTGGATCAGCACCTGGCCGATACCGCCCGCGCCGATAAGGCCGAGAATGGTGGCCGCACGGGTGTTGGATTCAAACCGGTAGAGCGCATAGGACGCCCAGAGCGGGATGACCTGCGGGATCACGCCCCACACCACCTCGTTCACCGGCCCTGCGCCGGTGGCGCGCACGCCCTCCACAGGGCCGTCATCAATGGCTTCCACCGCTTCGGAGAAGAGCTTGGCGAGGACACCTGTGGTGTGCAGCGCCAGCGCCATCACCCCGGCAAACGGGCCAAGACCGACCGCGGCCACGAAGATGGCGGCCACCACCAGCTCGTTGATCGCGCGGAACGCATCCATCAGGCGGCGTACCGGCTGGACGATCCAGACCGGTGCGATATTGCGCGAGGCCATGAGGCCGAACGGAATGGCTGCAATCACGGCCACCACCGTGCCCCACAGCGCAATCTGCACGGTAATGAGGGTCTGGCGGGCATAGGTCTCCCAGCCATCCAGATCGAGCTGGAAGAAGCCGGCAATGTATTCGCCCATGCGCGGCGCATTACTGCCCAGAAGCGGCAGCTTGAACATCTCCGCCGGCCAGAAGCTCCAGATCAGAAGGCCGAACAGGCCCGACCAGATAGCCGCATCGATCAGGCGATCGGACAGAAGGCGCGACGGGCCGAAGCGCGGCGGGCGCGAGCGGTAGAGCATGACGCCGAAAAGGACCAACCCTGCGCCAAGCGCGATGAGGCCGCGCGTCAGCTCACCGGTGGTCACCCGGCGGATGCGGCGTTCCACCTCGATGCGCGGCTGGGCGGCCAGGAACTCGGCCACCAGCCGGGTGATGTCGGCGGACGCCCCGGCCTCGTCGGTCCCGAGCCGCGTTCGGGCATCAATCATGTCAGAGGCGAGCTCGCGCACGGCGACGCGGCGCTCCTCGACGGCCAGATCACGCATGGCGAGCTCGATCTGCTCCAGACGGGCGGTGCGCTCACCTTCTTCGAGCGCCTCGCTGGCTTGTGTCTCGGCAAGGTCACGCATCAGCTCAAGACGGCGGATCGGCAACACGTGCTCGTCGGTGGCAGGCAGGAAGCCGCCCAGGAACAGGGTTTCCAGCACCGCCTGCTCACGCGCGCGCTGTTCGGCATCGCCGCGGAAGCCATAGGTGAGGAAGAAGGCAAACAGCTCCGACTTCACCTCTTCGGGCAGGTCACGCCGCCAGATGATCGGGTCAGTCTGGATCAGCGGTGAGGACCACAGGATACGCAGGCCCGCCAGCGCCTCGGGGCGGGTCTGGCGCAGACGATCCAGATTGGTCGTGTTGTTGGTGCCCGCATCCACGAAGCCATTGACCACGGCGAGCGCGGTCTGTTCGTGATTGGCGTTTGTCACTTGGGCAAAGCAGCTCTGCGGGTCTATCCCGCGCGGCGCGAAGATATAGGCCAGCGGCACCAGCGTGCCGGAGGTGGAGTTGGGATCACCCAGCGCAAACGACAGCGATCCATCGCACACCAAGAGGTCATCAAGCGTACGTATCGGGCTTTCCTCGCGGACGAGGATGACCGAGCGATAGCCCTCCTGCCCGCCCGGATAGAGTGTCTTGGCGAACACCTCGGCGTCGGCGAGGCGAATCGCCTGCAGACCGGAGAGGTTGGAGAACCAGCCCACATCAACCTGACCAAAGCGCATGGCTTCGATCACGCCGGCATAGTCGATGGCCGAAACCAGCTCGATATCGAGCCCTGTCTCTTCCTCCATAGCCTCCACGAAGGGCAGCCACAGGGCCTCCACGGCCTCTGTCTGCTCGGTGGAGATGACGGAGAAGACAATGCGCTCGCGCTCCTGTGCGAGCGCTGCAGGGGCCGTCAGGGCGATGCTGACAAGAGCAAGCAGGCGAAGGAGGAAGCTCATGCGCGCACCGGCTCCTCATCCATCACATCGCGGTATTCATCGCCATAGATCTCGATCAGGCGCTCTCTGGTCAGCCCCGATATCGGCCCGTCATAGATGATCTGCCCGGCCTTGAGCGCCACGGCCCGGCGGCAGTATTTCAGCGCGTAATCGACCTGATGGAGCGTCACTACGACCGTCATGCCGTCCTGCTCGTTCAGCTCCGCCAGCAGACGCATGACGCGCCGGGCCGAGACCGGATCAAGCGAAGCGATGGGTTCATCGGCAAAGATGGCTTCCGCCTGCTGGACCAAAGCGCGCGCGATGGCGCCGCGCTGCTGCTGGCCGCCCGACAGGTTTGCCGCGCGCTTGCCTGCATGATCGGCAACACCAACCCGTTCCAGCGCCTCCATGGCGCGCTTGCGCACATCGTTCGGAAAGCTGCCCGTGGCGCCGCGCCAGGCGGAAATCTGGCCGAGCGAACCCAGCATGGCGTTGGCATAAAGGGTGGCGCGGTTGACGAGATTGAACTGCTGGAAGATGAAGCCGACCTTCGCGCGCGCCCGGCGCACACGCGCCGAGAGCTTGCCATTCTCCTGCACCTTTTCGCCGAACAGGCGGATCGCGCCGGAGCCGGCATCGGCCAGAACAAGGCCCGAAGCCAGACGCAGCAGGGTGGACTTGCCCGAGCCGGACGCGCCAATCAGCGCCACCATCTCGCCGGGCGCAACCGTGAGGCTCGCCGATGACAGGGCCGTTGCCGCCCCGTAGGTCTTCGTCACCCTGTCCACTGACAGGGCAGGCTGCAGCTCTGCCATGAACGCCCCTTTGCCACCCCTTGTGCGGGCCGTTTTTTGGCCCTGGCACTTAGACGTGTTATGCCACAGGGAGGCTCTAGTGCCACCCTCTCCGGCACCGGTTGCAGCATGTCTTTTCCTGCGCTGTGCAATTTCCCTTTACAGCGCAGTTTGGAGGCCCTAAATGCGCAGTCCCGGCGGAGGTGACGATGCCGGATTGGGTTAACTGCTTACAGGGGGTCTCGTGAGTTGTCCGAGCACCATACGCCCCTGGACCTGGTCCGCCTTCGGCCCGTCGATGGCCCGGTCGCGTGCGCGCGGCCTGACCGTCTGGCCGTAGCGT
>JBKBNS010000029.1:0-19397 GCA_046295255.1 Glycocaulis sp.
GCTGGCCGGGCGGTTTGGTGACGAGACTGCACCCAAAGCCATCGGTGCGGCACTTTTCCTCTTGGGTGCGGCGAGTATTGGCATCATCCTGTTTGCGCGGCGCATGAAGGCTTGGGCTGACCGCTTGGCCGGTGAACAGCGCCGCCCCGATAAGAACAGTGACGAGTGAGGGACGAGGACGCGTGAGAGCCATCTGGTATGAACGCCAGGGCGCAGCTAGCGATGTGCTGACGCTGGGCGAACGCCCCGAACCGTCCCCCGGTCCGGGCGAGGTCGCCGTCACGGTGCAGGCCTCTGGCGTAAATCCGTCAGACGTCAAAATCCGCTCCGGCGCGCGCGGGCCGATGGCGGTTTCCCTGCAGATACCCCATTCCGACGGGGCGGGCGTCATCAAGGCGGTAGGTGCGGGCGTGGACCCGGCCCGTCTCGGAGAGCGGGTCTGGCTCTATCAGGCGGCCTACCGGCGCGAGGGCGGGTCGTGCGCGGAAGTCTGCGTGCTGCCGGCTGAGCAGGCCGTGCCGCTGCCGGACCAGATTTCCATCAAGGCGGGCGCGGCGCTCGGCATTCCGGCGATGACGGCCCACCGGGCGCTCTTTTGCACCGGCGGGGTGGCAGGCAAGACGGTGCTGGTCACGGGCGGGGCGGGCGCAGTCGGCCACAGCGCCATCCAGATTGCGAAATGGGCCGGGGCGGAAACCATCATCACTACCGTTTCCAGCGCCGCCAAGGCCGCCATCGCCATGGCCGCAGGCGCCGATCACGTGATCAATTACCGTCAGCAGGATGTGGTGGAGGCGGTCCGCACCGTCACCGGCGAGGCGGGCGTTGACCATATCATCGAGGTGGAGCTGGGCGGCAATCTCGCCCAGTCCGCCTCTCTCATCGCCGAACATGGCACGATTGCCTGGTATGGCTCCGAAGCCCTTCGCGAGCCGGTGTTTTCCACCTATCCGCTGATGTTCAAGAACGTGACCCTGCACGGCGTCTTCCTCTACGCCATCACAGCAGAACAGCGCGGCAGCGCGGTGGCTGACATCAACAGTGCGCTGGAAGCCGGTCTGCTGCGCCCGCTGATCGATTCTGTCTGGCCGCTGGAAGAGACCGTGAAAGCCCATGAGCGCGTGGAGAGCGGGGAGCGCGCCGGCGCCGTGATCGTCCAGCCCGGCGGGGGGTAGCTTGATCACTTGTCATGGCCCGGTTTATCCGGGCCACCCATGCCTGAGAACTTGCTTTTCCCTCGTCCTTCGAGACGTTCGCTACGCTCACCCTCAGGATGAGGGGAAAACCGCGCCCCAAAGCTCTCATCCTGAGGAGGCCGAAGGCCGTCTCGAAGGACGAGGGCTGCTCAGGCCTGGATCCCCCGGATCGCTTCGCGTCCGGAGGATGACAGTCCGCCAGCTTCTGAGGAAAAACCCTAGCCAAACGCGCTTCATCGCGACATTACATGCCTTCAACGCCCACCTGCGAAACGATGAGCCTTGCCATGCCGCTTGATGATGCCACCCACCGCTACACCCTGCCCGGCGCGACCGGGGAATGGGAGATCGTGATCGGGCTGGAAGTCCATGCGCAGGTGCAGTCGCACGCCAAGCTATTCTCCGGCGCCTCGACGGCGTTTGGCGCGGCGCCCAACACCCATGTCAGCCTTGTGGATGCGGCTATGCCCGGCATGCTGCCCGTGATCAACAAGTTCTGTGTGGAGCAGGCGGTGAAAACCGGCCTGGGCCTCAACGCGAAGATCAACCGCTTCTCGCGCTTTGACCGGAAGAATTATTTCTACCCCGATCTGCCGCAGGGCTATCAGATAAGCCAGTTCCAGTTCCCCATCGTCGGCGAGGGCGAGATCGTGTGCGAGCGCGATGATGGCTCGCGCTTTACCGTCGGCATTGAGCGGCTGCATCTGGAACAGGATGCGGGCAAGTCGATCCACGATCTCGATCCGAACGCCACTTACGTGGACCTGAACCGCTCCGGCGTGGCGCTGATGGAGATCGTCTCCAAGCCGCACGTGCGTTCACCACAAGAGGCAGCCGCCTATGTGCGCACGCTGCGCACCATCGTGCGCTATCTCGATACGTGCGGCGGGGACATGGAAAAGGGCCAGATGCGCGCGGACGTGAACGTGTCGGTCTGCAAGCCCGGCCAGTACGAGAAATTCCGCGAGACCGGCGATTTCAAGCATCTCGGCACGCGCTGCGAGATCAAGAATGTCAACTCGCTGCGCTTCATCATGCAGGCCATCGAGTATGAGGCCCGCCGCCAGATCGACATTATCGAGGAGGGCGGGAAGATTGATCAGGAGACCCGCCTGTTTGATGCCAATACCGGCGTCACGCGGGCCATGCGCTCCAAGGAAGAAGCCCATGATTACCGCTACTTCCCCGATCCGGACCTCTTGCCGCTGGAGCTGGAAGAGAGCTTCATCGAAAACATCCGCGTAAACCTGCCGGAACTCCCCGAAGCCAAGCGCAAGCGCTTCGTCGAGGTGCTGGGCCTGTCCGAATACGACGCTTCGGTGCTGACGGCTGACAAGGACCGGGCGGACTATTTCGAGGCCGTGATTGCGGGCGCGGACGCCAAGCTGTCGGCCAACTGGGTCAATAACGAGCTCTTTGGCCGCCTCAACAAGGAAGGCCTTGGCATCATCGACAGCCCGGTCAGCCCGGCGCAGCTGGCAAAGCTCGTCAGCCTGATCACCTCCAATGTCATTTCCGGCAAGATCGCCAAGGACGTGTTCGAGATCGTCTGGGCCGAGGGCGGCGACCCCGAACAGATCGTCGAATCGCGCGGCATGAAACAGGTCACCGATACCGGCGCCATCGAGAAGGTGGTCGATGAGCTGATCGCGGCGAACCCTGAGCAGGCCGAACAGGTGAAGGTGAAGCCGCAGACGCTCGGCTGGTTCGTCGGCCAGGTGATGAAGGCGACGGGCGGCAAGGCCAACCCGCAGGCGGTCAACGAAATCCTGAAGGCAAAGCTGGGGGGTTAGGGCGGCGCTGCACTCCCTCCCTATTTTTGCCATGGCGCCTGTGTAGTAATAGCCGGGCCGGGGGGCGAACGCATGTGCGGCCCGTGGCTTGCAAGGCAGGCGGGCAAACTGGTTGAAGCCCCCGTATCCTTGACAGCCGGGATGCGCGTTCAGGAGACACGTCCATGACGGCCACGCGGTCATTCATTATCGCCGGGGTCCTGCTGATTGCCGCGCTTGCTGTGGCGGGCATCTATATCGCGACGCGTTCGCCTGCGGTGCCCGAGCCTGCTGGCGAACCGGCCGTCACCGAGCAGGAGCGCGCCGAGGAACGCCGCGAGACCAGCACCCTGACCCCGCCGAGCTTTGATGTGGTGCGTGTCGATGCGCGCGGGAATGCGGTGATTGCCGGGCGCGGCGCGCCGGGCGCGGAAGTGGCCCTGCTGGCCAATCAGCGCGAGCTGACCCGCACCACCATCACGCCCGCAGGCGAATGGGTGATCATCCTGCAGACCCCGCTGCCCACCGGCACGGTGGAACTCAGCCTTCTCATGCGCACGCCCAGCGGGCAGGAGGTGCGCTCCGATCAGGTGGTCGTCGTATCGGTGCCGGAGTCCCGCGATGAGACACCTCTCGTCGTGCTCGGCCGGCCGGGCGAGGCAAGCCGTGTGCTGCAAGGCCCGCAGGACGGGGTGGGTGTTGGCCCGCTTGTGCTGGAAACGGTCGATTATGACGAGAATGGCTCGGTGATCTTCTCCGGCCGGGCCGAGCCCAATGCGCAGGTGCGCATCCTGGCCAACGGAGAGCTGGTCGCCGAAACCCGCGCCGATGCGGCCGGGCGCTGGAGCGTGCCGGCCTCGACCGGCTTCGAGCCGGGCATCTATAATCTGCAGGTCGACCAGCTGGATGCCGAGGGGCGCGTCACGGCGGTGATCGTGCTGCCGTTCGAGCGGGCGAGCCGGGAGCAGCTGGCGCTTGGCGGCCAGCGCGTGGTGGTCCAGCCGGGCAATTCGCTCTGGCGCATCGCCCGCCGCCTCTATGGCGAGGGCTTGCAATACACGGTCATCTATCAGGCCAATCGCGACCAGATCCGCGATCCGGACCTGATCTATCCCGGACAGGTATTGGCTACCCCCGAGCCCGGCGGCAATTAGTCCGGTTTGCCCTTCGCAATCTGATTGTTAGCGCGGCCTAATCAGCCTATGGGTTATGCCCATGGCGACGCCGAGCGACGTAGTTAACACGCCTGATGGCCAGCTCCCCGAGGGGCGGCTTGGCGAAGCCATTGTGCGCGTTACCGGCATTCTGATCTCGCCGGAAATGGCGCGCTGGCGCTTTCGCATGGTGGTGGCCTTCCTGCTCACCCTGGTGGCGAAAATGTTCGCCGTGGCCGCGCCGGTCCTCTTTGGCCAGGGCATCAACGGGCTGACCGACTCGATCAATACCGGGACCACGCTGGTATTCTGGGCCTTTGGCGGGGCCTTCGTGGCCAATGCCATTGCGCGCTTCGCCTCCACCTCCGCCCCGCAATTGCGTGACATGATGTTTGCGCGGGTGTCGCAGGACGCCCAGCGCATCGTCGCGCTGAAGGGCTTCCTGCACGTGCAGTCCCTCTCGCTGCGCTATCACCAGACGCGCCGGGCCGGGGCCGTCAACCGGATCATTGACCGGGGTGCCAACGCCGTCGACTTCCTGCTGCGCTATCTGGTCTTCAACATCGTGCCTGCGGTGGTGGAGCTTATCCTCGCCGCGACGGTGGCCGCGCTGCTCTATGGCTGGATGTTCTCCGTCATCATCGTGGTGGCGGTGCTGGCCTATGCGCTGGCGACCTGGTTCATCACCGAATGGCGCGTGAAACTGCGCCGCCAGATGAACGAGGCTGACAGCGAGGTGAATGCGCGCGCGGTCGACATCCTCGCCAATTTCGAGACCGTGAAAGCCTTCGCTGCCGAACGGCGCGAGGCGGAGCGCTTTGATGAGGCACGTGGGCGCTATGCGGTGGCGGCGACCAAGGCCGACCAGAGCCTGCAGATGCTCAATATCGTCCAGGCGGCGATCATGAATGGCGGCCTGCTGGCGGTCATGCTGATGGGCGCGCTTCTGGCGCTGGAGGGCCGCTTGCAGGTGGGCGATGTGGCCGCGCTGACGCTGATGCTGATGAGTGTCTACCAGCCGCTCAACATTCTCGGCTTTGCCTACCGCCAGATACGCCAGGCCGCGATTGACCTTGAACGCCTGTTCGAGACCCTCAAACTGGTGCCCGACGTGCAGGACCGGCCCGGCGCGGCGGAGCTGAAGGTCGTTGACGGCACGATGGTGTTTGAAAACGTGACCTTCGCCCATGAGGGGCGCTCGCGCTCGGTGGAGAATTTGTCCTTCGAGGTGCCCGGCGGCAGCTTTGTTGGCATTGTCGGCCCGTCAGGGTCTGGCAAATCGACGACGCTGCGGCTGATCCTGCGCTTCTTCGATCCGGACAGGGGCAGGGTGCTGATCGACGGGCAGGACATCGCCCATGTCACGCAGGAGAGCCTGCGCAACGCCATGGGGCTGGTGCCGCAGGACGTGGTGCTGTTCAATGACACGCTGCGCCAGAACCTGCTCTATGGCCGCCCCGATGCCACCGAGGAGATGCTGTGGGATGCGATCGACCGCGCCCATCTGCGCGCCTTCGTGGGCGATCTCAAGGAGGGGCTGGAAACCCGCGTGGGCGAACGCGGCCTGAAGCTTTCCGGCGGCGAAAAGCAGCGTGTCGGCGTGGCGCGCGCCATTTTGAAGAACCCGCCCATCCTCATTCTTGATGAGGCGACCTCTGCGCTGGATTCCGAGACCGAGAGCGAGGTGCAGGCAGCCCTCGACGAGGTGATGCGCGGCCGGACCGTGATTTCGGTCGCCCACCGGCTGTCCACGATCTCCGGCGCTGATCGTATCTATGTGCTCAATCACGGTGCCATTGCCGAGTGGGGCAATCACGAGGAGTTGATCGTCAAAGGCGGCCAGTATGCGGCGATGTGGGAACGCCAGATCAAGGCGGTCAATGCGGCCCGCCAGATCCGTGAAGCCAATGCTGCGCGCACCCGCGAGCTGTGACGCGCGCAACTCGTTTTAGCTCCTGTCAACATATGCGGCGTAGTGTCGCGAGCCTGCCTGGCAGACAGCAAACGGGACTTGCCGCATGGGGCGCACAGTCAATACCCGCAACCGCCGGATCAGTTCCGAGCGCGATGGCAGCGTGGACTGGCAGGATGCCATGGAGTCCTTCGCGCTCTTTGCCTCGCTCGTCGAGGATGAAGGCGCGCGCGAAATCCTCATGAATATGGGGGGTGCGGAAATACTCATATCGCACTCCGAAGCGCCTGAGCTTGCCCGCATGTTTGCGCGCGAGACGCCGCCGTCTCTGGCCGTGGCGATCGTCCGCCCGTCCCAGAGCACCGATGCCCGCTTTATCGAGATGTTCGTATCCGAGCTGAAATGCGCCGGACGGCGTATCGGCCTGTTCGACACCGTGGAAGAGGCCGATGCCTTCCTGATCAGCCAGCGCGAGGAAAACGCGAGGCAGAAAAGCGGCAGGGGTCTTGCTCTGCCCGCATGGCTCAAACGGCTCGCAGGCTAGGGCAGGCCCTAGGTTGGTGCGATAAAGGCCGGATCGTCCGGGTCGATCTGCCAGCGTCCCAGAGTGCTCGCCTGAAAGCCCCGCGGGCCGCATCGCTGGGCGATGGCCGTTATGTGGTCCTCGCCGATCTCGATGAGATTGAAGGAAGGGTGGCCCTCGCGCAGCCGCGTGGAGAGCGTGCCTGCGGTCAGGTTCAGATAGGCTCCGCCCTCATAGGTGTGCAGATCCGCGGCTGCGCCGTGCACATGGCCGGTCAGCAATAGCCGCACAGGGCTCGGCGCGATGGCGGCGCTGGCCTTCACGCCCCGGCGGGTGCGCGTGCGCAAGGGGGCGGTGGCAGGCGGCACGAAAGGGTGGTGGCAGGTGAGGATGCCCGGCCGGTCACCGATCTGGGAAAGGGCGATGTCGATATGGCTGCGCCGCACCGCGCCTTCCGCCCAGTTGGAGCGGGCCTGCCAGCCGCGCGCCGAATTCAGGCCCGCCGCCCGCCATGGGCCGATGTCCAGCGGCGCGGTGAGATCAGCGAAATGACGGTCAAAGCGCGCAAAGGGATAGGAGACCCGCGAGACGGCATTGAGCAGTGGCGTATCGTGATTGCCTGCCACGACAAGGCGCGGCGCCTCGAACTGGTCCAGCCAGCGGCGCGCGGCCTCGAACTCGGCGCGCTTGCCCCGCTGGGTCAGATCGCCTGCCACGATGATGGCATCAGGCCTGGTTTCATGGATGATCTGCGCCGCGCCGTTGAGGGCTGCCGGATGCTCGGTGCCGAAATGCAGATCGGCCAGCTGGACGATACGGATCATGCCTTGCGTGCAGCCAGCACCCGCGCTGCGCCCTCTATCAGCCTGAATTCCGCCCTGACCGGCAGGGAGACGGGCTCGCCGTCGAGCGTGGCTTCCAGCCCGCTCGATTCCAGCGCCTCCACGGTCACCCGGCGGGCAAAGGCCCGGTCCACGCCCGCAATATTGCGCCAGTCGGTAACGAGGCCAGCCAGCCCCTTGCCGGCCAGATCGAAGACGTTGTCAGGCGCGGTGGCCAGCACGTCGAACCCCGGACGGCCCGGCTGGTCGGAGAGAAACAGGCCGAGCGCCTGCGCCTCGTTGTTCACGCCGCAATCGGCCCGGTAGCGCATGGGTGTGTCCAGGCTGAACGCATCGGATTCGGCCAATTCGGTAACGGCGCGGACGATATCGGCCTTGCGCAGCGCTTCGCGCGGCCCGGCAAGGCGTGTCAGCCCGCCCAGAAGCGCGCCGACATAGAAGCGCTGGCTTTCCACTTCGCCCGCGGCCAGTTCGATAATGTGCGGGTCTTCCAGAACGGCACGCAGGCAGGCCTCGATATCGTCCACCTGGTCATGCACCATTCTGGGCAGCATGTTCATCGTGCCGCCCGCCAGAGGAAGCAGGGGCGGGCCGTCAGGGCCGAGCGTATTGAGTGCGCAGGCGAGCGTCCCGTCCCCGCCCCATACGATCACCGCGTCGCTCTCATGGCCACGCGCCCGCTCGCACGCCTCCTCGCAATCATGGTCCATGATCTCGAAGCGCGCCTTGATACCCAGCGCGGCGAGCACGGCCCGCAGGCGCGCCTCGGCGTCCTCCGGCACGCTGCCTGCCAGCGGATTGATGACCGCGCTGACCTGTCTGATCTCAGGTGCAGGGAATGTCCCGCCCATGACTGATATTCTTCCCGCCATGAAAACCTAACGCATGACAGGGTTTGCCGGTTCCCGGCAGCCCTCTCAATGGGGAAAGCTAATCATTGTGAACTCTGTTGGGATGTTTATGGCAGCAGGTCTGATCGCACCGGGAAAGCTCAAAACGCTGCTTCGAGGCCCATTTGCTTTTTGATGACTTTTTTTAACCATCACGAGACATGGTCTGCCCGGTTCATCGTCCACCGGCCGCGTTACGGCTGGCGGCTGCCTGGTTGGTAAAGGTGCGGCAATGTCATTAGGTAGCAAGTACGAAGAGCTGGCAGGCTTGGGCACGTGGACGGTCGATAAGGACCAGAACACAATCAGCTGGTCGCCCATCATGCGGCAGATTCACGAGGTGGGTGAGACGCAGCTCATCACACCTGAATTTGCCCTGTCATTCTTTTCCGATGAGGATCGTCAGCAAATCGAGTCCGCACTGACGAACCTCGTGCAGTTTGATGCGCCTTATGACTTCGAAGGCCGGATAACCACGGCGAAAGGAAATAAGCGCTGGGTACGCGTCACCGGTGCGGTGGAACGTCATCACGGTAAAGTCCGGTACGTTTACGGTACGGTCGAAGACATAACGCGCAGAAAAAATCACGAACTTGAGGCGAATACGGTTCGCGCACAGCTTCAGGCCACATTGAGCGTGCTCCCTGATCTATTGTTCGAGCTGGATTCACACGGGTGTTTTACAAACGTATTCGGCGGTCATTGTGACGATCTCATTGTCCCGCCTGAAGACTTTATCGGAAAGCCTCTGGAGGAGGTGCTCCCGCCGGAGGTCGCGGCCCTTGGGCGGCGCGCAATGGTGGCGGCAGCAGCAGACGGACATGTCCGGGGGCTGACCTATCAGATGGAGGTCAACGGCGTTACCGGATGGTACGAAATTTCCGCATCGCATCGGCCTCCGCTCGGCCAGAAGGCGGCGGGCAGCACGGTGGTTGTCGTGCGCGATATTACAACGCGCGTGCAGGCCGAGGCTGATCTTCGATATCGCGAGTCCCTGCTCAGCAGCCTGTTTGATCTGTCGCCCATCGGAATTGCCCTGAACGATCTGGAAACCGGGCAGTTTCTCGACCTCAATCCTGCCCTTCTGGAGCCCACCGGATATACCCGGGAGGAATTCACCCAGCTAAGCTACTGGGATGTCACCCCGAAGGAGTACGAGCCGCAAGAGAAACAGGCACTTGAGGATCTGCATGCCAACGGGCGCTACGGGTTTGAAAAAGAATACATAAGAAAGGACGGCTCGCGGTACCCGGTTTCCCTGAACGGCGTGCGAATTGAAGACCCTTCAGGGCGTTCCATGATCTGGAGTCTTATTGAGGACATATCGGAACGCCGTGCTTTGGAGAACGCACTACGCAGCGAGCGCGACCAGTTTCGTCAGCTGCTTGACACCAGTCCGTCTGCTATTGTGCGGCTGGATACGGAAGGCCGCATAGTATTTGCCAATGACGAAGCCGAGGCCGTGTTGGGCCTTGAACCGTCCGGGTTGCAAGGTGTGCCTTTCAACGCGCCCGAATGGGTAATCACGTCGATCGACGGCGGCGAGTTTGCCGACAGCGATTTACCCTTTTCACGGGTAATGGCCACCGGGGCGCCGGTCCGCGACGTCATGCATGCGATTGTCTGGCCAGACGGCCGGCGCCGCATTCTTTCGATCAACGCGGCGCTTCTGACAGGAGATGCCGGGATAGAGGGGGTAATCTGCATAGTCTCAGATATCTCCGTTCTGATGGAGTCCCGGGAGAGGTTACGGATCAATGAGGAACGGCTCCGCCTGGCGACCCACGCCGCCAAGGTTGGAATCTGGTCATACGATCCTGAGCTGGACCGCGTATATTTTTCGCCTGAGTGCTTCGAGTTGATGGGGTTTTCCGAGCCGGCACCCGAGATGAGTGGGCAGGAATACCGCGATGTTATCCATCCCGACGATACCGAGCGGGTGGTAAATGCCATCTATGCCTGCATTTCAGGAAAACGGGATGAGTATCGTGAGCAGATACGGCATCGCACGCCCGATGGCCGGTATATCTGGACACTGGCAGTGGGCCGCGTCGCGGAGCGGCATGATGATGGCCGCACGCGCGTCATTACCGGCACCTTTCAGGATATTTCGGCTGAAAAGGAATATGAGCGCCTCATCGCCGAAAGCCGGGATGCTGCCGAACAGGCCAATCGGGCCAAGTCGGACTTCCTCGCCAATACCAGCCATGAAATCCGCACGCCTCTCAATGGCGTTCTTGGCATGGCGAAACTGTTGGCGAGAACCGAACTGACCGAAAAGCAGCGCTTCTATGTCGAGACGCTGTCGCAGTCAGGTCAGGCGCTATTGTCGTTGATTGAGAACATTCTCGACATCTCGCGCATCGAAGCGGGCGAGCTGCAGTTCGATGTCGAAACCTTCGACCTTGATGCGGTGTCGAATAACGCGATCAAGACGGTTGCCGGTATCGCTGTAGACAAGGGCTCTCGCTTGAGCTCGAGTTTGATCCGTCAATCGCCAGGATGCGCCAGGGCGACATGAGACGGCTCCGGCAAGTGCTGCTGAACCTGCTGGGTAATGCGGTCAAGTTTACGGACAGGGGCAGGGTTGCCTTGCGTGTCACCGGCGGCAGCGGAGACGCTGTCTGGTTTGAGGTGGTTGATACCGGCGTCGGTCTGAAAGCGGACGAATGCGAAATGATCTTTTCGCGCTTCGTGCAAGCCAACAGCTCCAACACCCGCAAGCATGAAGGCACCGGGCTCGGGCTGGCGATCTGCAAGGAGCTGGTTGAACTGGCAGGCGGCGAGATATCCGTCGAATCCCGTTTTGGGGAAGGCTCTGTTTTCCGCTTTTTCTGGCCATTGCCGCCGGCGGGCGAATTGCAACCGGATCAGGATGAGCGTGTTCAGCCCAGCCCGGATGCCTTGCTCCAACCGGACGGCAAAGGCGCTGTTCTGATTGTCGAAGACAACGACACCAACATGGCAGTGATTGAAGAGGCAGTAAGGTCCGCAGGTTACACGGTGGTAACGGCACGCAGCGGTCCGGAAGCACTGCATATCCTGCAATCGACCAGGGTCGCTCTGGTGCTGATGGACTTGCACATGCCCGGAATGAGCGGCGAGGAAGCCATCAGCAGGATCAGGGCCATGGAATCGCCCGTTTCGCAAACGCCAGTCATAACGCTGTCTGCTGATGCTACAGCCCAGACCGCGGGGCGGCTGAAAAAGCTGGACATTCAGGACAGTTTCAACAAACCCCTCGATCTTGATGCTGTCGTCAGCAGAATCGAACACTGGACCAACCCGATCAAAAAGGCCTGCTGATAGCGATGAGAAATGCCGCGCTTGTCGACGACGATCCCGTTGAGCTCATAATCCTGTCCGGACTGGCAGAAAGTATTGACCAGCCCTGGTCGTTCACGCGCTTCTCTTCGGTTGAAGATTTCATTGATGCCAGCGCGGGCACCAGGTTCGATGTTCTGTTTCTGGACCGCAGGGTGCCACCGCACAGCTGCTTTGAAGACAGCGTGGCGATTGTCGAGCAATCGGGCTTCGAGGGTCATGTGGTGCTGCTTACCAATCACCGGGTTGGCACCAAACGGCCATCCAGCAAGCTGAAGATGCTCGGGCCTTATGAAAAAATGGATATCCAGGAGCCTGAAGCGCTTGAGGCTCTGCTAGGTGGCCAATCGCCAACATAGCGTCCTTTCGGGCGATAGCGCCGTTTGCGGCACCAGCCCCCTGTTTGCCTTCACCGGTTCCGCGCGCTTGTAAACGCTTTGTCATCCGCTACCGGCTAGTCCGGTAACGGACAGGACAGGGGCAGGTGTGAGCGCTGGACATATCAGGGATGTGAGGCCGGAGGATATTCCGGACATCGCCCGCCTTGTGGCGCGGTGCGGCTTCCCGGTGCGCTCGCTGGCAGGCTGGCGCTGGGTATTGTTTGAAAACCCTGATCAGGGTGATGCCCCGCCCGGCTGGGTCTATGAGGCCGAGGGGCGGGTCGCCGGTTTCCTCGGCAATTTCGTGATGCGCTATGCCGGTGGCGGCGAGGAGCTTGCCATCGCGACCGGGCACACCATGGTCAGCGATCTGGAAGGCGCACAGCGCAGGGTGGGGCTGAAGCTGGTACGCCACGGCGTCGCCCAGCCCGGCGTGGACGGGTTCGTCACCCTGAATAACAACGCTATTTCCGGTGCCGTGCTGCGCCGGGCAGGGGGCTTGCCCTGGCTGGGCGCGCCGGGCCGGGAATGGGCCGAATGGGTGCTGCGCCCGGACCGGATACTGCTCTCGCGCCTGCCATCGCTGAGACCCGGCGGTGAACGCCATGAGCGCGACTTCGCGCTAGAAACAGACGGGCGCTGCGACATGCGCGGTGTGACCCTGCTGCCGCTTGAAGACATTGCAGACAGGGACATTAATGCGCTGGGCGCACAGGGCTGCATCGCCCGCAAGGTCAGCCTGGACCATCTGCGCTACCGGCTCGCTGATCCTGACCGGCTGGACGGTGCGGGTTACCGCGCGGCGGCGATGGACGGGGAGGTGCTGGCGCTTGCAGGCTTCGTCCTGACCAAGCCTGCGCCCGAACGCCTGGAGCATCTGGAAATCGTGGACTGGCTGGCCCGTGATTGCGAACGCGGGCGCATCGCCCAGCGCGTGCTGCTGGAGCATGTCATCACGCTGGCGCGAAAGGCCGGTATTGCGCGGGTGCGCCTGCATTTTCCGCGTAATCTGCCTGCAGGCGTGCTGTCCGCGGGCGGACCGTACGTGATGCGCCACCACGGCCACGATCCCTGCCATGCGCATTTTACCCACCCGGCGCTGCATGGCTGGCAGCCTGGCCCTGGCGATGCGGACTATTTCTTTGCCTTCCGGATTCCGCCACGCCTCACTACGCAGCAATAGCCCGCGCCCGGCCGGGGCGTTGCCGGGCGGATGTGTTGGGGCATATGTGTCAGGGCAGGCATGGGTGGAGGCGTGTCGGCGATGGCTCCCCGGGCCGGACTCGAACCAGCGACCGAGCGGTTAACAGCCGCTTGCTCTACCAACTGAGCTACCGGGGAACGGCCTATCGCGCGACAGAGCCGGGTTCTTACCAACACCCTTTCCGGGGTGCAAGCAGGTAAGTTCACCCGGCACCTGCCAATAGCAGGCAAAAAAAATCGGGAGCCCGAAAGCTCCCGAAAAGGCATGGGTGGATGGTGGGGTGTCTTCAGAAGAAGACGGAACCACATTAACGATTCGATGGTTAACAACCCGCTAACGTTAGGGCGGGTGCGTTGAAGAATTCGTCATCGCCCTCAACAGGAGGTTACCGCTCTCGCCGCGCGGTCATCTCTGCGCTAGTCTGGCAAGGCAAAGAACAAACTCCGGGAGGCAGATGTGAACGACACCCCTCAGAACGCCAGCGCGGACGGCGAAATGGTCAATGGCCGCTATACCAGCTTTGGCGCCTTCTTCCCCTTCTATCTGCGCGAACACGCCATCCCCGCCACGCGCTACTGGCATTTTGTCGGTACGGTGCTGGCGCCTGCCGTGCTGATCTGGGCTTTGGTCACGCAGACCTGGTGGGGGCTGCTGCTGGTGCCGGTGGCGGGCTATTCCTTCGCCTGGGTGAGCCACGCCTTCATCGAGCGTAACAAGCCGGCCACTTTCACCTATCCGCTCTGGTCGCTGATCGGCGATTACAAGATGTTCTGGCTGTGGGTGACGGGAAAGCTGGATGCCGCGCTGGAAGAGGCGGGCGTGACCAACCATCCCCACGCTGCCCCGCAGGGCTAGGAATCTCGACGGTCAGGAAGGAAGTGGAGGCGCCACCCGGAATCGAACCGGGGTACAAGGATTTGCAGTCCTCTGCGTCACCACTCCGCCATGGCGCCTCTGTGTGGTGGAGCTGAGAGCTATAGCGGCGCTGCCCTTCCCCTGCAACGCGCTTGACAGCGCCAGTGCATACCGCGCTGCACCCGGCCTGCCGGACGGGCAGGTGGCAGCGCACTGAAGGGCATACTGCGCGTTGCGCTCTTCTGCCGTGGCACGATATAAGCCGCGCACATTCCATGTTGAAGGGACGCCCCCCGCGATGAGCGATTTCGCCCAAGCCCGCCGCCAGATGGTCAACAGCCAGATCCGCCCGGCCGATGTCACCGACCGCGCGCTTCAGGACGCGATGGCATCGATCCCGCGCGAGCGCTTCCTGCCCCGCTCGCTGGGCGGCTCGGCCTATGCGGACATGGAAATTGATCTCGGCCATGGCCGCCGCTTCATGCGCCCGCGCGACTTTGCCAAGCTGGTGCAGGCTGCCGCGGTGAAGCCCGGCGAGCTGGTGCTCGATCTGGCGGCTGGGCGCGGTTATTCCACCGCCATCCTGTCGCGGTTGTGCGAGACCGTGATCGGGCTGGAGAGCGAGGCCGACTTCGCCTCCAAGGCCGAAGGCGCGCTCAGCGATGTCGGGGCCGATAATGCGGTGATCGTGACCGGTGATCTGAAAAAGGGTGCGCCGGATCAGGGCCCGTTCAACGTTATATTTGTGAACGGCGCGGTGGAAGAGATGCCCTCCGCGTGGCTGGACCAGCTTGCCGATGGCGGGCGTCTGGTTGTCATCGTGCGGCAGAATGGCGTGGGCCGGGCCCATGTCTTCACCCGCAACGGTAACGCCGTGGGCAGCCGCGTGGTGTTTGATTCGATGACGGCGTTGCTGCCGGGCTTTGAGCAGGCGGACGCCTTCGCCCTTTAGACAAACGCAATCGTGAACCCGTGTTCACGTGCGCTGTCAGGGCCGGGATGGTAGTTGGAAACAAGGGGCAGAGCGCCCATCTATGCGGGGCCGGGTGGCCGTTAACCGGAAAAGAGGGACGCATGAAACTGCACAACTGCCTGATCCTGGCCGCGGGCCTGGCCGCCATGGGCATCGCCCAGAGCGCTGACGCCCAGAGCCTCAACGAGACGCTTGAGGCGGCTTACCGCTCCAACCCTGTGCTTGCTGCCGAACGCGCCCGCCTGCGCCAGACGCGCGAAGGGGCCGTTCAGGCCCGGTCCGCCCGTCTGCCCGGCATCAGCGCCAATGCCGGCATTACCGAGACCGAAGGCTGGGGCGGCACGCCCGATAGCGGCAGCGTCAATTATTCTCTCTCGGCCAGCCAGAACCTTTATTCAGGGGGCGGCATCGATGCCTCCGTTGATCAGGCAATGGCGCGCATCGAGGCGGCCCGCTACGGGCTTCTCAATACCGAGCAGCAGGTGCTGGTCGACGCCGTGGCAGCCCATCTGAACGTGCTGCGCGATACCGAGATCGTGTCCATCCGCCGCAATAATGTGGAAGTGCTGGCCGAACAGCTGCGCGCCGCGCGCGACCGGTTCGAGGTGGGCGAGATCACCCGCACGGACGTGGCCCAGGCCGAGGCGCGCCTGTCGGGCGCGCAGGCCCAGCTGTCCGCCGCGCAGGCCACCCTTGCCGCCTCGCGCGCCGGCTATGAGCGCGTGACCGGCACAACCCCGCTCGACGTGCAGTCGCCTGAGGCGCTGCCGGCCGTGCCGGAAAGCTATGTGATCGCTGCTGACGCTGCCATGCACGGCAATCCGCTGCTGGTGTCGGCCCTGTTCGGCGAGCAGGCCGCGCAGGCCGGTATCCGTGTGGCCCGGTCTGCCCTGCGCCCGGACGTGTCGCTGACGGCTTCGGCCTCCGAATCACGCGAGTCCGATTTCACCGGCCGCGCCCGTGGCTCGGTCAGTGTCGGCGCGCGTGTGGCCATGCCGGTTTTCACCGGCGGGCTTAACGAATCGCGGGTTCGTCAGGCCGTCGCGGCGGCTGATGAGTCGCGCATGAATGTGCTCAATGTGCGCCGTCAGGTGGCAGAGGGCGTGTCCAATGCCTGGAACAATTATCTCGCCGCCGAAGCCGTGATCCGCTCCAGCCGCGAGGCGGTGCGCGCCAACGAGATTGCCTTTGAAGGCGTGCGTCAGGAGGCGTTTGTCGGCCTTCGCACCACGCTGGACGTGCTCAATGCCGAGCAGGAATTGCTCAATTCCCGCCTGGAGCTGGTGCGCGCCGAGCGTGACTATCAGGTGACCGCCTATGCGCTGCTGCAGGTGATGGGCCAGCTCACTGCCGACCGGGTCGGTCTGGAGCCCTACGAGGAAGAGGACCAGACCCGTTCGGGCCGGTGGTGGCCTAACCTCCCCTTAACGGGCGGCAACTAAGTTTCCGGTATCGGCGCACACGGTGCTGGACATCGTGTCTGTGTCACTTCAAGTTTGAACAAAGCGGACACGCTTTCCCCTCTCGCGACGATCCGAAGGACCGGTTTCATGGCCCAGAGCAACGCCGAACAAGAACCGACAATGGAGGAAATCCTCGCCTCCATCCGCCGCATCATCAACGAAGATGATGAGCCCAAGGCGGAAGAGGCAGCGGCTCCCGCGCCGGAGCCTGCCGAGGCTGATTTCGAGGCAGAGCCCGAGATGGAAGCTGCGCCGGAACCGGAGCCTGAACCCGAACCGGAGTTCGAGGCGGCCCTGGATGCCGGGGATGACGTGCTGGAACTGACCGAGCGTGTCGAGGACGAGGGCGAGGGCACCTCGCCGATGGCGATCGCCGATGATCTGATGATCCTCGATCGCGAGGAGGAGATCGCGCCGGAACCCGAGCCTGAGCCGGAGCCGGAGCCGGTATTCGAGGCGGCGCCTGAGCCCGCTCCTGCGCCGCGTCCTGCCCCGGCACCTGCCGAGGAAGAAGATGCGCTTCTGGCCGAGCCTGCTGCCAGCGCGGCGGCTGGTGCCTTTGCGGCCCTGACCGAAAATCTGCGGGTCAGCAGCGAAAACGGCCAGACGCTCGAAGGCATTGTGCGCGAGCTGATGCGGCCCATGCTCAAGCAATGGCTTGACGAGAACCTGCCTGCCATCGTGGAAGCCAAGGTGCAGGAAGAGATCGAGCGCGTGGCACGCCGCCGCCGGTAGAAATTGACCGCCAGATCGGTTTGACTGTCACGGGCGCTCCCTTCACGGGGGCGCCCGTTTCACATCCGGGGGAGGGACATGCGCGAGTTCGACAGCATCTGGGCGGAGATGGAGCCCTGGCTTTCCGGTCTCGAAGACCGGCGCAAGGCGGCGGTGAAGCGGCAGGTAACCGGCATTCTGGTGGCCATCCCCGTGGGTCTCGGCGTGCTCGTGTTCGCGCTGATGCTTGGCGCGCCTGGCGGCCTTGGCCTTTTTGGCGCCGCGGTGGCGGGTATTGCGATTGCCGGATATGCGGGCCTGCCTCTCAATGCGCTGCGCACCGAGCTGAAGTCCGGGCTCAATAACCGGCTGGCGGTGGCATTCGGCCTGCGCTACGCGCCAAAGCCGCTCAATCCCGCGCATTTTGACAGCTTCCGCAGCCACGGGCTTGTGCCCCGCTCTGACCGGCGCAGTTTCGAGGACCATTTCGAGGGAGAGGCGTTCGGCGCCAGCTTCGAGCTGTATGAGGCCGAGTTGCAGCAGCGCCGCCGCTCGCGCAAGCGCACCTATTACGTCACCGTGTTCCGCGGCGTGTTGATCCGGGTTGCGTTTCCGCGCACGATTGAGGGGGTGACGCTGATCACCCGCGATCAGGGCATATTCAACGCGCTGGACGGGCTGATGCGTTCGGCCAATGGCCGGCGGCTGGAACGCATCGGGCTGGTGGACCCGAAATTCGAGCGGATATTTCAGGTCTATGGCACCGACCAGGTAATGGCGCGCTATCTGATGACGCCCACCTTCATGGAACGCGTGCTGGCGCTGGAAACTGCGCTGAAGGGCAAGAATGTTCGTGCGGTGTTTGATGAAGCCCTGCGCGAAGGCTTCGGGCAGGGCGAGATGCTGCTGGCCGCCGAAACGGGCAATCTGTTCGAGCCGGGCTCGCTGTTCAAACCGCTGGATGCGCGCGAACGCGTGGAAGTGCTCTATCGCGATTTCGAGCTGATCGAGGAGATCATCCGCGTGATCCTGAAACCGGAGGAAAAGCCGGAGTGGATGAGCCAGGCCGGTCCGCAGCAAACCTCCTAGAGATCAAACATTCCCACCACCGGCACGTGATCGGAGGCCTTCTCCTTCGCGCGCACACCTTTATGAATCTCAACGTTTTTCAGCCGGTCGGCGGCCTGCGGCGAGCACAGGAGATGGTCGATGCGGATGCCGTGATTTTTCGGCCAGGCACCGGCCTGATAGTCCCAGAACGTGTACTGGTCGGCCCGGCCGTCACAGTGCTGGAAGGCTTCGGTGTAGCCCAGCCACAGTAGCGCGAAAAACGCATCGCGGCTGTCCGGGCGGATCAGGGCATCGCCCTCCCACGCTGCCGGGTCGTGCACGTCCACATCGCGCGGGATGATGTTGTAATCGCCCGCCAGCACCAGCGGCTCCTCATAGGCCAGCAGACCCTTGGCATGGGCGCGCAGGCGCTCCATCCAGCCAAGCTTGTAGTCATGCTTGGGGCCGGGGGCAGGATTTCCATTGGGCAGGTAGATGCTGGCCACGCGCACCGGGCCACCCGGCGCGCTGATCACCGCTTCGAGATAGCGGGCCTGATCATCGCTTTCATCACCGGGCAGGGCGCGCTGCGCCACTTCCTCTATTGCGAAGCGCGAGAGCAGGGCGACGCCGTTATAGCTCTTCTGGCCCACCGTCTCGATATTGTAGCCGAGCGCCTCGATATCCTCGCGCGGAAAGGCCTCGTCCACGCATTTGATCTCCTGCAGGCAGGCAATGTCGGGCTTTGCCTCGCCGAGCCAGTCCAGCACGTTGGGCAGGCGGGCCTTGATGGAATTAACATTCCACGTCGCGATGGTCAGACTCATGCTAGACTGCCTTTTGCCGAAAGGATCGGCGGTTAGGGTATTCTTACAGGGACCCGAAATGACCGAGAACCCGCCACGGGCTTCCAGCGCGGGTGGGCGCGAAAGGCGCATCACCTTTCTAGCAGTGATTACCCTCTTGCTGGCAAGCCTTGCCGCTGTGTGCGCGGGCCTGTTCGGCGCCGCCATCTGGGGGCCGTCCATGATGGCCTATTCGGGGGCGGTGCAGGGCGGGGCCGACCGCGATCTCATGCGCGCCGTGCTGGCGCTGATGCTGGCCGGGCCGTTCGTGGCCGCTGGCGGTCTGGTGATCGGCTGGAT
>JBKBNS010000030.1:0-19247 GCA_046295255.1 Glycocaulis sp.
CCAAACGTCAGTGAGGTCCGGGCCACCCATGCCTGAGAGCGAGACGCTAGCTAAACCTCTGCAGGCATGGGTCCCCCGCATAAAGCGGGGGATGACACATGTATAAGGTCAAAAGCTAAATACTCTTCAGCCAGTCGGGCTTTACGTATTGATGGCCGAGATCGCGGGCGACGGGTTCGTAGGTGACATGGCCTTCGGCCACGTTCAGGCCGCGCGCCAGATGCGGATCGTCATTCATCGCCTTCTTCGCGCCCTTGTTGGCGATCGCCAGCGTAAAGGGCAGGGTGGCGTTGGTGAGCGCCAGCGTTGAGGTGCGCGCGACCGCGCCCGGCATGTTTGCCACGCAGTAATGCACCACGCCGTCGACGATGAAGGTCGGGCTCTGGTGGGTGGTGGGCTTGGAGGTCTCAAAGCAGCCGCCTTGGTCGATGGCGATATCGACCAGCACCGCGCCATCCTTCATTTTCTTCAGCATCTCGCGGGTGACGAGCTTGGGGGCCGCCGCGCCGGGGATCAGCACCGCGCCAATGACGAGATCGGCCCCGATCACGGCTTCCTCCACCGCAGCCGAGGTGGAGAAGGCGGTCTTCACCTTGCCCTGGAACTGGGCGTCGAGCTCAGCGAGGCGCTTGATCGAACGGTCAAAGATGGTCACGTCGGCGCGCATGCCGATGGCCATTTCGGCTGCGTGGGTGCCGGAGACGCCGCCGCCAAGGATCACGACTTTTGCAGGCGCCACGCCCGGCACACCGCCGAGCAGCATGCCGCGTCCGCCATGGGATTTCTCAAGCGCGGTTGCGCCGACCTGGATCGACATGCGGCCGGCCACTTCCGACATGGGCTTCAAGAGCGGCAGGCGGCCTTCACTGTCCGTCACCGTCTCATAGGCAATCGCGATGCAGCCGGACGCCATCAGCCCTTTGGTCTGCTCAGGATCCGGCGCGAGGTGGAGATAGGTGAAGAGCGTGTGGTCCGGGGTGAGGCGCGCATACTCGATAGGCTGCGGCTCCTTCACCTTCACGATCAGCTCGGCCGATTTGAACACGGCATCCGCGTCGGGGAGGATTTTCGCGCCCACCGCCTCATAGGCGCTGTCAGCAAAGCCGACACCGTCACCGGCTCTGGTCTCCACGAAAACCTCATGGCCTGCCTGCACCAGCTCGGCCGCGCCCATGGGCGTAAGGCCGACACGGTATTCGTGGATCTTGATCTCTCTCGGGACGCCAACGCGCATGGGGGTCTCCCTGGTGATTGCTGCGGCCGGTTGCGGGCCGCTGTGTGCTTGCAGGGAAACTACCTTATGCGGCGGGTATCAGCAATTATATGCCAAAAAACGCAAGATTCTTGCGTGATACACGGAATATGCATGATATTGTCCCAAATACCTGCCGGGCGCGACGCTCCGGCGGTTAACTCTTCGAGGAATGCCCATGCGCCTTGATCCGCTGGATGTGACGCTGCTGACCCTGCTGCAGAGAGAGGGGCGGCTGACCAATGCCGAGCTGGCCGAGCGGGCCGGGCTGTCGCCCTCTGCCTGTCACCGCCGTGTGCGGGCGCTGGAGCAGGCGGGGGTGATTGAGCGCTATGTCGCCATGCTGAACCCCGATGCGGTGGGGCGGGGGCTGACCGTGCTGGTTCTGGTCACGCTGGAGAATCAGCGCCGCGAGACGATGCAGGCCTTTGAGACGGCAATAGAGCGGCTGGACGAGGTGATGGACTGCTACCTCACCACCGGGGCGGAGGATTATCTCCTGCGCCTGATGGTGCGCGATGCGCGCGATTATGAGCGCGTTCACCGCGAGCGCCTGTCCGGCCTGCCGGGGGTGGCGCGCCTCGTCTCCAACATCGCCATGCGCAAGGTGTTTGCACGCACCGCTTTGCCGATTGCCCTGCCTCAGGCGGGCTCCAGCACCCGCAAGGCGCTCTCGGGGCTGTAGGCCTCGATCACTTCACGCATCCACGCATTGATCTCTTCGGCCGGTATTTCGGCATAGCGTAGGAGCGCGAGCGCGAAATCGAGGCCTTCAGGCTGGCTGCGATTGAGGATGGCGTTAATGCCGAGCACCTGATGGCGGCGATGCCAACGCCCAGCAGCTTGATGGCGGGCAGTATGGCTTCGACTTCGCTCATTGATCTGCCTTCCGCGCGTTGAGTAAGCAGTTCAGGATAGCGAGCGCCGGTGTTGTGCAACGGCGTGGGGCTTTCCTCTCGCCAATCACGCGGTCAGGCGCTACATCCCCGCCCATGACAGATGATGAACGCTATACCAAGCTGGAACAGCTGGGCGCCCAGACAGGTGCGCCGGAAAGCCCCGAGGCGGCGCAGCTCGAACGCGTGGCCAATCCGGCGGCGGGCAATGACTATCTCATCCGCTTCACCTGCCCGGAATTTACCTCCATCTGCCCGGTGACGGGTCAGCCGGATTTCGCGCATCTGGTCATCGACTATGTGCCGGACGGCTGGATCGTCGAATCAAAGTCGCTCAAACTCTTCCTGACCAGCTTCCGCAATCACGGCGCCTTCCACGAGGCCTGCACGATGATGATCGGCCAGCGGCTGGTGGACGAGATTAAGCCGAAATGGCTGCGCATTGGTGGCTACTGGTATCCGCGCGGGGGTATCCCGATTGACGTGTTTGGCCAGTGGGGCGAATGCCCCAAGGGTGTGTGGGTGCCGGATCAGGGCGTTGCCCCTTATCGCGGGCGGGGCTGAATAGCGCCTTTCTTTCCATTCATTTATGTAAATGACGCGAGGTTGAACGCACCTGTCTGACCGCGTTCAGGCGCCGCTCTCTAGAACCGTCCTTGCTGATGGCGCAGTCCCGCGCCCGGCAGGAAAACTGGAGAGCAGACATGAAACTTCGCAACGCCCTCGTACTCGGCCTCAGCCTCGCTGCTTTCGTTGGCACGGCCACTGCGGCCGAGGCCCAGCAGCGCAACCGGGTCAATATCAGCCAGTCGGGCTACGGCCAGGAGCTTTCGGCCCGCCAGCAGGGCCAGCAGAACCGGCTCGCGATCGAACAGCGCGGCGCCTACCACTATGTCCAGACCATTCAGGCCGGTTCGCGCAATGGCGTGACGGTCGGTCAGGGTGGCTATGCCAATGATGCCTATGTGGACCAGCTTGGCCGGCGCAACACGTCCGTGACCGGGCAGGAAGGGGCTTTCAACCGCTCCAGCACGATCCAGACCGGTCGTAACAACACGGTCGGCGTCGCCCAGATCGGTTCGGGCAATACGGCCAACACCAACCAGAGCGGCAACAATAATACGCTCGGCGTGATCCAGGTCGGCAATGGTCAGACCGCCAATGTCCGCCAGTCGGGCTCCGGCAGCGTGGCCGTCATCATCCAGGGCAATCACTAGGCTGAGGTCCGCGCGCCCGGCAGGCGGTGATCCGTCCTGCCGGGCAGACAGGAAAGGGTAATACCGATGACATTCTCCCAGACCATTGCAGCCGGACTGGTCTTCGCCTCATCCTTGGCCGGTGTGTCGGCCATTGGCGGCCCGGCATCCGCTCAGCCGGCCTTCGCCGGGAATGGCGATCCGGTCGTGTGCTGGATAGAGGACCGCGACAGGGAATGGTCAGGCTCGCTCCTGTTCTTCGCCGGTGCGCGCGAGGCCGGACGCTATGAGCTGACTATCCGCCAGAATCACGGGTCCCAGCAGCTCATGGCCGAACAGTCCGGCACTTTCCGCGGCGATGGTCTGCGCCCGACCCTGCTCAGCAGCATATTCGCGGGCTCGCGCGTACCGGTCGAAGACGTTGGCCTTACCGCTTCCGACGCGAGCCGGGCCGGCAATCTGACCACAATCCGTGCCCAGCGGGTGCGTGCTGCGCCCGAACTGCTTGCCGGGCGCGGGTACACGGCGCGCCTGCAGGTGTTTGATCGCGCGGGGCGCAGGATTTGTGACTTCCTCTACTGATTGGCCCCTTGGCTGAACAATGGCGTCTGCACGTCGAGGCCCTGTCTGGAATCCCAGTCAGGGCCTTGTTCAAATTCGGTTTTTGCAGATGAGCGGAGTTTGAACGCCGCGCTCCGCAGCCGTTCACGCGCCAGGTTCTAGAACAGATGCAATGGCCGCCGCCTTCGGGCTGCTGTGTCAGCCATTGGAGACGGAAAACGGAGACAGTCATGAAACTTCGCCACTCACTCGCCTTGAGCCTTTCCGCGCTGGTTCTGGCTGGAACCGCCAGCGCGGCCGAAGCCCAGCAACGCAACCGCGTAGATGTTCGCCAGACCGGGCATTCCCACGAGCTTGCCGCACGCCAGCAAGGCCATGGCAACCGGCTGGCGATCAGTCAGCAGGGCCGCCACCAGTTTGTCCATACGATACAGGACGGCCTGCGCAACGGTATCGAGGTGCGCCAGTCGGGCAGCGCTAACGGTGCCTTCATCGACCAGCTGGGACGCCTCAGCGAAGCGGTTATCCGCCAGCAGGGCTACAATAATTCCGCGAGCGCCGTGCAGACCGGCACCGGCAACACGGTCGGCGTCTACCAGTTCGGCAACAATCACACCGCAGCCACTACGCAGACGGGCAATAACAACACGCTCGGCGTGATCCAGTTTGGCAATGGTGCTCATGCGGCCATCGACCAGACCGGCGATAACCGCAACGCGCTGGTGATCCAGGGTAGCTGGGTCATCAAGTAGCGGCGGCACCCTTTTTTTTAAAAGGAGTATCACCATGAAACGCCTCAAAGGACTGCTTGCCATTCCAGCGCTGGTTGCTGCAGGGGCGTGCGCGCCTCCGCCAGCGATCGGATCGGATCACTATTTCGACGCTGGTGCATCCGCGCTGGCGGCCTGCTGGGTGGAGTTCAATCATGGCCCGTCAGGACAGGTATTGCTGGAGGCTTATGCCGCGCCCGGTCTGGAAGGCAGCTATGAGCTGGACATCGATCAGATCTCATCCAGCGGCAACGCACAGATCAGCCAGTCTGGTTCGTTCAATGCCGCCGGGGACATGCCCGAGCGCATCCACCAGATCACGCTGGGCGGCAATGCTGCGCGCCGCGGTGCCTCGCTTGGCGAGATGATGGCCTCGATGCGCAGTGCCGAGCCCGGCACGACGGTCATATCCTCGGGCAATGGGGATGCCGGCGTGTACGAGGTACGCTTGCGGCTTCTGGACCTTCAGGGCCGCCAGATCTGCGCTGTAGAGCGTAGCGGGCCATGAGCGGTAGCAGACCTCTGGGCCGGTAGGGCGTTCTTACGCCTTACCGGTCCAGCGCGTGACTTCCGGGGCCTTGCGCGAACGCTCCACCGCCGCCACGGCCTGTGTGCCGACATAGACAAAGCCGGCCACCCGCTCGTTTTCGCCAAGGCCCAGCCGGGCGCACACGCGCGCGTCATAGCCATACCACTCGGTCAGCCATTGCGCGCCAAAGCCCATCGCGTCGGCGGCCAGAAGCAGGGTCTGGCACACCGCTCCCGCCGACAGGATCTGTTCCCATTCGGGTATCTTGTGGGGCACGGTCACCTGCGAGATCACGGCGATGACCAGCGGGGCGCGCTCGAACCGGCTGCGCTCCAGCGCCAGCCGCTCGGGTGGGGCGTCAGGATGATCGGCGCGGGTGATCTCTTCCAGTATTTCGCCGAAGCGCGCGCGCGATTTCCCCTCAAACACGATGAACCGCCAGGGAAAGAGCTTTCCATGGTCAGGCACGCGCGCGCCGATACGCAGCAATGTCTCCAGCTGTTCAGGCGATGGTCCCGGACCGGACATGTCGATGGCGCGCGTGGAGCGGCGCCTTGCCAGCCGCGCCAGCATGTTGGCCGAAGGGGCAGGGACGGTGAGGATGTCCCCGTCCTTGGGGGCGGGCGGTGCGTTGAAAACGGTCATGGAGAGTGGCGGTCCTTGCGGTGGCGTGCTGCTCTGGTTTTTGACGGATTGGTAAAGCCGGTCTTATATCATGTTGATGGTATGCCATTTTCAAGCGGGGACGTTGATCAGCATGCACCGTCCCGTGGGGTTGTGAATGACCGCTGAAACCGCGCTGGAGGACGATCTGAGCCCGGCCGAGCGCCGCAGGCGCAAGGTACGCGACGCCATCGTGGAAGCCGCCGAGGCGATCTTCGCCGAGGAGGGCGAGGCGGGCATCTCCATGCGGCGCATCGCCGAACGCATCGATTACTCCCCGGCCGCGCTCTACAAGTATTTCAATTCCAAGGAAGCGCTGTTCGACGAGATTCGCGAGCAGTTCTTCGAGCGTCTGTACGGGCGCATGGTGGCGGTGGCCGAAACGGTTGCCGAAGGGCCGCTCGTATGTGAGGGGTGTCTGCGCGCCTATGTGGAGACCGGGCTGGAGCAGCCGGCCCATTACCGCCTTGCCTTCTCCAGCTGGTTTGAAAGCAATTTCGAGGACCGGGAGGGCTCGTATGGTTATGCGGCCTCTGAACGTCTTGACCTGATGATTCAAAAGGGCGTCGCCGACGGCTGGTTTATCCCTTGCGACACCTATCTTGCGTCCATGTTCGTCTGGTCGGGCGCACACGGGCTGACCATGCTTGCCGTCACCATTCCCGATTTCCCCCACGGCAAGGAAAAATGCGCTCACCTGACGCTGGATGATGTGATAGCCTTCCACGCGGAGGCGACGGCACGTGGTCTCGCGACGCCGAAGCTACACGCCTTCCTGGATGCGAAAAAAGCCAAAAAGTAAACGCCGTTCACTTTTCAAACGGCGTTAAATGAACTATATCCGTCCCACGAGCATGTGAGGACGGGTCATGGCATCTGCGAAGCTCTTGCGCCGGCATGGATTTACGGCTGGCGTCCTGTCCATCGCCATGGCAGTTGCGGGCGTGGCTGTGCTGGTCACCCTGATCCGCGGCGCCGGTGCCGAGGCAGACGCGCCGCGCCTGACCGCACAGCCAGTCAGTGTTGAAGTTCTCACCGTACGCTATCTGGACGAGGCCCGCATCGAGGCCCGCTTTCCCGGTCTTGTGACCGCCCGGCGCGAGAGTGCGCTGGGGTTCCAGTCCGGCGGGAGGCTCGCTGCCATCGCGGTCAATGTCGGGGACCGGGTTGAGGCGGGCGAGACACTGGCATCACTCGATACCCGCACGCTGGAAGCCCAGCTGGCTGCCGCGCGCGCCGATGCAGCCGCTGCGGGCGCACAGGCCGCGCTTGCCCGTACAACATTCAGCCGTCAGGAGCAGCTTGTGGAGCGGGGCCATGTCTCCGCCCAGCGGCTTGACGAGGCCGGCGCCGCCGCCCGCGCTGCCGAAGCGCAGGCAGAAGCCGCCCGTGCTGCTGCGCGCGCTCTGGAGGTGCAGCTGGAGCTTGCCCGGCTGGATGCGCCCTTTGACGGGGTGATCACGCGCAGGCTGGCAGACGAAGGCGCGGTGCTGGCCCCCGGCGCGACCTTGTTCCAGCTTGTGGAAGACAGAGTGCTGGAGTTCCGTGTGGGCCTGCCGGTCACCGATGCAGCCGGTCTTGAACGCGGCGGGACCTACACGCTGGAGGCAGGACGGCGCAGCGCCGAGGCGCGTCTGCGTGCCCTGACCGGCGTGGTGGACCGGTCCACCCGCTCGGTCGAGGCGGTGTTCGACGTGCCGGCAGGACAAGGCATTTCCGCTGGCGAGGTGGCCCGGCTGGTCGTGCCCGGCGCGCTGGCAGAGCGCGGCTTCTGGGCGCCCCTCACGGCTCTGGCGGAAGGCCGCCGTGGTTTGTGGACGGTCTATCTCCTGACCAACGGGGCAGAGGGCTATTCGCTGGAACCGCGCAGTGTGGAACTGCTCCATACTGAAGGCGGGGAGGTTTATCTGCGCGGCGCGGTGGAGGAGGGAGCCCTGATCCTCTCCGGCGGGCTGCAGCGGGTTACCCCCGGCCAGCGCGTGCTGCCCGCGCGGCGCGGCGCGTCATGAGCACGCTCTTTTTCCGCTTTCCCCGGCTGACAGGTCTCGCGCTCTTTCTGGTGCTGGTGGCGGGGATCGCCGCGCTCTTCACCATGGGGCGGCAGGAGGATCCGTATCTGACCGAACGTTTCGGTCGGGTGGTCACCCTTTTCCCCGGCGCCGATGCCGAGCGGGTCGAGGCGCTGGTGACCGAACCGGTGGAGCGGGCCTTGCTGGAACTGGCCGAGGTGAGCGAGACCACCTCCACCTCCCGCTCCAACATTTCCGTGATCAATTTCGGGATACGCGAGGATCTGAGCGTCTCCGAGGTCGAGACCGCGTGGACCAAGATCCGCGAACAGGCCGGCTCCGCGCAGGCCCGCCTGCCCGCCGATGCGGGGGTGCCGGTCGTGATCCGCGAGTATATGGGCGCGTCCAGCCTCATCGTGGCGCTGTCCTGGCCGGAAGGGTCGGAGGCGAGCCTTGGCGCGCTGGGCCGTCTGGCGCGCGATCTGGAAGACCGCCTGCGCAATCTCGATGCTACCTACCGTACGGAGCTGTCCGGCGCGCCGGACGAGGAAGTCCGTGTCGTGCTGGACCCGGAGGCGGCAGCGGCGCTCGGCATCACGGCGGGCGATGTGGCGGCGATCCTGGCCCGCTCCGACGCCCGCGCGCCTGCCGGACGGCTGGCGGGCGACGGCTATGACCTGACAGTAGAGGTCGGCGGGGCGTTCAGCTCGCTCGACCGGGTACGCGATGTGGCGCTGACGGGCCGTGAAGGCGCGGGCTTTGTCCGGCTGGGCGATATTGCCACCGTGGAACGCGCGCGCCGTGAGCCGGATGACACGCAAGGCTGGTTCAATGGCGCACGGACCGTGTTCGTGGCGGCCTATGTCCAGCCGGACCGCAGGGTGGACAACTGGGCCGCCAGCGCCCGCCGCACAGTGGACAGTTTCGCCGCCTCTGCGCCCGGTCTTGATGTGAGGATCGTCTTCTCGCAGGCCGAATACGTGGACCGGCGGCTGAACGGGCTCGCGGCCAATCTGGGCTTCTCCGCCCTGATCGTGTTTGGCGTGCTGTTCCTGATGATGGGCTGGCGCTCGGCGCTGATCGTCGGTGCGGCGCTGCCTTTGACGGTGCTGCTGGTCCTCATTCTGATCAATGCCTATGGCCAGCCCTTGCACCAGATGTCGGTCACCGGGCTGGTCGTGGCGCTGGGCCTTCTGATCGATAACGCCATCGTGGTGGCGGACGATTACCGCCTGCTCCGCCGCCGGGGCATGGAGCGTCTCGCCGCGGTCGACAAGGCCGCGCGCACGCTGTTCGTGCCGCTTCTGGCCTCCACCATGACGACCGTCTTCGCCTTTGCTCCGATTGCGCTGATGCCGGGCACGGCGGGCGAGTTCATCTCCATGATCGGGGTGTCGGTGATCTTTGCGGTCATCTCCTCCTTCGTGCTGGCTTTCACGGTGATCCTTGCCCTGTCGGCCTGGTTTGATGATGGCCGGGCGGAGGAGGAAAACCCGCCCTTCTGGCGGGACGGGTTGCGCTCGCGCCCGCTCGCCTGGGCCTATCGCAAGCTGCTGGACGCGGTGATCGCGCAGCCTGCGGTGGGGATCGTGCTGGCCATGATCCTGCCCATCACGGGCGTGGTTGCGGCAACTACTCTGCCCTCGCAATTCTTCCCCCAGACCGATCGGGACATGTTCGAGGTTTCGGTAACACTGCCCTCTGGTGTCTCCATGGAGCAGACGCGCCTGCGCACGGCGCAAGTGACCGCCATGCTGCGCGAGTATGAGGGCGTGGAGGATGTCGGCTGGGTGCTCGGCAGCTCGTCCCCGCGCGTCTACTACAATATGCGGCGCGGACAGGCGGGCCGTCCCAACTATGCCGCCGGATGGGTGCGCACGCGCTCGCCGGAGGATACCCGCCGTATCACGCAGGACTTTCAGGCCCGTGCCCGCGATGCCTTCCCCGATACTATGGTGCTCGCCCTGCCGTTCGAGCAGGGACCACCCATTCCTGCGCCCATCGAGCTGAAAATCATCGGGCCGGAGCTTGCCGTGCTGGAGGCGCTGGGCCAGCAGGTGCGCCGTGTGCTCTCCGAGACGCCGGGTGTCACCTACACGCAGGCGCAGATGCTGCTGGGCGAGCCTGTTGCGCGCCTGTCAGCCGACGAGGCTGCGGCCTCGCTCGCCGGATTGCGCCTTGGCGATGTGGCAGGCCGGGTGCGCGCCGATCTGGATGGCGTGACCGGCGGCAGCGTGGTGGAAGGCATCGAAGTGCTGCCCGTGCGCGTGATGGGGCCGGTGGAGCGGCGCGGCGCAGCGGGTAATATCAGCGCGGTGCCGCTGCCCGGTGCAGGGCGGGGCGGCATGGCCACCATCGGCACGCTCGGCGAGCTGACACTGGCACCGCAGACCTCGGCCATCATCCGCCTCAATGGTGAACGGGCGAACCCGATCTATGGCTATCTCTCGCCGTTCGAGCTGCCCGCTCCGGCGCTGGCAGATTTCTTCGCGCGCCTGGATGCGGCGGGTATCGAGATGCCGCCCGGCTACCGGCTGGATATTGGCGGGGAGGCCGAAAGCCAGGGCGAGGCCATGGCCGATCTCATGTCCACCGCCATCCCGCTCCTCATCCTGATGATCGGGTCGGTGGTGCTGGCCTTCAACTCCTTCCGCTATGCCGGGATCGTGTTCACGGTCGGCGCGCTGTCGGTGGGGCTCGCCCTGTTCGGGGTGTGGATGTTCGGCACGCCGCTGGGCTTTAACGCGATTGTCGGCGCGATGGGGCTGGTCGGCCTCTCCATCAACGGCACGATCGTGGTGCTCTCTGCCTTGCGGGGCAATGCGGCGGCGCTGGCCGGCGAGGCGCTGGCCATACGCGAGACGGTGATGGACTGCACCCGCCACATAATCGCGACGACGCTCACCACGATTGGCGGGTTCGCCCCGCTGATCATCGAGGGCGATTCCTTCTGGCTGCCCTTTGCCGCGTCGGTGGCAGGCGGGGTGGCGGGCTCTGCCATGCTGGCGCTGATCTTTGCCCCTGCGGCCTTTGTGCTGCTGGTGCGCCTGCAGGGCAGCAAGGCGCAAGCCTTGCCCGCGGCGCAGCCTGCGTCGTAAGCAGGAAGCGGGCACGGGCTGGAGGTGAGGGGCGATGAACGCGAAGGGCCATGGCGTACGCGGGCCGTGGACGGTCAAATCCGTACGCACCGCCTACGAGAACCCGTGGATGGACGTGCGCGAATACGGCGTTATCCGCCCTGACGGCAAGCCGGGCCTTTATGGCGTTGTCTCGCCGGCCAATCTCGCCATCGGCGTGCTGCCCGTGTTCGAGGACGGCACGGTGATGCTGGTCGGCCAGTACCGCTTTGCGCTGGATTGCTGGTCGTGGGAGCTGCCCGAGGGCGGCGGGCCGAAGGATGTGGACCCGCTCCTGAGCGCGCAGCGTGAACTGGCCGAGGAGACCGGGCTGACCGCCACGCACTGGCTGGAATTCATGGACATGGACATGTCCAACTCCATCACCGACGAGCGCGCGATTGCCTTTATCGCCTGGGGGCTGACCGAAGGTGAAGCGGAACCGGAGGGTACCGAAGACATCGTCACCCGCCGCGTGACCTTCGCCGGGGCGCTGGAAGAGGCCATGGACGGGCGCATTCGTGATGCCTTCACTCTGGCAATGCTGCTGAAGGCTGACTACATGGCCAGACACAAGCTCGTTGATCCGGCGCTGGCGCGTCTGATTGTGGGTCCCGCCTGACCAGGGAGACGCCAATGACGCCTGCTGATACCGCCACCCCGATCGCGCCGGACATGGCCGTGCGCCAGATATGGAACCGGCTGCGCGTGGAAGCGGCGGCGACCGCCGCCGAGGAGCCCATGCTGGCCGGATTCATCAATGCCGGCATTCTGCGCCATGCGAGCTTTGCCGAGGCGCTGGCTCACCGTATCGCCTCCCGGCTGGCGGACGGCCAGCTTGATGCCGTGCTTCTGCACGACGTGATCACCGAAGCGATGCGCGCCGATCCGTCCATTTCGGTCAGTGCCGCAGCAGACATGGTGGCTGTTGACGAGCGCGACCCGGCCTGCAGGTCGCTGCTCCAGCCCTTCTTCTACTTCAAGGGGTTCCAGGCGTTGCAGGGGTATCGTATCGCGCACTGGCTCTGGCATCAGGGCCGCGAGGCCATCGCCTTCCACATGCAGAGCCGGATTTCCGAACTCTTCGCGGTGGATATCCACCCCGCCGCCCGCATCGGCAAGGGCATCATGATCGACCACGCCACCTCGGTCGTGATCGGTGAGACGGCCGTCGTGGGCGATGACGTGTCCATCCTGCACGAGGTGACGCTGGGCGGCACCGGTTCAGAAGAAGCCGAGCGCCACCCGAAGATCGGTCATGGCGTGCTGATCGGAGCCGGGGCCAAGGTGCTCGGCAACATCACGGTGGGCGAACATGCCCGCATTGCAGCCGGTTCGGTGGTGCTTCAGCCCGTGCCTGCGCGCTGCACGGTGGCGGGCGTGCCGGCCAAGCCGGTGGGCGGGGCGTGCGCCGAGCCCTCGCGCACCATGGATCACAGCCTTCCGGATTGATCCTTCCGGGCAGACGGCTAGTTTGTCCGCCGAACGCGCATCCGCGCGCGAATCCCCCCATCTTCCGGGCCGTTCCGGTCCGGCCATCCTCAAATCAGGCGAGACGCCCCCATGTCCCAGAAAGTTTTCAATCACAGCGAAGCGGCCAAGGTCGAAACCTTCCTGCGCCAGCGTCTCAATCCGGGCCTGAAGGTGCAGATGCGCCAGCGCCCGGATGAATGCGCGGAGATCTATCTCGGCTCTGAATGCCTTGGCGTGGTCTCGAAGAATATCGACGAGGGCGAGGTCTCCTACTCCTTCGAGATCACCATTCTCGATATCGATCTCGACGACCTCTAGGCGGATATGGCGGTGGTCCTGTCGGTCCACGCCCTGTCGAGGACCTTCCCCGGCGGAATCCGCGCGGTGGAGGAGGTCAGCTTTGAAGTCGAGGCTGGCGAGCTGGTCGCGCTGGTGGGCGAGTCCGGCTGCGGCAAGACAACCACGCTGAAAATGATCAACCGCCTGCTGGAACCGTCCGGCGGGCGGGTCCGGTTCCGGGGCGAGGACATTGCCGGGCTGGACCCGGTCATATTGCGCCGCCGGATGGGGTGGGTGATGCAGGGCGATGGCCTGTTTCCCCACTTTACCGTGGCAGAGAATATCGCCGTCACCCCGCGCCTTGCCGGATGGACGCCAGAGCGTCTGGAAGCGCGCGTGGATGCGCTTCTGGAGCTGGTGCGCCTCGACCCTGCCGCGCACCGCGAACGCTTTCCTGCGGCCCTCTCAGGCGGCCAGAGACAGCGTGTGGGCCTCGCCCGTGCGCTGGCCGCCGAACCGCCTCTCGTGCTCATGGACGAACCCTTTGGCGCGCTCGACCCGATCACCCGCGAGGGGCTGCGCGAGGACGTGCAGGCCCTGCGTGCCCGGCTGGGCTTTGCCGCTGTCATGGTGACCCATGACATGGCCGAGGCGCTGCTGCTGGCGGACCGGATCGCGGTCATGCGTGCAGGAAGGTTCGTGCAGTATGGCAGCCCGGCCGAGCTGCTGAACCATCCGGCAGACCCGTATGTGGAGCAGTTGCTGGCCACGCCCCGTCGGGAGGCAGAGCGGGTCGCCGCCCTGTCGGCTGCGCCATGATGGAGGCGCTCGCCCAGCCGGTCTCGTTCCTGCCGGAATATCTGGGCGGACATCTGCGCCTGTCGCTGGGCGCCATGGCGTGCGGGCTGATGATCGCCCTGCCGCTAGGCGTGCTGGCCGCGCGCAACCGCAGGCTCGCTGGGCCGTCCTTGGCGATTGCGGGCACGTTCCAGACCATTCCCGCGCTGGCCTTGCTGGCCCTGATGGTGCCGCTGCTCGGCGGCCGGATCGGCTTCATGCCGGCCTTTGCCGCCCTGACGCTGTACGCGATCCTGCCCGTGCTCAGGAACACGATAGTGGGCCTGCATGGCGTAGACCCGGTGGTGCGCGAGGCGGCGCGCGGGGTCGGCATGACGCCGGTGCAGAGCCTTTACAGGGTGGAGCTGCCGCTGGCGCTGCCTGCGATCATGGCGGGCATCCGCACCGCCTCGGTATGGGTGATTGGCGCGGCAACGCTCGCTACGCCCGTCGGGGCTGCATCGCTTGGCAATTACATCTTCTCCGGCCTGCAGACGCGCAACTGGACGCTGGTGATCTTCGGCTGTGTCGCTGCCGCTCTGTCGGCACTGGTGATTGACGGGCTGTTGAAGCTGATGGAGAGCGCGGCGGCCCGCCGCCGTGCAGGCCCGGCGCTGGGGGCCGGGGCCGGGCTGGCAGCTATTGCGGCGCTGGCTCTCCTGCCGCCCGGCGCGTTTCAGACAATCGGGGCGGGCAGTGCCGGGCGCGGCCCGGCCATGGAGGAAGTGGCAGGCTTTGGCGGCCAGCCCGTGGCCATCGGGGCAAAGGCCTTTACCGAGCAGTACATCCTGGCAGGCCTTTTCGAAGAGGTGCTGCGCGAGGCGGGAGCCGATGTTCGCCGCCGGGACAATCTGGGCTCCACCGTTGCCTTTGATGCGCTCGTCACCGGGGAGATCGATGTCTATGCCGACTATTCCGGTACGCTCTGGGCGACGATCATGGAGCGTGAGGACATGCCGGGGCGCCATGTCATGCTGGCCGAGATCACCAGCTGGATGTGGACCCGCCACCGTGTACTCGTGCTGGGCGCGCTGGGCTTTGAGAACGCTTACGGCATCGCCGTGAGCCGGGAGACCGCCGCGCGCGGGGACTTGCGCACCATTGGCGATCTCGCCCGTCTGCCGGGCCTCTCCATGGGCGCCGATTCAGAGTTTTTCGCCCGCGCCGAATGGACGGGTCTGCGCGAAGCCTATGCCTTGCGCGATGTGCGTACCCGCGCGATGGACTCCACCTTCATGTACGGCGCGGTGCGTGATGGCGAGGTGGATGCGATCACCGCCTATACGACGGACGGACGCATCTCGGCCTTTGATCTGGTGATCCTCGATGACCCGGCGGGGATATTGCCGCCCTATGACGCGCTGATCCTGATTTCGCCCGCCGCGCTGGACCGGCCTGCCATCGCGCGGACGCTCGCCCCGCTGATCAACGCCATCAACGCAGATGCCATGCGCGAGGCCAATGGTGTGGTCGATCTGGAACGGCGTCTGGTTGATGAGGCGGTGGCACGGCTGCGCGCACGCGTGCGGGACTGACAGGGCGCGCCAGAAAAAGCCCCGGCAGGAAACCTGCCGGGGCTTTCCTTGCCGCTCTGGCGTTGTCCCCGCTAGAGCACGTCGAGCATGGAGGCGACGAGCGGGTGGCGCACAATGTCCTGCGCGTGCAGCTGGATCACCGCCACATCGTCTACCGCCTCAAGGCGCTGGCAGATGTCATGCAGGCCGGAAAGCTCCGGCAAGAGGTCGGTCTGGGCCGGATCGCCGGTCACCACCATGGTGGAGTTCCAGCCGAGGCGCGTCAGCAGCATTTTCAGCTGCCCGTAGGTGCAGTTTTGCGCTTCGTCCACCACGATATAGGCGTTGTTGAGCGTGCGCCCGCGCATATAGGCAATCGGCGCGATCTCGATCAGCCCCTCGGCCATCAGCGCTTTCAGGCGTTTCGGGCTGAGCCTGTCGGCGAGCGCGTCGTAGAGCGGGCGCAGGTAAGGCGCGAGCTTCTCCTCCAGCGCGCCGGGCAGGAAGCCGATATGCTCACCGGCCTCCACTGCGGGCCGTGACAGGACGATGCGCCCCACCTGACCGCTTTCCAGTGCATCGACCGCCTTGGACACCGCCAGATAGGTCTTGCCGGTGCCCGCCGGGCCCATGGCCATGACCAGATTATGGTTGTCGATCGCGTCCATTAGCCTCGCCTGCCCCTCAGAGCGCGGCTTGACGGTCTTGATATAGCGCTGGTCCCGCATGGGTTCGCTGTCATCCGGGCTCCAGTTCGTGCCGGGGAAGAGGGCGCGGACCTTCTCCTCCTCGTAATGCTCGGCATTGAACCCGCCCTGACGGCGTTTGGCGGTGCGCTTGCTCATACTGGCGTCCTCCGGACAAGAAAAAACCCCTCACGCGGGAGTGCGTAAGGGGCGGAAAAAAGCGGTGCAGAAAAAGGGCCGCCGTGCGCGCAGTCCGATGCTCGAACTGCCGGTCCGGGATATGGGGGTGCCTCAGGCATTCAGCCTTCGTCCTCCTTTGCGGTACGCATGATGCGCCGCGAACCCTCACTCGCGTTTCTTGAAGCGCTTGAGCCGCCCTTGCGGCTGGTCCCCTCTCGAATCGCCTCTACAGTCTCATGGTAAGACACCTAACGGAGTGTTAGTCAGCCCGTCGCAGAAACTTCATGTTGAAGGGTGCGCTGATGCCACAGCAAACGCAGCAGGCCTGCACGCAAGGAGAGCACAACCATGCCCGTTTACGAAGTTGATGGCGTCCGTCCGCAGATCGGGGAGGGCGTGTGGATCGCCCCGTCTGCCAGCGTGATCGGCCGGGTGAATCTGGCGAAGAACGCGTCGGTCTGGTTCGGTGCGGTGATCCGCGGGGATGTGGAGGATATCGTGATCGGTGAAGACACCAATATCCAGGACGGCGCGGTGATCCATGCCGATCCCGGCAAACCCACCCTTCTGGGCAAGGGCATCACGGTCGGCCATCAGGCCATGCTGCATGGCTGCGAGATCGGGGATTATTCGCTGGTCGGCATCGGCGCCACGATCCTCAATGGCGCGAAGATCGGGAAGAACTGCCTGATTGGCGCCCATGCGCTGATCACGGAAGGCAAAGAAATCCCCGACAACTCCATGGTGCTGGGCTCGCCGGGCAAGGTGGTGAAAACGCTGGAAGAGGGTATGGCGGAAATCTTCAAGGCCAGCGCAGACCATTACGTCACCAACGCACAGCGCTTCGCCAGAGGCCTGATGGAGGTGTGAGGGGGGGCTTTTTAGTGATGCTCAGCCCATCCGGGCTTCGCTCCTCGCTTCCGGGCTCGCAAAGCTCACCCTTCGCTGCGGGCGCGCGGTCGCGCTTGCGGCGCTACGCGCCGGGGTGCCCGTCCGGCCCCGTTAGGGGCCGCAAGGCCGAACGGCCGCCCGCGCCGATGCGCGGAACATCGCAGCCCGGATGGGCTGCGGAGCTAAGAGAAAAACCCTACTGAGGCCGGCCCCAGAGTTCGCGGATGCGCTGGTCGATCTCGCGGCCGAAATTGAACCAGGCCGTGCGGTCACGCGAGGCATCGACCACGATCAGCTTGTCATCGCGGGCTAGCAGATGGCTCAGCTCGTTGCGCAGCGTGGCCGAGGTTGACGGCGCGCGCAGCAGCCATACGCCGGGCGCAACGTTCTCCGCATCGCCGAAATCATTAAGCGCGGTTTCAAAGCCGGCCAGGCTGTCGGCGCCGAGCGTGGCGATGATGACGAAATTGGCGGTGCGGGTATCGGTCGGGGCAGGGCGCTTGGTGCCGGGGCTGCGGCGGGCCTCGTTCAGCCACAGCTTGAACTGGGACACGTCCTCGGCCTTCTCCCAGCCTTCTTCGCGGCTCAGCGAGACCAGCGAATGGGCCGCAATGCGCCCTTCACCGACAAAGGCACGCATCTGTGCTCCGGTGTAGGGGCCGTAAACGCGGCCATCGACTTTGACAAACCAGGACATTGCGATCCCATCATCCCGCGGCATTGGCGCTTCAAACTCCGTATCGAGCCTTCGCTTCACGTGAAGCTATGGGGGGCATACGGCAAGATTCAGGCCGTTTGCCCCGTTTATGCGCCACGTTTATGACTTTTTCTGCCTTGGCCCCCCGCCCTGTGGCAGTTGAAGGAGACCAGCCCGGCTAGCTCCGGGGCGGATCGAACGCGACTGCGAAGCCATTGTCCAGCCAGCGAGTCACATGGCCGCTGAGATCGCCCACGATCACCGGCTCGCCCTTGCGCGGACGTTCCAGACAGGCGAAGGCGGCACCGGAAATGGACACGTCAATGAGGTCGGCATGGATCAGCACACCGTCGCGCAGGCGGATTTTCACCTTGCCGGTGCCCGGTTTTCTCGGAGCGGCACGGTCTTCCTCCAGCCCGAGGCGTTCCATGTTGAAACGCCAGGTGATGGCATCGCCCAGCCGGTCGCGCTTGCGCTGGGTGGCGGTAAAGCGCACGGCAAAGCCCCTCGCACCGGCGCGCACCACATCGCCCTCTATCCGGCCGAGCCCTTCAAACAGCATCACGATGCGTTCGCCAAGGGCAGGGGGAATGTCGGCGGCAATCTTCGCCCCGCCGGGCGAGACATCGACCAGCGTGCAGGGAAACTCGCCGCGCACCGGATCAAGGAAACGGCCGGGCAGGCGCAGCGGCACGCGCCGGTGACGGCGCTGCTCCTGCGCACCCAGCGCGGCGATGCGGATCTTGCGGCGGTCAAGCCGGACGCCAATCTCGCTCACATTTCCCATGGGCAGCCTCGTTATTGAGGCGGGGAGATTACACGGGGGCGGTTAATTTTTGGCCAAGCCGGTGGCCCGCCGCCGCGTCAGAAGTCGTTGGCGGCCCGGGCGGGCACGGTCAGCCTCGGCACCCGGCCAAACACGTTGATGGAGGTTTCAGGTTCCACCGCCGGGCGCAGCTCTTTCAGCACGTGGCGCACGGCGGGGCGTCCGTCCAGCCCGCCGGCCTGCAGGGGCTGGTAAAGCCCCAGGCACCGGTCCACCCACCCTTCAGGCCCCCGCAGGGGCAGAAGCGCGATCTCCACCTCCGCCGAGCGGCCCTCCAGCGACACCGCGTCGGCGAGCGCGCAGGCAGGCGCCGGCACGCTCAGCGCGCCTTCCAGCAGCGCCGTCATGTGCTGGCGGTCATGGCCGCGCCACAGGCCCAGGAAGTTCTGGTCCTTGAATTCGCGCTGGTGCATCTGGCACAGCGAGGTGCCCGCCAGGCGGAATATGTGATGGTCCCGGTCCATCCGGCGCAAGATGAACAGATGGCTCAAGAGCCCTGCAAGGTCGCGCGGAGCGATATCGCCGCGCGCCGGTGCTGACCGGCCGAGCCGCCTGGCATCCCAGTACGCAAACAGCGTCTTTGTATTTACGTGGCGCATGAGCGGCCGTCCTTCCTGTACTCCCATTGGCCCGGTGCGCAGTCCTGATGAGGGACAGGCCGGGCCGTCTGGCAGCGGTCAACTGCAAACCCCTTGCCAAGGCGTTTTGGAGGCGGGCTGATGGCCATTCAGCGCAAAACGGCACGCGCCTTGCGTTGAGGGGGGCGAACAGACGGGAGTGACCCCATGCGCGTTTCATCTCGATACGCTGGCATAGTCGGCAGTGTGGTAGCCGCAGTGATGGCGAGCGCCGCCGCCGCTGCCGCGCAGCAT
>JBKBNS010000031.1:0-18437 GCA_046295255.1 Glycocaulis sp.
TCGAACAGGTTTTTGGCATTGCGCAGGCACGCCAGATCCGGCGTGACCGTCACCACCACCTTGTCAGCCGACAGGAGGGTGCGGCGCACCCACGGGCTCCAGGCATGGGGCAGGTCCAGCGCCACCATCGGGGCTTGCCGGCGTACCTTTTCCAGCACCATCTCGAAGGCGTCGGGGGCGAAATCCCAGTCGCTTTCCAGCGTCGCGGGCGCGGAGAACAGGCTCAGCCGGTCACCGCACCGGACCAGCAGCCGGTCCAGCAGCGCATCGTCAAGCCGGTCCGGATCGGCCAGCGCCTGGCTGATCGTCTGGGCCGGGTCCTGATTGAAGTCCAGCCCGGCCGTGCCAAAGCTCAGATCCAGATCGACCAGCACGGTATCGGTGTGCTGCACCTCGCCGATACACCAGGCGATATTGTGCGCGATGGTGGACGAGCCGACCCCGCCCTTGGCACCGATAAAGGCAATCGAGCGCCCGGCGAACGGCGCCTCGGGATCAAGGAACAGGCCTGATATCGTGCGGATCAGGTGCAGCGGCGTCATCGGCGGCACCAGATACTCGCTCACCCCGCGCCGCATCAGCTCGCGATAGAGCGTGATGTCATTGGCCGCGCCAATGATGATCAGCTTGGTATCGCCATCACAGACCGAGGCCAGTTCATCAAGCTGGGCGAAAAGCTGTGCGCCGCGCATGCCGGTCTCGATGATCAGCAGGTTGGGCGTGGACTCGTCATGGAAGCGCTCGATGGCCCCGGCAAGCCCGCCCAGCTCCACATTCACATGGGCGCGGGCCAGCCGCCGGTCACTGCCTGCATTATGGATCAGCGCGCCGGTCTCCGGGCGCTCGCAGAAGGCGTGGATGGTGATACGCGGAACCGGCTGGATAACCTCATCGGCCTCTGCGTCCACCTCCCCGTAAAGCCCCGGCGCCACGGGCGCGACACTGCTCATCCGCGCTGCAGGCGCAGCCGGTGCAGGCCGGGCGGGCTCATAGGGGTCATCCTCTTCGATAAAGACGTCCGCCACCGTATTGGCAGCTGCCAGGCGGGCACCAAACCCGGTCGGGCGCTGGTGCGGCTGCGCGCTTGTAGGCGGCTCGGCCTCCACAAACACGGCAGGCTGTTCCCCGAGCAGGCGCGCCTCGACAGCGCTCGCGTCAAGAAACGGATCAGCCGGCGTCGACAAATCCCCATCCAGGAACTCATCGCCCGCGTCAAACCCGTCATCCTCAAAGCGTTTTACCTGTGTCATTGTCTTTTCCGGTTCCCCTGGGGGCAGTCTCTTTTGTTGCGTGCGTCAGGTCAGTTCACGGCGCGGCTGACCGTGCCGCTTTCGTCTGCACTGCGCTGGCTGGTGGTGGATTCGCCCCGGCGCCAACGCTCGATCACGGTCTGGCGGCGGGCCGCATCGGGATCATCAAAGGTGCGCGGCGTGACCAGATCGCGCGGGTCGGCCACCATCGCCGCGAGATTGCGCTCGGTCGCGCAGCCAAACCCGCCCCAGCCGCGCCCTGCGCCGGTATTGCGCACATCCGTCCAGCGCCCCTCGCACTGGGGCGGCACGGCGCGGTAGCGGGTGAAGGAGAAGATGACGGGCGCCTGCGCATAGCCGCCCGCCTCATAGGCGCCGCCGGCGATCTGGCGCCAGTCCAGCCCGTGGCCGTAAAGCGCGGTACGTGCCTCGGCGATGGCCCCGATGGCGGCATCGGCATTGCCGGCGTTTTGGGGATAGGAGATGACAAAGGGTCCGTGACCGCGCGCCTTGTACTCGCCGGCCAGCGCCTCGATGAGCTCCAGCTGCGCCCAGCTCAGCGCGCTATCACGCGGATCGACCGGCATTTCCACCCGCACGGTCTCAGCAACGGCTTCGGCGCGCGGACGCTCCACCGGCGCTGCTGCGCAGGCACCAAGAACCAGCGCCGTGCAGAAAAGGATGGCAGCTTGTCTGATCATCACAGGCCTACTCCACGCTGAAGCCGACAGGGCCGGACCAGCCCCGTCCGTCCACATCCGCGCCCGGCGCGGCGTAAACACGGTTGAGCCGGCCGAGGAAAATGCCCGCAGCCGTCGAGGCGGGCTGGAAGCCCTCACCGGGCGTCGACAGCTCGCGCGGATCGGCCGGGTCAACCAGATAGGGCGTCACGATGAAGACCAGCTCGGTCTCGTTATTGGCGAAATCGCGCGAGCGGAAGAGCGCGCCCAGCACCGGCATGCGCTCAATGCCCGGCACGCTGTCCAGCGCCTGCCGGGTCTCTTCCTTGATCAGGCCCGCAATGACGAGGCTGCCGCCGGAGGGAAGCTCCACCGTGGTCTCGGCCCGGTTCACGGTAAGCGACGGGATGGTCAGGCCCGGCACCGAGCCGACCACATTGCCATCCTGATCGGTAACGGCGCTGCCGCCGAGCGTGATTGCGCCCTGATTGGACAGTTCGGACACCTCGGTGGAGATGCGCAGCGAGATGCGGCCCTCGGAGAGCACCATCGGTGTAAAGCCGAGGCCCACACCAAACGGCTTGTATTCCACCGTGATATTGCCGTCGCGGTCGCGCCCGACCGGCACCGGGAACTCGCCGCCAGCGAGGAACTGGGCTGCTTCGCCGGAAATCGCCGTGATGTTCGGTTCGGCCAGCGTGCGCACCAGACCCACACGCTCCAGCGCGTTGATGGTCGCCCCGAGCGAGCTTTGCAGCACGCCATTGACGAGGTTTTCCGTGCCCAGATTGGCGCTCAGCCCGCCCAGTGCCGCACCGGCCACGCCAAAGGCGTTATTGGTGGAGAAGCCCTGACGGTTCTGGAAGCGGCCCGGCTGGAACACCTCGAAGATCGGATTGCCGAACTCGTCATCCAGCGGCACGCCCACCGAGTTGGTCGCGCGCGTGCGGATCGGCGGCGTGTAGCTGCCGTGATTGTACTGGCCGGAGAGATTGACGCCGAGCTGGCGCACGATGCTGCGCTGCATCTCCACGATGCGCACCCGCAACAGCACCTGATCGCGGCCCTCAACGGTAAGGAAGCTGATCACCTGTTCAGGCTCATCGGCCCAGCGGCGCGCCACCTGCAGGGCCGTGTCGGCGGCACTGGCCGAGGGCACGGTGCCGGACAGCACGATGTTGGCGTTCATCGACTCGGCATTGATGCGCCCGCCGGGCACGAAGCGGGCGAGCGCCTCGGTCAGCCCGTCCATGTCGCGCTCCACGCGCACGGCGAGATCAAGGATCAGCGTTCCGTCCGCATCGAAGAAGAAGACATTGGTGCGCCCCACGCCCTGGCCCAGCAGCACGGCGCGCGTAGGCGTGCGCACCACCGCATCGGCGACGGACGGATTGGCCACCATCACGTCGGCAGCATCGACCGGCAGGTGGATCACCGCAGCCTGCCCGAGCGGCAGGGCAAGGCGTTCGGACACCGGGCCATCGCCGGGCTGCCGGATCGTCACCTGCATGGTGTTATTGCGTTCCACGCCGCGCTCCTGCGCGTGCGAAATCCCGCCAAAGGCCGGCAGGACGAGCGCGCAGGCTGCAGCCAGGGCGGAGAGTTTGCGCATTGCCATCACTCCCCTCAACCGCCCAGCGCCACGCGCTGCTCGCGCCCGTAGCGGAACACGCGCACGACGCGCTGGCCGCTGACATCATCGCCTGTGTCGGCGACGGCCTGATCGGCATCGGCAAGGCTGCGCAAGGAGAGCGTCAGGCTGCCCTGCGCCATGGCCTGCGCGGCATTGCGGGCCTGCGCCGGTGTCAGCTCCAGCGTGGCGGTGGAACCCACCACCGCGCCCGAACCGTCCTCGGCATAGGTCTGGTCAATCGCCAGCACGCGAATGTTCTCGAACAGGAGGTTGGAGGCGTAGGCGCCGCTCTGCCCCTGGCTGGTGACGATTACATCGACCCGGTCATTGGGCAGGATGAAACCGCCCGCACCCGCCCGCGCCGAGGTCGGCACGGCGACAGCGCGCATGCCGGGGCTGATCACGGCGGCCATGAAACCGCTCTGGCCGGGGGCGACCAGCCGGCGTTCGGTAATGGGCTCGCCCTGGGCGATACTGGCGCGCACCACCGATCCGGCCAGGCGCGCAATGGCCTCGCGGTCAGCTGATTCGCGGATATAGGCGGGCGACAGCGCCTCCTCCGGCCAGGGCTGCCAGTAAAGGTCCCGAGGCGCGATGCGCTGACCCATGGCAAGGTCGCTGCGCGCGGCCAGCACCCGGGCCGTCGGGGCCTGCGGGGCCGGGGCTTCAGCCACCGGGCGCTCCACCACACGCGGCTGCATGGCGTTGCGCACGAAGAAGGCCGCTACGATGGCGGCAAGCCCGGCGGCAACCAGTATGGCGATGCGGGTGGCATTCATGGCTCGTCTTTGTCCCCGGCGCAAAACGGCAATCCTGCCCGCGATCTCACCGGGAAAACCTCAAGGCCGCGTTAATACTCATGCCTTGGATGTGTCCCGCGCAGGGAATGTGCCAATTGGGTCACCGGGGCGTTAACGCCGCCACACGGGCCAGGTCGTGCCCTCATAAAGGATTTGCCTGCGTGGTATGAGGCAAAATGGTTCAGTTCGAGGAGCGAAGCCGAAGGTGGAGCCGTCCTCCATCGAGGTTTCGCGGTGTGGAAATGGACGATTTTGCCCATATCATGTCAGGACGCGGCCTAGAACGCCAAAGCGACCATGAGCGGGCTGGACGGCAGGGCCCAGAACGCGCCCGCCGCAATCGCCACGCCATAGGGCACGGGCGCACCCTCGGCCAGCGGGCCGGAGGCTACCCAGCCGGGGCGGACCGGCAGGGCCGGGGCCAGCCGGCGCAGCACCAGCAGGCCAAGCGCCAGCACGCCGCCGCTGAGCACTGCCAGCAGGAGGAATGTCAGCACCGAGGGCCAGCCGAACCAGAGCGCCAGCGCGGCCAGCAATTTCGCATCCCCGCCGCCCAGCCAGCCGGGCATCCACAGCGCCATGGTGAAAAGCAGCACGCCAAAGCCCGCCGCGAGGCTGAGGCCCGCGCCTGTCCAGCCGAGGCCGGAAAATGGCGCATAGACCAGCCACACGGCGCACAGCGCGCCGGGTATCCAGTTGGAGATGGTATAGCGGCGCACATCCTCGAACGCGGCCAACAGGGCCAGAAGCAGGGCAGCGCCCACACACGCAAAGGCCAGCATGATCTCCTCGCTCCCCCTACCGGCTGAGACCGCCAGAAAAGCAGCCCCAGCTTAATTTTGGGTGGACGCGGCAGTCAGGCCGGGCGAGAAAACCTCTGGCCCTGCCATTGGCTTCACCCCTTTCTGCCGGACCCCATGCACGCTTCCTCCCTTGAAAACATGCGCCGCTGTATCGACTGGTACCTGCCGGAGGGCCGGTTACGCGTGGCCGATCTGGGCTCGGCCAATGTAAACGGCTCCTACCGCGATCTGCTGCCCGCCGATGTGGACTATACGGGCTTTGACCTGGAAGCCGGGCCGGGCGTGGATGTGGTGCTGGATGATCCCTATCACCTGCCGCTGGAGGACAGCTCGGCAGACCTCATCCTGTCGGGCCAGATGCTGGAGCATTGCGGGCAGTTCTGGCGGGTGTTCAACGAGATCGAACGGGTTCTCAAGCCCGGCGGGCTCGCCTTCATCATCGCGCCCTCTACAGGCCCTGTGCACCGCTATCCTGTGGACTGCTACCGCTTCTATCCCGATTCCTATGCCGCCATTGCCGAGTGGGCGGGGCTGCGCCTTGTCCATGCATGGACCGCCGAGGAAGGCCCGTGGCAGGACATGACCGGCGTCTTCCAGAAGGGCGGCAGCCTGCAGGCCGTTACCGCCCCGCCCGCGCATTATCCCGCCGTGGCGGCCAATATTCCGCCCGGCGAAACGCCGTTCGAGACGGTGAGCGGAGAGCGGCCCTATCTGGACGTGCTCAAGGACCTGCACGAAATTCTCAAGCCCAAACGCTATCTGGAAATCGGGGTGCGCCACGGCAGGAGCCTCGCCCTCAGCCAGGCCAGGACCATTGCCATCGACCCGGAGCCTGCCAGCGAGGATTTTGGCAGCAATGTCGATTTCTACCGCTGCACCAGCGATGATTTCTTCTTCTTCCACGCCGACAGGCTGGACGGGGTGAAGTTCGATCTGGCCTTCATTGACGGCATGCATCTGGCCGAAAACGTGTTGCGCGATTTCATCCAGACCGAGCGGCGCATGCGCAAGAGCGGGGCGATTGTCATTGACGATGTGCTGCCCAACCACCCCGAACAGGCCACGCGCGACCGGCGCACGCGGGTTTGGACCGGTGATGTCTGGCGGTTTGCCGCCATGCTGGAGGAAGAGCGCCCCGATCTCACCCTGACCTGGCTGGATACCGCGCCGTCCGGCCTGTTGCTGGTCACGGGCCTGTCCCCGGCCAGCAAGCACCTGATGAACCGCTACAACCCGATCGCGCGCAAGCTGGCCGACACGCAAGGCAACCCCGTTCCCGCGGCGGTCCTCGAACGTCAACGCGCCATCAGCCCGGCGGCGGACACCCTGCGCAGGGTGCTGCGCGCATGACGCCTTCAAGGCCCGATATCAGCCTCATCATCTGCGCCTACAACATGTCGCGCGAGCTGCCGCGCACCCTGTTCACGCTGTCTCCGGCCTATCAGCGCGGCATCGAGGCGCTGACGGTGGAAACCATCGTGCTGGACAACGGGTCTGCCGAACCGGTGGACGAGGCGGCCGTGCGTGCCATCATTCCCGGCGCGCGCATGATACGGGTCGATGATGCGCTGCCCTCGCCCGCCGAAGCGATCAACGCGGCAGTGGCGGCCTCACGCGGGCAACTGACCGGGCTCTGGATTGACGGGGCCCGGATGGCAACGCCCGGCATACTGGCGCGGGCCCATGACGCCTGGCGGCAGGATTCGCGCAATCCGGTGGCCACCCTCGCCTTCCATCTGGGCCCGGACATGCAGACGCGGTCGGTGCTGGACGGCTATGACGCCGCAGCCGAGGACGCGCTGCTAGACAGCGTGCCCTGGCAGAAGGACGGCTATCGCCTGTTCGATATCGCCGTACTGGCGGGCTCTTCCAGACGCGGCTGGTTCGGGCGCCTGTCCGAAACCAACGGCCTGTTCATGGACCGCGCCCTCTGGGACCGGCTTGGCGGCCTGGATACGCGCTTCGCCTCGCCCGGCGGCGGGTATGTCAATCTCGATCTGTGGCAGCGCGCCGTGAAGGCCTCGCGGGGCAATCCGTGGATGATCCTTGGGGAGGGCACGTTCCATCAGATACATGGCGGCGCCGCCACCAGCAGCCCGGAAAAGGCCCGCGCGGCCATGCGGGACGAATATGAACGCATCATCGGCGCGCCGTTCAAGGCACCGCGCTACACCGCTAAATATACCGGCGAGCTGGACGCGCGCAGCTTTGCGGCGGGCACGCCCGATCCACGCGACGAGACGCGCGAGGTCCATGCGCTGGGTGCGCGCCGCTTCAGGGTGGACCTGCCCGCCCATGTGCTGTCACGCATACAGAAGGGCACGCTGAAAACCCGCTACAGGGGGTTGAGGCTGGCAAAAAACCCGTTCGATCTGGTGCTGTATGCCCATCTGGTAGAGAGCCTGCGGCCCGGCACGATTATCGAAGTCGGCACATCAGAAGGCGGCAGCGCGGTGTGGTTCCGCGATCTGTGCGACCGGGTCGGACTGGGCGATACCGGGGTGATCAGCATCGACATCAGCCCGCCCGGGCTGAGCCATGAGGGTGTGCGCTTCTTTGCCGGTGATGCCGCGGCTCCGGAGGAGAGCTTCCCGTCTGCGGTCATTGAGGCGGCGCCGCGCCCCTGGCTGGTGATCGAGGACAGCGCCCACACCTACGAGACAGTCAGCGCGGTTCTCGCCTATTTCGATGCGCGCCTGCAGCGGGGCGACCGGATAATCGTCGAAGACGGTGTCGTCGCCGATCTGCCCGAAGCGCCATACCGCAAGTATGAGGACGGACCCAACGCGGCGCTGGCGGACTTCATGAAGGCCCGCGCAGGCGATTACGTGATCGATGAGAAGATGTGTGACTTTTACGGCCCGAACGTCACCTGGGCACCCAATGGCTGGCTGAAGCGGGTCTGATCAGCCGCGACTGCGGCCGCGGCCGCGACCATTACCGTTGCCGGGGTCCTGGCCCACCGAATCGCCCAGATCACCTTCATTGCCCTCGGCATTCTGTCCGCCTTGGCTACCTTGCCCGTTCTGTTCGGACGGGCCGTCAAAGGCCACAAAGGCGCTGCGGCGCGCGCGCATATGGACGGTCTCGGTGAAGGTGAAACTGCCGAACTTCACGCCGGTAAAGGGCGTTTCATAAGGATAGCGCGCTTCCACGACCACTACCCCGCCCCCGGCCAGAAGCACACCGGCTGGCAGGGAAGGCAGCTCGCCAGCGCTGCGCGCAGGCAGGCCCTGACCTTCACTCCAGACAAATTGCGGCGTGCCGTCGCTATCGGCCTCGATGGAGGTGACACGCATGGCCAGCGTGCCGGCCGGGAAGGGCTGGAGCACGGCGCGGCCCGCATTGAAAATGTCGCCCAACATGGCGCTGTCGACCATCTCGTTCTGCGCCACGAGATCCGCGACCGTGCTGGCCGCACCGGTCAGCTTGCGGTCAGCCGACAGGGCCAGCGTCACATGCACCGACCCGGCATAGATCAGGATCAGCAGGGGCGCGATCAGCGCAAACTCGACCGCCGATACGCCGCGGCGGTCACGCCCGAACAGTTTCAGCAAGCCGCGTCCCATGCTCACACCCCATCATCAAACGGTTCATTGCGGAAGGCGATGGCGGCGGTGAGCAGGCGCCGGTTTCCGCCGGTATTGGCAAGGCCGAGCCCGAGACCGGGCGTGATGAGCTGCCACTCATAGAAGGCCCGCACCATGACGATTTCACCCGCATCGCCCGGCGCGAAGGTCAGGCCGCCCGTATCGATCTGGCCGCTCTGGTTCAGCGGCAGGCCGGGCGCGCTGCCAAAGCTGGCCAGCGTACGCACATCGATCTCCACCCGCTCACAGCTCAGGATCGCGCCTGCGCGCCCGCAAAGGCTGGAGCGGAAACTCTCTGCCGATCCGCCCGCCAGCTGCAGCTGGCCGGTGCGGATTTCCCGCGCGGAATGGGCCAGCCCGTGTTCCATCATCATGGTGGCGAAAAAGACGAGCGCGGTTTCCATGATCGCCGCCATCAGCGCGAAGAAGGGCAGCGCAACAATGGCAAACTCCACCGCCGTCGCGCCCTTGCGGTCGCGCCGCAGGCGTTCGGCCAGACGTTTGAAATAGTGATAGCTGCGCACCTGCGTCGACACCCCGGCTGACCCCTGTCAGCGCCGACTATCGCAGAACGCATTTAAATTGAGGTGAAAAACCTTGGTTTACAGGGGGTTAATTGCCGCCTTCGCCCGCGGCGACCCGGTTGGCCTGCTGCCGGGCTAGTACATCGAACCAACTGTCCTGATCCCCGATCAGCGGCACGGACTGACAGTCCGGATTGCAGACATAGGAGAAGCGGTCGGTATTGCGGAACACCTGCACCTGCCCGCGCGGGGAGGCCGTCACCGCGAGGTCGGAGGTGTAGAGCACCCGGCCATTGGCATCGAGCGCGATAAGGTTGGTGCGGCCATAAACCCGGCCCGTCACGAAAATCGTGCGGGCGTCATACAGCATGACGTCAGCAATATGCGGATTGCCCACCACGATCGCTGCGGCATCACCGGGCAGGCGGATCAGGGCAGCATGATCGGCAGGCACCTCGAACGGGCGCGCCTGGGCGGCGCTTGCGCCGGCAAGGGCAATCAGGCTGGCGAGCAGGGGCAGTAAGCGCTTCATGGCCGTCTCTTGAAGGTCAGGCAGGACAGCGCACAGCATCGGGCGGGCGGATGAAGGAAGTCTAAACGGCCCCGGCCGCATCCATCAGGCGGAACACCGCCTCGCAGGCGAGAAGATCGCGCTTGCGGTTGGCGGCCGCCTCGATCGCCTCGGCATCCTCGCCCCAGCGCCCGGCCTGATAGTCCTCATCGATACGCGACAGCGCGAAGGCGCCCTCACCGGTCAGCTCGCCTTCGAGGAGCGCAAAGCCGAGTACGGCCGAGCCCAGGATCGGCACCGCGCTCGCCAGCGCGGTCAGCCGCCAGTCATCCAGGGCGAGCGCACGCGCCTTCATGGCGGCCAGCGAACCTTCAGGCTGTTCCAGCGCCAGAATGGTGACCGCCTTCTTCAGCGGCGCATCCAGCGCCTTGGCCGACCAGTCCAGCCATTCATCCCAGCCTGCAGCCTGACGGGCCGCCAGTTCCGCGTCATCGCTGCGATGGCACAGAAGATCGGTTTCGGCGTATTTGGCAATCTCGGCGGCCGCGCCCTCGCGCGCGGCCTCGATCCTGTCCAGCACCACATGGGCCAGCCGGGTCAGCGGCATGGTGAAGGGGTCGATATGGGTGGCCTGCGCTTCCCATTCGGCGGCCATCGCCTCTGCCAGCGCTTCCACAGGGGCACCCAGCACATTGCCGCCGGGCGTCTTGACCGCGCGCCCGTCGAGGAACACGCCCCAGCCCTCGGCGGAGCGCGCAATCGCCGTTTCGGCATAGAAGCGTTTGGGCAGAGGGCGGTTTTCCGCCTTCGCCTTGGACATGCTCATAAACTTACCCTTCCCTCACCGGGCGCGAATCTGTCGAGCGCCTGATTGAGGCTGTCATAGCTGTCATGGATTTCATGGGCACCGGCGGCAGCAATTTCATCTGCAGTGTGAAAGCCCCAGCTTACGCCAAGGGCACGCGTGCCTGCCGAGCGGGCCATCTCCATGTCAAAGCTGGTATCGCCGATCATCACGGTCTCTTCCGGGCGCGCGCCGGTCTCCGCCATCGCGTCCAGCACCATGCGCGGATGCGGCTTGCCAACACCGTGATCCACCGTCTGCAATGTCTGGAAATAGCGGTGCAGGCCGTGATGGCCGAACACGATATCGAGGCCGCGGCGCGCCTTGCCGGTCGCCACGCCCAAGAGCCAGCCCTCTTCGGCGAGGCGCTCCACCGTCTCACGCGCACCGGCATAGAGCGGCTCTTCAAAGCCCGGCTGGGCGCGCTGCTCCACGAAGGCTTCCTTGTAATAGGCGCACAGCGTCATCAGCCGGTCATGGGTGTAGTCCTCAGGCGCAAGCCGCCCCAGCGCCTCGGAGAGCTCCAGCCCCACAATCGTGCGCACCCGGTCATAGCCGATAGTGCCAAGGCCCGCGCGCGCGAACGCCCTCTCCATCGCGCGATGGATGACCTGCCGGCTGTCGATGAGGGTGCCATCGACATCAAACACGGCGAGCTTCAGATCGGTCATGACAGCAGCGCCTCGACCGGCTTCACATCCATACCGGCATCAAAGCCCAGCGCCTCGAACGTCGCCTCCATGTGCTTTGGCAGCGGCGCTTCCAGCACGAGCGGTTTTTTGCCCTCGCGCGGGATGGAGAGCTTTCGCGCATGCAGGTGCAGCTTCTGCGAGACGCCGCCAAGCGAGGGTATGTCGCAGGTGTATTTGCCGTCGCCGTGAATGGCGTGGCCGCTGGCCGCCAGATGCACGCGCAGCTGGTGGGTGCGGCCCGTCTCCGGGCGCAATATCACCCAGCTGGCCCGGCGCGCCGCCTCGTCCGCCGTGGCATAGCGGGTCAGCGCATATTGCGCGCCCTCCTCGCCGTGCCGGGCGGCGACCATCAGCTCGCGGTCGCCCTGGGTCGAGGCGGTCTTCTTCATGTAGCCGGTGATCTCGCCATGCCGGGGGATCAGCACGCCCAGCGCAATCGCCCAATAGGTCTTTTCCAGGTCACGGCCCTTGAAGAGCGCGGCGAGGCGCGCCGCGCTGGCCGCGCTCCTGGCGACGACGATCACGCCGGACGTGTCCTTGTCGAGCCGGTGGACGAGGCGCGGGCGCTTCTCACCCGTCCCGAAGGCATCCAGCAGCCCATCGAGATGGCGCGTCACCTTGGAGCCGCCCTGCACGGGCAGGCCCGGCGGCTTGTTCAGCGCGATCAGCTCATCGTCCTCATAGAGCACCATGGCGCGGGCAAACGCCTTGTCCTCGGCAGAGATGGAGGGTGCGGGCGGCTTCGCGCCGGGCTCGGGCAGAGGCGGCACGCGCACCTGCTGACCAGCCTCAAGGCGCTGATTGCCCTTGGCCCGTCCGCCATCAACGCGCACCTGTCCGGTGCGCAGCAGCTTTTCCAGCATGCCATGGGTGACATGGGGGAAGTGGCGCTTGAACCAGCGGTCCAGACGGATATCGGCCTCGTCCGGCGCGACGGTGCGGGTTTCAACCTTGCTCATGCCATCACTGCCCGCACCAGTATCAGCCCCGCCATCACCGCAAGCACCGACAAGACCACCGAGCCCCCTGCATAGGTGAATGCAAGCAGGAATTCCCGCCTCTCGATCATCAGCACTATGTCCAGCGCGAAGGCGCTCATCGTGGTGAAGGCACCCAGAAAGCCGATGCCCAGCGCAAAGCGGATTTCCGTCGCGTCAGGGCGTCCCGCGAGCGACAGCCAGCCGACCAGCAGGCCGATGGCAAGGGAGCCGAGCACGTTCACGGCCAGAATGCCCCAAGGGAATTCCGGTCCGATCCAGCGCAAGGCAGCCTGATTGACGCCGTGGCGCGCCAGTGCGCCCAGAGCCCCGCCCGCCGCTGTAAGAAAAAGATGGTTCATCGCGCGCAGGGTTAGGCCTGCCAGCGCGCAGACACAAGACCGGGGCGCCATTCATGGGCGCCCCGGTCTGCTTTCTGACTTGATCAGGAGTCCTTGTGGCGGATCATGAACCAGAACATCAGCGCCATGCTGGCGGTGACGAGTGCGCTGGCAATGCCGAGGATCGGGCCGATCTGGTCCTCTGGCATGATCGTGCCGTAGAGAATGTAAAGGCCCGCCACCATGACGATGGTGCCGATATGGTGCAGAGCGAACTGGATCAGCGCCAGCAGGCCCTGCGCCAGCCCCCAGAGCCGGTAGAACACCGCATAGAGCGACGACACCACGAACCCGACCAGCAGCGCATGCGCGTGGGTCACGTGCTGGGTGTGATCACCGGATTCGGCCATCACCATGCCAAGCGCCATGCCGGCAAGGGCATACAGAAGGCCAATAACAATATGGAGTTTTTCCACTTTCATTTCCCTGTCCTCCCCATGAAATGAAAAGTGGAGAATTCATTACATGACTCGCATCAGCGGCAAGCCTTTTCGCCTTTGCAATAAGAATGACAAGGCTAGCGCCGCCTGTTCTCCCTCAGCGCACGCCAGCGTTCGAGGCGCTCAAGGATAGGGGCTTCGCGGCCCTCACCCTTTGGCTGGTAGAGGCGCGGGCGTTCGGCCATCTCCTCGGGGAAATAGTCCTGACCCGACACGCCGCCCGGCGCGTCATGATCATACTCATAGCCCTTGCCATAGCCCTGCGCCTCCATGAGGCGCGTAGGAGCGTTGAGGATGTGCGCGGGCGGCATGAGCGAGCCCGTCTCGCGCGCGAGCCTCTGCGCCCCCTTGAAGGCCGTGTAAACGGCATTTGATTTCGGGGCGCACGCCAGATGCACCACGGCCTGCGCCAGCGCCAGCTCGCCCTCAGGGCTGCCGAGGAAGTCATACGTATCCTTGGCGGCGAGGGCTGCGTGGATGGCGGTGGGGTCGGCAAGGCCGATATCCTCATTGGCCATGCGCACCAGCCGCCGCGCGAGGAAGAGCGGGTCTTCCCCCGCCGCCAGCATGCGCGCCAGCCAGTAAAGCGCGGCATCGGGGTCAGAGCCCCGCACCGATTTGTGCAAGGCGGAAATGAGATTGTAGTGCTCGTCCCGGTCCTTGTCGTAGACCGGCGCACGCTTGTGCAGGACGCCCGCCAGCTCTGCCGGTGTCAGCGGCGCATCCGGCTCCAGCGCGAAGACCTCTTCGGCGAGATTGAGCAGATAGCGCCCGTCCCCGTCCGCCATCGCGATGAGGGTGGTCCGCGCTTCCTCGTTCAGTGCCAGCGCCTTTCCCTCCAGCGCCTCGGCGCGGGCCAGCATCTGCGACAGGGCAGTATCATCTAGACGTTTGAGGACCAGCACCTGACAGCGCGAGAGCAGAGCGGCATTCAGCTCGAAGCTGGGATTTTCCGTCGTGGCCCCGACAAGGGTCACCACCCCCTCCTCCACCACGGGCAGGAAGCCGTCCTGCTGGGCGCGGTTGAAGCGGTGTATCTCGTCCACGAAGAGCAGCGTGCCCTGCCCCGCCGCCCGGCGCGCCCGCGCGCGCTCGAACGTCTTTTTCAGGTCCGCGACGCCGGAGAACACCGCCGAAATCGCATCGAAATGCAGGTTGGAGGCTTCCGCCAGCAGGCGCGCAATCGTGGTCTTGCCGACGCCCGGCGGCCCCCACAGGATGACGGACGAGAGCCGCCCGCGCGCGATCATCCGCCCCAGCGGGCCTTCAGTGCCGATCAGATGATCCTGCCCCGCCACCTCGCCGAGCGATTGCGGGCGCAGCCGGTCGGCCAGCGGACGCGGCGCTTCGGCCTCAAGGCCTGCGGACTGGAAAAGGTCTGACATGCGCGCAAGTGTGGCGCCCGCCAGACCTGCACGCAATCGCCCCGGTCAGAGCCGATCCTATCAGAGCCGCAGCGTGCGCGCGAAGCGCTCGCCGCGCCGCTCGATCTCGATGGGCCATTCACGCGCATCATCATTGCGGGCAAGCTCGCGCTCCAGCTCACGGACATTGCGCAAGGTGCGGCCGTTGAGTTCCAGCACCCGGTCACCGGGCTGGAAGCCGAAATAGTCCGCCGCCGAGCGGCGCTGTACGGCCGTCACGATCAGGCCCTCCAGGAAGGGATCAAGCCCGTTGGCCTCGTTGAAGGCGGGCGACAGCTCGACAAGTTCCGCGCCCTGCAGCGGATTGCGGCCACTCATCACGGCGCGCACGCCCTCGCGGTCGCCGGGAGGCGCCGCGGCGGTAACGGTGAGCGTGCGCTCATCGCCATCGCGCATCACCAAAAGGCGCGCCTCATCGCCCACCGCGCGCGTGGCAAAGCGGAAGCGCACGGCGGCCTCGTTATTGGTCTCGGCCCCATCGACCGAGAGGATGACATCGCCCCGGCGCACGCCCGCCCGGTCAGCGGGACCTTGCGGGTAGATATCGGCCACCAGCGCGCCGCGCGGCCGGTCAAAGCCCATGGACTGGGCGATATCGCTGGTCACCGGCTGCAGGCGCGCGCCGAGCCAGGGGCGCACCAGCTCGCCATCGCCGGTCGCGGCGGCGACAACGCTGCGCACCATCTCGGCGGGAATGGCAAAGCCGATGCCTTGCGACCCGCCAGAGCGCGAGAAGATCGCCGTGTTGATGCCCAGAAGCTCGCCGCTCATGCTGACGAGCGCGCCGCCGGAATTGCCCGGATTGATGGCCGCGTCGGTCTGGATAAAGAAGGCATAGTCGGTAATGCCCACATCGGTGCGCGCCAGCGCGGAGATGATGCCGGAGGTGACGGTCTGGCCAACGCCGAACGGATTGCCGATGGCGAGCACCAGATCACCCACCTCCGCCGTGCCGGAAAGATCAAGCGGCAGGACGGGCAGCGGATCGGGCGTGCGCACGCGCAGGATGGCGAGATCCGTGCGTTCGTCGGTCAGCAGCACCTCGGCCTCAAGTTCGCGCCGGTCAAACAGCACCACGCGCAATTCCTGCGCATTGGCGACGACATGGTTGTTGGTGACGATCACGCCGCTGGGGTCGACGATCACGCCGGAGCCCAGCGAGTTCACCTCGCGCTGGCGCGGGGCCTGCTGGCCGAAGAAGCGCTCGAAGAACGGATCACCGGAAAAGGGCGAACGCTGGGCCACCACGCGGCGCGAATAGACGTTCACCACCGCTGGCGCGGCCTCGCGCACGATGGGGGCGAAGGAGAGCTGCACCTCGGCCCGGCTCTGCGGCAAGGCGCGCTCTGGCGTGCCCGCGCCCGCCAGCGTCTCATCCTGCGTGCCCGCGCCATTGGCCGCAAAAGCCGCAAGCGCCAATCCTGCAATCAAGGCTCCGCACACTGCCGGCAGCTTCCAGTTCATGCCTGCGCTCCCTCACGCTGTTGTCTTGGTCACCGATTTAAGGTGACTGAATGCGGCTGAACAGGGGCTGTATATGACAATAGGGGTAAGGGGGAGCCCTCGTCCTTCGAGACGCCACTTTGTGGCTCCTCAGGATAAGGGCTTGGGTCATGCTTTTCCCCTCATCCGGAGGGTGAGCGAAGCGAACGTCTCGAAGGACGAGGGAAAAGCCAGCGCGCAAACAAAAAGCCCCGGCGTTTCCACCGGGGCTTTGTCGATGCGGTAAGGCAAAAACCTATTCGTCGCCGGCGAACTCTTCCAGGCGCGCACGGTCAACGGCGCCCTTGGCTTCCGGATCGCGGTCAACCAGCTCGATCACCGCCAGCGGGGCGTTATCGCCATGGCGGAAGCCGGCTTTCAGAACGCGGGTATAGCCGCCATTACGCTCGCCATAGCGCGGGCCGAGGGTCGCGAACAGCTTCGCCACCTGGTCCTTGTTGCGGATCTGCGCAATCGCCTGACGGCGGGCGTGCAGATCGCCTTTTTTGGCCAGCGTAATGAGCTTGTCCATGATGGGCTTGAGCTCTTTGGCTTTCGGCAGGGTGGTAACAATCTGCTCGTGCTCGATCAGCGAGGCAGCCATGTTGGCGAACATGGCGCGCCGGTGCGAAGCGGTGCGGTTGAGCTTGCGATATCCATTCCCGTGACGCATGGGATGTCTCCTTCACTCCAGCGGAGGTGCCTCGCGGCAGCCCGGCTAGATCTGATCCTCAAACTTTTTGGCGAGATCGTCGATATTTTCCGGCGGCCAGTTCGGCGCTTCCATACCGAGGTGCAGACCCATCTGGGCGAGCACTTCCTTGATCTCATTAAGCGACTTGCGGCCAAAGTTCGGGGTGCGGAGCATTTCCGCCTCCGATTTCTGGATCAGGTCGCCGATATAGACGATATTGTCGTTCTTCAGGCAGTTCGCCGAACGCACCGACAGCTCCAGCTCGTCCACCTTCTTCAGGAGGGCCGGGTTGAAGTCCAGCGACGGGGTGCCGTCTTCCGGACCACGCGCTTCGGAGGGCTCTTCGAAATTGACGAAGATCTGGAACTGGTCCTGCAGGATGCGCGCAGCGTACGCAACGGAATCCTCAGGCGTCACAGCGCCATTGGTCTCGATGTCGAGAATGAGCTTGTCATAGTCGAGCACCTGGCCTTCGCGGGTGTTTTCCACGCGGTAGGCCACGCGCTTGACCGGGCTGTAGAGCGCATCGATGGCGATATAGCCGATCGGCGCATCTTCAGGACGGTTGCGCTCGGCAGGCACATAGCCCTTGCCGGTATTGACCGTCAGCACGAAGCGCACGCTCGCGCCCTCGTCCAGCGTGCAGATCACGTGGTCGGGGTTGATCACTTCGATATCGGCGGTTTCCTCGATATCACCGGCTTTCACCTCGCCCGGCCCGCTCTTGCGCAGGACCACGCGGCGCGGACCCTCGCCGTGCATGCGCAGCGCGACCTGCTTCAGGTTCAGCACGATATCGGTCACATCCTCGCGTACGCCGGGGATGGAGGAGAATTCGTGAACGACGCCGTCAATCTGCACCGCCGTCACGGCCGCGCCCTGCAGCGAGGACAGCAGCACGCGGCGCAGCGCATTGCCAAGCGTCATGCCGAAGCCACGCTCGAGCGGCTCGGCGACGATCTTGGCGTGACGCGACGCATCATGGCCGGCCTGCACGACCGGCTTCATGGGACGGATAAGCTCCTGCCAGTTCTTCTCGATCACGGAACTTCCCTTCAAGCGAACGGCGCGCCCTCGCATCTGGCCCTTGTGGCTGATGCCGGCGCGCAGGAATGAAACACTCACGAAGGCCGGAAGCGAACCCCCGGCCTTCCTCAAATCTTACACGCGGCGGCGCTTGGGCGGACGGCAGCCATTGTGCGGGATCGGGGTCACGTCATGAATGGTCGTGATCGTGAAACCGACCGATTGCAGCGCGCGCAGCGCCGATTCGCGCCCCGAACCCGGACCCGACACCTTGACCTCGAGGGTCTTCATGCCGTGCTCCTGGGCCTTGCGGCCTGCGTCCTCGGCAGCGATCTGGGCTGCGTAGGGGGTGGACTTGCGCGAGCCCTTGAAGCCCATCGTGCCGGCCGACGACCAGGAGATGGTGTTCCCCTGCGCGTCCGAGATGGTGATCATGGTGTTGTTGAAGCTCGCATTTACATGCGCCACGCCGGAGGTGATGTTCTTGCGCTCCCGGCGGCGCACGCGTGTCGGTTCCTTGGCCATCGCGCCTGGTCCTTACTTCTTCTTGCCGGCAATCGGCTTGGCCGGACCCTTGCGGGTACGGGCATTGGTGTGGGTGCGCTGGCCGCGCACGGGCAGGCCGCGGCGGTGACGCAGGCCGCGATAGCAGCCCAGATCCATAAG
>JBKBNS010000032.1:0-16726 GCA_046295255.1 Glycocaulis sp.
GGCGCACAGCTATTCCGGGTAGGCCGCCCTCGTCCTTCGAGCGCCACCGCGTCCGTAAGGATGAGGGCTTGGGTCATGCTTTTCCCCTCATCCTGAGGGTGAGCGAAGCGAACGTCTCGAAGGACGAGGGGAAACCCCTGCATCATCGCTGGCCATAAGGCGCGCGCGCCTGTATGAGGGCGGCGCAAAAAAGAGACCTCCCCCAAGCCTTCAGGAACTTAGCCCCATGACCTTCCCGGTCGAGAAACTGCGCAACATCGCCATCGTCGCCCACGTCGATCACGGCAAGACCACCCTCGTCGACAAGCTTCTGCGCCAGTCCGGCACGCTCGGCTCCCGCGGCGAGGAAGTCGAAAGGGTGATGGATTCCAACGATCTGGAGAAAGAGCGCGGCATCACCATTCTCGCCAAGAACACGGCCGTGAAATGGGGCGACTGGCGCATCAACATCGTCGACACGCCCGGCCACGCCGATTTTGGCGGCGAGGTGGAGCGTGTGCTCTCCATGGTCGATTCGGTGCTGCTGCTGGTGGACGCAGTGGACGGCCCGATGCCGCAGACCACCTTCGTGACCAAGAAGGCGCTGGCGCTGGGCCTGAAACCCATCGTGGTCATCAACAAGATTGACCGGCCGAGCGCGCGCCCTGACTGGGTGGTGGACCAGACCTTCGATCTGTTCGACCGGCTCGGCGCGAATGACGAGCAGATGGACTTCCCTGTCGTCTATGCCTCCGCGCTGCAGGGCTTTGCCACGCTCGATCCGGCCACCCAGACCGACAATATGGACGCGCTGTTCCAGACCATTGTGGACCGGGTCTCCCCGCCCGACGTGGACCCGAACGCCCCGCTCCAGCTGCAGGTCTCCGCGCTCGATTATTCCAGCTATACCGGCGTGATCGGCATTGGCCGCATGCGGCGCGGCAAGCTGGCGAAGAACCAGCAGGTCGCCGTGATCGGCGCGGATGGCAAGACGCGCAAAGGCAAGGTGCTGCAGGTGTTCGGCTTTCACGGGCTGGAGCGCGTGGAGATGGACAGCGCCAGCGCGGGCGACATCATCACCTTCACCGGCATTGATCCCTTAAGCCTCTCCGACACGCTGTGCGATCCTGAACACGTGGAGGCCCTGCCCGCCCTGGTGGTGGACGAGCCGACCATCTCCATGACCTTCCAGGTGAACGATTCCCCGTTTGCCGGCCGCGAGGGCAAGTTCGTCACCTCGCGCAATATCAAGGAGCGCCTCGACCGCGAGCTGATCCACAATGTGGCGCTGCGCGTGGTGCAGCTGGATGATGCCGACAAGTTCAAGGTGTCCGGCCGGGGTGAGCTGCACCTCTCCATCCTGATCGAGACCATGCGCCGCGAAGGCTTCGAGCTGGCTGTGGGCCGCCCGGAAGTGATCACGAAAGTCGTCGATGGCGTCGAAAGCGAGCCTTACGAGAACCTCACCATCGATGTGGAAGAGATCCACCAGGGCGGCGTGATGGAGCGCCTCGGCTCGCGCAAGGCCGAGATGAAGAACATGGTGCCCGATGGCAATGGCCGGGTGCGCCTTGACTACATCGTCCCGACGCGCGGCCTGATCGGCTTCCGCTCCGAGTTCCTGACCCTGACGCAAGGGTCGGGGCTGATGTTCCACGCCTTTGACCATTACGGCCCCAAACAGGCCGGTGATGTGGGCCAACGGCCCAAGGGCGCGATCATCTCCATGGAGACCGGCAAGGCGCTCGCCTATGCGCTGTGGAACATCCAGGAGCGCGGCAAGCTCTTCATCGGCCACGCCACGGAAGTCTATGAGGGCATGATCATCGGCGTGAACTCACGCGAAGAAGACATGATCGTGAACCCGCTTAAAGGAAAGAAGCTCACCAATATCCGCGCCGCCGGGGCCGACGAGGCCGTGGTGCTGGTGCCGCCCATCCGCGTGACGCTGGAATTCGCGCTGGAGTTCATCAATGACGATGAGCTGGTCGAGGTGACGCCGCAATCCATCCGTATCCGGAAAAAACTCCTGCTGGAGCACGAGCGCAAGAAGGCCAGCCGCGAGAAGGTTTGATCTTTAGCGCCGCAACGCGTCCGCGTTGCGATGTTCCGCGCATTAGCGCGGGCGGCGAAACTTTACCTTTAGTTTTGGTGGCGCTTGATCAGTGCCTTGATCCAGCTCATCGCAAACTCAATTGCCCACTCCGTCTGCATTGGAGATAGAGACGGCATTTCTTTGCCGCCCGGCCCATGACCGAAAGGATTTCTAACGCTTTTGAAGTATTCTTTTAGAATATGAGCCTCCCAAGGTTGGAGAAACCTATTCTTCTGTGATGCAAGATTTTCTATATAGTTTGCCGCCCCCTTCTCACCGCCGTGTGCCCATCCCTTTTCGTCGGATATGATCTTGATCGCACTTTCGAGGGATCTTGCAGCATACCAAGCCGGATCCCGCCCATTGGAATCACGTCGATCCAACGCTTCCTTCATGTCTACGTCGATATTTTTCCAGCGAGCATCAGATACCAACCGCCAGAATGGCGCGCATACCTCTTGCTGCACCAAATCATCGGAGCTTATTTGAATAAAACCATTGTGATAATCTAGCGGGTATCCAGCCTGCCTAAACCGTGTATTTAACTCCTCAACATTGGCCTGAAACTTATGCTCGGATGATTTCTGAATTTGCTCAAGAAAGGGTCTCGCCGATGGATTTGATCGGACAACAAGCCGACCACCCGACGTTAACGGGGTTGGTGCCGCTGGTTTAGATGTCGAAGCTTCAATCTTGGCGGTTGCTGCTCGTACTTTCAGCTCAAGCTCACGATATCGGAACCCTAGCTCGACCAAGCTCAAACGCTCTTTGATGTGCTGATCAATGGGTCCGGCAACCGGGCCATTCATCCATGTCTCACAAACCGAGACCAGAGCGTACGTTCCGGAGACAAAATGCTGGTTGCCGTTCCGTTGCGTGTAGTAGCCATAGCGCTTCGGAGAAAGCTCTTTTTGGCCAAGTTCGCGGGACAGCTCATCGTGCAATCTCGTCCAAAAGCCCACGCCGTATTCGCTTTCTTTACCGTCGCGGTAATAGGGTGCGATGTCCTCGGAAAGTATCCGGAACACTTGAACCAAGAGACGCTGATCACGTTCTTCGAACGAGGTTCTAAGCTGCGTCTGCTCGTATCGACGTGCAAAAATATCGACCAGCATGAATTAATGGCGCCTTCAGAAAAACTAAAGCTGTTCTAATGATGAGGCGATTCGGGATGCGCTTGTGACCTTCGCGCTCTACCGCGTTTGCGCCGCTGAAACGCTACGGCGAGCCCCTACCCCCGCTGGAAGCTGTAGAAATCGCCGCCAAGGCCCATAATGGTGGTCAGTTCATCCAGCGCGGCCTGGCTTTCGCCCACCAGCGCCGGATCGGCCAGATCGGAGGGCGAGAGCGTTTCGCGATAATGCGTCTTCGCCCAGGCGGCGAGCTTCGCGTAGAGCGCATCGGTGAGCATCACGCCGGGGTTTACCGCCGCCTGCTGGGCCTTGGTCAGCACCACGCGCAGGCGCAAACAGGCAGGCCCGCCGCCATTCCTCATGGACTGGCGCACATCGGCAAACTCCACCCGGCCAATCGGGCCATTACCAGCGACCATCCGTTCACAGTATGCGCGGGTGGAGGCGGTCTCTTGCGTCTCTTTCGGCGCAAGCAGCACCATCCGGTCCTCGCCCGGCCAGCTTAAAAGCTGGGAGTTGAAGAGGTAGGAGGTGATGGCATCGCCGACCGGCACCTCGGCCTCTGGCACCTCCACGAAGACCGGATCGAACAGGCCCTTGGCCGCCGCGCGGATCGCGTCCAGCACGGCGTCGGTATCGTCAAAGGCCTGCTCGTGGAAGAACAGGACCGGGCCATTGCCCACGCACACCACATCATTGTGGAAGGCCCCGGCATCAATGGCCGCGCGCGACTGGCGCACGATGACGGTGCGCTCAGGGTCGAGGCCATGGCGGCGGGCAATCGCCTCGCAGGCCTGCCTGGTCTGGCGCGCAGGGAAGCGCCCCTGCCAGTGTTCAAACGCATCGCGGCCATAGACCAGAAGCTCCACGCCCGGCGCGCCATGCTCGGCACATAGCCGCACATGATTGGCCGCGCCCTCATCGCCAAAGGCGGCCTGCATGGGCAGCGGATCATGCACCGCAAAACGGGCTTCATCCTTGAAGATGGCGCGCAAGGCCCGCGCCGTCTGCGGGCCTTCTATCGAGCGGTGCAGGGTGGAGAGCAGGTTTGCCGCGCTGAAATGCAGCCGCCCGTCTGCGGTGTCAGGGCTTGGCGAGACGGTTGCGGCATTGGCCGCCCACATCGGGCTGGCAGAGGCCATGTTGCGCGCGATGACGGGCGTGCGCTTGCAGGCAGACTCCCACACCTGCGCATCACTGCCTGAATGGCCCAGCGCACGCAGGCCGGGAATGAAAGGGCGCTCATGGGGCGGCAGGAAGCCCTGCACCAGCCCGGCATCGGCGAGGCGCTTGGCTTTGGCGAGCCCCTCCAGCACCCCGGCGCGCGGGGCGGAGACCAGCCCGGCATTCTTAGCGCTCGCCAGATTGCCCTCGGCCAGACCCGCATAGTTATGCGTCGGGCCGACCAGCCCGTCGAAATTGGCCTCTATCGTATTCATGCGTCGATGCCCTTGATGGGGAGGGTTTCCAGCTTCGGTGCGGCCTGGGTGGCGACGGGATAGACGCAGTAATCGGCCGCGTAATACGCGCTGGGACGCAGGTTTCCGGACTGACCCGGTCCGCCAAACGGCATGGACGAGGCCGCCCCCGGCACCGGCCGGTTCCAGTTGACAATGCCTGCGCGCGAGCCCGCCCAGAAGCGCTTCCACAAGCCCTCATCATCGCTGACCAGCCCCGCAGCAAGACCATAGGCGGTGTTGTTGGCCTCTTTGAGCGCGTCTTCAAAGCTCTTCGCGCGGCGCACCTGAAGGAGCGGCCCGAACACCTCCTCATCCGGCGTTTCGATGCCGGTGACATCGATCAGGGACGGGCTGACGAAGGCGGGGCCATGGTCCAGAATCTTCGCGCGCAGCAGCACCTTGCCGCCCGCTGCCTCCAGCGCGTCCTGCGCGGCGATGACGGCGCTCGCTGCCCTGTCCGTCACCACAGGGCCCATGAAGGGCTCAGGGTCCGCATTCCACGGCCCGATGGAGAGGCGCGAGGCAAAGTCTACGACATGGGACAGGATCGCCTCTCCGGCTGCGCCCTCAGGCACGATCAGGCGGCGCGCGCACGAGCAGCGCTGACCGGCGCTGATATAGGCAGACAGCACCGCGATGCGGGCCGCGGCCTCTGCATCCTTCGCGTCCCAGATCACGAGCGGGTTGTTCCCGCCCATTTCCAGCGCCAGCTGCACGCCGGTGCGGCCCGCAAACTTCCTGTGGATGAAGGAGCCGGTCGCCCACGAGCCGGTAAAGAGCACGCCATCGAGATCCGCATCGTCCAGCGCCGCAGCGCCGGTCTCGCGCGCACCCTGCACCAGATTGAGAACGCCTGCAGGCAGGCCGGCCTCAGCCCAGCACGTCGCCATCAGCGCGCCGACGGCGGGCGTGAGCTCGGAGGGCTTGAAGACAATCGTATTGCCCGCGAGCAAAGCCGGGACGATATGGCCATTGGGCAGATGGGCGGGGAAGTTATACGGGCCGAGCACGAACATCACGCCCAGCGGCTTGTGGTCCAGAACCGCCTCGCCAAAGGCGGATGCCTCCACCCTGCGGCCCGTGCGCTCGGCAAACGCCCGAACCGATATATCCACCTTGGCGGGCAGAAGTCCTGCCTCGGCGTCTGCCTCCCACGAGGGCTTGCCGGTCTCGCGCGCGATCAGTTCGGCAAACTCGGCCTTGCGCGCCGTGGTGATCTCTTTGAACGCCAGCACGACGGCCTTACGGGCCTCAAACCCCATCAGCGCCCAGTCGGCAAAGGCGGCGCGGGCAGCAGCAAAGGCGGCGCGCACCTGTGCGGGGCTCGCGGCGCGTCCCTGCCAGACGGCCTCGCGTGAGGCGGGATCAAGCGAGGTAAAGGCCTCGCCCTGCCCCTCCTGCCACTGCCCCGCGATTAACGCTCCGCTCATGTCCGCACCCATGCCCTGACCCTGTCTCCTGAAGTAACATCGAGCGCGCGGGCGAGATCGGCCGCCAGCGCGATGTGCGTGTCATTGATCGTGATCTCGCCGAACGCGCAGCGGAAATCTGCCATGCGCTCATTGGAGACCATGGCCTGCACCGTCTCGCCGGAGACCGCGCCCACCTCGCGCACCACGCTCTCATTGATGGTGCGTATCTTGTCCACAGGCGCGTCCACCAGCGGGCCGCCATCGAAGATGTCGACATAGCGGTGATACTCAAACCCTTCCCATTCCAGCAGCTTGCGCGCGTTGACCCCGTGCGGGTGGGTGACGCCGATCACGTCCCTCACCGCCTTCGGCAGCAGGTCGAGATAGATCGGGTGGGTGGGCATCAGGTCGAGGATGAACTGGTTGTCGGTCGAGGCGCTCAAGCGGTCGGCCTCGTCAAACGTCATGTGGAAGAAGGGATAGCTGACATGGTCGAAGAAGATCGAATGGCCCGCATCATCGACCACGCCGCGCAGCTCGGCCACCAGCCGGTCGCCAAAACGGGTGCGATCGGTACCGATCAGCATGTAGCGTGACTGCGCCATCAGGCGGCCCGCCCCGCGCCCGCGCTGGCTGTCTAGCACGAAGAGCGAGCCAACCTCGGTGCAGCCAGCAAAATCATTGACCAGCAGCATCGCATCCATGTCGAAGCGCTTGCCCGCCTCCCTTGAGGCCTGGGCAAAGGTCATGATCTTGAAGTCGAAATACGGCTTCTTGATCCCGACCCCGGCCTTCACCGCCGAGGTGCCGACCACCTCACCCGTTTCGGTGTCTTCCAGCATGAGCTGGTAGCTCGCATCAGACCGGTCCGCGATCTGGCCCGCAAAGGCGGCCAGCGAATTGGCGAGCTTTTCAGCCAGCGCATCAGGCGTGACGGACAGGCTGGTAAAGCCCGGACCAGCCGCGCCCGCCAGCGTGGTGAAGGCGGCATGATCGGAAGGACGCGCAGCACGCACGAGAAGCATCGGAATAATCCTGCTGGTCAGGAGGAGCGCGCCAGGGCGCGGGCCTCGCGGGCGTTGAACTCGCCCTTGGCAAACTTCATGAGCATTATGGCAGAAAGCTTTGTTTTTTCTGCAAAACTGGAAAGCTTGGCGATCTCGGCCGAGGAGTGGATATCCGCGCCGCGCACGCCCAGCGTATCGACATTGGGGCAGCCCGAGGCCCACAGATTATTGCCCTCGCACACGCCGCCTGTGTCCTTCCACTGGATATCGAGCCCGATCGGGCGGCCCGCTGCGCGCGTCCATTCAAACATGCGCAAATTGGACGGGCTCATCGGCTTGGGCGGGCGGGTGAAGCCGCCATGGAGATCGGCAAAAATGCCTTCGCGCTGATTGGTGCCGGCCACCGCGCGGGCCAGCTCCGCCTTCACCCAGGCCGCATCTTCCTCATCGCCGACGCGCACATTGAAGCGGACAATGCCGATATCGGGCACGACGTTCGGCGCGCCGCCGCCATCAATGCGCGAGACATTGATTGTCACGGCCGGGCGCTCACCATTGAGCCGGTCGATTGTCTCGGCAAAGGCCGCCGCCGCCACGATGGCATTGCGCCCCAGATGATGCTCGCGGCCCGCATGGGCGGCCCTGCCCTTCACGCGCAGCGAGAAATTACCCGAGCCCTTGCGCGCGCCTGCCAGCGAGCCATCGGCCAGCGCCGGCTCATAGGTCATGCCGATATCGGCGCGCTTGCCAAGCTCTGCGAGGATCGGGCCGGAGCCCAGCGAGCCGATCTCCTCATCCGGGCTGATCAGCACGTCATAGCCGATACTGTCCGCCCACGGGCTGCGCTCCAGCGCCAGCAGGGCATGCAGCATCACAAGGAGCCCGCCCTTCATGTCGGCCACGCCCGGCCCGTTCAGCGTGTCCTCGTCCAGCATCTGCCAGTTCTGGAACGGGTTATCGGCGGCGAACACGGTGTCGGAGTGGCCGGTCAGCACGATGCGGATGGGCGCATCGGGGCGCTGGCTGATTTTCAGCGCAGGCGTGTAGTTTACGTCGACGATCTCGCCATCATTCGTGACGGTCTGCGAGGGGCTCAGTTCCACCGGCTCGATGCGCGCCTCCAGCTCGGCGAAGGCCTCAGTGAGGCGCGCGCGCATCAATTCCAGCCCGTCCGCATTGCGGCTGCCGGTATTGATCGCCGACCAGTCCTTGACCGCGGCGATCATCCCGTCCGCGCGGGTGTCCACCCAGTCCAGAACAGCCTTTTCCTCCGCCGACAATGTGATGGCGCGGTCCACGGCCAGCTCCCTGCCTTGCTTTCCGAGATTCCAGTCTAGACGTGCGCGAGCGCCTGTTCGAGATCGGCGATGAGATCGTCCGGGTGCTCGATACCGATGGAGACGCGCACCATGCCTGGCGTGAAGCCAAGCCGCTCGCGAAGCGCTGGATCAACGCCGGCATGGGTGGTCGTGCCCGGATGGCAGATCAGCGTCTCGGTGCCGCCAAGGCTGACCGCGAGCTTGACCACTTTCAGCGCATTCAGCATGCGGAAAGCGCCTTCCTGCCCGCCTGCCACGTCGAACGCAAAGGTGGAGCCATAATGCTCGCCGGACTGGGCGTGGTGGACGGTGTGATCGCGCGAACCCGGCTCAAGGAAGCCGAGATAGCGCACCTTCTCGATCTTGGGATGCTTCTGCAGCCAGGCAGCGACCAGCGCCGCGCCCTCGAACGCCGCCTTCATGCGCAAGGAGACGGTTTCCAGCGACCGCGCCAGCATCCAGCACGTATTGGGGTCGAGATTGGTGCCGATGGCAGAGCGCAGCTTGCGCACCGGTGCCATCACGGCGCTGGAGCCCATGGCCGCGCCGCCAATGAGATCGGAATGGCCGCCAATATATTTGGTGAGCGAATAGACAACGAGGTCCGCGCCATGGGCGAGCGGGCTCTGCCCGATGGGCCCGAGCACGGTATTGTCCACCACCACGGGCGGGCGATGGCCCTGACGCGCGCCAATCTCGTCGGCGAGCTGCTTCATCAGGGCGAGATCGACAATCTCGTTGGTCGGGTTGGTCGGGGTCTCGGTATAGATGACCGCCACGCGGCCCTTCTTCATCGCCGCCTCGGCCTGGGCGCGGATTTCCGCATCCGGCGCGCCTGCCACGAAGTCCACCGACGTGATGCCGTAATTGGGCATGATATTGCGGATCAGGGTCTCGGTGCCGCCATAGATCGGCGTGGACTGCAGGACCACATCGCCGGAATGGGCCAGCGCCATCAGCACGGTGGAGATCGCCCCCATGCCGGAGGAGAAGACACACGCCTCCTCCGCGCCATCAAACAGGGTCAGCCGGTCTTCGAGCACTTCCACATTGGGATTGTTGAAGCGCGAATACATGAGGCCGGGAGCCGCCGGATCGCCATCAATCGCCCGCCCGCCCATGACGCGGAAAAAGGCCGCGCCCTCCTCGGCGGAGGAAAAGACAAAGGTCGAGGTCTGAAAGATGGGCGGCTTGATCGAGCCTTCAGACATCTTGGCGTCAAAGCCATAGCTCATCATCAGGGTCTCGGGGCGCAGCGGCCGCTCGCCCAGCGCACGCTTGCGGTAAGGGGTTTCCGGTTTGCTCATTCCTGTCCGTCTCTCTGGCTGGCAGGCTGCTCCGGCAGGATCGTTCCGCCCCGCACGCCCGCATCGTGGCACCCGCCGGTTTGCGGATGCGCGCTCATGGCCCTGTCTTGCGCCGGGCCTGCCAGCGGGTCAACCCGTGCGGGCCGGTTTGGCGCCCGTGTGGGCCAGTGCAGCAAAACCGGCCCGCATGCGGACAAGAAAAACGGCCCGGTGGAGAACCACCGGGCCGTCAATCAGTCTCAGGTGAGACAGATCAGCGACTAGCGCAGATCCATCACCACTTCCGCACGGCGGTTCAGCGGCTCGCGAACACCGTCGCGGGTCTGAACAGCCAGACGGGTCTGACCGAACGCGTTCAGCGCGATCGAACCAGCCGGCACGCCGAGGCGCACCATCTCGTCACGAACCGCGCGGGCGCGGCGCTCGGAGAGGCCCTGGTTGTACACGGCCGAACCGGAGGTGTCCGTGTGGCCGTCAATGGTCACGCTGCCAACACCGCAGTTGCGGGCGTTGTTGACGGCGTTGTTGATGACCTGACGGGCCTGGTCGGTGAGGTTCGCACGATCCCACTCGAAGTACACCACGAACTGCTCGTCAGCGCACGCCGGAGGCGGCGGAGGCGGAGGCGGCGGCGGGGGCGGCGGAGGCGGAGGCGGAGGCGGCGGGGGCGGCGGGGCGGGCGGAGCCGCAAACACATACCGCAGGCCGATCCAGGCCTCGTGGCCACGAAGACCGTTGACGTCATACGGCGGAGCATAGGTGGTCGCGTCGTAGCCGAAGTAACGGTATTCCGTGTCCAGGATCAGGTTCTGGGAGATGACCCAGCCGACACCGGCGAGGAAGTGATAGCCAAGAGCGCCGTCATTGTCGCGAACGGTGCGATAGACGGAGCCAGCTTGAAGCGTGCCGGTGTTCCAGCCGCCAGCCGACATGTAGGACTGAACGTAGCCGACGCCAGCGCCGACATACGGACGATACCAGCCGCTGCCGCCGAATTCGTAGATGGCGGTTGCCATCAGCGACCAGGCGTGAACAGAGCTGTAGCTGTCTTCAAAATTGCCGACAGCGCCAGTGTCGTTGTAGCGGTGAGCCAGTTCGGTCTCAACGCGCCAGCCGCTGCTCATCTGATAGCCGACCGCGAGAGCTTCGCGGAAGTTGCTCTTGCCGCTGATCTGACCATTGATCACGCCTGCGGTGTTGGTGTCACCGGGAGCGCCGTAACCGAGCGCGCCGCGTACGTACCAGCCCTCTTGCGCAAACGCCGAAGGCGCGGCGAGGATGGCACCGACAGCGGCCGCTGTAAGAAGCCGTGTTTTCATTTTTCCCCCTCCGGGCTGTGAGGCCCTTCGTTGAGCATGGTGAACAAAGCGCCGCAATGGACGCGCGGAACCGCCAGAAACGGCGCTTCTGTTATGTCGATTAGCGGATTTCTCCGCAGCACGCCAGACTATTAAGCGCAAAAAGTGCGCGCTTACGCAACGATTCCACGTGCCTGCAGGGCACTTACCTCGTTTTGTCCAAACCCGAGGCGTTCTTGCAACACTTCGCCTGTGTGCTCGGCGAATCCCGGGGGTGGACGGCGGTAACTGACCGGTGTGTCAGCCAGCCGCAGCGGGCTCGCCACCAGTGGTACCGGTCCGGAACCGGCCATCTCCATCTCGATTCGCAGCGCGCGGGCGGCCGCCTGCGGCTCGGCAAAAACCGAATCAAGGCTCTGGATCGGCCCGCACGGAATCCCCGCCGCGTCCAGCGCGGCGCGCCAGTCCGCGCTCGAGCGCGAGCGCATCACCGCCGCGATTTCCCCGCACAGCTCCTCGCGGTGCGCTACGCGCGCGCTATTGCGGGCAAAGCGCGGATCATCGGCCCATTCCGGCCGTCCCAGCACACCGGCAAAGGCCTTGAACTGGCGGTCGGCCCCCACCGCCACGGCGATGCGCCCGTCAGCGGTCGGGAAGTCCTGATAGGGGACGATATTGGGATGGCGGTTACCCATCCGGCCCGGCACCTTGCCGCCGACCAGATAGTTCTCCGCCTGGTTGGCCAGCATCGCGGCCTGCACGTCAAACAGCGCCATGTCGATGCACTGGCCCTGCCCGCTCCTTTCGCGCGCGGCAAGGGCGGCGAGAATCGCCGTGGCCGCATAAACGCCTGTAAACAGGTCCACAATCGGCACGCCGACCTTCACCGGCTCGTCCTCGCCGGTCACGCTCATCAGCCCGCCCATGGCCTGGATCAGGAAGTCGTATCCGGGCAGATGGGCGTAAGGCCCGGTCTGGCCGAAGCCGGTAATCGAGCAGTAGATGAGGCCGGGATTGTCCGCCTTCAGGCTCTCGTAATCGAGGCCGAAACGCTTCAGCCCGCCGGTCTTGTAGTTCTCGATGACGATATCGCTCTGGCGGGCGAGCGTGCGCACGATCTCCTGGCCTTCGCGCTCGCGCAGATTGACCGCGATGGAGCGCTTGTTGCGGTTGGCGCACAGATAGTAGGCGGCATCCCCCTGCCCGCCATCAGCGGCTGTCAGGAAGGGCGGGCCCCAGCCGCGCGTATCATCGCCGCCGTCCGGGTTTTCCACCTTGATCACGTCCGCGCCGAGATCGCCGAGAATCTGGCCGCACCACGGCCCGGCGAGCACACGCGAAAGATCAAGCACCTTGATGTGGGAAAGCGCGCCCTGTGACATGTCCGGACAAATCCTTCTGCTGCGGCGTCTTCTAGGCGCTAAATCTCACAAGGTGAAGGGCTGTGTATCAGAGCGGCCAGACCAGCAGGATCATCGGCACCGCCACCACGATCACCACCAGTTCCAGCGGCAGGCCGAGCCGCCAGTAATCGCCGAACCGGAAGCCGCCGGGACCCAGGATCAGCGTGTTGTTCTGATGGCCAATCGGGGTGAGGAAGGCGCAGCTGGCCCCCACCGCCACCGCCATCAGCAGCGGATCGGCGCTCACCCCCATGGCCGAGGCGAGACTGATCGCGACCGGGCACATCACGGCGGCGGTGGCCGCATTGTTCATGAAGTCCGACAGCGTCATCGTCGCGATCAGGATCAGCGCGATGACCAGCACCGGCCCCGCCTCCCCTGTCAGGGCCACCAGCCCGCCCGCGATGAAGTCCGCCGCGCCGGTCGTCTCCAGCGCGCCCGCCACCGGGATCAGCGCGCCCAGCAGCACGATCACCGGCCAGTCCACCTGGTCATAGATCTGGCGCAGCGGCAGCACGCGCAGCAGCATGACCGCCAGCACCCCGCCCGCAAACGATACCGCAGCGGGCAATAATCCAGCCGCTGCAATCGCCACCGCGCCGGCCATGATGGCTGCAGCGGTCAGCGCCTTGCGCGCGTCGGGGATGCGCAAGGTCCGCTCGGCCAGCGGCACGCACATCGTCCGGGCGGCGAAGTCGGCGAGCGCCTCCTCGCTGCCCTGCAGCAGCAGCACATCGCCATCCTTCAGCTTCATCGTGCGCAGCCGCGCGCGCGAATGGGCGGCATTGCGCGATACGGCCAGCAGATTGATCTGGAAGCGGGTGCGCAGGCGGATATCGCTCGCCGAACGCCCCGCCAGCGGCGAGCCGGGGCCGATGGCGTATTCGGCCAGATGCACCTGGTCGGAATGGACGATCCGGCGGCGCGCGGCAGGCGTGTCATCCGCGCCCGCAGCCGCCTTGTCCTCACCCTCCTCATCCTTGTCCGGCGCGGTGGAAACCTCTTCCTCCAGCTGCAGCCCGAGCGCGGAGAGCGCTGCGGTGAGGCCTTCAGGGTCCGCCTCGATCACCAGCAGGTCACCGGCCCGGACCTTGCGGGCGGGATGGGGCGCGGGGAAGCGCTCATTGCCCCGTATCAGGGCGAGGATCTGGGCGTCGGCCTCTTCCAGCAGGGGTTCCAGCTCGCGCAGCGTGCGGTCATTGGCCTTGCTATTCTCAACCACCCGCGCCTCGGTGAGATAGCTGCCGGTCTCGAACCCGTCCGCACCGGGCGGGTTGCGCCGGGGCACCAGCTTCCACGCGGCCAGCAGTACAAACGCGATGCCCGCCAGCGCCACCGCCCCGCCCACGGGCGCAAAATCGAACATGGTGAAGGCGCCTAGCCCCGCCTCCTCGCGGAAGCCGGAGACAATCAGGTTGGGCGGGGTGCCGATCAGCGTGGTCATGCCGCCAAGGATGGAGGCAAAGGCCAGCGGCATGAGCAGGCGGCCGGGCGGCAGGCCCTGCCGGCGCGCGATCTGCAGGGCGATGGGCATGAGCAGGGCCAGCGCCCCGACATTGTTCATGAAGGCCGACAGGAAGGCGGCCAGAACGCATAGCGCGCTCATCATCGCGAAGGGCGGCGCGTTGGCCGGCAGCACGGCGCGCGCGATCACGTCCACCGTGCCGGCTGCCTGCAAGGCGCCCGACAGGACCAGCACGCACGCCACCGTGATCACGGCCGGATGGCCAAAGCCGGCAAATGCCTCGCCCGCAGGCACCAGCCCGGCCACCACGCAGGCCAGCAAGGCCCCGATGGCCACCGCGTCATGGCGCAGCCGCCCGGACAGGAACAGCGCCATCATGCTCACCAGGATGAGGCCGAGCAGCGCAGTCTGGTATGTCATCGCGGGCGGTCCCTGTCGCTTGTCCCGCTGTCATGGACGCAAAGCGGCCAGCGGGGCAAGCCCCGCCAGAGCAGCTCAGAACGGGGCGAGATCGGCAAAGGCGGCAAATACCGCCAGCGATACCGCGGCAAGCCCGGTTATGAGAATGCCCGCCAGCGTGCCGAACGCCATCCTGCCCGATGACAGGCGTGCGCCCACCACGAGGAACAGCGCCGCCAGTCCGGCCAGCCCGCCCAGCAGCACCGCCCACGCGCCCAGCCGTGCAGGCCCGGCAATGCCGGCCAGCAGGAGGACGGGCGATATCTCCACCGTCTCGTATGCCCCGAAGGCGATGGCGGCGAGACCGCCCACGCCAAGCGCGGCGGCCAGCACGCTGACCGCGCGCGCGCCGCCGGTATTGACGCCGGGCGCCCGGTCGATCCGGCGCAGCACGAAGGCAAGCGGGAAGACGAGCAGCGCCAGGCCAAGGATCAGGGCGGAGAACACCCCCCAGCTGGCAAAGGCCATGAAGGGTCCGCGATTCTCTTCCCAGCCCACGATCGCCTGCACGGCGAGGCGCGAGGTCAGCGGGTGGACAAAGCGCGGCTCCGGATTGGCCGTTTCCACGCAAGCAGTGTCCAGCGCGGCAGCCGGATCATCAAAAAAGGCGATCATCACCTTCGCGGTGCATTCGTCAGACCGGGTCGGCCCGTGCCCGGCAAAGGGCACTTCAAGATACTGGCGGTTGGCAAAGCCCGGCATGATCTGGCGGGCAAGGTCTGTCGGGGTGATCGGATCCCACGCCCCGTTCACGATCAGGGCAGGCCCGTCAAAGCTGACCGGCTGATAGTCCGCCCGGTCACGCAGGGGCATGCCATAGCGCTCGCACAGGGCCTGATCGGCGGCGGCCCCCTCCACGCTGCCGATCAGCCCGGCAAGGGCTGGCACTTCGGCGATGTCTTCCGCGATCACCTGCGCGCTCTGCCAGACATAGCCGTCATTGCATCTGACGGCCGAGCTCATGCCTTCGGAATAATCGCCCCCGGCCAGGCCGCCAGCGGACAGCGCCAGCGCGGTGAACACCGTCTCGTCGCGGCGCTCCGCAGCGCGCACCAGCGCATGCAGCACAGCAGCAAGACCCGGATAGGTCTCCTGCTCGTACATCATCATGAAGGGGGCAAAGGCTATCGCCTGCCCGCCCATCACCACCTCCCCGCCGGGGAATATCTCGGTGTTGGACACGGTCACGGTGACGGGGTTTTCCTGCAGCGCAGCCATCGCGGCAAAGGTGCGCGCCCCCAGATCGGGATAGGCGCGCGCGCAGGACGCATCGGCCTCACAGGTGCGCACGATATTGTCCAGCACGCGCGCGGCCCAGCGGTGAATGCGCATCAGGTTTTCAAGATCATTGGGCACGATGGCATCGATCACCAGCGCGCGTATGCCTTGCGGGTCGACGCGGGTGAGCATCTGGCCCAGATGCGAGCCATAGGAAATGCCCCACACATTCCATTGTTCAAAGCCGAGCGCTTCGCGCAGCACGCGCACATCGCGCGCATTCTCGACCGTATTATATCCCGCCAGATCAATGCCTTCGGCGCGCGCGCGGTCAAAGCAGCGCTCCAGCCTGCGGCGCGCGAACTCTTCCTGTTCAGCCTGCGTGCGCCCCACATTGAGGGCCGGTTCTTCCAGATCATAGAGCTGGCAGAACCCGCCCGACTGGACGATGCCGCGCTGCTGGAGGATGTAGAGATCGCGCGTCTGGATGATCTCGTGATCAACAAAGCGCTCCACGTAAGACGCCGCGCCCACGCCGGGGCCGCCGGTAAGATAGACCACAGGGTCTTCGCGCCGCGCCTCTTCATCCTCGCCGCGCGCATGCAGACGCACATAGAGAAGCTGGATCAGGCGGCTCTCTGCCACCTCGCGGTTCTCGCGCACGGCCACCAGCCCGCAACTTATCTCGCCGGGCTTGTAATCAATGCTGTCGCGGAACGGGCAGATGACCGGAACCGTATCGCCCTCGCGCAGATTGAACAGAGAGGACGCAGGCGGCGCATCCATCAGCGAGGAGAGCGCCGCGCCCGGCTCTTCGTCCGCCAGCACCGCAACGGGCAGCGCCTCGTCCTCTGCGCCGGGCAGGGTATCGGCATCGTCCTGCGCAAGCGCAGGCCCTGCCATCAGCACGGCCGCAAACGCCGCCGCCAGCACATGTTTCCACATGAGATGCATGATCCCCTCCCCCGCACCGCCCCTCGCGGGCGCACCGGCACACACTATCGCAGCGGCGATGACCGGCAAGAGCGTTGCTAGCGGAAGGGAAAAATACTTGGTGAGCCGGCCGGGGCTCGAACCCGGGACCTACTGATTAAAAGTCAGTTGCTCTACCAGCTGAGCTACCGGCTCCCATCAAGAGTGCGGGTATCTATATGCGCCGCCCGTGCGGGTC
>JBKBNS010000033.1:0-15813 GCA_046295255.1 Glycocaulis sp.
GGTTGCGCCGGCCCCGATCACGGTGTGAATCTCGTCGATGAACAGCACCGCATTCGGGCGGGCTTCCAGCGCCTTGACGACCTGCTTGACGCGCTCCTCGAAATCGCCGCGATAGCGGGTTCCGGCCAGCAGCGCGCCCATGTCGAGCGAGTAGATGGTCGCTTCCTGCAGCACTTCGGGCACACTGCCTTCCACGATCAGGCGGGCAAGGCCTTCGGCGATGGCCGTCTTGCCAACGCCCGGATCACCCACCAGAAGCGGGTTGTTCTTGCGGCGGCGGCAGAGGATCTGCACGCAGCGCTCCACTTCCGCAGCCCGGCCGATCAGCGGGTCGACATCGCCAGCCTTCGCCTTGGCGTTGAGATCAACGCAATAGGCCTCCAGCGCGTCATCCTTCTCCTCGCCTGCCTCGTCTTCCGGCTCCTCGGCGCCGCGCGGACGGCGGCTTTCCTCCGCGCCCGGCTTCTTGGCGATGCCGTGGGAGATGAAATTGACCGCGTCATAGCGGGTCATGTCCCGCTCGGCGAGGAAGTAGGCGGCATGGCTCTCGCGCTCGGCGAACAGGGCGACAAGCACGTTCGCGCCGGTCACTTCCTCGCGGCCCGAATTCTGCACATGGATGACGGCGCGCTGGATCACACGCTGGAAGCCAGCGGTCGGCTTGGCGTCCTCCTCGTTATCGACCACAAGGCTCGCCAGCTCGTTATCGACATAGTCGGCGAGTGTGGAGCGCAGCTCTTCCACGTCCACATCACACGCGCGCATCACCGCTGCAGCGTCCTCGTCATCGCAGAGCGAGAGCAGCAGGTGTTCCAGCGTCGCGAACTCGTGACGGTGCTGATTGGCCGTAGCGAGCGCAGTGTGGAGGCATTTTTCCAGCGCGGGCGAGAATGACGGCACGGGATCAGTCCTTTTCCATTGTGCATTGCAGAGGATGCTGTGCGCGGCGCGCGGCGTCCATCACTTGGGCCACCTTGGTCTCGGCCACCTCAAACGTGTAGACACCGCAAAGCCCCACCCCGTTCTGATGGACATGCAGCATGATGCGAGTCGCATCCTCCTGACTCTTGTGAAAAATCACCATCAGGACCTGGATGACGAACTCCATGGGCGTGAAGTCGTCATTGAGCAGGAACACCTTGTACATGGAGGGGCGTTCGGTACGCGTGCGTGTCTTTACGGACACGCCCGATTGCTGTCCGGGGTCTTCCGGTCCGGTGCCTGATGGCTTGCGCGGGTCCGTCATGCCCATGCGTCCTTGCGCCTCGACTGTGCTCCTGCAGAGAATCTCGAACTCCCCCGCTCCCGCAATTAGATAGGCATAGCGAGGCATCTGAGAAGCCCTGCCACGCGATTGTTCACAGCGATGTGGTGAATTTCAGGCGCAGGTGCCGCGCCGGGCGCTATCCGTTCGCGGTTTCGTCCCCGCCCACACGCGCGGCCAGCGCCGCAGCCATGAAGGCATCAAGATCACCGTCCAGCACGCCTTGCGTGTCGGACGTCTCCACATTGGTACGCAGGTCCTTGACCATCTGGTAGGGCTGCAGGACGTAGGAGCGGATCTGGTGGCCCCAGCCGATATCGGTCTTGGCATCGGCCTCGGCCTGGGCGGCCGCCTCGCGCTTTTGCAGTTCCAGCTCATAAAGGCGCGCGCGCAGCATGTTCCACGCTGTCTCGCGGTTCTTGTGCTGGGACCGGTCTGCCTGACACTGCACGACAATGCCGGTCGGCTCGTGGGTCAGGCGAATGGCCGAATCGGTCTTGTTGACGTGCTGGCCACCCGCCCCTGACGCGCGGAAGGTGTCGGTGCGCACATCCTTGTCGAGAATCTCGATCTGGATGGTGTCGTCGATCAGCGGATAGGCCCAGACGCTGGCAAAGCTGGTATGGCGCCGGCCGGAGCTGTCAAACGGCGAGATACGCACCAGGCGGTGCACACCGGCCTCTGTCTTCAGCCAGCCATAGGCATTATCGCCCTTGATCAGCAGGGTCGCTGATTTGAGGCCTGCTTCCTCGCCCGCCTGCTCCTCGATCACTTCCACCTTGTAGCCGGAGGCCTGAGCCCAGCGCGAATACATGCGCGTGAGCATGGCGGCCCAGTCCTGCGCCTCGGTACCGCCCGCGCCAGGATGGATCTCGACATAGCAGTCATTGCCGTCTGCTTCGCCGGACAGCAGCGCCTCCAGTTCCGCGCGCCCTGCCCGCTCTTTCAGCGCCTTCACCGACGCAACCGCCTCGCCATAGAGGTCCTCATCGCCCTCCATGTCGGCCAGTTCGGCCAGCTCCACCATCTCCGCGAGCTCCGCCTCGATCTCGCGGACCGTGGTCATCTGGCGGTCAAGCTGGTTGCGCTCGCGCATCAGGGATTGCGCCCGCGCGGCATCATTCCAGAAGTCAGGGGCTTCGGCCCTGGCATTCAGCTCATCGAGACGGACTTGCGCGTGATCCCAGTCAAAGACGCCTCCTCAGCAGTTCCGTTGACTGCTCGATGGCGGTTTTCAGGGACGCGATTTCGGCGCGCATGGGGCAAGGCTCCGTGGCTCGGCTTGGAAAAGGGCGGATAGCGGACCTGCCCGGCCATGGCAAGGCAATGGGGTGCGTTGAAGTGCCTAGTAAATACCGCTCAGCAGATCGTCGTCACCACTATCGCCGTCCTCATCGCCCGCCCGCTCAAGCCCGCGGCCAAAGCTCAGCGTCTCTTCCTCACGGCTGGCGCCGCGCACCGGCTCAGTGCCGGGACGGAAAGCTTCCAGGATCACGCCGGGACGCCCCAGCACGCTCGGCTCGCCCGACCGCGCATCAATCGGGACAAGACGCACCCCTTCGGGCACCCGGAACGGGGCGACCGGATAGGTCTCGAGGATGGGCGCGAAGGTATCGCGGGCAATCGGGGCCGCTGCACGCCCGCCCGCCTCGCCAGACCCCAGCGGGGCCGGTGTGTCGAAGCCGACATAAACCCCGACCACAAGGTCCGGCGTGAAGCCGACAAACCAGGCGTCGCGGAACTCGTTCGTGGTGCCGGTCTTGCCGGCGACCGGGCGGCCGAGGGAATTGAGCGCGCTGCCGGTGCCGCGGCGCACCGCGCCTTCCAGCATGGAGACGATCTGATAGGCCGTAACCGGGTCGACGACTTCCTCGCCCAGCTCATCCAGCTCCGGCTCGCGCACACCGGCTGACCATTCCTCGACATTGCAGCCGAAGCATTCGCGCTGGTCATGCAGATAGATCGTGCGGCCTTCGCGGTCCTGCACCCGGTCGATCAGGGTCGGCTCGACGCGGCGCCCGCCATTGACCAGCGCGCCATAGGCGCTCATCAGCCGCCATAGCGTAGTTTCCCCTGCCCCCAGCGACATGGCCAGCACCGGGTCCAGCCGGTCGTAAATGCCAAAGCGGGTGGCGTAGTCCACGATGGGCGCCATGCCGGTATCCTGCGCCAGGCGGACCGTCATCACATTGCGCGACAGCTCCAGCCCCAGCCGGATCGTGGAGGGGCCGTAGAAGCGGTCTGAATAGTTGGACGGCCGGTAGAAGCGCATATCCGCCCCGCCCGTTGCCGCAAAAGGCGCGTCCAGCACGATGCTCGCCGGGGTGAAACCACTGTCCAGCGCGGCAGCGTAGACGAACGGCTTGAAGGCAGAGCCCGGCTGGCGGCGCGCCTGTGTGGCGCGGTTGAACTGGCTGTGCTGGAAGGAATAGCCGCCGACCATGGCCAGCACCCGCCCGGTATAGGGATCAAGCGCCATCACCGCGCCATTGACCTCCGGCATCTGGCGCAGGCCATAGGCGTCGCCCTCTTCATCCAGCCGCTGGACGAGAATCACATCGCCGAGCGACAGAACATCGCTGGCGCGGCTGATGGCCGGGCCAAGCACCGGAAAATTATTGGTGGACGAACGCGAGGGCCGGCGCGCCCAGCGCAGTTCGGACAGCGGAACGCGCCCGCGGGCCCGGTCCGCCGTGCCGATCAGTGCCTCGCCATCGCTGACTTCCAGCACGACGGCATGAACCCAGCCCTCGTCCAGATCACGCGGCGGGGTGATGGCGGCGAGCTGGCCCGGCCAGTCATCGAAGTTGTCCAGCTGCTCCAGCGGGCCGCGATAGCCATAGCGGCGGTCATATTCCAGAAGGCCGGCCCGCAACGCCTGGCGCGCGGCCAGCTGGGCGCGCGTATCCAGCGAGGTGCGCACCGAAAGCCCGCCTGAATAGAGCTGCTCCTCGCCATACATGTTGAAGAGCTCGCGGCGCACTTCTTCCACGAAATATTCCGCGGCCAGATAGGTGTCGCCCTGCAGGCGGCGCGTGGTTTCAAGCGGCTGGGCCTGCGCCTCGCGGGCCTGCTCCTGTGTGATGAAGCCATTGGTGGCCATACGCGAGAGCACCCAGTTGCGCCGGGCGACGGCGGCAGCGGTGCGCCGTTCGGGATGGTAGTTGTTGGGGGCCTTCGGCAGGGCGGCGAGATAGGCGATCTCGTGCAGCTCCAGCTCATCAAGCGAGGCATCGAAATAGTTCAGTGCCGCCGCGGCGACGCCATAGGCGCGGTTGCCGAGGAAAATCTCGTTCAGATAGAGCTCGAGGATACGGTCCTTGGTGAAGGCCCGTTCCATGCGCATGGCCAGCACGATCTCCTGGACCTTCCGCGCAACGCGCTGCTCGGAGGACAGAAGGAAGTTCTTGGCCACCTGCTGGGTGATGGTGGACCCGCCCTCCAGCCGCCGTCCGCGCATGATATTGCCGATATTGGAGATGGCGGCGCGCACCATGCCCATCAGGTCAATGCCCGAATGGTCATAAAAATTGCGGTCCTCGGCAGCCAGAAACGCGTTCAGCACCTGCGGCGGGATGGCATCGATCGGCACGAAGACGCGCCGCTCGAACGCGTATTCCGCGATCAGCAGGCCATCACCGGCATGCATCCGGCTCATCACCGGCGGCTCGTATTCGCGCAGCTGCTCGTAATTGGGCAGGTCCTCGGTGACCCGCACCACATAGATCGACACGGCCACCAGCGCGACCACGCCGATGATCGCTGCTGTCGAGCCGCCCCAGAGGGCCAGCTTGCCAAGGTTCCTGAAGCTGAAAACTGTCATTCGTGTCCGCCTGCGGGGCCGCGTATTGCCGCACCCCTCCTCGCCCCTCACTGGGGCGCCATTATGGCGCGTTGCGCCCGCCACGTCCAAAGCCCGTTTCAGAACGCCCGGAACGAGCCGTTCAGCGCAGGGCCGACCCGGTAGTGCCCGGCCCGGCCGCCGCCGTGCGCATGGCGCCGGTCGTGCCGCAGCTTGCGAAATAATCGTCAATGGAAACCGCGACGCTTTCCATCAGGCGCTGCATGTAGGCCGGGCTGTTCATATTGCGGGAGTCTTCGGGATTGGTCATGAAGCCCATCTCGAAGAGCACGGCAGGAATCTGCGAATCCAGCAGCACCCAGAAGCCGCGCTCCAGCGGCTCGCGCCGGAAAAGCGGGGTGACGGTGCTGGCATTGCTCAGCAGCGTTTCGGCAAAGGTCAGCGACTGGTTGCGCTTCTCGCGCAGGCTCATTTCCAGCAGCAGCGAGTTCACTTCGGCGGTGCGTGTTTCGCTGGCCATCAGCCACTCGCCATCGCGCAGGGCCCGGTTGCGGGCGCGGCTGGTGCCGGCATCCGACAGGGTGTAGACCGCCGCGCCGCGCGGGCCGCTATTGCTGTTGGGGGCCGCATCGGCGTGCAGGGAGATAAACAGGTCCGCCTCGGCACGCTGGGCAACACGGATGCGGTCATCCAGTTCGAGGAACACGTCGCGGTCGCGCGTCATGATCACTTCATAGCGCCCGCGCGCATTGAGCAGGTCACGCAGGGCCAGCCCGGCATTCAGGGCCAGAGTGGATTCCGAGGCGCCGCCAAAACGGCCCGGAGCACCGGGATCGCGCCCGCCATGGCCGGGATCGATGACGACGCGGATGCGTTCGCAGCGCGGCGGCAGATAGTTGACCTGCGCGCGCTCGGCGACGAGCTGGGTCAGCGTCACGCTGTCGGTGGGAAAGCCGGAGCTGGCGGTAAAGGTCTGGGCCGGCGCTGCCTCGATGTCGATGACGAGCCGGTACCCGCCCCCGTCAGGCGGCAGGGTGAACTGGCGCGCGATGACCGCCGCCGTCTCCAGATCGAAGACCAGCCGGGCGGCCTGCCCGTTCGGATCGAAGCGGAAGCGTCCGGCAAGGCCGTGGCCCTGTCCCTGACCGCTTTCCAGCCCGCTTACGCCCCAGCTGGCGCCAGGCAGATTAACGACAAGGCGCGCGGAGGGCTCGGCCAGCGTGAAGGCGCTGTGTTCCACCGGCGCGCTGGTCTCGATCACGATGCGGGTATGGGTATCGTGCACACCGAAGCGCACGGCGGCGATGGTATCGGCCTGCACGGCCTGAAACCCGCCCAGCGCCATCAGCGCGGCGAAAAACGCCTTAAGCCATGCGTGCTTGCCGATATCCACCCGTCCGACCCTTTTGTTCGTCCTGCGCCGCCCGCGTTCCCCGCAGATCATTGCGACAAGACATTAGCGCACGCCGGTTTCGATTCGGTTACCACGGCGTAACGCTGTTTGACGCGTAACACGGATAAGCTCGCTTTTCATCCCGCAGCGAATGGTGCATGGTGCATTGCGGTGTTGATAAACCTGTCTGGCTACGGCCCGGCATTTCCGGCTCGCCGGATCGCACCTTCAGCCCTGCGTGGACCCGTGCCGCCTCCCGGCGCTGCAGGCCACGGCCAACAGGGCAAAGCAGAATTTCCGGGCAAACGCCGCAGGACCGTTCCCCATGGCCTCTGCGCATGTGCCCACGAGCACAGAATCGCCCCTCCCGCGCTGCGCGGCACCTCGCGCGGCGGGACGGGCCAAGGAAACAAGAACCCATGCGCCAGGCGCGTGCGATCCCTCTCATCCCGTGTGAAGCGACGCCGCCCTTGCGCCCTCATTTCAGCGCACACTCCCTCACGTCCGCCCTGCAAGGGCGGACGCTGGTTGCTGCTGCGCGCACCGGAGCACGCCTTTATGTCACGCAAAATGCTTATCGACGCCTCCCACCCGGAAGAGACACGGGTGGTCATCGTGGAGTCCAACCGGGTTGAGGATTTCGATTTCGAATCCGCCTCCCGCCGCCCGATAAGGGGCAATATCTATCTGGCCCAGATCACCCGGGTCGAACCGTCCCTGCAGGCCGCCTTCGTCGAGTATGGCGGCAACAAGCACGGCTTTCTCGCCTTCAACGAGATCCATCCGGACTATTACCAGATCCCGTTCGAGGACCGTCAGGCCCTGCGCGAGGCCGAAGCCCAGCTGACCGCCGAGACCGAAAGCGACGGCGGCGACGAGGCCGATGATGACGAGGACCTGATGGAGGAGATCGCCCGCAAGCGGCGTAATCTCCTTCGCAAATACAAGATCCAGGAAGTCATCAAGCGCCGTCAGGTCATGCTGGTGCAGGTCTCCAAGGAGGAGCGCGGCAATAAGGGCGCGGCCCTGACAACCTATCTCTCCCTGGCCGGGCGCTATTGCGTGCTGATGCCCAATACCGACCGGGGCGGCGGCATTTCCCGCAAGATCACCAGCGCAGCCGACCGCAAGCGGCTGAAAAGCGCCGTGCAGGGGCTGGACCTGCCGCGCGGCATGGGCCTGATCATCCGCACCGCCGGGGCAGCCCGCACCAAGCTGGAGATCAAGCGCGATTATGACTATCTGATCCGCCTGTGGGAGACGATCCGCGAGACCACGCTGAAATCGATCGCGCCGACCCTCATCTATGAGGAAGGCAATCTGGTCAAACGCGCGATCCGCGATCTCTACGACAAGGATATCGAGCAGGTGCTCGTGGAGGGCGAGGAGGCCTACAAGGAGGCCAAGAGCATCATGCGCATGCTGATGCCGAGCCACGCCACCAAGGTCCAGCCCTACAGCGATGACATGCCGCTTTTCCTGCGCCATGGCGTGGAAGCGCAGCTGGAGGCGATCTACTCGCCCGTGGCCCAGCTGAAATCGGGCGGCTATCTGGTGATCAACCCGACCGAGGCGCTGGTTGCCATCGACGTGAACTCGGGCAAGTCCACCAAGGAACGCAATATCGAGCAGACCGCGCTGCGCACCAATCTGGAGGCGGCCGAGGAAGCCGCGCGCCAGATGCGCCTGCGCGACCTTGCCGGCCTTGTCATCATCGATTTCATCGACATGGAGGACGCCAAGAACGTCCGCGCGGTGGAAAAGAAGATGAAAGAGGTGCTCGCCAAGGACCGCGCGCGCATCCAGATGGCGAAAATCTCCCAGTTCGGGCTGATGGAAATTTCCCGCCAGCGCAGGCGTACCAGCCTGGTGGAGGGCACGACCGAGCCCTGCCCGCATTGCGACGGGATCGGCTATCTCAGAAGCGTGGAGTCCAGCGCGCTCGCCGCCATCCGCAGCGTGGAGGAGGAGGGCCTGAAGGGCCGCGCATCGCGCATCCTGCTGCACCTGCCCGGCGAAGTGGCGCTCTACCTGCTCAACGAGAAGCGGGCCTATCTGCACGCGGTGGAGGTGCGCTTCGACATGCGCGTGACCATCGCCACCGATCCAGACTTCAAGCGCGACGAGTCGCGTATTGAGCGGCTGGAGACCCGGCGCGAAGGCGAGCGCACACCTTACGTGCCCAAGCCGATCACGGTGGAATCCGGCTCGCTGAGCGCCGAGGACGAGGCCGACCGGCGCGCCGCCGAGGAGGAAGCCGCACTGGAAGCGGCGGCCGCCGAAGAGGAAGCGCGCGAGGAGAGCGGAGAGGCTCGCAGCGAAAACGGTGAAGGCGCGGAAGGCGCTGAAGGCGGAGAACGCAAGTCCCGCCGCCGCCGCCGCCGCCGGGGCGGGCGCGACCGTGAGGCCGGCGAGGCCCGTCCGGCTGCCGCTGCCGGCGATGGCGCGGCCGAAGCCGATGATGATGCCGATGGCGAGGATGGCGAGGACAGCGCAGGCGAACGCACTGACGCGCCCTCCGCCGGTGCGCTGGACGAGGACGGCAAGCCCAAGCGCCGCCGCCGGGGACGCCGGGGCGGACGGGGACGCCGCCGCCGGGGTGAAGGCGAAGGCCGGGAACTGCAGGACGCCGCTGCCTCCACAGCTACGTCCGGCGAGGCCGTGTCTGTCGGCGGGCTCGACGTGGTTGAGCCGGTGGAGTGTGAAGATCTGAGCTCGAAAGAGAAGCCGCCTGCCCGGCCGCGCCCGGCACGCAAGGCCAAGCCTGCTCCCGAGACCGCCGAGGCAAGCGAAGCGCCCGCTGCGCCGGAGGCCGAAAAGCCCAAGCGCACCCGGCGCAAGAAAGCTGAACCGGCGGCCGCCGCTGCACCGGAAGCGGCTGATGCCGCCAGCGCCCCTGCCGCAGACGAGGCACCGGCCAAGCCGAAACGCACGCGCAAGCCTGCGGCGAAGAAGGCCGAAACGGCCGGGGACAAAGCAGAAGCAGAAGCCAAGCCGGCAAAGGCCCCCGCCCGCAAGCCGCGCGCAAAGAAGGCTGATACTGCCGAGCCATCAAGCCCGCCCGCCGAAGCACCCGCCAGCGAGGCCGGTGACGACAGCGCACCGGACTCCAAGCGGCGCGGCTGGTGGCAGCGTTCAGGCAAGCTGTTCGGAATGGGCTCCTGAGCGGACCTTTGAGCACCCGCTGGCGCAAGTGCGCCAGCGGGCTGCAATTTCGCCATGAAACCGCTATGGTTCAATGCGATGCGGGGGCAGGAACGCGCAGGAGGTCATGATAGCATGACGAAGATTGCCCGCCTTGCCGGGGCCTGCACCGCCGCTCTGGCCGGTGCGTTGGCGATGGTTGTTGCCGAGCTTGCGCCTGCCCATGCGCAGGGCATCCAGCTCATCCGCGATACCGAAATCGAACAGGTGATGCGGGGCTATACCGACCCGCTGCTGGTCGCGGCGGGCCTGGAAACCGGCGATGTGGGCTTTCACCTGGTAGGGCATAACGAGTTCAACGCCTTCGTCACGCGCGGGCAGAACATCTTCATGCATACCGGCACGATCGTGATTGCCGACCGCCCGAACGAGATCAAGGCGGTGATCGCGCACGAGATCGGCCATATCGAGGGCGCCCATCTGGTCCGCTTCGCAGACGGCACGCGCGGGGCCATGGCCACACTGATCGCCTCGCTGGGCATTGGCATTGTGGCCGCGATGGCCGGTGCCGCCGATGCGGGCGCGGCCATCATCGCCTCTGCGCCCCAGTTCGCAACGCTCGACATGCTGCGTTACACCCGTACCCAGGAGGCCGCAGCCGACCAGGCCGCCCTTACGTTCCTGGAGCGCACGGGCCAGTCCGGCATGGGCCTTCTGACGACTTTTGAACGCTTCCGCTATCAGGAGGTGATGAGCCAGGCGCGGCGCTTTGAGTATTTCCGCTCCCACCCGCTCTCCTCGCAGCGCATTGACGCGATGCGCCGGCGCATCGATGCCTCGCCCTACCGCGATGTCGAGGATACGCCGGAGGAAATGGCCGAGCTGCGCCGGATACAGGCCAAGATCATCGGCTTCACCGTGGCCCCGGCCCAGGTTTTCCAGCGCTATCCGGAGAGCGATACGAGCATTGAGGCACGCTATGCCCGCGCCGTGGCCTTCTACCGCCAGGGGCGGCTGGAGCAGGCACGCCAGACGCTCGACACGCTGATCGAGCTGGAGCCTGAAAACCCGTTCTTCTACGAGCTGGAAGGCCAGATGCTCTATGAGAGCGGACGCATCGCGGATTCCATCGAGCCGCACCGGCGCGCGGTAGACCTGATGCCCGAAGCGCCGCTCCTGCGCGTCAATCTGGCAGCGTCGCTGATCGGCACCAACACCAGTGAGGCCATCGACGAGGCCATTTCCCATCTGCGCTTTGCGCTGACAGAGGAGCCGGGCAATACATGGGGCTGGTTCCAGCTGGCGCTTGCCCACGAGGCGCGCGGAGAAACCTCGCTCGCTCAACTTGCCACGGCCGAGCGCTTCTTCGTGGCGGGCAACCGGATGCAGGCCTTCGTCTTCGCCAGCCGCGCACGCGATGAGCTGTCGGAAGGCACACCCGCCTGGGTGCGCGCCAGCGAGCTCATTTCGATCGCCGAACCCTCCCCGCAGGACATCCGCGAGTGGAACCGGGCCCAGCAGGAGCGCCGCCAGTACGCACCCCTTGCCAGCCCGGACGGCACGAGCCTGCGTTTCAACTGACCCAGAACAAGCGGAAACTGACCTGATGCGCCTTTTCTTCGCGGCTGCTGCCAGCCTTGCCCTGACGGCCTGTTCAGCCGGTTCGGAGGAACCGTCCGGAACGGACGAGTTCAATGCGCGGGTTCACCGTTATATCGTTGAGAATCCCGAGGTCATCGAGCAGGCGCTGATCGCGCTGCAACAGCGCGCCCGCGCCCGCGAACAGGCCCAGATGGAGGCGGTGATAGCGGCGGTGGCCGCACAGGAAGACATGATCTCGCAGGATCCGCGCGATCCGGTATTCGGGCCGGCCGATGCCCGCGTGACCATTGTGGAGTTTTTCGACTATCGCTGCCCCTATTGCAGCGTGGCCAATGACTGGCTGGCCAGTGTCGCCGCGGCCCATCCTGAGGATGTGCGCATCGTGTTCAAGGAGCTGCCCATGCTGGGCGCGGCCTCACAGGAAGCGGCCCGCGCTGCGCTCGCCGTGTGGAAGCTGAACCCGGAACGCTATCTGAACGTCCACAATGCGCTGATGAGCGCCGATGGACGCCTGACCAGCGCACGCATTGACGAGATCGTGGAAGCCGAAGGCATTAGCGCCGAGGCCATGCGCGAAACCATGCAGTCAGACGCGGTATCGGCCCATCTGTCTGATATCTCCGAGCTGGCGGACATGGCCGGGATCAGGGGCACGCCGTTTTTCATCATCAATGGCGAAGTGATAGCCGGCGCGAATGTGGAACGGCTGCAGGCAAGCCTCGCAGCGGCTCTGCGGGACTGAGCCGCCGCGTTCCGTCAGGGAGCCATATGGATCCGCCCTTCGGCGTCTATCGTCCAGTACGGATTGTAGGCGACTTCCCACGCATGGCCGTCAGGGTCGGCGAAATAGCCCGAATACCCGCCCCAGTCGGCCTTGTGCGCGGCTTTCAGCAGACTGCCTCCGCTCGCCACGGCATGATCAATAATGGCGTCTACCTCAGCTTCGCTGCGCGTGTTGTGGGCGAGCGCGATGTGGCCATGACCTGAGTTCTCACGTGCCATGTCGGCATCGAGATCGTGTTTGCCGAAGAGAGCCAGCACCAGCCCGCCCATGGGCAGGAAGACAATCTGCTCATTCTCGAATGCGGCTTCGAACCCCATGGCCTCGTAAAAGGCTTTCGAGCGGGCGAGATCCGCCACGCCCAGCGTGACGAGCGACAGGCGCGGTTCCATCATGGGCAGGCGCTCCCTTGCGAGACGTCCTAGATCAGTCCCGCCAGAGGGCTGGAGGGATCGGCATAGCGCTTCTTCGGCATACGCCCGGCGAGATAGGATTCGCGCCCCGCGATGACGGCATGCATCATCGCGTTGGCCATGCGCACGGGGTCTTTCGCTTCTGCGATGGCGGTATTCATCAGCACGCCGTCACAGCCCAGCTCCATCGCAATCGTGGCGTCAGAGGCCGTGCCGACACCCGCATCGACGATCACCGGGACTTTGGCCGCTTCGATGATGAGGCGGATATTGACCGGGTTCTGGATGCCGAGCCCCGAGCCGATGGGCGCGCCCAGCGGCATGATCGCGCAGGCGCCGGCATCTTCCAGCTTGCGGGCATAAACGGGATCGTCCGAACAATAAACCATCACGTCAAAACCATCGGCGATCAGCATTTTGGTGGCGCGTAGCGTCTCCTCCATCTCCGGATAGAGATGTTTCGGGTCTGACAGCACTTCCAGCTTCACAAGGTTCCAGCCGCCTGCCTCGCGCGCCAGGCGCAGCGTGCGCACGGCGTCCTCGCCGGTAAAGCAGCCGGCCGTGTTCGGCAGGAAGGTGTATTTCTTCGGATCAATATGATCGACCAGCATGGGCTGGCTCGGATCGGAGAGATTCACCCGGCGCAGCGCAACGGTGATGATCTCCGCGCCGGAGGCTTCGAGCGCCTCGGCATTCTGCGCATAGCTCTGATACTTGCCCGTGCCGATGATCAGGCGCGACTGGAACGTACGCCCGGCCACCGTGAACGGGCGGTCTTCAGGCAGGGCGGAAGCGGTGTCGGGGGAGGTTTTCTCGGTCATGGACGGCGTTGTAGCGCCGGGATACTGTTCCGTCACGTCCCCCGGATGAGCCGGGATGAGTTGCCAGCGACCATGACGTACAGGAGGAGACACACCATGCATCCTGCAACACGTGGCGCCAGCATCGTTCTGGCCATCGTCGGCCTCGCCAATTGGGGCTATGCGGCTTACCGCACGTTTAATGGCACGCCGTTCGAGGACAGCCTTCCGCTGATGATTGGCGGGCTGGTGTGCTTCACCCTGATCGTGGTGCTGGGCGCCGTGGGCAAGAAGAAGGGCTAAGCCCCTACCCTCCGCCTACGAACTGGACGATTTCCAGCCGGTCGCCATCGGCAATCGCAATATCCCCATAGGCCGAGCGCGGCGCGATCTCCAGATTGCGCTCCACGGCGACTTTGCGCGGGTCCAGCCCCAGATGGGTCAGCAGCCCGGTGAGCGTCAGGCCAGCGGGCAGATCGCGCGTCTCGCCATTCACGGTCACGCGGATATCGGTGACGCTGGCAGTCTTCGTCATAGTGTCCCGTTTCCCTTAAAATGCCGGTAGTTCTTGTTTATCGCGCCTGAGGCGTCGTAGAAACGCCATATGGAGCCGGTTGGACAGTCCTGCACTGTTTTTCACCCGGCATGCAGACCAGCCGGGGGACAGTCGCAAGGTGGCCAGGCCGCTTTTCATCCTGAACGGGCCGAACCTCAACCTGCTCGGAACGCGGGAACCGGACATCTATGGCTCGGCCACGCTGGCCGATATCGAGGCCGCGTGCGCCGAACATGCCCGCATGCTCGGCCACACTATCGATTTCCGCCAGACCAATCATGAAGGCGTCCTGATCGATTCCGTGCAGGAGGCAGGCCAGAAAGGCGCTGCCCTCATCCTCAATCCGGCGGGCTTTGGCCACACCTCGGTGGCACTGCATGATGCCTTGAAGGCGATTGCCATTCCGGCCATAGAGATACACCTGTCCCAACCGGCTGCACGCGAGCCCTTCCGGCATCACTCCTTTGTTTCCAGCGCCGTTTCCGGCACAATCAGCGGGTTCGGCGCCCGCAGCTATATCCTTGGCATCGAGGCCGCCCACGCGCTGATCGGCGCGTCCGGCCCGCAGACAAACGCTTGAAAAAGGTTCTTCCATGGCTTCCACGCCCTCCAAACCCGGCATTGACCCGAAACTCATCCGCCAGCTGGCCGATATCCTCAACGATACCAAGCTGACCGAGATCGAGGTCGCGCAAGGAGAGCTACATATCCGTGTGGCGCGCGAACTGCCGCCTGCCGCGCCCGTCTATGCCCAGCCGGCCCCGATGGCTGCTGCCCCGGCGGCTGCGCCAGCTGCCCCGCCCGCCCCTGTGGCCGCGGCTCCCTCCGCCGAGGCTGCCCCGGCTGCGAAGTCTGCCAATGCAGTGAACTCGCCCATGGTCGGCACGGTCTATCTCCGGCCCAACCCGGATGCGGAGAATTTCGTGAAGCCCGGCCAGGCGGTGAAGGAAGGCGACACGGTCCTGCTGATCGAGGCGATGAAGACGTTCAATCCGATCACCGCGCCGCGCTCGGGCAAGATCGGCGAGCTTCTGGTCAATGACGCCCAGCCGGTAGAGTACGGCGAGCCGCTCTTCACGATCGTTTAGGAGCGGGGGCGAAACGCCATGTTCGACAAGATCCTGATCGCGAACCGGGGCGAGATTGCCCTGCGCGTGCACCGGGCCTGCCAGGAAATGGGTATCCGCACCGTGGCGGTCCATTCAGAGGCCGATGCCGATGCCATGCACGTAAAACTCGCCGATGAAAGCGTGTGCCTTGGCCCGCCCCCGGCGGGCCGCTCCTATCTGCACATACCGGCCATCATCGCCGCTGCCGAGATCACCGGCGCGCAGGCCATCCATCCCGGCTATGGCTTTCTGTCCGAGAATGCCCGCTTTGCTGAGATCGTGGAGGCCCATGGCCTGACCTTTATCGGTCCGAAGCCGGACACCATCCGCCTGATGGGCGACAAGATCACCGCCAAGAAAGCCGCCGTGGAAGCGGGCATCCCCGTGGTGCCGGGCTCTGACGGCGCGATCTCGGACATGGCCGAGGCGCGTAAAGTCGCCAAGGAGGTGGGCTTCCCGGTCCTCATCAAGGCTGCTGCCGGTGGCGGCGGGCGCGGCATGAAGGTCGCCGAGACCGAAGACAAGCTGGAAAGCGCGCTGCAGACCGCCTCCACCGAGGCCAAGGCCGCCTTTGGTGACGGCGCGGTCTATATCGAGCGCTATCTCGGCAAGCCACGCCATATCGAGATTCAGGTGATGGCCGACGAGCACGGCAATGTGCTGCATCTGGCCGAGCGGGACTGCTCGCTGCAGCGCCGCCACCAGAAAATTCTGGAAGAAGCGCCCTCCGTCGCCCTCTCCCCTGAAGAGCGCTCTCGCATTGGCGAGATCGTACGCGCCGCCGTCTCCAAGATCGGCTACCGGGGCGCTGGCACGGTGGAATTCCTCTACGAGAATGGCGAGTTCTTCTTCATCGAGATGAATACCCGCCTGCAGGTGGAACACCCGGTCACCGAGCTGATCACCGGCATCGATCTGGTACGCGAGCAGATCCGCGTCGCAGCCGGGC
>JBKBNS010000034.1:0-11542 GCA_046295255.1 Glycocaulis sp.
TGCGAGATAAGGCGCGGAGAACGCATTGCTGTCCGGCTCGGGACCCAGAAGCGCCAGATATTTCTGCGAGGGCTCTGCCGCCGTTTCAAACAGCTCCATGAAGCCGAAGCGGCGCGGGTCATTATAAGTGACAGTCACCCCGCCCTCCAGCTCCAGCACGACATGGTCGTGGGCAGGGTTGGCGGGCGCGGCATAGACGAAGTCGCCCGGCTGGCGGCTGATATCCTCCGCCGTGACCGAGAACCGCCCCGACATCCCCAGATGCATCAGCAGGGTCTCGCCAGAACCCAGCCTTGCCAGCAGGTATTTCGCCCGCCTGTCCAGCCGCTCCACGCGTGTGCCCGTCAACCGTTCGGAAAAGCGGTCCGGGAAGGCAAAGCGCAAGTCAGGCCGGTTAGCCCGCGCCGACACGATGCGCCGTCCTTCCATGGCCGGGATGAGGCCACGCCGGACGGTTTCCACTTCGGGTAATTCAGGCATCGCATTCTCCACTGTCAGCGCAGAGCTTAGAACGTGCCTGCGCCCTGTGCTAAGAGCCGGGTTCAGCGCCTGACCGGGAGATAATCATGCAGCGTGCCGCGCCTGTCCTCGCCCTGCTCGCCCTTCTGCTGGCGGCGTATTCGCCGTTTGACGCGGACGCTCCTCGCACACTTGTAGCGACCTTGAGTGTTGGCGAACCGGCAGGCCTGCCTGACGGCACGGTGGCGGTTGTCGAACTTCGCGCCATGACCGGCGACGGGCCGGCCGCCGCCGACGCGAATGTGGTGCTTGACGATGCCGCCCTGCCGCTCGAGGTGTCATTTCAGGTCGATCCGGCCAGTCTTGACGCTCAAACACGCTATGGCGTGCGCGCCGCCCTGATCATCGAGGGTGAACTGCGCTGGCTCTCTGCGCTGCAGCCCATCAATGTCCGTCACGCACGCATCGATGCCGGTGAGCTGCGTCTTGAACCCTTCGACCCCGGCCTGCTCTCGGGCGCGGGCGCAGGCCAGCCGGTGGAGATGGAAGCCGAAGAAGCCTTCTTCCTGTGCGGGGACGGCCTTATCACGCTTGAACGTGATGGCGAGGGCGCCCTCCTGCGAGTGGAAGATGGCGAATATGCGCTCGGCCCCGCCCTGACCGCGGACACGCCGGGCATCATCTTACATAGCAGCGAAGACGGTACTGTCCGCTTTGAGGATGGCGGGGCGACGGCGCGCTACATCATCAACGGCGAAGCAGGCCCGGACTGCGTGCGCCTGATGTAGCCCTGCGGCGATCACGCCACTGGCGCATACCCTGATCCTCCCATAGTTTCACGCCCATGACCGAGACCAGCCAGACCCGCGCCGACACCGCATCCTTCGGCTTTCGCGACGTGCCGCGCGAGGAGAAGCAATCGCTTGTGCGCGGCGTGTTCGACCGCTCCGCGCGCCGCTATGACCTGATGAATGATGTGATGAGCCTTGGCATCCACCGGGTGTGGAAAGACATCACCATCACGCGGGCAAGGCCGAGGCCCGGTGAGCACCTGATCGATGTCGCGGGCGGCACCGGCGATCTGGCGCGCGCCTTCATCGCCCGCGCTGGCGAGAAGCCCGGCCCCGCAGCCACCGCCATCGTTGCCGACATCAATGAGGAAATGTTGCGCGCCGGCATAAAGCGCGGCCATGCGGCAGGCATTGAGTGGACGGTCGCCAATGCCGAGCACCTGCCCTTTGCCGACAAAAGCGCAGACTGCGTGATGATCGGGTTTGGCATCCGCAATGTGACTGACCGCATGCGGGCGCTCACCGAAATGCACCGCGTGCTCAAACCCGGCGGGCGTTTCCTGTGCCTTGAGTTTTCGCGGCCCGTCACCCGCGCGGTCTCGCGCGTCTATGATCTGTGGTCGTTCAACGCCATTCCGGAGCTGGGCGCCCTCATCGCCAAAGACCGGGACAGCTATCAGTATCTCGTGGAATCCATCCGCCGCTTCCCCCATCAGGAGGCCTTCGCCGCCGAGATGCGCGAGGCGGGCTTTGCCAATGTGAAGGTGACGAACCTCTCTGGCGGCATCGCCGCCCTGCATACGGGCTGGAAGGTGTGACCGGCAGACATTGCGCCGCACATCACGGCACTCGCCAATCACGCCTTGGCGCCCTAAACCTCCCCGTCTGATGTTTGGCTCGATTGCAACCTTCCTGCGCATGGTGCGCGCGGCGTGGACGCTGGCGCGTCACGACGCGATGTTTCCGCGCGAGTATCAGGCGATCTTTCCCGCCCCTGCGCGTCTGGCGGGCAAGCTGGCGCGCCTGTTTGCCATCCGCAACCGTGCGGCCAATCCCGGCGAGCGGCTGGCCCGCGCCCTCGAAGAGCTGGGCCCGTCCTATGTGAAACTGGGCCAGGTGCTCGCTACCAGAGCCGATGTTGTGGGCGCGGAGTTCGCACGCGGGCTCTCCCGCCTGCAGGACCGGATGGCCCCCTTCCCTGACGCCGAGGCCCGCAAGGTGATCGAGGCGGAGCTGGGCGAGAGCATAGACGCCCTGTTTGCCGAGTTCGGCCCGCCCGCCGCTGCCGCCTCCATCGCGCAGGTCCACAAGGCGGTCACGCACGCGGGCGAGACCGTCGCAGTGAAAGTGCTCCGGCCGGGCATAGACCGGCGCATCCATCGCGATGTCGCCGTGCTGCGCATGGGCGCCGGGCTGGCCGTGAAGCTCTTTCCCGCGTCCAAGCGCCTGGAACCACGCGCCTTTGTGGAAACTGTGGCCCGCTCGCTGGTGCTGGAGCTGGACCTGCGCATGGAAGCCGCCGGGGCCAGCGAATTGCTGGAAGCGGCAACCGCCGCCGGCAATCTGAACATTCCGCAAGTGGTCTGGCCTCTGACCTCCAAACGCGTCCTGACGACCGAATGGATCGACGCGCTGCCCCTGACCGATATCGCGGCGATTGATGCTGCCGGGATCGACCGGGTGAAGCTGGCTGCCGATATTACGGACGCCTTCCTTGCCTGCGCGCTGGACCGGGGCGTCTTCCACGCCGACATGCATGCCGGCAATCTGTTCGTAGACCGCTCTGGCGGGCTGTGGGCGGTGGATTTCGGCATTGTGGGACGCCTTGAAGGGCCGGAACGTCGCTATCTGGCGCGCATCCTCCACGGCTTCCTTACGCGCGATTATGCTGCCGCCGCAGAAGCCCATTTCGACGCAGGCTATGTGCCCGCGCACCACGCCCACGCCGACTTTGCTGCCGCGCTTCGATCTGTCGCCGAGCCGATCTTCGGAAAGCGCGCCGACGAGGTGCCGATGTCACGCGTGCTATTGCAGCTTTTCGAGGTGACCGAGCTGTTCGACATGCACCTCCAGCCGCAGCTCATCCTGCTGCAGAAGACGATGGTGCAGGTGGAAGGCGTATGCCGCTCGCTCACCCCCGCCCACGATATGTGGCAATCCTCCGCCCCAGCCGTGGAGCGCTTCATGCGCCGCGAAATCGGACCGGAAGGACGCGTGCGCGACTTCCTCGCCGATCTCGAGAAAGTGCGCACCAGCCTTGTGCGCCTGCCTGACACGCTGGACCGGCTGACGCTGGCGGCGGAGCGCATGAACACGCCGCCCGGCACCAGCTCCGCTCATCCATCCCGCGCCTGGCTGACCGGACTCATGATCGCAGGCGCAGCCCTGCTCGGCGTCGCTTTCACCCTCGCCCTGACCGGCCGGATTGCATTGTAAGCACGGACGTGCTTATATGGGGCTTGGAGGTGCGTCATGCGCGAACGACCCGGACATCCTTTTGATCACGAAACGGCTCAGCCTGCTGATGCGCCGGTCAATGAAACGCGCAAGCTGCGCAAGACTGGCAATAGCTATGGTGTGACCCTGTCCAAGGCCGCGCTGGATGCCGCAGGCTTCTCGCCCGACCATCCCGTTGCCGTGATCGCCGAGCCGGGCCGCGTCATCATCCGTTCGGCAGGCGGCGCTTATGACGATACGGTGGAGGCAGGACGCGAGGCGCTGGCCCAGTACCGCTTCGCGCTTGAGGCGCTGGCACGATGAGAGTGCGCCTGCCCGATTATGCAGGCTATCTCGCAGTTATGGGGGAAGTTCTGGCGCAAAGCGGCGCCACTCCCGTTCAGCTGCGCGATGAGGGCCTGCTTCAATCCGCCTTTGCCCGGCCGGAAAACCTCATGGCCTACGCCAATGGGTCGGACGATGTTTTTGCCGTAGCGGCCAGTCTTGCAGCCGGTATCGCGCGCAACCACCCTTTTGTTGACGGTAACAAGCGTGCAGCGGCAACGGCTTTCCTCGTCACGCTCTTCCTAAATGGCCACCGTATCGATACAACCCAGGCCGATCTGGCAGAGACATTCCAGTCACTGGCCGCCGGTACGCTGGACGAGCAGGCCCTTGCCGAGTGGGGTGCGCGTCATGCGGTGGAAGACACACGATTTGCCCGGTGACCGGAGCTGCCTGCCCGGCCATGACGCGCGCGAAAGGGAGACAGCATGACCCGGCGCATCCTTCTCATCATTTCCGGCGGCATCGCCGCCTACAAGGCGCTGGAGCTGATCCGCGAGCTGAAACGTCGGGGCATTGCCTCGCGCTGCATCCTCACCGAGGCGGCCAAGCAGTTCGTGACGCCGATGAGCGTCGCCGCGCTGTCCGGTGACAAGGTGTATGACGACCTCTTCTCGCTGACCGACGAGGCGGAGATGGGCCATATCGAGCTGTCGCGCTCGGCTGACCTGGTGGTCGTTGCGCCTGCGACCGCCAACATCATGGCCAAGGCCGCGCACGGGCTGTGCGATGATCTTGCCTCCACCGCGCTTCTGGCCACCGACAAGCCCGTCCTGATGGCGCCTGCGATGAATGTGCGCATGTGGGAGCATGCCGCGACGCAGGCCAATCTCGCCACGCTGAAAAGCCGGGGTGTGCACTTCGTTGGCCCCGATGAGGGCGATATGGCGTGCGGGGAGTTTGGCCCCGGACGGCTTGCCGAACCGGCCGCCATCGCCGCGGCTATCGAGGCCCTCCTGCCCGCATGAGCGCGCCCCACATCATCCTCACCGCCGGGCCGACGATAGAGCCGATTGATCCGGTCCGCTTCCTCTCCAACCGCTCCTCCGGCAAGCAGGGCTATGCGCTGGCAGGCGCGCTCGCGGCACGTGGCGCGCGCGTCACGCTGGTTTCAGGACCGGTCGGCCTTGAGACGCCGCCCGGCGTGACGCGTATCGATGTGGAGACCGCGTCCGAGATGATGGCGGCGGTAGAAACCGCCCTGCCCGCAGACGCCTTTATCAGCGTGGCAGCAGTGGCTGACTGGCGGCCTGCGGAGCGCCACACCACCAAGCTGAAGGTGGACAAGACAGGCTTTGCGAGCCTCACGCTCACCGAAAACCCCGACATACTGCGCACCATCGCGCATCTGCCGCCAGCGCGGCGCCCGCGTCTCGTGGTGGGCTTTGCCGCCGAAACCGCGCCTGACCCGGCCGGGCTGGAGGCCCTTGCCCGCGAGAAGCTGCAGCGCAAGGGATGCGATCTCATCATCGCCAATGATGTGTCTGGCAACGTGATGGGCGGGGATGCCAACACCGTGCTTATCGTGTCAAAGGACAGCACGCTGGCAACACCCTGGTCGAGCAAGCACGATATTGCCGTCCGGATAGCAGACACAGTCCTGCCCTTGCTCGGGAACGGATCAGGGGTCTAGCCTGTTGGCTTGAGACTACGTGCGGCCGAGAGGGGGCGCACGGGTTATCTGCTACTTCAGGGAGATCTCCATGAAATCGTTATTCGCTGCCGGCACAGCCCTTGTCATGGGCGTGGCGCTGGGCGCGCCCGCCATGGCCAATTGTTATGCGGTGTTCGCCGAGGAAGGCCGTCAACCCGAACTGGTCCCCGGCTATGTGCTGCATGAAGAGGCCGCACAGCCCGGCCCTCTCGCTCCGCTGCCTGTGCCTGAAGGCACAGCCGCACTTCTGTGTGACCGTGACACGGTTATCCCCGACCGGAATGACTTCAAGCTGCTGCTCCAGGGCTATGCGCTGCTGACGCGGGCAGGTGATGGCGAGGACACGACGGTTCTCAATATGGGCATTGTCGACGGAAATTATGCCATTTCGGTTCTGGCCGGTGAAATCAGCGAGCAGGAACGCGCGGACATCATCGCGGCTGTGGAAGGTTTCGACGACGGCATTGACGAGATGGAACGCTGGATGGAAGAGAACGCCCAGTAGGGATTCCACATCGGCGGGGTGAAACATGGTCCAGGTTCGCGTGAAAACGCTTGAGCATTTCGCGGGCCTGGAGCTCCCCCGTTATCAGACATCGGGTTCGGCGGGCATGGACCTGCCCGCCGCCCTGCCCGAAGATGCGCCCGTCACCCTGCAGCCGGGCGAGTGGCAGCTCATCCCCACCGGGCTCGCGATTGCCCTGCCCGAAGGCTTTGAAGCGCAGGTGCGCCCGCGCTCCGGCCTGGCGGCAAAATTCGGCATTTCCTGTGTCAACACGCCCGGCACCATCGATGCCGATTATCGCGGCGAGCTGCGGGTCAATCTGATCAATCACGGACGCGAGCCGTTTGTGATCCGGCGCGGCGAGCGTATCGCGCAGATGATCATCGCGCCGGTGGTGCAGGCCGTGCTCGAGCCGGTCGACAGCCTCGACGAGACCGAGCGCGGCGCGGGCGGATTTGGTTCCACGGGCGTCTAGCGGATACCCGGAAAGCTGGTCACATATTCCACGCGTATGTCGGGGAAGCTCTCTACATACTGGATCGTGAAGTCCGGAAAGCTGTCGACAAACTGCCAGCGCCCGCAGGCATCTGGAAAGCTGGTCACGCGCTGTACGCGGATATCGGGGAAGCTCCGGACAATCTGGACCCGGATATCGGGAAAGCTGGTGACTTCCTTCACCCGCCCCTGCAGGGCAATCCCCTCATAGCGGCAGTCCGCGCCTACAGGTGAGGCGGCTGCTATCACGGCGATGATGAGCGGTGTACCGGCCAGCATGGCAGACTCTCCCGGAATAGGAGGCGAGCCTTCATGCTGGCGCATGAACCGGCGGTGAAGGGGGAGGCCTGTGAAGGCGGCTAGTGCATCGCCTTGACGATGCTTTCGGCCATCTTCTTGGCGTCACCCAGCAGCATCATCGTATTGTCGCGGAAGAAGAGCGGGTTATCGACACCGGCATAGCCAGAAGCCATGGACCGCTTCACGAACATCACCGTGCCTGCCTTCCAGACCTGCAGGACCGGCATACCGTAAATGGGGCTGGAAGGGTCGTCCTCGGCAGACGGGTTGGTCACGTCATTGGCCCCGATCACGAAGGCCACATCAGCCTGCGAGAAGGCGGAGTTGATGTCCTCCAGCTCGAACACCTCGTCATAGGGCACCTGGGCCTCGGCCAGCAGCACGTTCATGTGGCCGGGCATGCGGCCCGCAACCGGGTGAATGGCGTAGGAGACATCCACGCCTTCGGCTTTCAGGGCATCGCCCATTTCTTTCAGCGCATGCTGGGCCTGCGCCACCGCCATGCCATAGCCCGGCACGATGATGACCTTGCCGGCATTCTTCAGGATGAAGGCGGCATCATCAGCCGAGCCCTGCTTGACGATGCGTCCGCTCGTGTCCTCTGCGGCGGAAGCCACGCTCTCTCCGCCAAACCCGCCAAGGATCACCGAGATGAAGGAGCGATTCATGCCCTTGCACATGATGTAGGACAGGATAGCGCCCGATGAGCCCACCAGCGCGCCCGTCACCAGCAAGGCGACATTTTCCAGCGTGAAGCCGAGCGCGGCTGCCGCCCAGCCCGAGTACGAGTTCAGCATGGAGACGACGACGGGCATGTCCGCGCCTCCAATCGGCACGATCAGCAATACGCCGAGTACCAGAGCGAGGATCGCCACGATCCAGAACGCGGCCTTCGCATCCCCGCCGGACGCTACCAGAAACGCGATGAAAACCGCCGTCCCGATGCCAAGACCGAGATTGAGCCAGTGCTGGCCTTTGAACACGAGCGGCGCGCCGGACATGATGCCCTGCAGCTTCATGAAGGCGATGATGGAACCGGAGAAGGTGATCGCGCCGATGGCCGTACCGATCCCCAGCTCGATGAGGGAGAGGGCTTTGAGGCCCCCCATCTCGTCTGCAATGCCAAAGGCGGTGGGCGCATAGAGCGCAGCCGCCGCCACCAGCACCGCGCACAGGCCCACCAGCGAGTGGAAGCCCGCGACCAGCTGGGGCATCGCCGTCATCGCGATCCGGCGCGCAATGACCGCGCCAATGGTGCCGCCAATGGCCACCGCGCCCGCAATCATGATGAAGCCGCCAAACCCGACATTGAGCAGAAGCAGCGTCGTCGTCACGGCAATCGCCATGCCGGCCATGCCGTAATAATTGCCCTGCCGCGAGGTTTCCGGGCTCGACAGGCCGCGCAGCGCCAGAATGAAGAGAATGCCGGAGCCGAGATAGAACAGGGCGGCAAGATTGGGGGTCATGGGCTAATCGCCTCGTGCTGGGCAGTCCGGGATGGGCGCAAAATCACGTCAGGAACCGGAGCCCGGCGCGGCCTCGGGCTTCGGCTTTTCCTTCTTCTTGTACATCGCCAGCATGCGCTGGGTGACAAGGAAGCCGCCGAATATGTTGATGGAGGCGAGCAGCACCGCGAGCAAGCCAAGCCCTTGTGCGAACTGGCTGCCAATCCCCGCCGCTGCGGCACCGGCCGCGAGCAGCGCGCCCACCACGATCACCGAAGAGATGGCGTTGGTCACGCTCATCAGCGGGGTGTGAAGGGCGGGCGTCACCGACCAGACCACGTAATAGCCGACGAACACGGCCAGCACGAAAATGGCGAGGCGGTAGATATTCGGATCAATCGCTTCCATCAGTCTTACTCCGGCCCGCTCGCGGGCCCGTTGTCAGCTAGCCGAGCATCAGGGCGGCGGAAAAGGCGGTCAGCGTCACGATGGCCACACCGGCCATGATAATCTGGGTCATACGGCGTTTCATGGGGTTATCCTCCGAGTGAGGGGTGAACCACTTTCCCGTCACGGGTCAGGGTCATTCCCTTGATTATCTCGTCATCCCATTGGGGTGCGAGCTTGCCCGCCTCGTCTTTGAGAAGCGGGTAGAGATTGACGAAATTCTTCGCCAGAAGCTGCGAGGCGTCGGCGGCGAGGCGCGCAGGCAGGTTGGAGAAGCCTGCGATTTTCACCCCGCCATGCTCCACGATCTCGTCGGCCCTGGTCAGCTCGCAATTGCCGCCAGCGCCTGCCGCGATATCGATGATCACAGAGCCCGGCTTCATGGCTTCCACCATCGCCTTGGTGATGAGGCGCGGTGCCGGGCGGCCCGGAATGAGCGCGGTCGTCACCACAATGTCCTGCTTGGCGATATGGGCGGCGACCAGCTCGGCCTGTTTGGCCTTGTATTCGGGGCTCATTTCCTTGGCGTAACCGCCAGCGGTTTCAGCCGCCTTGAACTCTTCATCCTCCACCGCGACGAATTTCGCGCCCAGCGAGGCGACCTGTTCCTTGGCGGCAGGGCGCACGTCCGTCGCTGACACAATCGCGCCCAGACGGCGCGCGGTGGCGATGGCCTGCAGACCGGCAACGCCCGCCCCCATCACGAACGCCTTGGCAGCGGCGATGGTGCCGGCGGCCGTCATCATCATCGGGAAGGCGCGGCCATAGATCGACGCGGCCTCGATCACGGCGCGGTAACCGGCAAGGTTTGATTGCGAGGAAAGCGCGTCCATGGCCTGCGCGCGGGTAATGCGCGGCGTGTATTCCATGGCAAGCGCATTGATCCCGGCCTTGGCGCAGGCATCCGCAAACGCCTTGCCGTCATGGGGCTCGAACAGCCCGGCCATCGCCGCACCGGAGGGAATTTTCGCCAGCGCAGCCTCATCAGGGCGGCGCACGCAGAGAATCAGCTCGGCGTCTTTCAGTGCTGCGGCGCGGGTGACAGCTTTCGCACCAGCATCCTCATAGGCGCTGTCAGGAAAGCTCGCTTTCGCGCCTGCGCCCTTCTCGATGGCAATGCTGGCGCCCGCCTTTACCAGCGCTTTCACCGAATCCGGGGTCGCCGCCACGCGCGCTTCGCCGGGATGGGTTTCGGTGAGTACCGCTATGCGCATGGGTGCCGTTCCGCCTTGCTGGTCACGAAGGATTGCAGGACGTCAGAATGCGCGAAACCGCGCCCGGCGCAATAATGAATTTGGTTAAGGCGCGTGGCTGTCAGGCCAGCAGGGCAATCACCAGGCCCGTGATCGCACCGATCACGGTCAGGGCAACCAGCGTCAGCCAGTACCAGGGGCCCTGCTTGAGCACAAAGCCGCCAATGAGACCTACAGCCACGCCTGCACCAAGCGCGGTGAACCAGCCCGTGCCGGCCGCAAAGGCGAGCGTCAGGAAGAAAATGGTGTAGGCCGTGACCAGCGTGCAGGAGACACCGGCTTTCATCGAGCCGACAAACATGGCGCGCTGTTCGGAAATATCCATCTGACCGCGCGTGTAGTTCGATGCCATGGCGAAACTCCCTAAATGCAGGCAGGAACGTTGTGTTGACCCGGCGATTAGCATGGGCAGGCGGGCTGGCCAAGACCTATGCGCCACTATGCCCGCTGATTGCCTGCCCAGCCCTCGATCAGCGCGTCCAGCACCCCTACCACCGCCAGCGGCTGGTCAAGGATGAGATGGTGCTGCGCGCCCGGCACGGAGACGAAAGGCGAAGCCGTGAACACGCCGCGCATATAGTCCCAGCTCTCCGCCTGCATCAGGCGTGACTGGGCGCCGCGCACAAAGGCGAGCGGGCATTTCAGGTTCGCGGCAGCCTGTTCAGGATCGCGCCGCTCATAGGTCAGCTTGGCCCAGAGGTCCGGATCGAACGTCCAGGTGAACCCACCCTCGGCGGGCTTGATCGATGCACGCGCGATATGGTCAACCAGCCAGAGATGCTCGCAGGGCTGTTCCGGCAGCAGGCGGAAACGCGCAAGCGCGGCCTTCATGTCCGGATAGATGCGTCCGCCGCGGCGGGGCGGCGAGCCTTCGCGCTGTTCGCGCGGCGGGCGGATCGGACTGTCGAGAATGATGCCGGCCTCAAGCTGGTCTCCCAGCTTCATGGCAGCAGACAGGGTGACGAACCCGCCGAAGGAATGGCCGGCGAAAACTGGTTTGCCCGCATCGAACGCTCCGGCGTCCCGCGCGGCGGCGAGCACGTCGGCGGCGTGATCGTCCATCGTATAGACCTCACGCCAGCCGCTTGCCCCCATGCCGGCAAGGTCGGGCGCGACCACACGGCGGCCTTCTGCGGCGAGATAGGGCCCGATAGCATCCCACCAGCCTTTATGGGCCGTGCCGCCATGAACGAGAATCAGGCCGGGCGCGCCGCGATCCCCCCAGGCCTTCCAGGCAAGCCGCGTGCCCTCCCGCTCGGCAAATCCCGTCTCGCAGGGCGTTTCCAGTACGGCCCGGAACCAGTCCGGCGCAGGCACAGGCTCGCCATCGAACGCGGTCAGGGGCGCAGGCGGACGCGGCTTTTCCGTCATGACCGGCTTGTCTCCCAGAAAAGTTTTTGCCGCAGACCTGC
>JBKBNS010000035.1:0-11140 GCA_046295255.1 Glycocaulis sp.
GTCGCGCGCGAGCGCGGCGACCCGCTCCACCTTGTCGGCCAGCGTGCCGAGCTTTTCGTGGAAGGTGACCTTGGAGAGTTCCCCCGCCATTGCGTCGAGGCCGCGCTTGCGGTCGAGATCCCAGAAATGGCGCGCATCAGACAGGCGCGCGGAGACGACGCGGGCCGCGCCGTGCGCAATCGCCTTGCCGCCATCTGTGGCGTCCTGATTGGCGATCTTGACGAATTTCGGGGCGATCTTGCCGGTTTTGGGATCACGCACCGCGAAGTATTTCTGGTGCACCTTCATGGTGAGCGCGATGACTTCGGCCGGCAGGTCAAGGAAGGCCGGGTCAATCTCGCCCAGCACCGCGACCGGCCATTCGGCGAGGCCCGTCACCTCGGCGAGCAGGCCCTCATCCTCGATCAGCTCAAGGCCGGCATCCGCGCAGACGCGCTTTGCCCCCTCGAGGATGATGGCGGAGCGCTCGGCGCGCGTCAGCACCACGCCGTTATCGCGCAGCTTCGCGGCGTAATCGGCATAGTCCTTCACCGCGAAGACGCGGCTCTCTTTGGAGTGGATGCGGTGGCCTTCGGTGACGTTGGAGGCTTCGATGCCGAACACAGCTACCGGCACGGTCTCGCCATCCAGCAGGCAGATAATGCGGTGCAGGGGGCGCACCCAGCGCTGGGCGCACTCGCCTTCGCCAAACTTCATCGATTTCGGCCAGGGGAAATTGCGGATCGCGGCTTCCAGCGCCTCGGCAATCACCTCGCCCGCATCGCGGCCGGGCTTCTCGATAACAGCGACGTAGAAATCACCCTTGGGGGTGTTGTCGATGCGGCATTGATCGAGGCTTTCCAGCCCCGCTCCGCGCAGGAAGCCTTCAACGGCCTTGTCGGGTGAGCCGACGCGCGGGCCTTTGCGCTCCTCGCGCACATCTGCCGTGCGGGCGGGCACGCCTTCCGCCACCAGGCCGATACGGCGCGGGCCGGAGAAAGTCGTGAGGCTCTCCAGGCCAAGGCCCGCCGCCTTGAACGCCTCGCCCATCAGCCGGGCAAGGTCTTCCTCTGCCCGTGCCTGCATGCGGGCCGGGATTTCCTCGCAGAAGAGTTCGATGAGTAGCTGGGCCAAGGGAGATACGTCCGGTTGTTCAGGAATTGGCGGCCTGCGCGCGCTGGCGCGCGGGGCGGGCATTCAGGCGGTCGAGATAGGCGGCGATGGGCGAGTCGTCCGGCATGAGGTTGAAGTGCTTCATCCAGCCGAGCGCGCCGCCAATGAGAATATCGGCGGCAGAGAAGCGCTCGCCCAGCAGCCATGGGCCTTTTTCAAGCGCCGTCTCGATCAGGGTAATGACGGTTTCCCACTCGCCCCAGCCGACCGTGCGCGGGTCCACATCAAGATTGTGCGCCTTGGTGACGAGGGCCGGTTCGAGGACACCGGGGCGGAAAATGCTCCAGTAGAGATAATCCATCCGCAAGGGATCGCCGATGGCGGGGGCAAGCCCGGCTTGCGGGAACTCATCACACAGATAGAGCGAGATCGCGGCCATCTCGGTCAGCGTCTTGCCCTTGTGGCGGATCGCGGGGACTTTCCCGGCGGGATTGATCTTCAGGAATTCCGCCTCGCGCGTTTCCCCGCCGAACACGTCCACCTTGCGCAGCTCGTAGGGCACGCCGAGTTCCTCCACCAGCCAGACCGTGCCGGTAGAGCGGGTATTGGGGCCGTGCCAGACGATGAGGTCAGCGGCCATCACGCAGCCTCGCGTTTCTGCTGTTCCACCCAGGCGCTGGCGCAGCCCTTGGCGAGCTCTCGCACCCGCGCAATCCAGCTGGCGCGTTCAGCGACCGAAATCGCGCCGCGCGCATCGACGAGGTTGAAGAGGTGGGAGGCCTTCAGGCACCAGTCATAGGCGGGCAGGGGCAGGGGCACCGGCAGGCTGAGCAGGGCCATGCACTGCTTCTCCGCCCCCTTGAACCATTCGATGAGCATGTCGACATCGGCATGCTCGAAATTGAAGGCCGAGTGCTGGCGCTCATTCTCAAGGAACACATCGCCGTAGGTCAGGCGGTTTTCCCCCTCGGCCCCGTTGAAATCGAGGTCGTAGACATTCTCCACGCCCTGCACATACATGGCGAGGCGTTCGAGCCCGTATGTCAGCTCGCCGGAGACCAGCTCCACATCAAGTCCGCCGACCTGCTGGAAGTAAGTAAACTGGCTCACTTCCATGCCGTCGCACCAGACCTCCCAGCCAAGGCCCCACGCGCCGACGGTCGGGTTCTCCCAGTCATCTTCCACAAAGCGCACATCGTGCAGGCGCCGGTCGATGCCGAGCGCATCCAGCGAGCCGAGATACAGGTCCTGAATATCGGCCGGGCAGGGCTTTAGCAGCACCTGGAACTGGTAATAATGCTGCAGCCGGTTCGGGTTCTCGCCATAGCGCCCGTCGCCCGGACGGCGTGAGGGCTGCACATAGGCCGCCCGCCACGGCTTTGGCCCCAGCGAACGCAAGGTGGTGGCCGGGTGCAAAGTGCCAGCGCCCACCTCGGTGTCATAGGGCTGGAGAATGGCGCAGCCCTGCCTTGCCCAATAGTGCTGGAGCGTCAGGATCAGATCCTGAAAGGACGGGGCTTTTTGCTCGGCCATGACACAGGTTTCCGGCGGGGTTGGAAATTGCGCGCGAACCTAGGCGCGCCCGCGCCCGCAATCAAGCCGCAGATCAGGTGCGCGGTGCGGCCTTTGTGCCTGTCAGGAAAGGCGTGACGGGTGCGCGTCAAAAAACCGTCTTGCATCCCCCCTTGCCGGGGCGTAGAAACTTCCCACCTTAGGCTCACTAAGAGCATAACGGCGTGACCGGTGATCGGCCCGCCGATTTTCTGGCCCCTCTTAATGCTCAAAATGAGCAAAAGAGGGCGAGGAGAGGATGAAACGCGATGGACCGGCACGACCCGACCCGGATGCAAGCCCCTGAAAATGCATGGCCCGCCGCCGATGCGCTGGTCTATGATGCGGGCGTGAAGGCGCGCACCGATCACCTTTATGAGAAGGTGAAATCGGTGGTGACGCCGATGGAATGGCCGCTGCATGCGCCGCTGATCGATGCGATCAACCGCCTGAAAGTCGAGCGCAGCGCCGTCATCCTCGCCCACAACTACATGACCGCCGACATCTTCCACACGGTGGGTGATATCATGGGCGACTCGCTCAAACTCGCGCAGGAAGCGGCCAAGACCGAGGCCCGCGTGATCGTGCAGGCGGGCGTCCACTTCATGGCCGAGACCGCGAAAATCCTCTCGCCGGAAAAAACCGTGCTGATCCCCGATGAACGCGCGGGCTGTTCGCTCGCCGCTTCCATCACGGGCGCGAATGTGCGCGCCATCCGCGAGGCTTATCCGGGTTATCCGATCGTCACCTATGTGAACACGTCGGCAGAGGTGAAGGCGTATTCCGACATCTGCTGCACCTCGTCGAACGCCGTGCAGGTGGTCGAGGCCATCGCGGAGGAATGGAATACCGACACGGTGATCCTCATTCCGGACGAGTATCTCGCCAGGAATGTCGCGAGCCAGACCGGCATCCGCATCCTCACCTGGAAAGGCTCATGCGAGGTGCATGAGCAGTTCACGGTGGAGGATATCGAGGCGCTTCGTGCCGCCCACCCCGAAGCCATGATCATCACCCACCCGGAGTGTCCGCCGGACGTGCTGAAAGCCGCTGACTTTGCCGGCTCCACCGGCGCGATGGCGGCCTATGTGAAGGATCACCAGCCGCAGACTGCCATCCTCATCACCGAGTGCTCGATGAGTGATAATGTGGCGGTGGAAAATCCGGGCGTGAACTTCGTAAAGCCCTGCAATCTCTGCCCGCACATGAAGCGCATCACGCTGCGCGGCATCTATGAGGCCCTGCGCGACATGAAGCATGAGGTGCATGTCGATCCGGGAATCGCCGCGCGCGCCAAGGCCAGCGTCGACGCCATGCTGGCGCTTCCCTCGCCTGGCAAGCCGCCCGCCTTTGACACCAGCAAGCCTGCCGTCTCGATCCCCTATGTGAGCGTTTAGCGGTTTTTCTTCTGGATCCCGGGTCAAGCCCGGGAACCCGGAGTTATGGTCTCGCATCTCTCCACCGGGGTCCCGGCCCCCGAGCCGGGACCTAGTTCGGAAGGCTTCGAAGTGACTCACCCCCTCATCATCATTGGCGCTGGCATAGCGGGTCTCTGGACCGCGCTGCAGGCCGCCCCGCGCCGGGTGGTCCTGCTGACGGGCGCACCGCTGGGGATGAGCAGCTCCACCGGCTGGGCGCAGGGCGGGGTGGCGGCAGCGCTCGGGGCCGATGACAGCCCGTCCTTGCATGCGCGCGACACGATTGCCGCCGGAGCGGGGCTGGTCGATGAGGCGGCCGCTTACCTGCTGGCCGAAGCCGGGCCCGCCGAGATCGAGGCGCTTTATGGCTTGGGCGCGCCGTTCGAGCGCGAAGCCGACGGCAGCTGGGCATTGTCGCGCGAAGCCGCCCATTCGCGAGCCCGCGTGGCGCGGGTGAAGGGCGATCAGGCCGGGGCGGGCATACTCGCTGCCCTGATCCGGGCCGTTAAGGCCGCGCCCCATATCGAGATACGCGAGGGCTGGCGCGCTGCGGGCCTCATCCCCGATGAACACGGCGGCTGTGCAGGCGTGATCGCCTTTGACGCTGGCGGCGCGCGCCATCATCTTCTGGCCAGCGATGTGGTGCTGGCGACGGGAAGCCTGTGCGGGCTTTATGGCGTGACGACGACGCCCGCCAGCAGTCAGGGGCAGGCCTTGACGTGGGCGGCACGGCTCGGCGCGGTCATCCAGGACCCGGAATTTGTCCAGTTCCACCCCACGGCCATTGATGTGGGCCGCGATCCCGCGCCGCTCGCCACCGAAGCCCTGCGCGGTGAGGGCGCTACCCTGATCGACCGGGCAGGCCATCGCTTTATGCGCGGTGTGCACGCGGATGCAGAGCTCGCCCCGCGCGATGTGGTGGCCCGCGCTGTCCACCGTCAGGTGAAGACCGGGCGCGGGGCTTATCTCGATGCCCGCAAGGCGGTGGGCGAGGAGTTCCCCGAGCGCTTCCCGGCCGTGTTTGCCGCCTGCATGGCGGCGGGCATTGATCCGCGTGTGCAGCCGATCCCCGTCGCGCCAGCGGCCCATTATCACATGGGTGGCGTCGCGACGGACACCGAAGGCTTTACCGGCGTGCCGGGCCTGTGGGCCGTCGGCGAGTGCGCCTCCACCGGCGTGCATGGCGCGAACCGGCTGGCGTCGAACTCGCTGCTGGAAGGGCTGGTGTTCGGACGGCGGGCGGCAGAGGCGCTTGCAAGCGCGCCGCAGCGCGCGCTGACGCCGCTGGAAGCCGATCCTGCCCCGGCACTGCCCGCCGATGCTCTGGCGCGCTTGCGCGCGGCCATGGCGCTGCAGGCAGGGGTGGAGCGCGACGGTGCAGGCCTTGCCCGCCTCATTGATCTCATCGATACGCTGGAAGCCGCTTACGGCGAGGCCGATGCCCTGATCGCCGCGCGCTTCGTCGCGGCAGGGGCGGTTATGCGCACCGAAAGCCGGGGCGGGCATTTCCGCAGCGATTATCCCTCTGCCAATGCCGTGGCCACCCACACCCGCCTGACGCTGGCAGAGGCGCGCGCCGTGCATCCACAGATTTCCCCGCTGGCGGAGCCTGCCGAATGAATGCTGCATACCTCACTGACATCGTGACTCGCGCGCTGGCCGAGGATCTGGGCGGGCGCGGCGATGTGACGAGCGAGGCGGTGATCCCCGCCCACGCCCATGCCGCGTTCGTGATCGCGGCGCGGGAGACAGGCGTGCTGGCCGGACAACAGGTGGCGGCGGAAGTCTTCCGCCAGTGCGACCCCACCTTGAAGACCTATTGGCGCGCGAAGGACGGCGACACGCTGGCCGCAGGCGATGTGGTGCTGGCGGTGGAAGGGTCTGTCCGCGCCATCCTGATCGCCGAGCGTACGGCACTGAACTTCCTCGGGCGCCTCAGCGGCATTGCCACGCTGACGCGTGAATATGTCGAGGCGGTGAAAGGCACGGGCGTGGCAATCGCGCACACCCGCAAGACCACGCCGACCCTTCGCGCGCTGGAACTGAGCGCAGTACGGGCTGGCGGCGGGGCGAGCCATCGCTTCGGGCTCGATGACGCCATCCTCATCAAGGATAATCACGTGGCCGTTGCGGGCAGTGTGGGCGAGGCGGTGCGCCGCGCCAGAGCCCATGCCGGTCACATGACCCGGGTTGCCGTCGAGATCGACAGGCTGGACCAGCTTGACGAGGCGCTGGCAGCGGGCGCGGAGAGCGTGCTGCTCGACAATTTTTCGCCGGATGACATGAAAGCTGCCGTGAAAGCCGCGAAGGGCAAGGTCACCTTGGAGGCGTCCGGCGGGGTGACCCTTTCCAGCATCCGCGCCATTGCGCAGACGGGCGTCGACGTGATCTCGGTCGGCGCGCTCACCCATTCTGCCCCCAATTTCGATTTCGGCATGGATGAGGGGTAGTTTTTCCCCTCGTCCTTCGAGACGCTCACTGCGTTCGCCCTCAGGATGAGGTGAAAAGCACAACAAGCCCTCATCCTTTCGGAACGCGGTAGCGCTCGAAGGACGAGGGCGTTTAGCTCCTCACTCCACCGGCAGCGAGAACGCGCGCAAGGACTCTACCGCTTCGGGCAGGCGGGGACGCGCGTCCGGGCAGGGGGAGAGGGCGCAGGCGCGTTCCCGTGCTTCGTCCAAGAGCGCGGCAAAGAGCGCGCCGCGATCCTTAGGGGCTTCGCCGCAGATCGCCTCGCGAGCATCCATGCGCGCCGCCCCGCGCCAGCTCCACGCGCCGGTGGCGAGATCAAACCGGTAGAGGTCGAGGAATTTCCAGCCCTCCTCGGCGATGAAGGCGATGGCGCGGATCACATAATCGATCTCGGCCTCGTCCATCGCCCAGTGCAGGCTGACCCGGCTCCAGCCCGGCCGCAGGCCCGCATTGCCGGCGAGCACCGCCGCGCGAAAGCCCTGTGTGCGCTCATCATCAATGCCGAGCAGAGTGTGCGCATACGGCCCCGCGCAGGCACAGCCCGCCCGCGCCTGAATGCCGAAGAGATCGCTCAGAAGCGTCGTGACAAAGCGCGGATGGAGCCAGCCGCCGCGCGGGTCCATCAGATTGAACGAGACGATGCCGAGCCGCCGTTCGGCTTCGGCAGGCCCCAGCACTTCCACGCCCCGGCTCTGGCTCCAGTGGGCAAAGGCCCGCTCCAGCGCCGCGTGCTCACGCTGATGGATGGTCTCAACGCCCACCGCATCCCGCAATTCCATCGCCAGCGCTGCGCGCACGATCTGCGGCAGGCCGGGCGTACCCGGCTTTTCGCGGCCTTCAATGTCCTCGATGAAGTCGTGCCCGCCATCCCAGACATAGCGCACCGTGCCGCCTGCGCTGACCGTGGGGGGCAGGTCGCGCCGGTAAAGCGCCTTGTTGAATACCAGCACGCCGCACGAGCCCGGCCCGCCGACAAATTTGTGCGGCGAGAAATAGACAGCATCGATGCGCGCCTCCGGGTCGCCTTCCGGGTGCATGTCTATGGCTGTGTAGGGGGCGCTTGCCGCGCAATCGAGCGCGAGGATGGCGTCATGGCTGTGCAGGAGGCGCGCAAGGCGGCGTACATCGGTCTTCAGCCCCGTGACGTTGGAGGCTGCCGAGAACGCGCCAATGCGCCTGCGGCCCTGCCAGCGCGGATCGGTCAGGAGGCTCTGCAGATGGTCAAAATCGATCCCGCCATCGGCGGCGAGATCCACGCGCACGACGGTCGCAAAGCTTTCGCGCCAGGTCAGCTCGTTGGAGTGATGCTCGTATGGGCCGATGAAGACGACAGGGCCTTGCGCGCGGATCGCCGCTTCCAGCGCGGTGCGCGCCTCTGCGCCAAGCGCGGTCTCTGCGGCCGCCCACAGGCGCGCGCAGCTCGCAGGCGGGCAGGCGATCCCGAGGATCTCCTGCAGCTTGTGGATGGCCGCCGTCGCGCCCGTGCCGCACGGGATCAGGGCGTCATCGGCAGACGCGTTGACCGCACGCTTGATGGTCGTTTCGGCTTCACGCAGCCAGGCGTTCGAGGCCCTTCCTGTAGCGCTGTCTTCAGTATGCGGATTGGCGAGGAGGGCGTGGAGCGTGGCAATCTTCTCCTCGACGGCGCGGTGCGGGCGGCCGGAGGCTGTGTAGTCGGCATAGACCAGCGGACGCTCCCCGAACGGGGTGCGGATCATCGCATTCCCGGCGATCAGGCCGTCGCGGATGGCGTCAGGGGTGGTGGGCGTCGCAAATCTGTCCATGGCAGACATGAAACCATGCTTTGCGGAGCGATTTTTACCTATTTTCTGCGGACTCGTGGTAAGGGGTGGTGAAAATCACCATGAGGAGCCGGAATGTTGGCGCTTGATGACCATGACGTGAAGCTGCTGCGCCTGTTGCAGGACGATTCAGACCGCACCGTGCAGGAGCTCGCCGATGCTGTGGGCCTTAGCGCAACGCCGGTCGCCCGGCGCATCAAGCGGCTGGAGGAGGCGGGCATTATCCGCAAGCGCGTGGCGCTGCTGGAGCCTGACGCTCTGGGGCTGAAAGCCACGCTCTTCATTTTCGTGCGCACCAACCGGCATGATGCCGAATGGCTGGATGCCTTCTCGCGCGGCGTGGCGCGCCTGCCGGAGGTTGTCGAGTTCTACCGGATGAGCGGGGATGTGGATTATCTGATCAAGATCGTCCTGCCAGAGATCGCGGCCTATGACGCCTTCTACAAGAAGCTCATCGCCATCGCGCCGCTTTCTGATGTCAGCGCCAGCTTTGCGATGGAAGCGATCAAGAACACGACCGAACTGCCGGTTTGAGTTGGGGTTTTCCTTTCTTCGTTTTCCCGGCGGAAGCCGGGACCCAGAAACACTAGGCACCGGCTTGCGCCGGCGAAACGAAAAGGATGGACCCCGGCTCGGGGGCCGGGGCCCCGGTTTGTGTGGCGGCTTCGATAGTTCTGCCCGATTGAACACTGACCTCTCCACCGGGGTCCCGGCCCCCGAGCCGGGATCCAGCTTGTCCAAGCCGCTCATGATCCGAAAAATCAGCCTCACCCGACAATTTGTCAGGTTTAGTTGACAAGCGCGTCCGGAAATGTCATGTAGGCATTACAAAGTGACTATCACACCTTCCACAGCGAGGTTTCTCATGACCCTTGAACCCACACACCCCGCCCGCCGCTACATGCTGCACATGTTCTTCGCCATGGCGGGGTATTGCATCGTGCTGTTCGCGTCGCTCTTGGTGATCCGGGGTGACATGATCGAGGCAGACTGGCTGCGCATCCTCATCGCCATCTCGCCGGTCTTGCCGGCGCTTTACGGACTGCACGCCTTCATCATTTTCTTCCGCTCCATGGACGAGTTCCAGCGCGCGGTGATCGCCGAGGCAAACCTGATCTCGGCGGGCGCCGTGGCCTTTCTGAGCTTTGCCTATGCCTTCGCCCAGCAGGCGAGCGATCTTCTGCCTGAAATCGGCCTGATCTGGGTGCTGCCGGCGATTGTGGGCGGGCAGGGCATTGCGGCCTGTTTCGTGCGCGGGCGTTACCGCTAGGGAGGCGGAGACATGAAAAACCGCCTCAAAGTGCTGCGCGCCGAACGCAATTGGAGCCAGGCTGACCTTGCCGAGCGGGCTGGGGTGTCACGTCAGGCGATCAATGCGGTGGAGACCGGCAAGTTCGATCCGTCTTTGCCACTCGCCTTCACGCTTGCCGAGGTGTTCAGCCTCAGAATAGAGGATATTTTCGATCCGAAGGGATGAGGGGGCGCAAGCTCCCTTTTTCCTGCCTCGCCTTATTCCCGCGCTCTTCTGCCTCCCCGCATCTCGCCCGGCCCTCCACCTTGCCGCTGCATCTGCCCCGTTGTATTAGCGCGCTAATACGCTATATCGAGCCGTGAAACCCGCAACCGGGCCGGGACGGACAGGCAGGGGAGGAGAGGTGATGCAGGCTGAGGCACGTCAGAAAGACAAGGATTTCAACGCCCTGTGCGAGGCACTGCTGGCGCTGGACAGCGCGCAGGAGATGGCCCGCTTCCTTACCGACCTCACCACGCCGGGCGAACGCGAGGCGCTGGCTGAGCGCTGGCGGGTCGCGCAATTGCTTGATGCCGGCAAGTCGTACCGCGAGATCAGCGCCGAGACCGGCGTTTCCACCACCACCATCACCCGCGTCGCCCGCTTCCTCGCGCAGGAGCCCCATCAGGGCTACCGGCTGGTGCTGGACCGCCTGAAGGAGCAGAGCCGATGAGTTCGGGCCGCCTCACCCTTGCCATGCAGAAGAAGGGCCGTCTGGCCGAGGGCGGGTTCGACCTGCTCGCCCGCTCCGGCGTGAAGGTCGCCTATGCGCGCGACGAGCTGATGCGGCGCGCGGAGAACCTGCCCCTCGATGTCATGCTGATCCGCGATGATGACATCCCGAACTTCGTCGCCTCCGGCGCGTGCGGGGTGGGCATTGTCGGCGAGAACGTGCTGGCCGAAGCCGCCAGCCGCTCTGCGCGTATTGCAGGCCTCGAGATCGTGCAGCGCCTCGGCTTCGCCAAGTGCTCTCTGAAGCTCGCCGCGCCGGTGAACGGCCCGGTGAAGGCGCTCGCCGATCTGGAAGGGCGCTCCATCGCCACCTCCTATCCCGGCCTGACGGAAGCGTATCTGAAGGCGCGCGGCATCGCGGCAGAGATCGTGGAGATGGGCGGCTCGGTAGAGGTTGCCCCGCGCATGAAAATTGCCGACGCGATCTGCGATCTCGTCTCCACCGGCGCGACGCTGGAGGCCAATGGCCTTGCCGCCTTCGAGACGGTGTTCGAGAGCGAGGCGGTGCTGATCGCCAACCGCGCGGCGCTGAACGGCGGGGGCGCGACGCTGGAGCTGCTGGTGGAGCGCTTCAAGGGCGTCATCGCCTCGCGCCACACCAAATACATCCTCCTCAACGCCCCCAAGGACCGGCTGGACGAGATCCGCGCCGTGCTGCCCGGCGCCGATGCGCCGACCGTCGCCCCTGTGGTGGGCCGCGATGACGTGGTCGCCATCCACGCTGTCTGCACCGAGGAAGTTTTCTGGACGACGCTGGAGAAGCTGAAAGCCGCGGGCGGGCG
>JBKBNS010000036.1:0-5715 GCA_046295255.1 Glycocaulis sp.
GATCACCGGCATCGATCTGGTGCGCGAGCAGATCCGCGTCGCCGCCGGGCTGGAGCTGGAAGTCCGCCAGGAAGACATCAAGGTCAATGGCTGGTCCATCGAGTGCCGGATCAATGCGGAAAACCCGTTCACCTTCACGCCCTCTCCGGGCCGGGTGACCGAGTTCCATGCGCCGGGCGGTCCCGGCGTGCGCCTCGATTCCGGGCTGTATGCCGGCTATTCCATCCCGCCCTATTATGACAGCCTGATCGGCAAGCTGATCGTGCACGGGCGCGACCGCCACGAGGCGATTATGCGCCTGAAGCGGGCGCTGCGCGAGATGGTGATTGGCGGGGTTGAAACCACCATCCCGCTCCACCTCGACCTTCTCGAAGAGCCGGACTTCATCAGCGGCAATTACCATATCCGCTGGCTGGAAAGCTGGCTCGCAGAGCGCAACGCGAAGGCGTAATGCCCCATGCGCGGGTTTGGCGCGAAGGAATTGCTGGACTGCTACGCCCGCGGCGTCTTCCCGATGGCCGAGGACCGGGATGATCCGCGCGTCTTCCTGCTGGACCCGGACGAGCGGGGCATCATCCCGCTCGACGCCTTCCACATTCCGCGCAGCCTGGCCCGGACGGTGCGGCGGGATGTTTTCCACGTCACGCTGAACCGGTGTTTCAGCACGGTGGTCGACCAGTGCGCCGCGCCGGCCAAAGGGCGCGAACAGACCTGGATCAACGATCCGATCCGCAACCTGTATGCAGAGCTGCACGAGATCGGCCATGCCCACTCTATCGAATGCTGGCATGAGGGCGTGCTGGCGGGCGGGCTCTACGGCGTAAGTCTCGGCGGGGCTTTCTTCGGCGAGAGCATGTTCTCACGGCGCACCGATGCATCGAAGGTGGCGCTGGTTCACCTTGTCGCGCGGCTGAACACAGGCGGCTACAGCCTGCTCGATGCCCAGTTTATGACCGGGCATCTGGAGCGCTTCGGCGCGGTGGCAGTGAGCCGGGCCCAGTACCGCAAGCGCCTCGACATGGCGTTGAAAATGCCCGGTGATTTCTTCGCGATGCCCGAAGGGATGAGCGGGGCTCAGCTCCTGCAGTCAATCACCCAGACATCATAGACCGGATGGTCGAGCGGATTGAGCGCGGGATTGGAGGCAAACATCCAGCCCGAAAACAGGCGCACGCCCTCATCACCGGTGCCGAACCCGTCGGTACGCCGGTCATCAATCTGCAGGAAGACGAAGACTTCCGGCGGCTCCTCGGGCGGGCGGCGGCGGCAATAATGCACTTCCACCTCCAGCGCGCCGAACATGTAGCTCCCGCCCACTTCCACCTCGAAATCGCGGGTGCGGGCCGTCACCTTGTCCAGCCCGCGCAGCACCGCGATGGTGCCGGGCCGCGAGGTCAGCTCGGTACGGGGCGTGGCGCGCCGCTCGCGCAGCTGCTCCAGCGGTTCGGCAAGATCGGCTTCCGGCTCATCGAGCGCCTCTTCCCAGTCCTCGCGCGAACCGGGCTCGTCACCCTCCTGCGCAAAGGCCGAGGCACCCGCCATCAGGCAGGCCAGAAAGGCGGAAACGAGCGTGATGCGAAGCAGCATGGTCATGTGCGATAAATTCCCCTCGGTGCGCATTCTCACCAGACCATTGCGGCCAGACAAGGGCCCGCTGGCACTAATCGCCCGCGCGGCCACCGGCAACGACCCCGCCGATCAGCTCAAACAGGTCTACCGCGCCTTGCGTAAACATGATCTCACCGCCCTCTGCGATCATGTCGTCATCCCCGCCAGGATCGATCTCCACATAGGCACCGCCGAGAAGGCCGGACGAGGCGATCTTGGCCGTGGAATCGGCCGGCAGACGCACATCGCGGCGGATACGCAAGGTGACGGCGGCAAAATAGGTGTCCGGGTCCAGCCTGATCTGCATGACAGATCCCACCGGCACACCCGAGACGCGCACCTCTGCGCCCCGGCTGAGCGCGCCGACTTCGGAAAAGCGCGCGTGCAGCTCGTATCCGCCCTGCGACGGGTCACCGTCCACGCGCGCCTGGGCGAAGATCAGGAACGCGGCTGCGCCTGTGAGAACGATCAGGCCAACAAGGGTTTCAAGGACTGCTCCGCCGCGCATGGCATGGATCAGGCGTCGGGACGCCAGGCCTCGTAATCAGCGCTGCTGGCCGCGCGCGGGCGCGGATCGGCGAGCGAACCCGCCGGGCGGTAGGCATAGACCGTACCGGTCATGTTCGGCTTGTGATCGAGCTCCCATTCGCGGCGCGGCAGGGGCGCAACCACCGGGGCCTCCGCAAAGGTGTGGTGCAGCCAGCCATGCCAGTCAGCCGGCACGCGCGAGGCATCGGCATAGCCTTTGTAAATCACCCAGCGGCGCGGCACGCCATCGGCACCGGAACCGCTTTTGCGCTCTTCATAATAGCGATTGCCGTAATCATCCTCGCCCACGAGCTTGCCCGAGCGGCTAATGGTCCACAGCGCACCCAGCGTCGCGCCATTCCACCAGGCAAACAGTCGTCCAATGAAGTCGAGCATGGCAGTCCGCCCCTCGCGAAACATCAAATCAGTTGCGCCCGTATATGCCCACAGCCAGCGCCCGCGTCCAGTGTGACGGGCTGCGCCCTCAAGGCGTACGCAGGATTTTCTCCATCGCCTTGCCGCGCGCCAGCTCGTCCACCAGCTTGTCGAGATAGCGGATCTCGCGCATGAGCGGGTTCTCCACCTCCTCCACCCGCACCCCGCAGACCACGCCCTTCACGAGTTCACGTGCCGGATTCATCGCCGGGGCCTTGGCAAAGAAGGTTTCGAAATCGGTCTTGTCGTCGAGCACCGCGCGCAAACCGGCCGCGTCATAGCCGGTCAGCCAGAAGATGATGGCATCGACCTCGGCTTTCGTGCGGCCCTTGCGCTCCGCCTTGTTGACGTAGTGCGGGTAAACGCTCGCAAAACTGGTGGTGAATATGCGGTGGTTTTCCATCGGCAGTGCCCTGTCCTTGCATTGCTTCACCAAGCCTAGACCGGCAAACGTCCGATCATCCACCCCTTCCTTCGACTCACCTCCCTCCGGAGCGGTATCATTGGCGCAAGTGATTCGTTTGTGCAGGATGGTGCGGCCCATGACGCTTGAGAGACGCCTGACCGAAAAGGGCAAGGCCCCGCTGTCCGGGCTGGCCATGGAGCCGCGCGCCGCCGGGATGACCGATCCTGATGCGCTGAACGTCCACGCGCTGACTTTGAAGGCCCCGGCGGACTGGCCGGCGAGCGCCGTGACGGGCCTTGCCCTGCTAACGGCGCTGGAAGAAGACGGGGACGCTAAAGCGATCCTCTCCGGTCTCGCCGCACGGCTTTCCGGAACCGCAGGCTTTGCCGCTGACAGCGTGGAGGCAGATGAGCTATTGGCGAGCCTTGCCGCGCGCGAGGCAGCGCCCCACCCTGCCCTGTGGCACGAGGACCGGCTGGAGTTTCACGCCGAGGAAACGCTGGCGAGCGGCCCGTTCGAGGCGGGCGCCCTCCTCTCCCTCATCAACACCGCCGCCATGGCGGGAGCGGCCAGCGATGTCGGCGCGCGCATCGTGCGTGACCGGCTCGAAGCGGTGTCGCTCGCCTGCATGAACTGCGATGGCAGCGAGGATGAGTGCTTTGACCCGCGCCGTAACCGGGCGCTCGCCCGCTCCATCCGCGCAGCCCGCCGCGATGGTGTGCCGGACGCGATGATCGAGCGCGCGATTGCCCGCGCCCGTCAGGGGCTCGATGATATCGAGGATGGCGCAGGCTTCGTGCCAGACGCGCCGGTCAATCCCGTCATCGCCCTGCCCGCACCCATGCTGGCCGACGACAGCGCCCAGACCCGCGCCTTCCTGACCGATCTGGCGACCACGATCTGGACGCACGGCCAGCCCGCCTTACGCTTTGAAGACGCCGCGCCCGCACTGCCCGCCATCACGTTGAACCTTGCCCGGTTTGCGAACGACGAGGCTGGCCTTGCCCATGCGGCAACGCTCTGGGGCGAGGTTGCCAAGGCCTGCGGCGGCACGCTGTCGCTTGCCGGGCTGTCGGGCGCAATCGCGCTTGCAGGCCTCAGCTACGATAGCGAGGAGGCCCGCACGCTGGCGGCAAACCTGATCGCCATCGCCAGAGACCCTTCGCCCGCGCCGGTCAGTATCGAGGCGCCTTCCGCTGCCCTTGCGGCCTTTCTTGATATCGCGGCGGGCGGCGTTGATCCGCTGGTTTCGCTGAAAGACACGCACGGCGCACCCCTGCCCCTCGTAACGGCGCTTTTAAGCCCGCTGGAGAGCCAGACGCGCGAAGCGGCACTCGCACATGCCTTCGGGGCCGGAACGCTCTCCAGCCTCAATCCTGCATGGCTGCAGGCTTTGTGTGAGGCCGGTCTTGATGAGGCGGCTCTGGCGCGCGTCGAAACCGCCATTGCCGAGGGCGCGCCCGTGCGCCACGCCTTCAACCGCTGGACGGTGGGCGAAGACCTCGCCCGGCGCTGCGGCCTCGCCCCTGAGCGGCTGGAACAGGCGGGCACGCGGCTTCTGGAAGCCTTTGGCGTCTCAGAGCTGGAGATTGCGGCGGCAGAGACCTGGGTGCACGGCTCAGGCGAACTGTATGCCTGCGAGGCGCTGGAGGATGGCCTGCGCGCCGTCTTCGCGCCTGTGAGCGTGGAAGCGCGCCTTGCCATGGCGCAGACGATAGAAACCGCGCTGGATGCACCTTGCGCCCTGAGCCTCGTCCTGCCGGGCAGCGCCACGATTGATGATGTGGCGGGCCTCATCGTCTCTGCCGCGCGCAGGGAGCTGAAAGCCCTGCAGGTGCGCCGCGAAGGCGAGGCACTCTATGATCTCCTGGCCACGATCGAGTTTGAGGGCGCAGACCGCTCCGAACGGCCTGCCTTCACCGAGGAACGCGTGGTGGAGCGCGTCGTGGAGCGCACGATCGAGCGCGCGGCCAGCCGCCGCAAGCTGCCCGACCGGCGCAAGGGCTATATCCAGAAATCGACCGTGGGTGGCCACAAGGTCTATCTACACACCGGCGAGTTTGAAGATGGCGAGCTCGGCGAAATCTTCATCGACATGCATAAGGAGGGCGCAGCCTTCCGCTCGCTGATGAACAATTTCGCCATCTCCATCTCCATCGGCCTGCAATACGGCGTGCCGCTGGAAGAATATGTCGATGCCTATGTATTCACGCGCTTCGAGCCTGCAGGCCCGGTTGAAGGCAACGACTCCATCAAGCACGCGACCTCCATTCTCGACTATCTCTTCCGCGAGCTCGGCGTCTCTTATCTCGGCCGGTCAGACCTCGCCCAGACCGATGCCAAGCGCTCCGATCCGGGTGGCATTGGCGCAGGCGTGGCGCAGGAGAAAATCATCAGCGGAGAAGAGGCCTCGCGCCTGATTTCCAAGGGCTTCTCGCGCGGGCAATTGCCGGACAATGTGGTGGTGCTGGGCAGCCAGCCGCGCAAACCCGCTGCACCGGCCACGCAAGCGAGCAGTGGCAAGGGTGATGCCTCGCCCGCCACCCGGCCTGAACCCGTCTATTCGGGCGAGCCCTGCCCTGCCTGCGGCCACTTCACGCTTGTCGAAGCGGGCGCGGAGCTCTCCTGCGAGGCCTGCGACTGGCAGGGGCCGTTGGAGTCTTAGGTTCCGCAGCCCATCCGGGCTGCGATGTTCCGCGCATTGGCGCGGGCGGCCGTTCGGCCTTGCGGCCCCTGAC
>JBKBNS010000036.1:5725-10957 GCA_046295255.1 Glycocaulis sp.
AGCGCCGAAAAGCGCGATCCCCGATCAAGCCGAGGACAGGCCGCGCGTCCGAGCCATCCTCACCCTGAGGAGCCGCCGCAGGCGGCGTCTCGAAGGGGCGAGGAGCGAAGCCCGGATGGGCTGAGCATCACTAAAAAGGCCCGTCCCTTGCTTGCCAGCCCTTGAAAGCCCATGCGGGGCGATGAAGGATGTGCCGCGATGAAACAGGTTCTGGCCGCTATCACGCTTAGCCTTGCGCTGGGCGCGCCCGCCCTGGCGCAGAATGCAGGCCATATCCAGCAGGTTCAGTCCGGCCAGTCCTGCCCGGACTGCAACCTGTTTCAGGCCAATCTCTCCTATCGCGATCTGCCGAACGTGAACCTCTCCGGCGCGCGGCTGCGTCAGGCCGATCTGTCGCTCGCCACGATGAATGGCGCGCGCTTTGACCGGGCAGACATGTCGATTGCGAACCTGTTTGGCGCACGCTTCACCGGCGCAAGCTTTGCCGGCACGAATTTCGAGCGCGCGACGCTTGTCGGCGCGCATTTCGGCGGAGCGAACCTTGCTGGCGCCAACTTCACCGGCGCGAACCTCTCCGGCGCCGAGATGGACCGCGCCCACGGCCTTACCCAGAACCAGCTCAACGCCGCGTGCGGAGACGCCGCCACGCGCCTGCCGCGCGGACTGAGCGTGCCCTCTTGCGCTGCGCCACGATAACGCATCTGCCTTACCGCAATTTAAGTCGCCCTTGTTTCGCCAACAGGTTAGAAGACAGGGTATGAAGCTGCGCCTTGCCACCCTTTCGCTATCTGCTGCGGCCCTTCTGGCCTTGCCCGCTCCTGCCCTTGCGGCCAAGGAGCTGGAGGCCGGGCAATCGGTACGTGCCGAGCGCGATAGCGGGCCGCAACGCCGCCTGGTCATCGGCGGAGATTGCGTGGGATGTGATTTCCGCGACGCCAATCTGGCCGGCGCGCACCTCTACCGGGGCGATTTCTCGCAGGCCGATTTCTCCGACGCCCAGCTGCTTGGCGCGCGCTTCGTGAACATGCGCCTTGACGGCGCGCTGTTCCGCGACGCTTCGGCGCGCGAGGTGCAGCTGTCCAACGTCACCATGGCCGGGGCAAACCTGTCGGAGGCCAATCTGTCGAACATGCGCGCCAATCAGGTCATGTTGACCGGCGCGCGGCTGAACGAGGCGCGCCTAGACGGGGCCAATCTGGTGCAGGTCAGCCTGCAGGGGGCCAGCCTGCGCGATGTGGTGCTGACCGGAGCAACCGTGCGCTCGGCCGATATGCGCGAGGCAGCGCTGAACGGCTCGCGGCTCGACAATATCGTGCTGCAGCACGTGATCATGCAGGGCGCATCCCTGCGCGGCACCAATCTGACAGCGGCCTTCCTGGACCATGTCGACCTGTCGGGCACCGATCTGCGCAATGCGGTATTCACCGGCGCGCGCCTGCGGGCGGTGAACCTCTCCGGCGCGGACCTGCGCGATACCACCGGGCTGACAGCTGAAACGCTGGAAGGCGCCTGCGGGAATGACCAGACACGCCTTCCCGCCGATAGCGGGCTGGTGCTGGCCGATTGTGCCGAGGCGATGGCAACGGCCACGCCGCTGGATGACCGGGCCCTGCTCGCCGAAGCCGAGGCGCGCCGCCTTGCTCAGCTGGAAGCCGCGCAGACCGCCTTTGCCAGCGCGCTCGCCGCGGTGCAGAGCCAGGCCTATGCCAGTGGAGGGCTGGAGCGTGAGGCCCTGGAAGCGGCGCGGGAATCCTTGCGTGAAGCGGCCCGTGCGCAGGCCGAGCTGGCCCGCGCCCACCGCAGCTGGAGCTTCGAGATGCGCCGGTCGGAAATTGGCGAGCCCATCCAGACCTGGCTGGAATCCGCGCCCGCGATCTCCCAGCGGCGCACGCCCCCCGAGCCTCCAGAACCCCGCGAGCGGCGGGACCGGCGCGAGCCCCGCTAGGGTTTCTTCGCTTCCGGCAGCACGGTGCGCAGGTGCAGCTCGCGCAGCTGCCGTGCTTCCGGATAGGCAGGCGCGTTCATCATCAGGTCGCGGGCCTGCTGATCTTTCGGGAACATCACGATCTCGCGCAGGTTTTCGACGCCTGCGAGCAGCATGACGATCCGGTCCACGCCCGGCGCGATACCACCGTGCGGCGGCGCGCCATAGCGGAAGGCGTTCAGCATGCCGCCGAACGCTTCCTCGACCACTTCCGGGCCATAGCCTGCGTATTCGAAGGCTTTGAGCATCACGTCCGGGCGATGGTTACGGATCGCGCCGGAGGAGAGCTCCACCCCGTTGCACACGATGTCGTACTGCCACGCATTGAGGCTGAGCAGCGTCTCTGAATTCTTCGGGTCGAGCGCCATGAAGGCCTCGGCGTCCATTTGCGGCATGGAGAACGGGTTGTGAGAGAAGTCGACCTTCTTCTCGTCCTCGTTCCACTCATACATGGGGAAATCGACGATCCAGCAGAAGCGGAACACATTCTTCTCGCAAAGATCGAGCTCGCGGCCCACCACGTCGCGGGCACGGCCGGCAAAGCTGTAAAACTCCTTCGGGTTACCCGCGGCAAAGAACACCGCATCGCCCGCTTTCAGGCCAAGCTGGTTGCGGATGGCTTCGGTGCGCTCCGGCCCGATATTCTTGGCGATGGGCCCAGCGCCTTCCAGCGCCCCGCCCTCTTCACGCCAGAAGATATAGCCAAGGCCCGGCTGGCCTTCCTTCTGCGCCCAGCTATTCATCCGGTCGCAGAACGCGCGTGAACCACCCGTCGGCGCGGGGATCGCCCACACCTCGACGGCGGGATTCTTCTCGATCATCCCGGCAAACACCTTGAAGCCGGAACCGGCAAAATGCTCCGTCACGGCCTGCATTTTCAGTGGGTTGCGCAGGTCAGGCTTGTCAGAGCCATAGGTGCGGATGGCCTCGGCATAAGGAATGCGGACGAAGGCGTCATCGCTCACTTCGCGGCCATCGGCGAACTCCTGGAACAGGCCGCGCAGGACAGGCTCGATCGCGCCGAACACGTCTTCCTGGTTCACAAAGCTCATTTCCATGTCGAGCTGGTAGAACTCGCCCGGCGCACGGTCGGCTCTGGCATCCTCGTCGCGGAAGCAGGGCGCGATCTGGAAATACCGGTCAAAGCCGGAGACCATGATCAGCTGCTTGAACTGCTGCGGGGCCTGCGGCAGGGCGTAGAACTTGCCCGGATGGATGCGCGAGGGCACCAGATAATCGCGCGCGCCTTCAGGCGACGAGGCCGTCAGGATCGGCGTCTGATACTCGATGAAGTTCTGCTCGATCATCCGGCGGCGGATGGAGTCGATGATTTTGGAGCGCAGCACGATGCGTTTGTGCAGGCTCTCGCGGCGCAGGTCGATATAGCGGTGCTTCAGGCGCACTTCCTCAGACCAGTCCGGCTCGCCAAAGACCGGCAGCGGCAGCTCCTCGGCCTCGGACTGGACGGTCAGGCCATCAAGGCGCACTTCCACCTCGCCGGTCGGCAAATTCCTGTTCACCGTGTCATCGCTGCGCGCAATGACGGTGCCGGTCACCGTGATGACGCTCTCCACGCGCAGGCGCTCCAGCCGGGCAAAGTGCTCCGAATCCGGCTCCAGCACGCACTGGGTGAGCCCGTAATGATCGCGCAGATCGATGAACAGGAGGCCGCCATGGTCGCGCTTCCTGTGCACCCAACCGGAGATGGTGACAGTGTTGCCCACATCGCTCTTGCGCAGCTCGCCGCAGGTATGGGTGCGCCAGTGGGTCTTGATAACGGACATGGGTCAGGGCTCTTTGAAAGACGGGTGGGGAAACAGCCGGAAAACCGGCCCAGAAATCAGGGGCGGAAAAGGCCTTGCCACGCAGCCAATGTCAAGGCGGGGACGCGGTTTCAGGCAAGATCAAGACGCCCCAGCGGCGCGCCGACCAGTCCGCTGACCAGAGCCGCCTGTATGCCCGGTGCCGGCCAGACCTTGGAGACAGGCCCGACCAGCCGGTCGCGCAGGAAGGGGATGAGGCGGCTGTCAGACTGGTAGACCGGCGTGAAGAAGGCCGTCAGCACCTGATAGAGCCAGACGTGGAAGCGGCGGCAGGCAATCGCGCGGGCGATGGCATCCGGAACGTCCGAACCCTCGCGCAGCCCCAGAGCCAGCGCCCACGCATCCAGCAGCGCCATATTGGCCCCCTGCCCCAGCTGCGGGCTCGCCGAGTGCCAGGCATCGCCGATATGGATGAGGCCGGTTTCGCCCGGCTTTTTCAGCGTGCGGTGCGCATAACGCGCAAAGACGAGCTGATCGGGATCGCTGATCTGCTCCAGCAGCGGCTCCACAGCCGGCCAGACGGCGCGAACATGCTCTTTCCACGCCGGGAGCCCCGCCTCACGCCACGCGGGCACATCCGCGCCCTTGATGGACCAGAACAACGCCGCCTTGGCCTGAGGGTCGCCGGGCGCGGTGCCGATGGGCAGGACGCCCGCCATGATGGAGGCGGCGCGGTATCTCTGCTCCAGCGCATGGGGGTTCAGCTCAGAGTTTTCAGGCCAGTCAAGGCTCGCCCAGAGCGCGCCGTACTCCAGCGCCTTGCCCGTTGGCGGGGCGAGCGGGGTTCGCGTGCCCAGCGCATCCACAATCAGATCAAACGGTCCTTCCCGCGATCCATCAGCCATGACAAGCGCGCGCGGGCCGTTTGGACCCAGCTCGCTGCCCGTGATCTCGGCGGAGGTATGGACCGGAATCGCCTCGGCCAGCACGGCGTCATAGAGGATCGTAAACAGCGCAGCGCGGTGAATGCCCAGACCCACACGTAACGGCTCTCCAAGGGCGCTGTAGCGCACGTCCAGCACCGTCGCCCCGGACCGCACCGCCTTGCCGAGAAGGCGCTCCACGGGGCTTGCATGGGCCTTCAGAGCCGTGTCGAGGCCCAGCCTTTCCAGCACCGCCAGCCCTGTCGGCTGGATCAGCAGCCCCGAACCAATCGGGCGCGGCGTCTCGAAGCGCTCATAGAGCCGCACGCGATGGCCATCGCGGTGCAGCAGCAGCGCAGCGGCAAGCCCGGCCGGCCCGCACCCGGCAATGGCGATGTCTCTGGCCCGCATGCGCCCTCCCCTTGGACGGAATCGCCCGCTCGCGCCATCATAGGGGTCTCACGCGGCAAGGGAGAGCGCCCTGCGTCATCATATCTTCCATTCCGGCTACTGGTTCATCTCGGTGGCGATGGGCCTGCTGGTCGTCGCCCCGGCCACGCTT
>JBKBNS010000037.1:0-10770 GCA_046295255.1 Glycocaulis sp.
GGGCGGTTCTTTTCTTCGTCCTTCGAGACGTTCGCTTCGCGCACCCTCAGGATGAGGAAAAGAGCCTACGTCCCTCATGCTGAGGAGGCCGAAGGCCGTCTCGAAGGACGAGGGACAGGTTCGTCCGAAACCCGCGATTAACGCCGCCCCGCCTAACGCTCTTGGCGCAGAGCCCGCTTGGGGTTAAGCATTTGGAGAACCGGCCCCGCCCGGACAGCAAAGGATACCCCTCTCATGGAATTCACGATTTTCCTCATCATCCTTGCCGTCATCGTTGTAGCGGTCATCCTCATCTACAACCGCCTCGTGGCGCTGCGTCAGACGACGCATCAGGCTTGGGGCGATATCGATGTGCAGATGAAGCAGCGCTATGACCTGGTCCCGAACCTCGTCGAGACGGTCAAGGGCTATGCCAGCCACGAGAAGGAAACGCTGGAGAACGTCATCAAGGCGCGCCAGCAGGCCATTGATGCGACGGGCCTGAAAGACCTGGCCGCAGCCGAAAACATGCTCACCGGCGCGCTGCGCCAGCTTTTCGCGCTGTCGGAAGCCTATCCGGACCTGAAGGCCAACCAGAACTTCCTGTCGCTCCAGCGTGAGCTGGCGGACCTTGAGAACAAGATCGCCGCCGCCCGCCGCTTCTTCAACAATGCGGTCTCTGAATACAACACGGCGATCGAGCAATTCCCGGCCGTGCTGCTGGCCAATCCGTTCGGCTTCAAGGCGCGTGAATTCTTCGAGATCGCCGCGTCGGAGCGCGCTGCCCCGTCGGTGAAATTCTAGAAATGATGGACTGACGGAGGCCGGTCATGCTCGCCGCGACAGGCCTTCGCAGCCATATCTGGAACAATAATCTCAAATCGGTCCTCCTACTGGCGGGCTTCCCGTTCCTCATCCTCGCCCTGGTCTATGCCGGGGCGGTGCTGCTCATCGGCTATTCCAGCTATGAGCCGGATATCGGGGCGGCGCTGGGCGAGGCGGCTTACGCCATGCCCATGGTCACGCCCTTTGTGCTGGCCGGGGTTGCGATCTGGTTCGTCATTGCATGGTTTGCCCATCAGGCGATCATTGATGCGGCGACGGGGGCGAAGCCCGTCACCCGCAATGATGAGCCGGAGCTTTATAACCTGCTGGAAAACCTGTGCATCTCGCGCGGCATCACCATGCCGTCCCTGCGCATTATCGAGAGCCCGGCGCTCAACGCCTATGCCTCCGGCCTGACGGAAAAGCAGTACACGGTAACCGTCACGCGCGGCCTGATGGGCGCGCTGAACCGCGACGAGCTGGAAGCGGTGCTTGCCCACGAGTTGACCCATATCCTCAACCGGGATGTGCGCCTTCTGGTCATCTCCATCATCTTTGTCGGTATCATCTCCTTCACGGTGGAGATAATGGTGCGCGGCATGCTGCACGGCTCGATCCGGAGGGCAGGGGGCGGACGGCGCGGGTCTGGCGGCAATGCAGGCGTGTTCATCCTCATCGCGCTGGCCCTGGCAGCGCTCGCCTGGGCGCTGGCGATCGCGATCCGCTTTGCCCTGTCACGCAAGCGCGAATATATGGCCGATGCCGGGGCGGTCGAGCTGACCAAGAACCCCGATGCGATGATCTCCGCCCTGATGAAGGTCTCTGGCAATCCGGACGTGGAAGGCGCGCCAGCGGAGGTGCGCCAGATGTTCCTGCATGACCGCTCGGCCGGGTTTGCGGGCATGTTCGCGACCCATCCGCCCATGGACAAGCGTATAGCCGCTCTGGAGCGCTATGCGGGGGGTAACCGGCCTCCGCCGCGCTCGGGCGCGGTGCCTGCGGTATAGGGTCCTTCGAGACGGCCTTATCAGGCCTTCTCAGGATGAGGCGAAGTGTCCAGCCCTCATCTGTGAGGGTGAGCCAAGCGAACGTCTCGAAGGACGAGGGCTGGTCTACTTCTCCCCCAGCAGCGGCGCGTAGGCGCGCGAGTAGACGTGCCAGACGGCGCTGAACAGGGCGGCGATCATCGGGCCTATAATGATGCCCATGGCCCCGAAGAGGGTGAGCCCGCCCAATGTCGAGATCAGGACCATCAGGTCGCTCATCTTCGCATCGCGGCCGACAAGGCGCGGGCGCAGGAAATTGTCCAGATTCATGATCACGACAAAGCCGAACACGCCCAGAACGATCCCGGCGATGAGCTGGTCCTGAAAGACCAGCCACACTGCCGCAGGCCCCCAGACCAGCGGCGTGCCGATGCCGGGAATGACCGAGAGCAGCCCGGCCAGCGCCCCCCAGAAGGCGGCGCCCGGCACGCCGGCAATCGCCAGTGCAATACCCGTCACGCTGCCCTGCACGAGGCCGATCACCAGCGTGCCCTTCACCGTGGCGCGGATGGTGGACATGGCACGTCCGGCCAGCATGGCGCGGTCACGCGGGCGCAGCGGCAGGAGTTTCAGCGTGGTGGCCACCATGGTGCGGCCGTGTACCAGAAAGAAATAGAAGGCGTAGAGGAAGACGATGGCGTTGAGGAACAGCATGAGGGTGGAGCCCGCCGCCGACCTCAGCGCGTTCACGAACACCCGTCCCGCCGCGGACGCGAAATCGCCCAGCTGGCTCGCGATTTCGCCCTGATACTCGATGATCTCGTCCCGGTAAGGCATCCATTCGGGTACCCCGCCACCGGCCGCGCGCCAGGCGGAGAACTGCTCCTGTACGAAGGGGCTTAGCGCCTCGGTTATCTGCATGGCCTGCTGGACGATCACCACGACGAGAAAGCCCAGCGGCAGGAGGCCCACCAGCATGATGGCGATGAGCAGGAGCGAAGCGGCAAGGCGCGGGCGCGCCGCCTTGCCCAGCTGGCGGGCGAGCCCGTCCTGAACCGGGGTCAGCAGCAGGGCGAGTACGGCGGCGAGGAACACCGCGCCCAGAAAGTCCTTCACCATCCACACGAACACCGCCGTGATGGCGAGCGCCATCACGATGATCACGCCGCGTTGCAGGGCGGCGCGTGCTTCGGGCGAAGGCGCGCGGTTAGCAGTCTCTTCGGACGGGTCCGGTTCAGCCATAAAGGGCTCTCGGCAGCGCGGTCGCCAGCCAGGGAAGCGCTGCTACCGCAGCGATGGCGAGCAGCTGGATGATAACGAAGGGAATGGCCCCGCGATAGATCGCAGCGGTCGGCACCGAGGCTGGCGCGACGCCGCGCAGATAAAAGAGCGAGAAGCCGAAGGGCGGGGTCAGGAAGCTGGTCTGCAGGTTCAGCGCCATCATCACGCCCAGCCAGATCGGGTCCACGCCCATCAGGAACAGGATCGGGGCGACGATCGGCACCACCACGAAGGTGATCTCGATGAAGTCGAGGAAGAAGCCGAGCACGAACATGATCAGCATCACCACGGCAAGCGCGCCGAACACGCCGCCCGGCACCGCCTCGAGCATCTGGCGCACGCTGCCATCCCCGCCCAGCTCCCTGAAGACCAGCGCGAAGAGCGAGGCGCCGATGAGGATGACAAACACCATCGAGGAGATGCGCGCCGTCTGCACCATCACCTCGTCCAGCACGCCCGAGCGGTAGAGCCGGATGATGGCAGCCAGCGTGCCGGCGCCAGCGAGCGCGGCCAGCGCGTAAGCGGCGAGCTGGGTTGTCCCGTCCACGCCGCCGCGCAGATTGAACAGCATGGCTGCGGCAATGAGCGCGATAAAGCCGAAAGCACCCAGAGCCGTGACGATACGGCCGCGCAGGGGATTGCCACTGCCTCCGGCATTCCTGAAGCCCGCCAGCAGCATGGCGCCCAGAGCGCCCACGCCCGCCGCTTCGGTCGGGGTAGCAAGCCCCGCCAGGATAGAGCCCAGCACCGCCACGATCAGCGCCAGAGGCGGCAGGAGGGCGCGCAGGATCTGGCCCCAGTCCGCGCTGATCTCGTCTCTGGGGATGGCAGGCGAGGCATTGGGCCGGGTTATGGCGATGAAGACCTGATAGAGGATATAGGCGCCGACCAGCATCAGACCGGGAATGAGCGCGCCGGCAAAGAGATCGCCTACGGTTACGATGTCGGGCGCGAAAATGCCTTGCTCGCGCTGCGCCCTCGCATAAGCGCTGGAGAGCTGGTCGCCCAGAAGGATCAGCACGATAGAAGGCGGGATGATCTGGCCCAGCGTGCCGGATGCCGCGATGGAACCGGTGGCAAGCGCCGGATCATAACCTCTGCGCAGCATGGTCGGCAGGGCGAGTAGCCCCATCGTCACCACGGTTGCGCCGACAATGCCGGTGGAGGCCGCCAGCAGCGCGCCGACCACCACCACCGAGATGCCGAGCCCACCACGCAGGGAGCCGAAGAGGGCGCCCATGGCTTCGAGAAGCTCTTCTGCGACGCGCGATTTTTCCAGCATCACGCCCATGAACACGAAGAGTGGGACGGCAACGAGGATCGCCTTGTCCATCTCCATGATGTTGCCGTAGATGCGCTGCGGGAAGGCGCGCAGATGCAGCGGGTCAAAGACATCCAGCGCAAGGCCGATCAGCGCAAAGAGGATCGCGACACCGGCGAGCGTGAACGCGACCGGAAAGCCGCGCAGCAGGGCGGCAATCGCGGCAAGAAACATCAGGAAGGGCAGGGCAGCCAGCAGGAAGTCCATTACAGGGCTCCCTTCGGCGCGTCTTCGCGCAGGCCCTCATCGGGCGCGTCCTTGCCAGCCAGGGTCAGCGCGCCTCTGGCGGCCAGCGCCACGCCTTGCGCGATCATCATCACGGCGAAGACGGGAATGGCGGTTTTCAGCGCGAAGACCAGCGGCAGGCCGTCACCCTCGCGCGAGCGCTCAAGGATGCGCCACGCCCCGCCGACATAGGAGCGCGAGGTGTCCAGTATCAGCCAGCACATCGGGATCAGCGCGAGATAGACACCGGCAATATCGGTCCACGCCTTCGATCTGGCGTTCAGCCGGGAATAGAAGATGTCCACCCGCACATGCCCGCCCGCCAGCAGGGTGGAGGCGCTGGACAGGAGGAAGAGCAGGGCATGAAAATATATCATGCTCTCCTGCAACTTTGTTATGGAAACGCCGAAAACATAACGCTGAATCACGATCAGGCTGGTCACCAGAACCAGCGCCAGCGCAAACCAGCGCACCGCGTCGCCGATAGCGCGGTTCACCGCGTCGACCACCTGGCAGGTGCGTTCCAGCGCATGTGTCACGATAGATGGAGGCGAGGCGAAGACCGCCCACAGGGCGGCGATGAGGGGCAGCGCGACAACGGGCGTCAGGCCCCAACCCACCCAGCCGAGCGCAATGCCCAGCTCCCGCCCGCGCGCGGAGAGATCAGACGCGATCCAGCCCTGCACGCCGCCGCCGGTCAGCGTATCGGCGAGCATCAAAAGGCCTGCAAGGGCCAGAATGGTGACGAGCAGCCAGTCCCCGGCGCGCATCGCTACCCGCCGAGCACGAGTTCGCGTTTTTGCAGGTACGGCGTCTCGGAGACATTCGCCCATTCGCGGGAACGCCGCCGGGAGGTGATGTAGCTGTCATAGACGCGGCGCGTAATGGCGTCGGCATTGGCGGAATTGGCGACGACTTCCTCGCTGACCCGGCCCATCTCGCGCCAGATATCGTCGGAGAAGGTGCGAAGCTGCACGCCGTGTTGCTCCACCAGCGTCTGCAGGGCGATGCCGTTATGGTGGGTGAACTCGGCGATGGACTGGTTGTTGGCTGCGCGGCAGGCCGCCTTGATGATGGCCTGCTGGTCAGCGGGAAGGCTGTCCCACACCCCGCGATTGATGCCGACGGCCAGCGCAGAGCCGGGCTCGTGGAAGCCGGGGCCGTAATAATAGGGGGCTTCGCGGTAGAAGCCGAAGGCCATGTCATTCCACGGGCCGACCCATTCGGTAGCGTCGATGGCGCCGGACTGGAGCGCCTGATAGATCTCCCCGCCGGAGAGCGCGACCGCCGCCCCGCCCATGGCGCGGATCACATCCCCGCCCAGGCCCGGCATGCGCACGCGAAGCCCGCGGAAATCGGCGACGGAGTTGATCTCGCGCTTGAACCAGCCGCCCATCTGGTGGCCGGTATTGCCGGCCTGGAAGGCGATCAGGTTGAACTGGCCGGAGAGTTCCTCCCACAGCTCCTGTCCGCCGCCATACTCCACCCACGCCATGATCTCCATGGCGGTCATGCCCATCGGCACGGCGCAGTAGAAGTTGAACGCGGGCGAACGGCCCTGCCAGTAATATTCCGCGCCGTGATACATGTCCGCGACGCCGTTGGAGACGGCGTCGAACACCTCGAACGCGCCGACGATCTCGCCTGCGCCATGGACCTGAATTTCCAGCGCTCCGCCAGACATTTCCCGCACGAAGCGCGCTGTCGACTCTGCGGCCGTACCAAGGCCGGGGAAGCTGGCCGGCCAGGTGGTGACCATGCGCAGGCGGCGTGTGCGGTTGCGGTTGACGGCCGGAGCGGCGACCTCGCCGGCAGTGCCATTGCCGTTGCTCTCAGAGCAGGCGGCAATCGTGCCCGCGGCGGCTATTGCCGCGCCGCCGATAAACTTGCGCCGGTCCATCATGTCTCTCCCCTGATAAGTCTTGTTGTGCCCCGTCTTGCCATGTGGCGCGGGTTTTTCAAGCGATTCCGCGTGTGTGACACCGTGTTTGCGCGATCAGCGCTCTTGTGCCTCCACGCGGCGCCAGCCTGCGGGCTCAAGGATTTCCAGCGGCGAGAAGCGGGCCTTGTAGTCCATTTTCCGGCTGCCCTCGACCCAGTAGCCAAGATAGACATGGGGCAGGCGGGCCTCGATGGCGCGGCGGACATGATCAAGGATCATGAACGTGCCGGGACTGGCGGCCTGCCGCGCGGGATCATAGAAGCTGTAGATCAGGGAATAGCCGTCGGCGAGTTCGTCAATGAGCGCGGCGGCGGCCAGCATGCCGTCGCAATCGCGGTATTCGGCGATCTGGGTGTGCTGCATCCCGTCCTCGACCATGGCGGCATAGTCGAAGAAGTCCATGCCCGCCATGTCGCCATCCCCGTGGCGCGCTTCAAGATAAAGGCTCATCAGGCCGAACTGCTCAGGCGTCGCCTCGGCGGGCACGATGCGGCGCGTCAGATCGTCATTGCGTTTGAGGATGCGCCGCTGCGAGCGGGAGAAGGCAAAGCTCTCCACCGGGATGCGCGCGGACTTGCATGCCGAGCACAGCTCGCACGCGGGGCGGTAGAGGATGGATTGCGAGCGGCGGAAGCCTGCATGGGTCAGCGCATCGTTAAGGCCCGGCCCCTCGGCCGGGTCCACCCGCGTGAACACCTTGCGCTCCAGCCGCCCCGGCAGATAGGGGCAGGGCGTCGGTGCCGTCAGGAAGAACGGCAATTGGCGGGTGGTAAACGGATGCGTCACCGGACCACGAAACCCCTCAAGCCGAGCGCGGCGAATCCGCTCGTTACGGCATGAGTGTAGCGGCAGATACCAGCCTTCGGAATATGCCGGGCAGTGATCCGGTGAAATCGCTCCGGGTAATGCCCGGTTCTAGGGCCTGTACTCATAAAGGGTTTGGCGCGTGATATGTGCGAAAATCGTTCAATATCAGGAGCAGGCCCGATGGAAGGGCCGCCCCCTTTCGAGGGACTGCGACGCCAGAGTGGGCGATTTTCGCCATACCTCTTCGAGGCGCGGCGGATTTCATCCCTGACAGCGTCGAGCCGTCCTTGTGGAAGAGTGCTCCACGGCGGACGTCTCTCCTTGTCAGGAACAAAATCCGCTACGCGTCACGCCCGAAACCTTTATGAGTACAGTCCCTAGAGCGCGCCGCCCGGCGGCAGGACCGGTGCCTCACGCAAGAGCACGATGGACAGGCGGCGATTGCCCGCCATGAACGGATCGTCCGGGAAGAGGGGTTCGGACGCGCCCTTGCCGCGCACATCGGCCACGCGGTCATCGGTGATGCTGCGTTCCTGCAGGATACGCAGGGCCGCATTGGCGCGGGCCGAGGACAATTCCCAGTTCGACGTGCCGCCAGCCGGGGTGGTCGAGGCATCGGTGTGGCCGGAAATGGTGATGCGGTTGGACAGCTGGCCCACGATATCGGCCACGGCGCGCAGCAGCACGATGGCGCGCTCATTGGGGCGGGTCGCGCCGGCATTGAACATCGGGCGGCCTTCCTCGTCGATCAGCTGGATGCGCAGGCCTTCAGGCGTCTGGTCAATGATGACGTGACGGGACAGCTCTGCCAGTTCCGGCATGTCCTGCAGGGCCTGGCGCAGGGACAGCTCCGCGCTCTGGAACTCGGCGGCCTCGCGGCGCGCCATGGCATTGGCGATGGCGGTCTGTGACAGGTCCGGGTTTTCCGAGGAGTCGCTGGCTTCCGGGTTCTGGCGCTGATCAGGGCTCAGCACGCGCTGGGGCTGGGGTGCAAGGCGTTCCACAACGGCCGAGGCACCGCGCGAGCGCGCGCCTTCCTCGCCGAACTCGCGCCCGCCCATGATGCCGCCTGAGCCGGAGGTGGTCGGGCTGACGCTGGCGGGGGCGAAATAGTCGGCAATGCCGCGCTTCTGCTCGGGGCTGGCCGTGTTGATCAGCCACATCAGCAGGAAGAAGGCCATCATCGCGGTCACGAAGTCGGCATAGGCGACCTTCCAGGCGCCGCCATGGTGGCCATGCCCGCCCTTCTTGACTTTCTTGATGATGATCGGTTGACCGGAAGCCATGACACACCCACCCATTGGTATTGTTTCGCCGCATACTAGGTGAACGGGGTTAAGACCGGGTTGAAGCCGCGAAAGGGAGGCTGAATTGGTGACGGCGAGGGCCTTCCGCGATGCGCTGGCGTGCTATCCTACAGGGGTGGCCGTGGTAACCGTGCGCGACGGTGAGCGTGTCAGCGCGCTCACCATCAACTCTTTCGCCTCGGTTTCGCTCGACCCGCCTCTGGTGCTGTGGTCGCTGGACAGGACCAGCGAGCGCTACGAGCAATTTGCCAATGCCAGCCGCTTTGCCATCAATGTGCTGGCCGCCGATCAGGAAGCGCTCGCCATGGCCTGCGCACGGCTGGACAATCTGGCCGATGCAGGCGGCAGATGGACCGAAGGCGCGAACAGCACGGCGCTGATCGACGGGGCGCTTGCCCGTTTTGAATGCGCGCTGGAGTCCGTCCATGAGGGCGGGGACCACATCATTATTGTAGGCCGGGTGATGGGCTTTGACCGGCCGCGCACGGGCGCGGCGCTGGTCTTCCATCGCTCGGTCTTTGCCAATACCGGCAGCTAGGGGAAGTTACATGGCGCGTACCGCATTCCTGGGCCTTGGCGTGATGGGCTTTCCGATGGCAGGCCACCTCAAGTCCGCCGGCCATGCGGTAAGTGTCTGGAACCGGACATCTGCCAAGGCGGAAGACTGGGCAAAGCGCCATGGTGGCAAGGCGGCGGCCAGCGCAGCCGAAGCCGCTAAAGGCGCCGATTGCGTCTTCATGTGCCTTGGTGATGACCCCGATGTCCGGACGGTGGCGCTGCCGCTGCTGGAGACAATGCAGCCCGGATCAGTGCTGGTCGACCATACCACCGCCTCGGCGCAGCTGGCGCGGGAGCTTCATGACGCTGCCAGCGCGCGCGGCATCGGATTCGTCGATGCGCCGGTCTCGGGCGGGCAGGTGGGCGCGGAGAACGGCCAGCTATCCATCATGTGCGGGGGCGACAAGGACGCATTCGCGAAGGCTGAACCCGTGATGCAGGCCTATGCCAAGGCCATCGTCCATGCCGGTCCCGCCGGAGCAGGCCAGCTGACCAAGATGGTCAACCAGATCTGTATTGCCGGTCTCGTGCAGGGGCTGTCCGAAGGCATCCACTTTGCACAAGCCGCCGGGCTGGATGTCGAAACTGTCATCAATGCCGTCTCCAAGGGCGCCGCGCAGAGCTGGCAGATGGAAAATCGCTGGCGCACGATGAACGACGGCAAATTCGATTTCGGATTTGCAGTCGAATGGATGCGCAAGGATCTTCGTATCACGCTTGAAGAAGCGCGGGCCAATGGCGCCAGACTCCCGGTAACCGCTTTGGTTGACCAGTTCTATGCCGAGGTCGAGGCCATGGGCGGAGAGCGCTGGGATACTTCCAGCCTCATTGCGCGGCTGAATCGCGAATGAGCGTCGAGCTCCTCTTTTCCATTCTCGATCATGCCGGCGTGTTCCTGTTTGCCGTCTCAGGCGGGATCATTGCGGCGCGCAAGCAGCTTGATCCGTTCGGCGCTGCCATTCTCGGCGCGGTGACAGGCATGGGCGGCGGCACGCTGCGCGACATGATACTGGGAAGCCTTCCCGTCTACTGGGTCAACGCGCCGGAATATCTCGCCCTGGCGCTCATTGGCGGCGTGGCGGGCTATTATGCCTCGGCGCTGGTCACGACAGGCAAGGGCATCCGCCTCAAGGCACTGGTCTGGGCTGATGCTGCGGGCCTCAGCGTGTTCTGCGTTATCGGCGCGCAGGCAGGGCTTGCTGCCGGGGCGCACTGGTCCATCGCGGCGCTGACCGGTGTGATGAGCGCCGCGTTTGGCGGGCTGATGCGCGATATCATCGTCAACGAGGTGCCGCTGGTGCTGCGCGCCGAAATCTATGCGCTTGCGGCGCTGGCTGGTGCCTCGGCCTATATCATCGCGGTGCAGATGGGGGTGATGACCAGCCTCGCCGCGCTCGGGGCGGCGGCGCTCGCCTTTGTGATACGCGGAGCCGCCATCCTCTTTGGCTGGTCCCTGCCGCCGATCGGGAAGATTGATTAGCGTGCCGAACCTGAAATCCCGGACGGCGTAGCCGATCCGGGACCTCGTGCCCAAAAAAC
>JBKBNS010000038.1:0-10073 GCA_046295255.1 Glycocaulis sp.
CGGGCGAGCAGATGCCGATCTATGACGCCGCCATGAAATACATGGAAGAGGGCCGTCCGCTGGTCATCTTCGGCGGCAAGGAATACGGCACCGGCTCCTCTCGCGACTGGGCGGCCAAGGGCACGCGCCTTCTGGGCGTGCGCGCCGTCATCACCGAGAGCTTCGAGCGTATCCACCGCTCCAACCTGATCGGGATGGGCGTGCTGCCTCTGGTGTTCAAGGACGGGCAGAGCTGGGCCTCGCTGGGCCTCAAGGGCGATGAGACTGTCACCCTCTCCGGTATTGCGGCCCTGACGCCGCGCGCGGACGTGACGGCCACCATCACCCACGCTGACGGCTCGGTGAAGACGGTAACGCTCCGCGCCGCCATCGATACCGAGAACGAGCTGGATTATTTCCGCAATGGCGGGATCCTGCACTACGTGCTGCGCCAGCGCGCGGCGGCGTAAGCCGGGTTCATAGCCTGGAAATGCAAAGCCCCGGACGTTTCCGTCCGGGGCTTTTTTGTTGGGCTTTGATCATGCCCAGAGCCCTCGTCCTTCGAGACGGCTTCTGACGAAGCCCCTCAGGATGAGGGCTTAGGTGTGCTTTTCCCTCATCCTGAGGGTGAGCGTAGCGAACGTCTCGAAGGACGAGGGGAAAGCAGGCGCTCAGGCATGGGCGTCTAGGTCCCTTGCCCCTTACCCCTCCCGCGCGGCGATCCAGGCTTCGAGCTTGGCTTCCAGATAGGAGAGCGGCAGCGCGCCTTCCTCAAGGATCGTGTCGTGGAAGTCGGCCAGATCGAAATCCTCGCCCAGGCGTTCCTCGCCCTCGCTGCGCAGGCGGCGCAGCATGATCTCGCCGGTCTTGTAGGCGAGCGCCTGACCCGGCCACGAGATATAGCGCAGCACCTCATTGGTGATGTTCAGCGGTGACAGGGCGGAGTTCTCAAGGAAGCAGGCTTCGGCCTCTTCTCGCGTCCAGCCGAAATAATGGATGCCGGTATCCACTACCAGGCGGCAGGCGCGCCACATCTCGTAGGAGAGGCGCCCGAAATCCTCATACGGGTCTTCATAAAAGCCCATATCGAGGCCCAGGAATTCCGAATAGAGGCCCCAGCCCTCGCCAAACGCGGTGATATAGGTCTGGCGGCGGAAGTCGGGCAGGCCCTCAAGCTCCTGCGCAATGGCGATCTGGTGGTGGTGGCCCGGCACGGCTTCGTGCAGGGTCAGCGCGGGCAGTTCATAAAGCGGGCGCTGGTCCAGCGCATAGGTGTTGACCAGATAGGCGCCCGCCCGGCCTGAAGCTGCATCCCCTGCCCAGTAGCGCCCGGTCGTGTAGGTGGGCGCGAGCGCCGCCGGCACGGGCCGCACGCCATAGGGCAGGCGCGGCAGGCGGTTGAACAGGGCGGGCATCGCATCATCGGCAAGCTTGGCCAGATACGAGGCGCGCATCATCAGCTCCATCTCGCTCTGCGCATAGAAGCGCGGATCGGTGCGCAGATAGTCGGTAAACTCGGCAAAACTGCCCTCAAATCCGGTGCGCGCAATGATGGCGTCCATTTCGGAGCGGATGCGGGCTACTTCCTCCAGACCCGTCTGATGGACCGCCTCCGGCGTCGTGTTCAGCGTGGTGTGGTAGCGCACGAGCGCGCGGTAATACTCACGCCCGCCGGGCACCTCGCTAATGCCGATACTGTCGCGCGCGGTCGGCAGATAGACCGTCTCGAACCAGGTTTTCAGCTGCTCCAGCGCCGGATTGACCTCTTCAAGGATCACCGCCCGCCCGCGTGCCTGCAAGCGTGCGCGCTCCTCGGCCGGCAGGCTGGCGGGCAGATTGGCCAGCGGCATGAAGAAGGTGGAGTCTTCGGGATTATCCTTTATCTGCGCGGCGATCTGGTCGATTACGCCGGGCACGATGATGCGCGGCTGGGTCCAGCCCTGCTCGATCGCGCTTTCCATCCAGCTGACATGAGCGTTGAGCCAGGCAGGCAGGGCAGAGAGCCGGTCGATCCAGGCCTCGGCTTCCGCCGTGTTGCGCACCCGCGCGCCCATGGCGGCGTATTCGGCGTCGGTATGGAAACCGGAATCGTTGAGGAAGGGCATCAGCATGCCCTGCGCGCGGGGCAGTTCCACGGCGCTGCGCAGCAGGTATTCCAGCACCGCAAACGAGGCCTGTTCGGTCTGGTCCAGCCCGTCAAGGCTGACCGTCTGCAGGCGCGCATGGAAGCGGGCCATGTCCTCATCGTATTGCGCTATCGCCTCGGGTGAGACGTCACGCCACTGGCGGGCAGCGTCCAGATCGCCGTCACGGGCGCGGGCGGAGAGATTGCGGTCAGCCTGCCAGGCCTCGTAATCGGCCACCAGCGTCGCGAAGGTGCGGGTGTCATCGGCGAACGCGCTGGCGGTCAGCAACAAGGTTGCGGCAATACCGGCGGCGAGCTGGCGCATGGGCAGTCTCCTCAATTGCGGCCCTGATCAAGCGCCTCGGGCGTCAGGCCAAGGCGCTTCGTGATCAGGCGGTCAGACATGCGGCCCGGCAACACGCCCAGCAGCCACTGGGTGAAGGGTTCGGGCGTGATGACGGTGTTGAGCTTTGGTTTTGGTGCGGTGACGGCTGTCCATACCGCGTCGGCGACCCGTGAGGCAGGCATGCCGTTACGGCCGCGCTCCAGCATGTAGTTCAGGATGCGCCGGATCGCGCCGATATAGTCGGTGTGGGCGTATTGTTCCGGGTCCATGGCCTCGGCCTTGTCCCAGATCGGTGTCTTGATGGGGCCCGGATTGATGGCGACGACATCAATGCCATACATCATCAGCTCGCGCCGCAGGCCTTGCGTGAAGGCTTCCATGGCGAATTTCGAGCAGGCATAGGGCGTGACCAGCGGGGCGGCGGAAAAGCCCGCGACGGAGGAGATATTCACGATCCGCCCCGGCGTGCCGGATAGCGAGCGGTCAGCGCCCAGAAGCGGCGCAAAGGCCTGCACGGCGCGCAGCTGGCCGGTGACGTTCACATCCATCTGCTTTTCCATCTCCTCGATGGGCAGATGCAATAGCGGACCCGCCACGGCGATCCCCGCATTATTGACCAGTGCGCCCAGCGTAGAGCCCATCAGCGCCTCGCGCACGAACTCGCCGGCCCTGGCGACCGCTTGGGTGTCGGTGACATCGAAGATGAGCGGGATGACCGCTTCGCCGATCTCGGCTTTCAGCCGCTCGCCATCCTCGGCTTTCCGCACGCTGGCAAAGACCTGCCAGCCCTCCGCCACGAATTTCTCCACGCAGGCCCGGCCGATGCCGGTGGATGCGCCGGTTACCACCGCGCTGCGGACAAACGTGTTCATCAACCGCCCCTTGAAAGTTCAGCCGGGGCGGAGGGTGGCAAGCGGGGGCGGAACGGTCAATGCGGATGCTGTCAGAGGCGCTGCCGGTGCAGCCCCCTCACATTGACCTAGGCCGCTTGAGGATTATTGTCTCGCCGCAAGGGCCAAAGGGGCGGGCCTGATGCCAATGGCGGCCTTCTCAGGCCGGTTAAGACATCGGCAAGCAAAGCACCGCCCTTCTCGGCCGGACTGGTCTTACACCCTCTTCTTCAAACAAGGCGGATCTGTCGCCATGGCACCCAACTCATCCCGGCCTCTCTCGCCACACGTCCAGATATGGCGCTGGCACCCCACCATGGCCTCTTCCATTTTGCACCGCGCGACGGGCGTTGCGAACTATATCGGCGCGGTGCTGGTCGCGGTCTGGCTGGTGCTTCTGGCCTCCGGCCCCGAGGCCTATGCCCTCTGGGAAGCACTCAATGCCGGGCCGCTGGGCCTTCTGGTGACCCTCGCCTTTATCGGCTTCACCTTCTCGGTGACCTATCATCTGCTGAACGGCCTCAGGCATCTGGCGTGGGATCTGGGGCTGGGTTTTGACGTCAAGGGCTCGAACCTGCGCTCGGTCCTCATTATCGGCGGGTCGGTCGTGATCACGGCCATTATCTGGATTGCCGGAGGGCTGGTGTAATGAGCGATTTCCGCACGCCTCTGGCCCGCGTGCGCGGGCTTGGTTCGGCCAAGTCCGGCACCGGCCATTTCATCGCCCAGCGCGTCAGCGCGCTCGCGCTCGTTGTCCTGATGCCGCTCTTTCTGGTGATGCTCGCCAAGCATGCCGGTGCAGGCTATGACGAGGCGGCGGCCTTTATCGGCTCGCCCTTTGGCGCGATCCTCACTTTGCTGGCCATGACTGCGGCGCTTTATCACATGCGCCTCGGCCTCCAGACGGTCATCGAGGACTACATCTCCAAGACCGGCACCAAGGCTGCGCTGCTGATCCTCAACACCTTCGTGGCGGCAGGGCTGTGGCTGGCCGTTCTCTATTCCGTACTCGCGCTGGCGCGCTAGGAGTTCGACGCTGATGTCTGACTACAAATGGATCGACCACAGTTTTGATGTTGTCGTGGTGGGCGCGGGCGGTTCGGGCCTGCGCGCGGCGCTGGGCGCGGCGCAAGCGGGCCTCAAGACCGCCTGCATCACCAAGGTCTTCCCCACGCGTTCGCACACGGTTGCGGCGCAGGGCGGCATCTCGGCCAGCCTTGGCAATATGGGCGAGGATGACTGGCGCTGGCACATGTATGACACCGTCAAGGGGTCAGACTGGCTGGGCGATCAGGACGCGATCGAATATCTCTGCCGCGAGGCACCGGCCGCCGTGTACGAGCTCGAACACTGGGGCGTGCCGTTTTCCCGGACGGAAGACGGCAAGATCTATCAGCGCGCCTTTGGCGGCATGACCCGCAATTACGGTGAAGGCCCGGTGCAGCGCACCTGCGCGGCGGCTGACCGTACCGGCCATGCCATCCTCCACACGCTCTACGGCCAGTCGCTGCGCCACTCGACCGAGTTCTTCATCGAGTATTTCGCGCTCGACCTGATCATGGATGATGACGGCGTGTGCCGGGGCGTCACCGCCTGGAAGCTGGATGACGGCACGCTGCACCGCTTCCGCGCGCAGAAAACCATTCTGGCAACCGGCGGCTATGGCCGGGCCTATTTCTCCGCCACGTCCGCCCACACCTGCACCGGCGATGGCAATGCCATGGTGCTGCGTGCGGGCCTGCCGCTGCAGGACATGGAGTTCGTCCAGTTCCACCCGACCGGCATTTATGGCGCGGGCTGCCTCATCACCGAGGGCGCGCGCGGCGAGGGCGGCTATCTGACGAACTCTGAAGGCGAGCGCTTCATGGAGCGTTACGCGCCTTCGGCCAAAGACCTTGCCAGCCGCGATGTCGTCTCACGCTCCATGACCATCGAGATCCGTGAAGGGCGCGGGGTCGGTCCCAACAAGGACCATATCTTCCTGCACCTCGATCATCTTGACCCCAAAGTGCTGGCCGAGCGCCTGCCGGGTATTTCCGAAAGCGCGAAAATCTTTGCCGGCGTGGATGTGACGCGCGAGCCGATCCCGGTCCTGCCGACGGTCCACTACAATATGGGCGGCATCCCGACCAATTATCATGGCGAAGTGCTCACCAAGGTGGGCGGCGATCCTGATCATGTCGTGCCCGGCCTGATGGCGGTGGGCGAAGCGGCGTGCGTGAGCGTGCACGGCGCGAACCGTCTCGGCTCGAACTCGCTGATCGATCTCGTCGTATTTGGCCGGGCGGCGGGTCTGCGCTGCGCCGACACCACGCAGAGCGGCGCGACCCAGCCTGAGCTGCCCAAGGATGCAGGCGACGCCACGCTCGCCCGCTTTGACCGCTTCCGCAATGCGAGCGGGGGCACGCCGACGGCAAAGCTGCGCCTCGACATGCAGCGGGCCATGCAGGAGAACTGCGCGGTCTTCCGTACGCAGGACGTGCTCGACGAGGGCGTTCAGCGTATCGCGAAAGTGGTCTCAGGCTCGGCCGATATCGCGATTAATGACCGCTCCATGATCTGGAATACGGACCTTGTCGAAGCCCTCGAGTTCGACAATCTCATCGCGCAGGCCGCTGTCACCGTGAATTCGGCGGCAGCGCGCACCGAGAGCCGCGGCGCGCATGCGCGCGAGGACTTCCCGGACCGGGATGACAAGCAGTGGATGAAGCACACGCTTGCCTGGTATGAGGAAAAGACCGGCAAGGTCACGCTTGGCGACCGCCCGGTGCACGAATACACGCTCTCCAACGACATCGCCTATATCGAGCCCAAGGCTCGGGTGTATTAGACCGCTCGCAAACGGGACACGACGCTCATGGTCCAGCTGACGCTGCCGAAAAACTCGCAAGTCAAAAAAGGCAAGGCCTGGCCGAAGCCGGAGGGCGCGACCAATACCCGCGCTTTCAAGGTCTACCGCTATGATCCCGATACGGGCCAGAACCCGCGCTGGGACACCTATCAGGTGGACATGGACAAGTGTGGCCCGATGGTGCTGGACGCGCTGTTCTTCATCAAGAACGAGATCGATTCCACGCTCGCCTTCCGCCGGTCCTGCCGCGAGGGGATTTGCGGCTCCTGCTCGATGAATATTGGCGGGCGCAATACCATCGCCTGCACGGCGGCGATTGAGGACTACAAGGGCACGGTGACCATCTCGCCCTTGCCGCACCAGCCGGTGATCAAGGATCTCATTCCCGATCTCACCAATTTCTACGCCCAGCTGACCAGCATCAAACCCTATCTGCAGACCGCGACGCCGACGCCTCAGGCCGAATGGCGCCAGTCGATTGAAGACCGGGAGAAGCTGGACGGGCTTTACGAGTGCATACTTTGCGCTTCCTGCTCGACTTCCTGCCCGTCCTACTGGTGGAATTCAGACAAGTATCTGGGCCCGGCTGCACTCCTGCAGGCCTATCGCTGGATCGCCGACAGCCGCGATGAAGCGACCGGCGAGCGGCTGGATGATCTGGAAGACCCGTTCAAGCTCTATCGCTGCCACACCATCATGAACTGCACCAATGTGTGCCCGAAGGGTCTGAACCCCGCGAAAGCCATCGCCAGCATCAAGGAACTGATGGCCGAACGGCAGGGCTAGGTCCAAGGCGATTTTCTGCCTTCTTTTCTCCCGAATTCCAGCGCCAGATGCGGCGTGACGGGATCGGGAGAAAGCTGTCATGACACAACTGGCCGGACGCGGGCGTTCACTGGGCCTGAAGCTATTGCTTGTAGGCGCGCTTGTCCTCGCGCTCGGCCTGCCTCTGGGCATGGTCAATATCCTCGCCTGGGAGCGCGAGAACCGCGCCGGGCAGGTCGCCGGCGATGTCGGCGCGGCGCTTGGCGGTCCGCAGACGGTGCGCGGTCCGTTCCTCGTTATCCCTGTGGATGTCGCCGTCGTCATCGAGACAGCGCGCGGCGAAGAGGTGGTGCGTAGCGAAAGCGTCCAGCGCCAGTACGTGATCCTCTCGCCCGATACGCTGGATGTCGCCGCGCAGCTTGAAACGCGCATACTGCGGCGCGCCATCTATACTGTGCCCGGATATCAGGCTTCGGTGTCCCTGTCGGGCACGTTCAATCTGGACGGTATTGATGCCCTGACGCCCGCCAACGGCACGCTGCAATGGGATGAGGCGCAGGTCTTCGTGCTGGTGAGCGATCTGCGCGGCATTGCCGAGGATTTCGATGCGCGCGTCAGCACCGGGGCCGAGCCGCTCAGCTTTGAGCCGGGTCTGGCGTTTCGCCGCAATCACGATGCGGCATCCTTTGGCGCTACGGTGGCCAGAGGTGTCAGCGCCGGTGTGGAGGGACTTGAGGGCAATGGCGAGTTTACCTTCGAGGGCCGTCTGGTGCTGATCGGCGCCAGCAGCTTCTCCATCCAGCCCTCTGGCCGGGAAACCCGCACGCAAATCAGCGGCGACTGGGCTCATCCGGGCTTTGCCGGTGCCTACCTGCCCGGAACGCGCGAGGTGAGCGAGACCGGCTTCAGTGCCGCCTGGCTGGTGCCCTATCTGGCGCGCGGCTTTCCCGCACGCTGGGTAGAGGGACAGGGCTATGCGCTCAGCAATGCCGATCAGGCAGTGATGACGGTCAATCTCGTCAACCCGGCAGATGGCTATGCGCGGGTCAGCCGCTCGCTGAAATACGCCTTCTTCTTTGTCGGCTTCACGCTCCTCATGTTCTTCCTCATCGAGGCGAGCAGCGACCAGCGCTTGCACTCGGCCCAGTACATCCTGATCGGGCTGGCGCAGGTCGTGTTCTACCTCTTGCTTCTGGCGCTTAGCGAACATGCCGGTATCGCGCTCGGCTTCAGCATCGCGGCCGGAGCTACGGTGGTCCTGACCGCGCTCTATGCGTGGGCGGCCTTCCGGAACAATGCCCGCGCCATGCTGACCTTCGCAGCCCTGACGGTGAGCTATATGGTCCAGTTCCTGCTGGTTCTGGTGGAGGACTATGCGCTCCTCATCGGCTCGGCGCTGGCCTTCCTCGCGGTCGCGGCGACCATGTATGTCACCCGGAAAATCGACTGGTACGCGCAGGAGGAAAGGCCGGGATCGAGTTCGTGACGGCCTCAAAAACTTGAAATATTCGAATAATTCGAGTATTTCTGCTCGTGGAGGTGTGCCATGAGCGAAGTGCGGGTGTCGTCTGCCGAGTTTATCAAGAGCTATGGCCGTTTCAGCGAAGCGGCGCTGCGCGAGCCTGTCACCATCACCAGCCATGGCCGTGAGCGGCTGGTGCTGGTCTCGGTGGAGGAATACCGGCGCCTGAAGCGTAATGACCGGGAGGCTCTCTACCCATGGGAGATGGCGGAGCGTGAGTTGGCCGCTCTCGAGGCCGCTGAGCCGCCTGCCGCTGCCTTCACGCACAAATGATGAAGTGAAATAGGCATGGCGTTGCCTGCCCCTGTTCCGGGGCTTGTAATCCGCCATGCCTATCTGTGGCGTGACGAGGCCCTGCGCGGGCAGGAGGAGGGGACAAAAGACCGCCCCTGTGTCGTCACTCGCGGTGGAAACGGCAGGTGGCGATACGGTTGTGACCGTCGCTCCCATCACACATTCACCGCCGCGCGATCCGGAGGCGGCAATCGAAATTCCTGCCGCCACCCGGCGCAGGCTTGGCCTTGATGGTGAGCGCTCCTGGATCATCGCCGCCGACCTGAACCGCTTCATCTGGCCGGGTACGGACTTGCGTCCGGTTTCGCCTGGAAGCGGACGGTTTGTTTACGGCTTGATCCCCGGCTCACTCCATACTGCCGTGAAGGAGCGGGTGCTCGCGTTGGCGAAGGCGGGGAAGCTGGGCTCTACCGCGCGCCATCCCTGACGGGCTAACGCCCCCAGGCGAGATTTTCCGCCTCGCGCAGAATGGCCGCCGTGGCTTCGGCCTCGCTGCCGGGCAAATCGCGGGCGGGGCGCGGCTCGGAAAAGCGCAGGCGATAGGTCTTGCCACGCTGGCGCATCAGCCCGTGAAACAGCGTGATGTCGCGCAATTCCTCGTGGACCTGGTCCAGCGCATAGAAGGCAAGCGGCATGGACTGGCGCACACCCAGCGTCACCACGGGCGTGTTGAAGCGCCGGGCGAGCGAGACGGCAGTGGGCGACCAGGGTTCCTCCACCAGCCCCCAGTTCCGCCAGCGCCAGCGCGCCATGCGTCCTGATGGAAAGATGGCAAGGCACCGGCCCTGATTGAGTGCCTCCATGGACCCTTTCAGGGTCTCGCGGGCATTGGCGCGGCTGCGCTCGTTCTTGCGCCATTCCACCGGGATGAGCATGTCCTCAAGGCCCGGACAGACGCGCAGCGCGTCCCGGTTGGCCAGAAAGCACAGATCGGGGCGCTTATCGCGAACCGCCTGCCAGAGCGCTATCCCGTCGGCAATGCCGCCAGGGTGGTTGCCGATAATCACCACCGGGCCAGTATCCGGGAGGGAGTCCAGCCCGTCGGTCTGGACGCTGAGATCAAGATAGCCTGTTGCCCAGTCAAATGCCTGCCGCGCCCGCATGGGCCGGACGGTTTCCACCATCGCGATCGCCTCGCGATAGCCCATCAGCGCGCCGGCCGTTGGCCGCACCACATTCCACAGCCAAGGCGATTTGCGCAGACGCGGCGCGCGCTCGTCGATCAGCTGGTCGACGAGTTCCTGTGCCGATTGCGGCGGCGCAGGGGGGACCGGATAGAGATGGGCCGGGTAGAGATTCAT
>JBKBNS010000039.1:0-9892 GCA_046295255.1 Glycocaulis sp.
CGGGCGCAGATCGGCTGGTTGATCATTGCGAGTGCGGGTATCCTGCAGGACCGACCGCAGCGTATCCAGCTCGGCGCGGATGGCGGCGTCGCGCTCGTCCAGCCGGGCATCGAGCATGGCTTCATCAATACCGGCGCCAGCCTCTCCGGCGGGGCGCGCCTCCACCGCCTCCAGACGGGCGTCCAGAGCGCGGATATCGCTGTCGAAAGTACGCAAGGCTTCGGTCGGCACCATTTCGCTCAAGGAGCGGTCTTCGGCGGCGTTCAGGCGCGCTTCCATACCGGCGATCTGGCTTTCCAGCCGGGCAATTCCGGCATCTGCTGCCGGAGCGTCAGGCCCATTCAGCCCGGCGGCGAACCAGCCCGCCACGCCGCCCGCGCCGCCTGCCAGCATCAACAACAGCACAAAACCCGCAAGACGCATCGCCGCCTTGCCGCCGCCGGAACGCTTTTCCGGCTTCGCCGGTTCGAACTCGGCATCAATGGGCTCTGACTCGCCTGGTGGCGGTATATGGTCGGGGGAGTCCGCTTGCATGGTCGGGTCTAGCGCCTTTTGGTCCGCGTCGAAGCCACTCTAGGGTGCGCCGCCGCTCTTCGCCAGTTCATCAAGTGTGGCCATAAGCGCGTCTTCGGACGGTTGCGCGGCGATCTGCGTTGTCAGGCCCAGATTGTGCAGCGGCACGGCGGCGCGTTCGGAGATGCTGATGAACTCAAGACGCGTCAGCGCAGCGGTCAGTTCCGCCGCATCAACAAGCGCCAGAAAGCGTTCGGCGCCGCGCGCGGAGTGAATAAGGACGATGGCCGGCCCATCCGCGAGCGCGGTTCTGGCCCGCTCTGTCAGCCCGCGGGCCAGGCGGGTGCGGTAAACAGTGCGGGTTCTCGTCGTGAGGCCGAGCACTTCCAGCATGCCACCCAGATCTCCGGCACGGTCCTCGCCGCTCAGATGCAGGATGTGACTGCCGGAAGGAAGGGCGCGGGCAACAAGGCGGGCCAGCGCCTCAGCATCCCCGTCTGCACTCGTGACATGCGAGAACCCGGCATCCCGCGCCGCTTGCGCCGTGCCTTCACCGACCGCAAAAACCGGCAAACCCAGAAGCGGGCCGGTATCGCGCACCGCCTGCAGCGCGTTGGCGCTGGTCAGGGCGAGGGCATCGGCCCCGTCCGGGCGGATTACCGCGCGCGAGCGCACAACCTGCGCTACCGGGCAGGCGATGGCGCGAAAACCACGTGCACGAACAGATTTCACCGTACGGGCATTGCCCGGCTGGGTACGGGTAACGATCACCGGCACACGCCAGCTCACTGACCCGCTCCGGTCAGGATCGCTTCAACGCTTTCGCCGCCCTCCCGGCGCAGGGTTTCACCCAGCGACAGGCCAAAAGCGCGCGCTTTTTCCGGCGTGTTTATCCCGGTGCGCATCTCGTCCGTGCGCCAGCGCCGGGAACCATCGGGTTTCAGCACTTCTGCGGTCAGGTGAAGCCTGTTGCCATCAAAGACGGCGTGCGCAGCCAGTGGCGTGCGGCAGGACCCATCAAGGGCTTCCAGCACGCCGCGCTCTGCCGCTATCGACAGCGCCGTAAGCGCATGGTTCAGCGGGGCCAGCGCCGCACGGGCCGCCTCATCATCACGTCGGATCGTGATACCGATGGCCCCTTGCGCGGGCGCGGGCAGGCTCGTCTTGAAATCAAGACCCGGCCAGTCGCCCTCTGGCCGTCCCAGCCGTTTCAGACCGGCCTTGGCCAGGAATGTCGCGGCGATGGGACCGTCTTTGAGCTTTTGCAAGCGGGTGCCGACATTGCCGCGCAGCAGCGTGATCTGCAGATCCGGCCTGGCATGAAGCGCCTGCGCCTGACGGCGCAGCGAGGCGGTACCGATCAAAGCGCCGTGCGGCAGGCTGCCCAGCGTGCCGGGGCCGCTGGCTGTCAGCAGAATGTCCGACGGGTCTTCGCGCTCCAGCACGCACGCCAGTTCCAGCCCGTCGGGCAGGCGCGTGGGCACATCTTTCATCGAATGGACCGCGAACGCCGCCTGACCGTCGAGCTGGGCGCGGTCCAGCTCACGCGTGAACAATCCCTTGCCGCCCGCCTCCAGCAGGGCACGGTCGGTGATCTGGTCGCCGGTGGTAACCAGGCCGAGGATCGGAAAGTCCGCTTCAGCATCGCTGGCGCCATGTGCGGCAGCGAGCTTCGCCTGCACCATAAGCGCCTGCGCCATGGCCAGCGGAGAGGTGCGGGTGGCAATCGCCATGACGGGCAGGGAAGCGGCCAAGATGAACTCCGTGAGTTGTCAGCCTGCCGGTGCGGCGCTAACGGATGGTTATGGCGTTATCGCATTCACACAGCCGCGCGCAAGCGGACCGGCCTGCCACTGTACTCGGCCTTGAATCGAGCTGTGATGACAGCGCGGCGGCGATTGTGCGCCTGCACGGTGATGGCCGTACGCAAGTGCTCGCCGAGCGCGTGATCAACCAGAACAGCGCGCATGCGCCGTTTGGCGGTGTCGTGCCGGAGATTGCCGCGCGCAGCCATGCCGAGCGCATGGACCATCTCGCGCGCGAGGTGATGGAAGAGGCAGGTCTCGGCTTTGCCGCGCTGGACGCCATCGCCGCCACAGCCGGTCCCGGCCTGATCGGCGGGGTGATGGCAGCATTGATGACGGCGAAGGGGCTGGCCATCGGCTCCGGAAAGCCGCTCATCGCGGTCAATCATCTTGAAGGCCACGCGCTCTCGCCGCGCCTTGTCCAGCCGCTTCCCTTTCCTTGGCTGCTATTGCTGGTCTCCGGTGGGCATACCCAGCTTCTGAGCGTGGAAGGCGTGGGGCAGATGACAAGGCTCGGCTCCACCATTGATGATGCAGCAGGCGAAGCCTTCGACAAGTCGGCCAAGGTTCTGGGGCTTGGGTTTCCCGGCGGGCCGGCGCTGGAGAAGCTGGCCCAAGAGGCCACGGCTCCTTCACGCTTCGCGCTGCCGCGCATGCTGGCACACGACAAGAGTTGCAATTTCTCGTTCGCCGGCCTGAAGACAGCTGTGAAACGCAGTTTCGACGGGCTGGAAAACCCCACAGACGCGGACCGGGCCGACCTGGCGGCCGCCGCGCAATCAGCCATTGCCGCCCATCTGGCCCAGCGCACGGGCCGGGCGCTCGATCTCTATGCACACAAAACGTCTGAAAGCCGCGTACTGGTCGCCGCAGGCGGGGTCGCCGCGAATACGGCGGTCCGGGAGGCGCTGGTGGCCGAGGCTGACAGGCGCGGCTTCCGGACGCTCTTCCCGCCCTTGAAATATTGCACCGACAATGCCGCGATGATCGCGCTGGCAGGCGCCGAGCGTTTCCGGCTGGGGCTGATTGACGATCTTGATGTACCCGCCCGGGCGCGCTGGCCGCTGGATTCCGGTGCCGCGCTTGATGATCCCCTGCTAGGGTCGGGCAAGAAGGGACCAAAAGCATGAGTGCAAGACTGGGCATTATCGGGGCAGGCGCGTGGGGCACGGCGCTGGCGCAGGCCGCCGCGCAGGCTGGCACGCCCTCCACTTTGTGGGCGTTCGAGCCGGAGGTCGCAAAAGCCATCAACGAAACCCGCGAGAACCCGGTTTTCCTCAAGGGCGTGACGCTCGACCCCGCAATCCGCGCTACCAGCAATGCAGGCGACATGGCAGAGGCCGATGCTTGGCTGGTAGTCACGCCCGCCCAGCACATGCGAGCCAGCCTTGCCGCATTCGGGGCGCATCTCGCGCCCGGCACACCGGTGGCGCTGTGCTCCAAGGGCATTGAGCGCGGCAGCCTCAAATTGATGAGCGAAGTGCTGGCCGAAACCCTGCCTGACGCCGTGCCTGCCGTGCTCTCTGGCCCGTCCTTTGCCGCCGATGTGGCGCGCGGCCTGCCGACAGCGGTCACGCTGGCGTGCAGTGACGCTGCCGCAGGTGAAAAACTCATCAAGATGATTGGTTCGGCAAGCTTCCGCCCCTATCTCGCCGATGACCTCATCGGCGCGGAGATTGGCGGGTCGGTGAAGAATGTGCTCGCCATCGCTGCGGGGATTGTAGAGGGGCGCGAATTGGGCCGCTCGGCCCATGCGGCCCTTATTGCGCGCGGTTTTGCCGAAATGACGCGCCTCGCCGTAGCACTGGGCGCGCAGCGCGAAACGCTGGCGGGCCTGTGCGGGCTCGGTGATCTGGTCCTGACGTGTTCCTCACCGCAATCGCGCAACATGTCCTGCGGACTGGCGCTCGGGCGCGGCGAAACGCTCGCAGACATCATGGCGGCCCGCAACTCGGTGACCGAAGGCGTGGCCACCGCACCGGCCGTGCTGGAGCTGGCGGCCCGCCACGGCGTCGACATGCCGATCTGTGCAGCCGTCGCCGCCGTCGTGGCCGGTGAAGCGAGCGTGGATGAAGCCATCACCGCCCTGCTCGCACGGCCCTTTAAGAGCGAGGGGGCATAAGCATGACAGAGATGCCGCCCTCCGGCACGGTTCTGGGCCGGCTGGACGCCCTTGCCGATCCCGGTGCGTTCCCTTCTGATTATGAGCCGCTTCCCGTCCTGCTCGTGCGTAAGGGCGATGACGCTTTCGCCTATGTGAACGTGTGCCCGCATCAGGGCCGCCCGTTATGCCTGCCGTCAGGGCGCACACTGGTCAGCGAGGACCAGTTCATCGTCTGCCCGTTTCACGGGGCAAGCTTCGCCCTGGAGACCGGTGCCTGCACCGGCGGTCCCGCCGGCAAGGCGGGCCTCAAACCGGTGCCGGTGCGCGTGGAAAACGGCCTGATTGTCGCGGCTTAGGAACGCCGCCCCGTTACCCCGAACAACATCTGGTCTGCGAAGCGGAAACCCGGCCGTTCCATCAGGGCGCAGACCTCGTCCACGATACCGGTGTCCACACCGGTCAGCGCGCCGATGATCCGATTATTGCTGGCAAGGAAACGCGCCCAGTCGGACGCCCCGTCCACCACACGCTCAAGCCGGTCTTCGGTAAGGGCCGACAGGCCGGCAGCCCCAAACCGGCCTTTCAGCGTACGGCCGAAGGCCGGGTCAACCAGAGCGCTGGTGGCTATGGCCTCGCGGATCGTGTCGAGGCCCATATCAAAGCGTCTGGCGTCGGGCCCCTCGCCCACCGCTTTCACATCGGCGAAATCCAGGCTGGCGACCGCCAGCACACCGCCCGGCCGGACCCATTCACACAGGCGGGCAAGCGCGGTGTCCGGATCAGGCAGATGCTCCAGCACCAGCCGCGCATAGACCAGATCAAAACGGCCCGGCTCGGCAGGCGCATCGTAGAGATCGGCTTCCATCAGCCGCACCGGAGCGGGAAGCGCGTCCATATGGGCCAGCGTCCGGTCCAGCCCCAGCACGTCGCCGGACGGGCCCGTCTGTTGGGCAAACCAGGCAAGCATCGCTCCCGACCCCGCACCGGCCTCCATCACCGCCATGCCCGGCCTGAATGCCACCCGGCGCGAGAGCCAGTCTTGCGTCCAGCCGGCATAAAACCCGGCCAGCTCGGTCAGCCTCGACCGTTCGCTTTCCGGCTCCGAGCCGTCGGCGAAATAACGGTCTTTCAGGCTGTCCAAGACCAGACCCCTAATCGGCTGCGTTCTGGGCGAGTTCACGTAACTCCGTGGAAGCAATCGCGATCTTGGACAGCGACCAGCCGCCCGAGGCCGACAATTGCTCGATCAGATGATCAGTACGATCGACCTCGTGGGCATGGATAACCTGCCAGGAGGATACCAGCTCGTCGGCCCAGTCCTCTGTCGGGTCTTCAATACCGGCCTTCAGCTTGCCGCCGGCCGCCTCCGCATAGCGCGCGATAGCGGTGGAGATGGCGAGCTGACTGGCGAACAGGTCTTCGGCCAGACGGCGTGTGGCCAGCCGGTCCCAGTGCTGGTCGGAGGTGAGATAGCCGGCAGCCGAGCGCAAGGGATCAAACCCGAAGCGCTCGCCGATGGCGTGGTAAAGCCGCACGGAAGCAGCCAGCGGCCAGCTGACTGTGCTCGCCAGGTCAATGATGTCGGTTGCCGGCACAAACACCTGGAGCAGAGCCATTTCCTTGGCAAGTTTGGCAGGCGCGCCTTCGTCGGTGAGCCTCTCCCGGCGGCCGGCAACGCCGGCGCGTTCATGCCCCGACAGAACGCTTTCGCCCCATTTGCGGAGCTGGTCCGCACCGTCCTGATAGCACGCGATCAGATCACCAACCGGTGTGGCCTTGCCGGCTTCCTCGGCGCGGGCGCGCCGGGCAAGCCAAACGGTCTGCTTGAACAGGAGGCGGCGCACTTCGTCGTGCAGGCGTATCTGCGCCTGCGCCGGCACCTTGTTATCCAGCGCATTGATGTCGGCCATCAACGTATCGACACGGAAGATTTCCCGCGCCGCGGCGAAGGCGCGGGTGATGGCGGGTGTATCCGCACCGCTCAGCTCCAGGGCCCGCTGCAGGAAGTCCGGCCCACCCATATTGACCATGTCATTGGCCAGCCGGGTCGCGATGATTTCCCGCTTCAGCCTGTGGTTTTCCATGGCATCGGCAAACTTGTGCAGGGCCTTGGGGAAATAGGTGATCAGCGTGTCCGTGAAGTGGGGATCGTCCGGCACGTCGCAGGCAACGATCTTGTCGAACAGCGCGATCTTTACATAGCTGGTGATGATAGCGATCTCCGGCCGCGAGAGGCCGTCATTCTGGTCTTTCAGTCCGCGGATGACTTCAGCGCCTGGAAGGCCTTCCACGGCCCTGTCGAGGCGGCCCTCGGCTTCCAGGCTTTCCATCACGCGCTCATGCACGTCGAGATCTTCAGTCGCGCGCTCGCGGGCCAATGTGAGGGTGAGCGTCTGGTCGTAATTGTGGCGCAGCACGTGTTCGGCCACATCATCGGTCATGGATTCCAGCAGCTTGTTGCGCGCCGGCAGTTTCATCTCGCCTGAGCGCACCATCGGATTGAGAAGAATCTTGATATTCACCTCATGGTCGGATGAATCCACCCCGGCGGAATTGTCGATGAAGTCGCCATTGACGCGCCCGCCCTGGCGCGCAAACGCGATACGGGCGGCCTGCGTCATGGCAAGATTTGCGCCTTCCCCGATCACGCAGACCCGCATCTGTTCAGCGTCGACGCGCACCGCATCGTTGTTCTTGTCACCGACCTGGTAATTCTGCTCGGAGGCCGCCTTCACATAGGTGCCGATACCGCCGAACCAGAGAAGTTCCACCTCCGCCTTCAGCAGGGCATGCATCACCTCGTTGGGGGTGGCCGTCTTGCCTTCCAGCCCGGTCAGGGCACGAATCTCGTCATTGAGCGTGATCGACTTGCCGGAACGGGAGAAGACGCCGCCGCCCTTGGAAATCAGCTTGGTGTCGTAGTCCTGCCAGCTGGACCGATCCATGTCGAACAGGCGCTTGCGCTCGTTCCAGCTCGCTTCCGTGTCCTGCGGATCAGGGTCAATGAAGATGTCGCGATGATCGAAGGCGGCCAGAAGCCGGATCTGCTTTGACAAAAGCATCCCGTTGCCGAACACATCACCCGACATGTCGCCGACACCCATGACGGTGAAGGGCTCGGACTGGATGTCCTTGCCGAGCTCGCGGAAATGGCGCTTGACCGATTCCCAGCCGCCGCGCGCCGTGATGGCCATTTTCTTGTGGTCGTACCCCGCCGATCCGCCCGAGGCGAAAGCATCACCCAGCCAGAAATCATATTCGTCGGTAGCCACGCCGTTGGCGATGTCGGAGAAGGTAGCCGTGCCCTTGTCGGCGGCAACGACCAGATAGGGATCTTCACCGTCCCAGCGCACGACATTTTCCGGCGGCACCACATTGCCGTCGCCATCAAGATTGTCGGTAATGTCCAGAAGCCCGCGCAGGAAGGTGCGATAGCTTTCGCGGCCCTCCGCCATGAAGGCTTCCCGGTCGGAAGGTTTGGGCAATTGCTTGGGGTAGAAACCGCCCTTGGAGCCCACAGGCACAATCACGGCGTTCTTCACCTGCTGGGCCTTCACCAGCCCGAGCACCTCGGTGCGGAAATCCTCGCGCCGGTCCGACCAGCGAAGCCCGCCGCGCGCGACGGGGCCAAAGCGCAGATGCACCCCTTCCACCCGCGGACTCCATACGAATATCTCACGATACGGCTTGGGCGCCGGCAGGTCGCGGATCTTGCGGCTGGCAATTTTCAGCGAAATCCAGGGCTTGGGCTGACCGTCTTCACCGGTCTGGTAGAAATTGGTCCGCAGCGTGTATTTGAGCAGCTTGACCAGCCGGCGCAGCGCCTTGTCATGATCAAGGCTTGAAACCGCATCCAGCTTGCCGCGCAATTCGCGTTCAGTCTGGGCGCATTTCTCCTCGCGCGTCTTGTGATCAAGATCGAGCGAAGGGTCAAAGCGCAGGCGCGCGAACTCCAGAAGGCAGCGCGCTATCTCCGGATGGCCGCTCAGCGCCTCCTCCTGGATGGATTGTGACGGATCAAGCCCGGACTGCTGCCGGTAGCGCGCGCAGGTGCGCAGGAAAGCGGCTTCGCGCCAGCTCACCCCGATCGCCGGCACGAGCGTGTTGAACCCGTCATCCTCGGTGCGCCCGTCCAGCACCGCCAGGACCGCGTCCTCGAACAATGGCGCCAGCGTGTCCAGCCCGGCGAGCTCGCCGGACCGGGCTCTGACCTCGAACTCATGGACCCACAGCGTTTCACGGTCACAATCGTCCCGCTTGCGCTGAACGGCATAACCCGACTCGGCATCCACATGCAGGCCGAGATTTTCCAGAACGGGCAGGACATCCGAGAGGGCGAGCATGCGGCCGTGGCTGTAAATCTTCACGCGCAGATGGGCGTCGTCATCGCCCGCCTCACGGTAAACGCGCGCGGCGCGCGGATTGCTATCGGACAGCGGGTCGAGCCGCTCGATATCTGCAAGCGCCGACGCCGGGTCATAGCGCTCGCGATAACCGGCCGTATAGCCGTTGAGATAGGTGCGGACCGCGCGCAAGAGGTCAGGGTCGCCCTCGCGGCGGGCCTCGGCCTCCAGCTCGTCTTCCCAGGTGCGCGCAAGAAGCGCGATTTTGCGCTCCAGTTCAGCAGGGTCCGGCTCGGGATGGTTGAACGGATCAAGTCCGATGATGAAATGGACCCGCGCCAGCGCGCCATCGCCAAACATGGGGTAGAAGGCCGACAGCCGCCCGTCGAAGGCTTCGCGGATCAGCTCGCCCGCCTCGATGCGCACCCGTGTGTTGTAGCGGTCGCGCGGCACGAAGAGCAGCACCGAGACAAAGCGGTCAAACTGGTCGCGGCGCAGGAACAGACGCGTGCGCGGCCGGTCGAACAGGTGCAATATGCCCTGGCTGATCTTCAGCAGGTCTTCTTCGGAGGTCTGGAACAGCTCGTCGCGTGGATAGTTCTCCACGATATGCTGCAATTTCTTGGCCGAATGCGAGCCTGGCGCCTTGCCCGCCTTGTCGAGCACGCGGCGTACCTTGCGCCGGATAAGCGGCACATCGCGGGCCATCTGGTCATAGGCTTCCGCCGTGAACAGGCCGACAAAGCGCGTTTCGCCCACGACCGCCCCGTCATCGCGATAACGCTTCACCCCGACGTAGTCCATGTAGACCCGCCGGTGGACACGGCTTTTCATATTGGCCTTGGCGACGATGACCGGGCTGGGCGCCCGCAGGAAAGCCTCGATGGCCGGCACAATTACCAGCGGCTCGGAGGTGCGCCGCAGAACGGTACGGTCGGGATCGCGCAGGATGCCTTTTCCGCTGTCCTTGAGGATTTCCGGCTCGCGTGAGCGCAGCTTGCCTTCCTCGTCGACGTCAAACCCGTAGGACCGGCAGCCGATAAAGGCAAAATGGTCGTCACGCAGCCAGCTGAGAAAGGCGAGCGATTCTTCGACTTCCTCGCGCGGCGCGCGGGTCTTGGCAGCTT
>JBKBNS010000040.1:0-9497 GCA_046295255.1 Glycocaulis sp.
GCCGGGATAGGCCTTCTTCATCGAGATGACGGCGATGCGGTAGCTGCACCCTTCCGGCGGCAGCCAGAAATCGATGATCTCGGGAAATTGCTGGCGGATGAGGGGGATGAACACCTCGTTGAGCGCCTCGCCCAGCACGCTCGGCTCATCCGGCGGACGGCCCGTGAAGGTGGTCAGATAGATGGGGTCGCGGCGCATGGTGATGGCGCTGACCTGAAAGACCGGGAAGCGCTCCACCGAGTTGTAATAGCCCGTGTGGTCGCCATAGGGCCCTTCCGGCCCGTCTTCATCCAGCAGCACGTGGCCCTCAATGACGATCTCGGCCTCGGCGGGCACTTTCAGAGGCACGGTCTTGCAGGGGACCAGTTCCGCCTTGCGGCCTCTAAGGAGCCCCGCGAACTGGTATTCGGAAAGCGTGTCCGGCACCGGCGTCACGGCGGCCAGGATGGTGCCCGGATCAGCGCCGATCACGGCGGCGGCGGGTAGCGGGTCGGGCCGCGTGCCCTTCCAGCGCTGATAATGCTGCGCGCCGCCGCGATGCTTAAGCCAGCGCATCAGCGTGCGGTTCTTGCTCAATTTCTGCATCCGGTAGATGCCAAGGTTGAAATCGTCCTGCTTGTCCTCTGACGGGCCCTTGGTGACGACGAGCGGCCAGGTGATGAGCGGCGCAGGCTCGCCGGGCCAGCAGCCTTGAATGGGCAGGCGGTCAAGATCGATATCATCACCCGTCAGCACCACTTCCTGACAGGGCGCTCGTCTGACCGTGCCGGGGCGCATCGCCATCACGGTCTTGGCGAGCGGCAATAGCTCCATCGCGTCTTTAAGCCCGCGCGGCGGTTCGGGCTGGCGCAGAAAGGCAAGAAGCTCGCCCATCTCGCGCAAATCTGCTGCGGTTCGGCGTGGCTCGCCGCCCATGGTGACCGCGCGGGCAACCCTTCCCACCGTGCCAAAAAGATTGACGAGGGCGGGCATTTCGCTCGCCCGGCCGTCTTCATGCACCGGGTTTTCAAAGAGAACTGCCGGGCCGCCCTTGGCCAGCAGGCGCGTCTGGATCTCGGTCATCTCCAGATGGGTGGAGACCGGGGCGGCGACGCGTTTCAGCTCGCCTTCCGCTTCCAGCAGAGCCATGAATTCGCGAAGGGATTTATAGGCCATGGGTGCGCCCTGTCAGTTCCTTGCGGTCCGTTATAGCTCCGGCGCGCCCCCGCGCCAGTGCGGCCATGTGCGCAAGATGTGTAACAGGGTGTAAACAATGGAATGATGGGATGATCCCCGCACCAATTTCCCCCCTTGGTGCGGATGCAAGGAACGGGGCGGGCCGGTCCCCCACTCATCGGTCCGCCCCATTTCCTTTTTGCTCAGGCCAGCACGTCCTGCCATTCCGGATTGCGCGCGATCTGGGCTTTGGCAAACGGGCAGAGCGGCACGATGCGTACCCCGCGCGCCCTGGCATCCAGAACCCCGCGCTCCACCAGCGCCTTGCCCACGCCCTTGCCGCGCCATTCATCCGGCACGCCAGTATGGTCGATGATGATCAGGGTGGGGCTGGTGATGGAATAGGTCATCTCCGCATCGGGCAGGCCCGGCGCACGCGCGACATAGCGGCCCTTCGAGCCGGAAACTTCCTCGGTGATGGTGAATTCCGGCGTGGCGGCCATGGCGGGCTCCTAAAAAAGCGTCTGGTTGCTGGCCGTGCAGTGAGCGCCTGCGCACGCCTTATGGCAAGGGATGGGCCCTACTAAGCCGCCATGAGTTTTCTGGCTTTGAGCGCGATATAGGCAGGCGTGCAGGCCTCTACGACCGGGCCAAGCCGTGCAGGGCTGTCATGGCGCGATGGCGCGGGCGCTTCAAATCCGGTTGACGCTTCCACGCGTGCATACCAGTGCGGCGCCCACGGCCCGTCACTTGCCCGCTTCCCGGCGGGCCATGACAGCATGGCCGGGTCAAAACCGATATCGATGGCGCTGCACAGAGCGCGCAGCATGGCCTCCGGCGCGGCCAGCACGTCCACCCCTTCGACGATCGGCCAGTCCCGCCCGGTCAGCGCCGCGATCTCGTCATAGAGGGAGAGCTGGCGCACCGAACCGAGATCCTCGGGCGTTACTGCGCCCATGGTGGCGTTGAAACTGGCAGCAACCCGGGCCGGGTCGCGGATCAGGAAGATATGCCGGCACTGCGCCGTCCAGGCGAGATCAAGGCCGTCCAGCATGTGCTGGCACATATGCTTCTGGAAGAAGAGCGGCGATCCGTCTGGCGCCGCGCCTGCGCAACGCGATGCGATGTGTTCAGGGTCGGTCGGCCATTGCGCCAGCACCTCGCTGCGGCCGGGATGGTCCAGCCCGGTCCGGTCCAGATAATAGCCGTAGAAGGGCTCATCCCAGACCGCGCAGTCAGGCCGGTTCTCGAAGCTGCGCATCATCGCGGTGGAGATGTTGCGCGGGCCTGACCACAGGCAGATGCGCACCGTCTCCATCAGGCGCCCTCGCGCGCAAGGCGCTCCAGATAAAGCGTCTGCAGACGCTCCACCATCGGTCCGCGCCCCTCGCTGAGCACCCGCCCGTCGACACTTGAAACCGGCGCGACCCCGGCAAAGGTGCCGGTAACGAAGGCCTCCTCGGCGCCGTAGACATCGGTCAGGGAGAAGCGCTTCTCAAAGACGGGTATGCCCGCCTCCCGGCACAGCTCGATCACCACGCCGCGCGTGATGCCGCCAATGCAGTACTCGCCGGTGGAGGTCCATACCTCGCCCTTCCTCACGATGAAGAAATGGGTGGAGTTGCAGGTGGCGACAAAGCCGTGCGGGTCCAGCATCAGGGCCTCGTCCGCGCCGGCCTTCGCGGCCTGGATGCAGGCGGTGATGCAGTTGAGCTTGGAGTGGGAGTTGAGCTTCTGGTCCTGCACGTCCGGGTATCCCCGGCGCACATGCACGGTGAAGAGCTTCATCCCCCGCGTGGCCGCTTCCGGCTTCGGGTTCTTGTATTCAGGGATGATGACGATGGTGGCCGGGCCGATATTCACGCGCGGGTCCTGATAGGGCGTGCGCTTCATCCCGCGCGTGACCATCAGGCGGATATGCACCCCGTCACGCATATTATTGGCTTCCAGCGTGTCGTAGAGCCGCTTTTCCAGCGCCTCAAGCGACAGGCCGATATCCATGTCGATGGCCTTGGCGCCCTCATAGAGCCGCTCCAGATGGCGGTCCAGAAAGGCGATATGGCCGTGGTGAACGCGCAAGCCCTCCCACACGCCATCGCCCAGTATGAAGCCGGAATCGAAGACCGAGATGACGGCCTTCTCCCGGGGGAACAGCTCGCCATTGACCGATATGAGGATGTCCGCATTGCGCGGATCATCCACATATTCGTGGGTGCCTTTGCTGGTATTGGTCATGTTTCACCTAAACCGCTAAAAATCAGCGCCGCGCCGCGATGACGCCATTCACGAAGCCCGGCGTGTCTTCGTTGATACCGTTTGTGGCACCCATGCGCACGATCACCAGATCATCAGAGGGAATGATGACGGTGCGCTGTGACTGGAAACCATCCATCATGAAGGCGTCCTGAGGCAGGCCCGGCGCATTCAGCCAGAAACCGGCCCCGTATCGCCCGGCGGAGGGGCCTGTAGGGGTTGTCACATAATCGATCCAGTCAGCCGGAATGATCTGCGTTCCATCCGGTGCACGCCCGTCATCGAGATAGAGCTGCGCAAGGCGCGCCCAGTCGCGGGCGCTGGCATACATATAGCTGGAGAGTTTCAGCGTCCCGGCCTCATCGGCCTCGACAATGGAATGATGCATCTCCAGCGGGCCGAACAGCCATGCCCGCAGCGTGGCCTGCCGTTCGGGTACCGTATCGCCCAGATACGCGCCGAGCGCAGACCCGGCGAGGATGGTGTCGCCGCTCTGATAGTCCCAGTGTTCGCCGGGCGCATGGATGACGTTCCGGTTGGCGGCGTAGCGGGCCATGTGGACTTGTGTGAAGAGCATTTGCGAAGCCGGATCAAACCCGTCTCCGGTTTCAAACCCGTCTAGTCCGGCCGTCATCCGCAAGAGATGGTCGACCGTGATGGCCTCGCGGCCGTTTGCGGCAAGGTCCGGCACCAGCCCTTCGGCATGCACATCCAGCAGGCCGCGCTGCACCAGCACGCCGGCGAGCGTCGCGGCAAACGATTTGGTCATCGACCAGCCGGGCAGCGGTGTTTCGGCTGTGACGCCTTCTGCATAGCGTTCGGCGACCAGCCGCCCGTCATGCAGCACCAAAGCTGCCAGCGTATTGCGCCCGTCATCGGTGAAGGCGAGGTCGAGCGCGGCGTCCAGGGCTCCGGCGTCGAAATGGGCGTCACGCCAGCCTGCATCCAGTGTCATAAGGTCAGCTTGCCTGCTCAGCGGCAGGGATAGTCCGGGGTCAAACGTGGCCGGATCGTGGACCAGCGTGCAGCCTAGCCCTTCGCGGTGGATGGCTGTCTGCCGGAAGAGCATGCCCAGCGCAGAGGCAGTGACGGTTTCGGCCTCATGGTCGACGCGCACGCGCAAAAGTGGCCTGGCATCGCCCAGTATGGGATCGGTATAGAGTGCTCTGGCGCGTTCAGGCTCGAGGCCCGACACGAAGGTCAGCGAGCATATCTGCTTGGCGGTGATGCCAGTACCCGACGGCACGTAGATCTGGCCGATCGGCGAGCCGGATATGTAGAGCCAACCGCCAATGCTGGCAGCGATGATTACACTGGCAATACCGGCAATTATCCGTTTCATCCAATCCCCCCGGGGTCGTCACTCGCCACCGCCACGGCCCGGCGGCCTGCACGCCTCAGCCGAACCGGGAGAAGTCTGGCGCGCGGCGTTCGAGGAAGGCCGTGACCGCTTCCTTGAACTCCTCCGAGGCCAGCTGAGCGGCAAACTCTGCGCCTTCCTCGGCCATCAGCGTGTAGACACTTCCAACACCCTTGGTCATCAGCGCCTTGGACTTCTTCACCGCGTTGGGCGCTTTCGCCGCCAGCGCTTCGGCGCGCTTCATCACTTCGCCTTCAAGATCAGCTGCCGGGAAGACGCCATTGACGAGGTTTTTCGCCCCGGCGCGGTTCGCGTCCCATGTCTCGCCCAGCAGCAGAAGTTCGCTCGCTACCACGCGCCCGACAATGCCGGGCAGGACGGCGCTGGAGCCGAACTCCGGCACCAGGGCAAGGTCCACAAACGGCGTCTTGAACGTCGCCCGGTCCGACGCATAGGCGAGATCACAATGCAGGAGCAGGGTGACGCCAATGCCGATGGCGAGCCCGTCCACACACCCGATCACCGGTTTGGAACAGCCCAGCAGGGCGCGCATGAAGCGCTCCACGGGCGGCATGTCGCCCCCGCCAATGGTCGGCGGGGCCTCCATGAAGTCCATCAGATCATTGCCGGCGGTGAAGACGCCTTCACTGCCTGCGATGACCACCACGCGGACTGCCTTGTCGGTGCTGGCGCTTTCCAGCCCCTCGGCCATCGCCGAATACATGGCGCGCGTGATGGCGTTCTTCTTCGCCGCGCGGTTGAAACGGAGAACCCGCACCGCGCCGCGATCCTCGATGGTGATGTCGGTGAACCCTGCCGGTGCGTTCATCGCAGTGTCCCCTCAGGCCTGATTGAGCCAGCGCTTCATTTCGAGGCGGGCAATGGTGCGTTCATGCACCTCGTCCGGCCCGTCCGCGATGCGCAGCGTGCGGATGCCGGCAAAGGAGGAGGCGAGCGGGAAGTCGTCGCTGACCCCGCCGCCGCCATGGGCCTGAATGGCGTCGTCGATGACTTTGAGCGCCATGATGGGGGCGGCGACCTTGATCATGGCGATCTCGCCACGCGCGGCCTTGTTGCCCACCGTATCCATCATCCAGGCGGCTTTCAGCGTCAGGAGGCGCGAGGTCTCGATATCGATACGCGCGCGGGCAATGCGGTGCTCCCAGATCGAGTGCTTGATGACCGGCTTGCCAAAGGCTTCCCGGCTCATCGCGCGCTTGACCATCAGCTCCAGCGCCCGCTCCGCCGCGCCGATCGTGCGCATGCAGTGGTGGATGCGGCCCGGCCCGAGGCGGCCTTGCGCAATCTCGAAGCCACGCCCCTCGCCCAGCAGCATGTTGGAGGCGGGCACGCGTACGTCTTTCAGTTCAACTTCCATATGGCCGTGCGGGGCATCGTCATAACCAAACACGGGAAGGTGGCGCAGCACCTTCACGCCCTTGGCATCGGCGGGAACGAGGATCATGGATTGCTGCTTGTGCAGTTCGGCATCCGGGTCCGTTTTGCCCATGACGATATAGACCGCGCAGCGCGGATCACCGGCGCCGGAGCTCCACCATTTGCGGCCATTGATGACGTATTCATCGCCATCGCGCCGGATGGAGCACTCGATATTCGTCGCGTCGGAGGAGGCGACGGCAGGTTCCGTCATCAGGAAGGCGGAGCGGATTTCACCCGCCAGCAGAGGCTTCAGCCATGTCTCCTGCTGCTCCGGCGTGCCGTAGCGCGAGAGCACTTCCATGTTGCCGGTATCAGGCGCGGAGCAGTTGAACACCTCGCTCGCCCAGACCACCCGGCCCATCTCCTCGGCCAGCGGGGCGTAGTCGGCATTGGACAGGCCTGCGCCGTGCTTGGAATCGGGGTGGAAGAGATTCCACAGCCCTTCGGCCTTCGCCTTGGCTTTCAGCTCTTCGATGACGGGCAGGACCTGCCAGCGATTGGTGCCGAAACCGGCCAGCTGCTCGTGATAGGTTTTCTCGTTGGGATAGACATGCTCGTCCATGAAGGCGCGGACGCGGGCGAGATAGTCCTTGCAGCGGGCCGAATATTCGAAATCCATGGGATACGTCTCCTCCGGTACGGTTTTTTGCAGATACTGCGCTTTCCAAAGCGCCAAGTCTCGGTTCGCGGCTATCATGGCACCTCTTGCCCGGGATTCCATCCGCGACATGACAGCCATCATCATTCTTTTTGCCGCACTCGTGACGGCCTTCCTCTCTGCCGTGTTCGGCATGGCAGGCGGGCTGATCCTGATGGGGGTGCTGGCGGCCGTCCTGCCGGTGCCGGCGGCGATGGTGATGCATGGCGCGGTGCAGAGCGTCTCCAATGGCTGGCGGGCCGTGCTCTTGCGCCGCTATATCCTCTGGAAGTCCATCGGCTGGTACATGGTAGGCTCGGCGGCTGTGGCGCTGGCGCTTTTGAGCTTCACCCTCATCCTGCCGCGCCCCTGGCTCTTCATCGTCTTGGGTCTGGTGCCGCTGATCGTGTGGCTGCCCAAATCGGTCTTTGCGCTGGATGCCACCCGGCCGGGGCAGGGCATTGCCTGCGGGGTCAGCGTGACGGGCCTAAATGTGATCGCAGGCGTATCCGGGCCTTTGCTCGATACCTTCTTCCAGAATGTCGAGGCCGACCGGCGGTCAATCGTCGCCACCAAGGCCACGACGCAGGTCGCCGCCCATGGCGTGAAGATCGCGTATTACGTGGCCCCTGCACTGGCCGCGGGCGAGGGCGGGTCGTTCTGGCTCATCGCGCTTGCGATCCCGCTCTCCGTGATCGGCACGACGCTGGGCGCAAAGGTGCTGGACCGGATGAGCGAGGATGTGTTCCGCCGCTGGACCAAACGCCTCGTGACGCTCATCGGCGCCTATTACTTCGTGCAAGGCGTGTGGTTGCTGGCGGGGTAAACATCCCCTCCCTTGACCACCCCGCCCCCAGACCCGACTTTCCCGCCCATGGCCGTCATCCGCCGACTCACCCCTGAAACCGTCAATCGCATCGCCGCGGGCGAGGTGGTCGAGCGCCCGGCCTCGGCCCTCAAAGAGCTGGTCGAGAATGCACTGGACGCTGGTGCCACCCGCATTGATGTGCGCGCCGAAAGCGGCGGGCTTACCCGCCTGATCGTGGAAGATGACGGCCACGGCATGGATCGCGAGAGCCTTGCCCTGTCGGTGGAGCGTCACGCCACCTCCAAGCTGCCGGTGGGGGCCGATGGCGCGGATGATCTGTTGAACATCGCCTCCATGGGCTTCCGGGGCGAGGCCCTGCCCTCCATCGGGTCTGTCGCGCGCCTCTCCATCACCACGCAAAGCGCCTCTGGCGATTGCTGGACGCTGGAGGTGGAAGGCGGCAGGACAGGCGAGCCGCGCCCGGCCCCGCCGCTGGGGCGCACCGGCACTCGGGTGGAGGTGCGTGATCTTTTCTACGCCACGCCCGCCCGCCTGAAATTCCTCAAAAGCGAACGCGCGGAAAGCCTTGCCATCACCGACGTGATGAAGCGCCTGGCGCTCGCGCGGGCCGATGTCGGCTTTTTCCTGACGCTGGATGGCCGCTCGCGCCTGTCGCTGCCGGCCCCGGGCATGGTGGACACCGCAGAGGCGCGCCGTGTGCGTCTTGCCGGGCTGCTGGACCGGGATTTTGCGGAGAATGCACTCGCCATCGATACGGTCCGCGAGGGCGTGAGCGTGACGGGCTGGGCGAGCCTTCCCACCTATAACCGGGGTACAAACCAGCACCAGTTCCTGTTCGTCAATGGACGGCCGGTGCGCGACAAGCTGCTGGTCGGGGCGGTGCGCGGGGCCTATCAGGATTTCCTCGCCCGCGACCGGCACCCCGTTGTGGCGCTCTATGTCGATCTGTCGACCGACGAGGTGGATGTGAACGTGCATCCGGCCAAGGCCGAGGTGCGCTTTCGCGATTCCGGCCTCGTGCGGGGGCTGATCGTCGGCGCGCTGCGCCATGCGCTGGCGGGGGCGGGCCACCGTGCCTCTACTACTGTCGCTTCTGTGACGCTGGGAAGATTACAGCCGCAGAGCGCGCCCACAGGCTCGCTCTGGGCGTCCTCCCGCAGTGAATACGGCGCGCGGGTCTCACCCGCCTATGAAGCCTCTCTGGCCGAGCGTGCCAGCCATGAGTTCGATGCCGGAGTGCCGCGCGCCGAACCTTCCGGCCTTGCGTACGCCGCCCGCGTGGAGGCGGAGCCAGCCCGTGAACTGGAAGACTTTCCGCTCGGGGCGGCGCGCGCGCAGCTGCACGAGACCTATGTGATCGCGCAGACGGCGGACGGGCTTGTCATCGTCGATCAGCACGCCGCCCACGAGCGTCTCGTCTATGAGCGGATGAAGGCGGCTCTGGCCTCTACCGGCGTTGCCCGGCAGGCACTGCTGGTGCCGGAAATCGTCGAGATGGACGAGGGCGAGGCGCGCCGCGTGCTCGACCGGGCCGAAGAGCTCGCCGAGCTTGGCCTTGTCATCGAACCCTTCGGCCCCGGCGCGATTGCGGTGCGTGAAACACCCGCCCTCCTCAAACGCCTCGACGTGCAGGGCCTGATCCGTGATCTCGCCGACGAGATCGCCGAATATGACGAGGCGCTGTCCTTGAAGGAGAAGCTGGAAGAAGTGGTCGGCACCATGGCCTGCCACGGCTCGGTGCGGGCGGGCCGCCGCCTGACGGGCGAGGAGATGAACGCGCTCCTGCGCGAGATGGAAGCCACGCCCCATTCCGGCCAGTGCAA
>JBKBNS010000041.1:0-9121 GCA_046295255.1 Glycocaulis sp.
CGCGCGCAGGGTGATGCCCGAATAGAAATCGATATTCGGATAGAGCTTCTTCTCGACGAAATACTCGTCTTCCAGCGCGATGCGCTCCAGCTCCAGGGCGACGTTCAGCAGCGGATCATCCTTGATGCCCAGCTCGCCGAGCACTTCGTGGCAGGTCGTGCGCATCACTTTCGCGCGCGGGTCATAGTTCTTGTAGACGCGGTGGCCAAAGCCCATCAGGCGGAAGGGATCATCCTTGTCCTTGGCCTTGCGGATGTATTCGGGAATGCGCTCCACCGAGCCGATCTCGGCGAGCATGTTGAGTGCGGCCTCGTTCGCGCCGCCATGGGCCGGCCCCCAGAGCGAGGCGATGCCGGCGGCGATACAGGCAAACGGGTTGGCCCCGGACGAACCGGCCAGGCGCACGGTGGAGGTGGACGCGTTCTGCTCATGATCGGCGTGCAGGATGAAGATGCGGTCCATGGCGCGCGCGAGCGTCGGGGAGACCTTGAAGTCCTCGGCCGGCACGGCAAAGCACATGCGCAGGAAGTTGGACGCGTAATCCAGCTCGTTGCGCGGGCTGATGAAGGGCTGGCCGACCGAATACTTGAACGCGCGTGCAGCGATCGTCGGCATTTTCGCGATCATGCGGTGGCTGGCGATGGTACGCGCATTCGGGTCATTGATGTCGGTGGAGTCGTGATAGAAGGCCGACAGCGCGCCGACCGTGCCGACCATCACCGCCATCGGGTGCGCATCGCGGCGATAGCCGCGGAAGAACTGGTCGAACTGGTCGTGCAGCATGGTGTGGCGGCGGATCGTCCAGTCAAAGGTTTCCAGCTCGGACGCGCTCGGCAGCTGGCCGTGCATCAGCAGGTAGGCGACCTCGATGAAGCTGGACTGTTCGGCCAGCTGATCGATGGGATAGCCGCGATAGAGCAGCACGCCTTCATCGCCGTCGATATAGGTGATCTGGCTTTCACAGCTCGCCGTGGAGGTGAAGCCGGGATCATAGGTGAACACGCCGGCATCGCGGTAAAGCGTGCGGATGTCGATCACGTCAGGGCCGACCGATCCCCCGAATACCGGCAGATCATAGCTCTTGCCGTTGAGGGTAAGCTGGGCGGTCCCCTTTTTCTCTGCCTTGTTGTTCATCGGTGCTGTCCCTTCACGTGCGTCAGGTTGCCACTCATGCCTGCAGGCGGTCATCTAGCCGTGCAAGCGATTCCTCTTGGCCCAGAAGGGCCAGTACCAAACCCATGTCCGGCGCAGGTGCGCCGCCGGTGATGGCCGCCCGCAGGGGCTGGCCCACCTTGCCAAAGCCGACACCCTCGGCCTCGGCAAAAGCCTTCAGAGCCTCGCCAATCGCCTCCGGCGTCCAGTCATTATGTGCGGCGAGGCCGGAGCGCAGGCGCGAAAGCCGGTCCAGAGCCTCGGCAGACAGGTGTTTTGTGGCCGCCTCGTCCGGCGTGAACGGGCGGGGCCGGACGAGAAAATAGGCCTGGGCTTCCATTTCGGCGAGTGTTTTTGACCGTTCTTTCAGTGAATCCATCGCCGCACGCAGCCGGGCCTCCGCGAGCGCGCCGTGGAGCACGTCCGTGCGCGCCGACAGCCGCTCCAGAAGCAGGCCCAGCAGGCGGTCATTGTCCGCCTGCCGGATATGGTGATGGTTCACGAAGGCCATCTTGTCGAAATCAAGCCGGGCAGGGGCCTTGTTCAGGCCGTCCAGCGAGAAGGCCGCTTCCAGCTCGGCATCACAGAACAGTTCCTGGTCTCCATGGCTCCAGCCCAGGCGCGCGAGGTAATTGCGCATGCCCTCGGGCAGATAGCCCATCTCCCGGTACGCCTCGACACCCAGCGCGCCATGGCGCTTGGAGAGCTTCTTGCCGTCCGGCCCGTGAATGAGCGGAATATGGGCAAAGACCGGCCGGTCCCAGCCCAGCGCGTCGTAGAGCTGGGCCTGTCGCCCGCCATTAACGAGGTGATCATCGCCGCGGATGATGTGGGTGACGCCCATATCATGGTCATCAACGACCACGGCGAGATTATAGGTCGGATTGCCGTCACTGCGCAGCAGGATGAGATCGTCGAACTCCTTGGCGGCCCAGCGCACCTGACCCTGCACCGCATCATCCAGCACCACATCGCTGTCGCCTGCGCGGAAGCGCACCGTGAAGGGGGCATTGGCAGGCGCTTCGCTTGGGCCGCGGTCCCGCCAGGGTGAGCGCAGGGCGCGCCCCTCGGCGAAGGCCTGTTCGCGCAGGGCCTCCACCTCTTCGGGCGTGCAATAGCAGCGGAAGGCATGGCCGGAGGCCGCCAGCGTCTCTGCCACTTGCCGGTGACGATCCGCGCGCGCGAACTGGGAAACGGCCTCGCCATCCCATTTAAGGCCCAGCCAGTTCATCCCGTCCAGAATCGCGGCTACCGCCTCGTCGGTGGAGCGGGCGCGGTCCGTATCCTCGATCCGCAGCTTGAACAGCCCGCCATGGCGGGCAGCAAACAGCGCATTGAACAGGGCCGTCCTCGCCCCTCCGATATGGAGGAAGCCTGTCGGCGAAGGCGCAAAGCGCGTGATGATCTGTGTCTTTTGTTGCACTTGCGAGGGGTTGCTGCGCTGCGAAGGTGGGCGATGATTAGCATGTATGGCGCGCAAAGAGATAGTCTTGCTGCTGAAGTGTAGCAGGATGGGCGCCATGCGGGGGAGTGACGGGCCGGTTTATACCCGGATTTTTACGCGCCACAGAGCGGTCGGTGCCGTGGTCCGTGCCCGGCTGCGCGCCTGGGTGTCTGACTGGCTGCAGGCGGTGATCCCGGCCCGTTCGGTGCGCGTGGCCGGGCTGGTCCTGTGGGCCCCGCTCGCCTTCGGCCTAGGGGCGGCGCTCTATATCTCGCTTGCCGCCGAGCCTCCGGCGCTGCTGGCCTCGGGGCTGTGGGCCGGGGCGGGCCTTTGTGCGCTGACCGCCTGCCTTCTGGGCGCCCGCCCGGTGCTGCTGGTGATGATGGCGCTTCTGGCCTGCGCGCTGGCCGGTTTTGCCCATACCCAGACGCGCGCCCTGTCGCTGACCCCGGCGCCGGTGGAGACCAGCGAGCGTGCCCGCATGGTGGAGGGCTGGGTGGAGCGGATCGAGCGGCGGGGCCGGGCCGGACGCGCTGTACTGAGGGTGAGCGCGCTGGAGGGCGCGGCCACACCGCCCCACCGCGTGCGCCTGCGCATCAATACCACCACGCTGACGCCCGGAGATGGCATATCGGTGCGCGCCGTGCTGTCGCGGCCGCGCGGCCCTGTAGCCGCCGGAGGCTATGATGGCGCGCGGGCGGCCTGGTTTGACCGCATCGCCCTGTCCGGCTTTTCCATCACCCAGCCCGAGCCCGCACAGATTGCCGGAGAGACACGCGTGCGGGCATTCCTCGCCTGGCGCTGGCAGCTGGCCCAGCGTATCGCCGACACGGCCGGAGGCGAGGCCGGGCCGGTCATCTCCGCCCTGCTGACCGGGGAGCGCTCAGGTGTGAGCGAGGCCCATGCCGAGGCGCTGCGCCTGTCGGGGCTCGGGCATATCCTTGCCATTTCCGGCATGCACATGGCGCTGCTGGCAGGCGGGATATATTTTCTGGCGCGCTGGCTTCTGGCCTCGATAGAGCCGCTGGCGCGCGCGTTTGATCCGCGAAAACCTGCCGCGCTGATCGCGCTCGCGGCCGCGCTTGGATATCTGGTGCTCTCCGGCGCGGCTGTCTCCACCCAGCGCGCCTTCGTTATGGCGGCTGTCATGTTCATCGCCATATTGCTGGAACGCCGGGCGGTATCCTTCCAGTCGCTCGCCCTTGCCGCCCTGATCATCCTCATCCTGACGCCTGAAAGCGTGGTGGCGGCCGGCTTCCAGATGAGCTTTGCGGCGACCGCCGCCCTTATCGCCGTCTATGAGGCCTGGCAGCGCTGGCGCATGACGCGCATCCGCGCCGCGCCGGGGCTGGTGGGCCGCGCGCGCGATGCCTTTGCCGGGCTGGCGGTGACCAGCCTGGTGGCGGGCGGGGCGACGGGACTCTTTGCTGCCTTCCACTTCCAGCGCATGGCCGCCTATGGCTTCGGGGCGAACCTTGCTGCCATGCCGGTCTTTTCCTTCTGGGTGATGCCTGCGGGCGTGACAGGGCTCGCCCTGACCCCGTTCGGGCTTGAAGCGGTGCCATTGAAGCTGAGCGCGCTCGGCATGGAGATCGTGCTGGCCATCGCCAGCTGGACCTCCAGCCTGCCGGGCGCGGCGATACCGGCCATTGCGCCCTCCGGCCTCGTCATCGCGTTCTATGCCATGGGGTTTGCCGTCATCGCCTTCGGGCGCGGGCTGGTGCGCCTGGCCGGGGCACCGGTGGTGGCCGCCGGGATGGCGCTGTGGGCGGCGTCCCCGCCGCCGGACATGATGATCACCGCATCAGGCGTGCTGGTGGCAAGGAGCGCAGAGGCGGAGGAGGGGGAGGATGGCTGGTTCGTCTCCGACCGCCGGCGCGGACGGTTCGAGGCTGGCGTGTTCCTGCAACGCGCGGGAACCGGGCTGTCAGCCGCGCCCAGAGGGCAGATGGCGTGCGACCCGCTGGGATGCTTCACGGTGACGCGCGGGGGCCTGCGCATCGCAATCAGCGCGCATCCCGCCTCGCTGGAAGAGGATTGCGCCCGCGCCGATCTTGTCATTGCGCGCGGGCAGGTCAGCGCGTGGCTGAAACGGCGCTGCGCGGTGCCTGTGCTTGACGATACGGCCCGCGCCGAGCTGGGCGGGGCGGAATTCTGGGTGCGCGATGGCCGCATCATCCGCCTGCGCGGGGCCAATGATGGCGTGGCCGCGCGGCTCTGGGGCCGGGAGAGCTGAAGTCTCTTTGCAGCCTGTTCTAGTGATAGCGGCGGATCAGGCCGACCAGACGGCCCTGCACCTGCACGCGGTCCGGGCCGAAAATGCGCGTCTCATAGGCCGGATTGGCCGCTTCCAGCGCAACCGATCCGCCCTTGCGGCGCAGGCGTTTCAGCGTGGCTTCCTCATTATCGACCAGTGCCACGACAATCTCGCCATTATTGGCGGTATTGCCGCGCCGGATGATCACCACATCGCCATCAAGGATACCGGCCTCGATCATGGAATCGCCTTCCACCTCGAGCGCGAAATGCTCCCCGCCGGAGATCATCTGGGCGGGCACGCCCAGCCGGTCGGTCTCGTGCTGGATCGCCTCGATCGGCACACCGGCAGCGATCTTGCCGAGCAGGGGCACATCGATGGACTCGCCCGTGGCTTCCGGGCGCGAGAAATCCCCCCGCACCACATTGCTGCCTGCGCTTTCAACGCGCGGCGCAGCCGATTCAGGCAGTTTGAGCACTTCGAGCGCCCGGGCACGGTGGGCCAGACGGCGAATGAATCCGCGCTCCTCAAGAGCACTGACCAGCCGGTGCACGCCCGATTTGGAGGCGAGCTGCAGCGCATCCTTCATCTCGTCAAAGGAAGGCGACACGCCATCTTCTGACAAGCGCTTGTGGATGAAGAGCAAAAGCTCGTGCTGCTTGCGGGTGAGCATGAGGGGCCTCTAAAGACTGTTACGCATGAATTGCACCGGAACAAATCCGGTATCGTCATGGTTTGTTCTATACCTGTTCCGCAAACGGGTCAAGCATTTACGCATGAAGGCGCGAGGCGCCTGCCATCAGGGCGCGCACCGCGGCGCTCACATCGGCCTGCCGCATCAGGCTTTCCCCGACCAGCAGCGCCTTTGCCCCGGCGTCCTGCACACGCGCCGCATCGGCGGGCGTGAAGATGCCGCTTTCGGCGACCAGGAACCGGTCTGCGGGCACCATGGGCGCCAGCGATTCGAAGGTCTCAAGGCGCGTCTCGAAGCTGCGCAGATTGCGGTTATTGACCCCGATAAAGGGTGAGGAGAGGGCAAGGGCGCGCTCCATCTCGGGCGCGTCATGCACCTCGATCAGCGCATCCATGTTCCAGCGGCGCGCTTCGCTGATCAATTCAGCGGCGAGTGTGTCATCCACGGCGGCGAGGATGACGAGGATGCAGTCCGCGCCCAGCGCGCGCGCTTCGGCCACCTGCCAGGGATCAAACAGGAAATCCTTGCGCAGGGCGGGCAGGGAGACCGCCGCGCGGCCCGTAGTAAGGTGCTCGTCCGCGCCCTGAAAGCTTTCCGTGTCCGTGAGAATGGAGAGGCAGGTGGCTCCGCCTGTCTCATAGGCCTTTGCGAGCGCGGGCGGGTCGAAATCCTCGCGGATCAGGCCCTTGGACGGGCTTGCCTTCTTGATCTCGGCGATGAGGCCAAGCCCGGCCTGCCCGGCGGCGCGTTCCAGCGCGGCGAGAAAGCCGCGTACCGGCGGCGCAGCGCGGGCGGCGGAGGCGACATTCTCATAGCTGCGCACCGCCTTGCGCCGGGCGATATCTGCCTTCTTGTAGGCGGCGATGCGGGCGAGCGTATCGCTCATGATGCGGCCTCCGGCGGCAGGTTGGTAATGGCGGAGAGCTGATCAAGCGCGGCTTGCGCCTTGCCGTCATCGATAGAGCGGGCCGCCATCTCCACACCCTCTTTCCAGTCATCAGCGAGCCCGGCCAGCATCAGGGCCGCACTGGCATTGAGCATCACGATATCGCGGTAAGGCCCTGCCTCGCCTTGCAGAAGCGCGTTCAGCGCAGCGGCGTTCTCGGCGGGCTCGCCGCCTTTCAGCTGGTCAAGGCTCGCGCGGGGAAGACCGGCATCCTCCGGTGTGATGGTGAACTCGCGGATCGAACCGTCAGGCTCCAGGCTCGCAATGCGTGTCTCGCCGGTGGTGGTTATTTCATCCAGCCCGTCAGAGCCATGCACGATGAAGGCGCGCTCGGCCCCGAGGTCGCGCAAGGCTTCGGCCAGCGGCACCAGCCAGCGCGCATCAAACACGCCCAGAAGCTGGCGTTTTGCACCTGCCGGATTGGAGAGCGGGCCCAAGAGGTTGAACACGGTGCGCACGCCCAGCGTCTTGCGCGCCGGGGCGACATGGCGCACCGCGCCGTGATGGGCCTGCGCGAAGAGAAAGCCGACGCGCGCCTCGGCTATGGCGCGCTCGACAAGCCTGATGTCAGCCATCAGGTTTACGCCGCAAGCTTCTAAAACTTCTGCAGAACCGGATTTGGAGGAGGCGGCCTTACTGCCGTGCTTGGCGACGGTCGCGCCCGCACCCGCAGCCACCAGAGCGGCGGCGGTGGAGATATTCCACGTCCCGCGTGCATCGCCGCCCGTGCCGCATGTATCGATGGCATCGCCGGGCACGTTCACCCGCACCATGCGCGCCCGCATCGCCCGCGCGCCGGTGGCCAGCACGTCCGGGTTCTCGCCAATGGCGGCCAGCCCGATCAGGAAGCCGCCAATCTCGGCTGGATCGGCCTCACCCTCCATCAGCGCGTCAAACGCGGCTTCCAGCGCTGCCTGCTCGGGCAGGCGGCCGCTGGCAAGGGCAGTGATGGCAGGGCGCAGCGCGCTCACGCCGCACGGTCCGTGGCAAGGCCGGAAAGCGTCAGGAAGTTCGCCAGCAAAGCGTGGCCATGTTCCGACGCAATGGATTCAGGGTGGAACTGCACGCCATGCACGGGCCGGGTTTTGTGCATCAGGCCCATGATCTCGCCATCGGCGGTGCGGGCATTGACCAGAAGATCGCTTGTCTCGGGCAGATTGACCGCCAGTGAGTGATAGCGCGTGGCGAGATAGGGTGAGGGCAGGCCCGCAAACACGCCCGTGCCGTCATGGCTGATGGGGCTTGTCTTGCCGTGCATGATCTCGCGCGCGGCCACCACCTTGCCGCCAAACACCTGGCCTATGGCCTGATGGCCTAGGCAGACGCCAAGGATGGGCAGGCTGGCCGGTGCGGTGCGGATCAGATCAAGGCAGATGCCCGCCCGGTCCGGATCGCACGGGCCCGGCGAGATCACGATGGCAGACGCGCCCAGAGACAGGGCCCCGGCGGCGCTCATGTCATCATTGCGGATGACGCGCGTATCGGCCCCCAGCTCCTGGAAATAATGGACCAGATTGAAGGTGAAGCTGTCATAATTGTCGATGATCAGCAGCATGGCGCGGCCGGCCCCTTTTTCGCAGTGCAGCGGGCAATCTAGTGGGGCGCGGCGTGTGCCTCAACGGCTACGACTCAGCTTATGGCTGATTTTCATGTCGAACCCGGCAACGCCCTTCATCTATCTGGCCAGCGCCGCAGCGGCGGGCATCCTCATGTGCGCAGGGCTCGCCTTCGAGCTGGGCCAGCGCGGCGGCCCGCCAGAGATCAGCGATACGCCTGTTGAACTGGCCAGCCCGGCCACTATCGCGCCGCCGCAGGCCCTGCCGGACAGGGTGCCAAGCCGGGAGGCTGTGATGCCGGTCCCGGCAGCTCCGCTTCTGGCGGTCATCATCGACGATATCGGGCCGGACCGGGACGCGGCGGAGGCGCTGATCGCGCTTGATATTCCGCTCACCCTTTCCATCCTGCCCTTCGCGCGAGAGGCGGACGCGATAGCGCGCGAGGCTGCCTCGGCAGGGCTCGACGTGTTCCTGCACCTGCCCATGGAGCCCGTGGGGCTGGATGATCCCGGCCCCAACGCGCTGACGCGCCACCTCACCCCTGCCGAGATGGAGCGCCGCGCCCTGTGGGCGCTATCGCGCGTGCCGGGCGCAATGGGCTTCAACAATCATATGGGCAGCGCGATGACGCGTGATGAAACCGCGCTGGCGCGTGCCTTTGCCCATTTTGCCGGGCGCGATCTGGTATTTGTGGATTCGCTTACCCATCCGGCGAGCCGCGCCGCCCGCGCGGCGGAAGATGCGGGCCTGCCCGCCTTCCGGCGCGATGTGTTCCTGGATCATGTCCGCAGCCCTGCAGCGGTCGATGCGGCGATGGACGAGGCGATCCGGCTGGCGGCTGAGCGGGGGGCAGCCATTGCCATCGGCCATCCCTATCCGGTGACGCTCGCCGCCCTCGAAGGGCTGGCAGAGCGCGCCGCGGCGCACGGGGTGGAGCTGGTGGGCATGTCGGCGCTGGCGGCCCGCAGGCGGGCATCAGAGGCGAGCTAGGGCCTGTACTCATCAAGGTTTCGGGCCCCGGAGCGAACTTTGGTTCGCTCCGACTCTTTGCCAGGTGAGGCAAGCGGCTTGC
>JBKBNS010000042.1:0-7515 GCA_046295255.1 Glycocaulis sp.
CAGCACATGCGCCTGACCGCGACAGACCTTGATACCGAGATCGTGGAGGAAGCGCCCGCCCATGTGGAGCGCTCCGGCGTCGTCACCGCGCCGGCCCATACGCTTTACGAGATTGCCCGCAAGCTGCCCGAGGGCGCGGATGTAACGCTGCAGATGGCCGGGGATGATCCGCGCCTGCAATTGTCTGCCGGGCGCTCGCGCTTCAACCTGCCGGCCCTGCCGGCCGGCGATTTCCCGGTCATGCCGACCGAAGACCTCGCCACCGGCTTCTCGCTGCCCGGTGCGGCCTTCGCCCGCCTGATCGACAAGACACGCTTTGCCATCTCCACCGAGGAGACGCGCTATTATCTCAACGGCATCCATCTGCATGCCGCCGAGCGTGATGGCCGCAAGACGCTGCGTGCCGTGGCGACCGATGGCCACCGTCTGGCGCTGGCGGAAACCGATCTGCCCGCCGGGGCCGAGGCCATGCCCGCCGTCATCGTGCCGCGCAAGCCCATTCAGGAACTGCGCCGCCTGCTGGAAGATGTCGATGACGAGATTCGCGTGCAGGTCTCTGAAGGCAAGATACGCTTCGAGCTGGGCTCTGCCGTGCTCACCTCCAAGCTGATTGACGGCACCTTCCCGGACTATGAGCGCGTCATCCCGCGCGGCAATGACAAGATCATGAAGGTGGACCGCGCCCCGTTCGCGCAGGCTGTCGACCGCGTGGCCACGATAAGCCAGGAGAAATCGCGCTCCATCAAGCTGACCATCGCGGACTCCACGCTGGTGCTGGCGGTGAACAATCCCGAAAGCGGCACGGCGAGCGAAGAGCTGCACGCTGACTATAGCGCACCTGAAATCGTGATCGGCTTCAATGCGCGCTATCTGCTGGATGTCGCCAGCCAGATCGCTGGTGACGAGGCCGTGTTCGAGTTTGCCGATTCCGGTTCTCCCACGCGGGTGACCGATTCCGGTGATCCGGACGCTGAATACGTGCTGATGCCGCTGCGGGTGTAGATCCGGCCAAGGGCCGGGGTCCATCTTTAGTGATGCTCAGCCCATCCGGGCTTCGCTCCTCGCTAAAGCTGCGGGCGCGCGGTCGCGCTTGCGGCGCTGCGCGCCGGGGAGCCCTTCCGCCCCCGTCAGGGGGCAATAGGCCGAACGGCCGCCCGCGACTTTTCGCGGAACATCGCAGCCCGGATGGGCTGCGGAACTAGAGACAGGTTTTGCGGTGCCGGGTGGAGTAGTTCGCAATGATCGTAGCAAGCCGCGCTGCCGTCACCCGGCTGAAACTCACCGGTTTCCGCAATTATGCGAGCCTTGATCTGTCGCTGGACACGCGGCCCGTCTGCCTGTTCGGCCCGAACGGGGCTGGCAAGACCAATCTGGTTGAAGCGGTATCGTTTCTGGGGCCGGGCAGGGGCTTGCGCGCAGCGGGCTCGGAGGCCGTGCGCCAGCGCGAGGGTGGGCAGGGGGCGCTGATCTGGGCGGTTCATGCCGAGGCGCAGACCGCCGAGGGGCCCGTGACGCTCGCCACCGGCTCTGATCCCGACAATCCGGCCAGGCGGCGCACCCGGCTGGAGGGAGCGGCGGCCACCCAGACCCGGCTGGCCCATCTCTTCCCCCTGATCTGGCTAACCCCGCGTGAGGACCGGCTCTGGGCGGGGCCGCGCAGCGACCGGATGCGCTTCTTTGACCGGCTGGTGCTGGCCGGCGAGCCGGACCATGCCCGCCATGCCAGTACCTATGAGAAGGCGATGCGCGAGCGTCAGCGCCTGCTGGACCGCATGGATGAAGGCGTGGCCGTGGACCCGGCCTGGCTGGAGGCGCTGGAGGCCAAGATGGCCGCTTCCGGTACCGCAATGGCCATGGCCCGCAGGGCCGCTTTACGGGCGCTACAGAGCGAAATCGATGCCAGGCCGCCTTCGGCCTTCCCGAAGGCCGATCTCGCTCTGGAGGGGCTTGTGGAGGGGTTTCTGGACGAGTCTGAGGCCGAGGCAGAGACGCGCTTTGCCGAGCGGCTGAAATCGACCCGCCGCAAGGATGCCGCAGCGGGCCGCGCGCTGTCCGGGCCGCACCGCACGGAGCTCACTGCCCGGCACCGGGAGAAGGATCAGCTGGCGGCCGATTGCTCCACCGGTGAGCAGAAGGCCCTGCTGCTGGGGCTGGCGCTGGCGCAGGGCTCTGCCCTTGCGCGCGAGCGCGGCACCGCGCCGGTGATGATCTTTGATGAGGCGTGCGCGCATCTGGACGCCGACCGCCGCGAGGGGCTCGCCGCGGCGATCAGTGCCATTGGCTGTCAGGCCTGGCTTAACGGCGTGGAGAAGGGCCTCTTCACCGCGTTCGGCGATGGCGTTCAGTATGTGGCCGTGGAGGCGGGCAAGGCGGCGAGAGAGTAGGCGCGTGCTTCGAGACGGCTTCTTGCGAAGCCTCCTCAGCATGAGGGAGGTTTTCGCCATGTCCCTCATCCTGAGGGCGAACGTAGTGAGCGTCTCGAAGGACGAGGGACAACTACCCCTTCAGCTTCTTCAGTCGCTCCTTCGATCCTTCATGAATGATGCGCAGCTCGTCCAGCGTCTCGTCGATCTGGCGGCGCTTGTCCTCAAGCTCGGCGATTTTCTCGCCCGTGCGTTCGATCACATAGCGCAGCTGTTTCTCCCGGCCCTCGCCCTCGCGCCCGTAAAGGTCGAGGAAGGTGCGTATCTCCGACAGCTTTGAGCCGATGGCCTTGGCCCGCAGGATGAGCGAGAGGCGCTGGCGGTCGGTCTCGGTGTAGACGCGCTGGGTGCCGACGCGCTGCGGGCTCAAGAGCCCCTTGTCCTCATAGAAGCGGATCGTACGCAGGCTGATGCCGAAATGCTCGGCGAGATCGGCAATCCCGTAGAGGGGCTCGCCGGCCTGCCTTGCCTTCATGTCCGCATTCGCTCTGCCCATCATATCCTGCCTGACGCTTACAAGATGCACTTGACGTATACGTAAGCATGCGTCAGCCTGATCAACATGACAAGAGCCCGCGATCAAGTGGGCCGGTCACGGAGGAGACAGGGGCCTGTGAGCGCGAAAAGCTATGACAGCGTGTTCCGCGCCGGCCTGTTCGCCGGGAAGACGGTTCTGGTCACCGGCGCTGGCTCGGGCATTGGCCGCTGCACGGCCCATGAGCTGGCAAGCCTTGGCGCGAAAGTGATCATCACCGGGCGCAAGGTGGAAAAGCTGCAGAGCGTGGCCGCCGAAATCGCCGAAGACGGCGGCGCCTGCCACATGGCGAGTTTTGACATTCGCGATGAGGAGGCGGTGAAAACTGCCGTGGCGGAGATCGTCGCCGAACATGGCCCCATCCACGGCCTCGTCAACAATGCGGGCGGGCAGTTCCCGGCCAACATGCAGGACATCTCCAAGAAGGGCTGGGACGCGGTGATCGCGACCAATCTGACCGGCGGCTTCCTGATGATGCGCGCCGTGTTCGAGGCATCCATGGCCGAACACGGCGGCACGATCATCAACATGACGGCCGATATGTGGAACGGCATGCCCGGCATGGCCCATTCCGGCGCCGCGCGCGCCGGCATGGCAAACCTCACCAAGACGGCGGCGTTTGAATGGGCGCAATATGGCGTGCGCGTGAACGCGGTCGCCCCTGGCTGGATCGCCTCGTCGGGCATGGACACCTATGGCGGCGCGGTGCGCGCCATGATCCCGCATCTGCGTCAGCACCTGCCTGCAAAACGCATGGGCACGGAGGCGGAGGTTTCCTCTGCCATCGTGTTCCTCTTGAGCGAGGGCGCGAGCTTCATCACCGGCGTGACGCTGGCCATTGATGGCGGCGCGCCGCTTGGCAGCGCGGTCTTCCCCCTGCCTGACCATGAGAAGAGCGCCGCCTATAATGGCTTCCACCGGGCGGTGGACCCGGAAGTCCTGCGCGGAGGTGGCAGCTAATGCCCGTGCTCTCGTCCCGCCTCAACGCATCCAGCGACGAGTTCCGCGCCAATGCGGACAAGATGGCCGAGCGCCTCGCCGAAGTGCGCGCGCTGGAAGAGAAGGTGCGCGCCAATTCAGAACGCAAGCGCGCTGACTTTGAAAAGCGCGGCCAATTGCTACCCCGCGAGCGCGTCGCGCGGCTGCTGGACCGGGATGCACCCTTCATCGAGCTCTCCCCGCTAGCGGGCCTGAAAATGCACGATGATGACGGGGACAGGGGCGCGTCCGGCGGCGGTTCCATCCTTGGCATCGGGCAGGTCTGCGGCAAGCGCGTCATTGTTGGCGCCTCCGACAGCGCCATCAAGGGCGGCACGGTCGCGCCGATGGGCTTGAAGAAGTCTCTTCGCGCGCAACAGATCGCGTTTGAGAACAAGCTGCCCTTCATCCATCTCGTGGAATCCGGCGGCGCGAACCTGCTCTATCAGGCCGAAATTTTCGTCGATGGGGGCAGGAGCTTTGCCAATCAGGCGCGCATGTCCGCTGCCGGTATCCCGCAGATTTCGGTCGTGCATGGCTCTTCAACGGCGGGCGGGGCGTATCTGCCTGGCCTGTCGGATTATGTCGTGCTGGTGAAGGGCAATTCGAAAATCTTCCTTGCCGGACCGCCGCTCGTGAAAGCCGCCATTGGCGAGGACGCGGACGATGAAAGCCTCGGCGGGGCAAAGCTCCACGGCGAGGTGACCGGCCTTGGCGAATATGTCGCCGAAAATGACGCGCAGGCCATCGCCTATGCCCGCGAGATCATGGACAAGCTGAACTGGGATGCCGCCACGCCGCCGGGGCAAGGCGAGCCGCCCAAATTCAGTGCCGAGGAATTGCTGGGCGTCGTCCCGGCCGATGACCGCACGCCCTATGACGTGAAGGAAGTGATCGCCCGCATCGTGGACGGGTCGGATTTCCTGGAGTTCAAGGCGCGCTATGGCGCAGAAACCGTGTGCGGCCATGCCCGCATTGGCGGGCATCTTGTCGGCATTCTGGGCAATAACGGCCCGATCCAGCCCGAAGGCTCGATGAAGGCGGGACAGTTCATTCAACTCTGCGATCAGTCTGGCACGCCGCTCATCTTCCTGCAGAACACGACCGGCTACATGGTCGGCTCCAAGGCGGAAGCCGATGGCGCGATCAAACACGGCTCGAAAATGATCCAGGCCGTCGCCAATGCGCGCGTGGCCAAGATCACCATCGTGCTTGGCGGCTCCTATGGCGCGGGCAATTACGGCATGTGCGGGCGCGGGTTCGATCCGCGCTTCATCTTCGCCTGGCCGACCGCCCGCACCGCCGTGATGGGCGGGGCGCAGGCCGCCAAGGTGATGGAGATCATCACCCGCGCCAAGAATGAGCGCGCCGGCCAGCCGACCGATGAAGATGGCCTCAAAGCCATGAGCGACATGATCCGCACCGGGCTGGAGGATCAGTCCTACGCCCTCTTCGGCACGGCGCGGCTATGGGATGACGGCATTATCGACCCGCGCGACACCCGCGCCATCCTCACTGAGACCCTGAACATCTGTGCCGAGGCTGATGCCCGCACGCTGAACGCCAACACGTTTGGCGTGGCCCGCTTCTAGACCGCTGAAGGAACGCTCCCATGCAGTTCACCACCGAACATAACCAGCTTCGCGACACGATTGCCAAATTCGTCGCGACCGAGATCAACCCTCATGTCGAGGAGTGGGAAAAGGCGGAAGAGTTCCCCTCCCACGAACTCTTCAAGAAGATGGGCGATCTGGGCCTTCTGGGTCTGCGCTGGCCGGAGAAGTTCGGCGGGGCAGGGCTCGATTTCTCCTACGCGCTGGTGCTGGCCGAGGAGCTGGGCCTGGTCAATTGCGGCGGCGTGCCGATGGCCATTGGCGTGCAGACCGACATGGCGACCCCGGCGCTGGCCAATTTTGGCTCTGACGAGCTGCGCGCCGAGTTCCTGGCCCCCGCCATCTCCGGTGATGCGGTGGTCTGCCTTGGCGTGTCGGAGCCCGGCGGCGGGTCTGACGTGGCGGCGCTGAAAACCACGGCGAAATCCGATGGCGATGATTACGTCATCACGGGCACCAAGATGTGGATCACCAACGGCATGAAGGCCGACTGGTGCTGCCTGCTCGCCAACACGTCCGACGGCCCGGCCCATGGCAACAAATCCCTCATCATCGTGCCGATGGATTCCAAGGGCATTACCCGCCAGAAAATCCACAAGATCGGCATGCATTGCTCGGACACCGCCCAGCTCTTCTTTGATGAGGTGCGGGTGCCCAAACGCAACCGGATCGGGGATGAGGGCTCGGGCTTCCTCTGCCAGATGCTGCAATTCCAGGAGGAGCGCCTGTTCGGCGCGGCCTCCTCGCTCAAAAGCCTCGACCGGGCGATTGACCTGACCATCGAGTACACGCGCGACCGCAAGGCGTTCGGCCACTCGGTGCTGGACAATCAGGTCGTCCATTTCCGCCTTGCAGAGCTTCGCACCGAGGTGGAGGCGTTGCGCGCGCTGACCTACCGGGCCATTGACGAGTTCATGGCGGGGCGTGACGTGACGCGTCTTGCCTCCATGGCAAAGCTGAAATGCGGGCGTCTGACCCGCGAGGTTGCCGATAGCTGTCTGCAATACTGGGGCGGCATGGGCTACACGTCCGATAACCCGATTGCCCGCTCTTACCGCGATGGCCGCCTGATCTCCATCGGCGGTGGTACGGACGAGATCATGCTGGGCATTATCTGCAAGCTGGAAGGCACCCTTCCCAAGCGCCGGAAGGACTGATGAGCGCGCCCGAGACGATCCTGATCGAAACCTGCGCTGGGGTGCGTCATGTGACGCTGAACCGGCCGGAGACCCGCAACGCCATGTCGCTGGCCATGGTGGACGAGCTGCTGGCCGCGCTCAAAAACGCCGAGAGTGACGGCGTGCGCGCGATAGTTCTGAAGGGCGCTGGCGGGCATTTCTGCTCCGGCGGGGATGTAAAGGATATGGGGGCTGCCTATGCCGGTCCCGGCCCCGATGGCGAAGATCCGGCAGCCCAGGTCAACGCCCGGTTCGGGCACTTGTGCAAAGCCTATGCAGAGACCGGCCTACCGGTGATCGTGGTGCTGGAAGGTGCGGTGTTGGGTGGCGGGTTTGGCCTTGCCTGCGTGGCCGATGTGGCGCTGGCGCGCGAGACGGCCCTGTTCCGCCTGCCTGAAACCGGGCTTGGCCTCGTCCCGGCGCAGATCGCGCCGTTTCTGGTCGAGCGTCTGGGCTATTCAGAAGCCCGCCGCCTCGCCGTGACGGGCGGCAAGATCGATGCGCAGGCGGCACTGTCCTTGCGCCTCGTACACGGCGTGCATGAGGGCGAGGATGCGATGAATGCGGCGCTGGAAGCGGTGCTCACCGATATCCGCAAAGGCGCGCCAAACGCTATAGCCGAGACCAAGCGCCTGATGCGCCGCGCGCGTCTGCATGATGCGGGCTCGCTGATTGATGACGCGGCCAAGGTGTTTGCCAGTGCCGTGCGCAGCGAGGAGGGCGCGGAAGGGCTGTCTGCCTTCATCGAGAAGCGCCCCGCCAAATGGGTGCAGGGATGAGCGCCTGCC
>JBKBNS010000043.1:0-7226 GCA_046295255.1 Glycocaulis sp.
CCTCGCCCGTCACGATCCAGGCATTGGAGGAACTGCCCTCCGTCACCTCGCCGACCTCATTGACCAGCCAGGCCTCGAACGCGCCCGCCTCGCGCGCGGCCTGTTTGGCTAGCACATTAGGAAGCAGCGATATGCTTTTGATATCACACCGTTTCCAGCGTTCATCAGGCCGGGTGATGACGGCGATGCCGGTTTCGGCGCGCGCGGCTACGGCGGTGAAGGAGGCAGGCCGCGCGGTAATCACCACGGTCGGGCGCACGGGGCCAGCCGGGAAGGCATGGTCGCGTTTCGCGACGCCGCGCGTCACCTGCAGATAGACAAGCGCGTTCCTGAGGCGGTTGCGGCGCAGCGTCTCGCGCAAGGCAATGTCCAGCGCGGCTTCGCTCATCGGCATGGGGATACGCAGTTCGGCCAGCGAGCGCTTCAGGCGGGCCATATGGCCGGGATGGTCGAGGAATTCGCCGTCCTTCACTGACCAGACCTCATAGACGCCATCGGCAAACTGGAAGCCCCGGTCCTCAATGCCGATGGCGGGCCGGTCTATCGGGCCATACTGTCCGTCCACATAGGCGATGCGCGCCATCGAAGCTCAGTCCCCTGTAAAGAGCAGGAAGAATACGGCAGCTACAGGCAGAATCTCCACCCGGCCAAGCACCATCAGCAGGCTGGAGAGGATCAGCCCCCCGGCCCCGAGCTGGCCATAGGCCTCGCCCGCCAGCGGCCCGGCATTGGCAAGCGCCGCGCCGGAAATGATGAAAGCCTCGCCCATGTCCGGCGTGAAAAAGCCGAGCGCAAACGCGCCCAGCACCAGCACGACAGGATAGGCCAGCGCATAGGCCCAGACGGAAACGAGGGCCGCCTCGTTCACCGTGCGTCCGGCAAAGCGCGATCCGCCCGCGGCAGAGGGCTGGACCAGAAGGATGATATCGCGCCCGGCCCGGCGCAGCAGCAGGCGTAGCCGGGCCATCTTGATACCGCCGGAGGTGGAGACCGCCGCCCCGCCCGCCAGCGCCAGCGCGATCAGCACGATGACGGGAATGCCGGGGCCTTGCGTCCCCAGCGTGAAGCCTGACGTGGTGACCGCAAACAGCGCGTCGAAGAAGGCGGGCACGCTGCCCGCCCATCCGGCGGTCAGCCCCATCACCAGCGCGCATACGAGCGCCACGATCAGCATGGAGCGCACGTCGCCATAGCGCCGTGTCACGCGCCCGCGGCTGATCTGTTCGTAGACGACCGCCATATTGCCCGCCCCGGTCACGCACAGCGCGGCCAGAATGGCGATGGCCGGTGCGGGCAGCCAGTTCACCATATCGCCCCCGCGCGGCACGTATCCGCCGGTGGAGACGCCTGACAGGGCAAGGCAGAACGCCTCGAACGCCCCTGCCCCGGCAAAGCCCAGCGCCAGGAAGCCGACCAGCGTGATGCCGGCATAGACCGCGCCAAGGCGCATCAGCGCCCGCCCGAAGCTGGAAAACAGGTCGCCGCCCTCGATCGTCAGCAGCGAGGACCGGCGGAAGGCGGCCCGGCGGTCATCCAGCCCCGCCAGCACGGTGACGGCCAGCACCAGCGTCGCCAGCCCGCCCAGCCATTGCAGCATGGCGCGCCAGGCCACCAGCGAGCGCGGCATGTAGTCCGCATCGGCAAGACTGGCCCCGGTGGTGGTGAGGGCCGATGTGGCCTCGAACACCGCTTCCAGCGGCCCCTCCGCGATCAGGCCGAAAGAGGGCGCGGCCACCAGCGGCCCGGTCAGCCAGCCCAGCAGAAGCAGGCGCAGGGCCGCAGGCGCGCGCACGCCGGAGCCCAGCCCGCGCGTGGCCACGATCACCGCCCCGCCGATGAACACGCCCGTCAGGCAGGTCGCGCCCAGCCCGCGCGCGGCCGCCGCCTCGCCGATAAGGGCCGCATAGGCCACGAAGGGCAGTGCCGCGAGGCCGATAATGAGCCAGCTCCAGCCGAGGGCGCGTATGGTGCGCGGCGACGGGCGCATGCGCCTAGAAATACTCCAGGCTGACGCGGAAGAGCTGTTCCACCTTGGGCACAGCCCCTTTCAGCGCGAAGAAGATAACCCGGTCATTGGTCTCGATGGTCACGTCATCGCGGCGGAAATAGACCTTGTCGCCACGCACCAGCGCGCAGACCGCGACATCCTCGGGCAGCTCCATGGTTTTCAGCGACTTGCCTGCAAGCGGCGAGGTGGCCAGCACCACGCCCTCCAGCGCCTCGGCCTGTCCGTCGGCGAGCGTCTGCAGGCCGGTGATCCGCCCGCGGCGGATATGCTGGAGGATGGTGGAGACGGTCACCCCGCGCGGATCGACCATGATGTCGATGCCCAGATCGCCGCGCACATCCTTCAGCCCCGGCTCGTTGACGAGGCAGAGCGTGCGCTGCGCGCCCTCGCGCCGGGCCATGACCGAGGCCAGCAGGTTCACCTTGTCATCATTGGTCAGGCAGATGGCGAGCTCTGCATCCTCCACGCCTGCCTCGCACAGGAGGCGGCGGTCCAGCCCGTCCCCGTGCAGCACCACGGTGCGCTTCAGCTCGTCGGCGGCGGCCTCGGCGCGGGCCTTGTCGGATTCCACGATGCGCACCCGCACCCCGGCCATACGCTCCAGCGCGCGCGCCACGTAAAGCCCGATATTACCGGCCCCGACAATCACCACCTTGCGGGCGCGCTGGCCCTGATGGCCGAACACGTCGAGCACGCGCGGCACGTGCGGGCCCGATACGGTGACATAGACATCATCGCCCGCCATGAAGGGGTCGCGCGCCTCGGGGATGAACACCTCCTCCCCGCGCCCGATACCCACAATATCCATGCCGAGATCGGGAAACAGGCCGAGCAATTGCTCGCGGCTGGTCCCGGCCACGGGCGCGCCCTCCTCGATCCTCAGCCCCAGCAGTTGCAGCCGGTTGTTGGCAAAGGGCGCGGTCGCCGAGGCGCCGGGCGTTTCCATGCGCTGCAGGATGGCGCGGCTGACCTCCAGCTCGGGCGAGATGGTCACGTCAATGGGCATTGCGCCCTGCGCGAAAAGATCACGCCAGGCCTTGTCCAGATAGCTCTGGGCGCGCACCCGCGCGATCTTCAGCGGCGTGTTGAAGAGCGAATGGGCCACCTGGCAGGCGACCATGTTGGTCTCATCGGAATAGGTGACGGCCACCAACAGGTCCGCATCGCGTATCCCGGCCCGTTCCAGCGTGTCGGGATGGGCGCCATGGCCGACCACGCCGCGCACATCGAGATCCGTCGTCACCCGGTCGATCAGGTGCTGGTGCCAGTCCACGACGGTGACGGCATTGCCCTCGCCCGCCAGTTCACGGGCAATCCCGTAGCCGACCCGTCCTGCGCCGCATACAACCGCCTTCATGGCTGCCTAGCTCCCGCCGGAAGAGGCCTCATCGGCCTCGTCGCCGCGCTCATTGCCGCTGACCCCAAGGCTCTTCAGCTTGCGGTGCAGGGCCGAGCGCTCCATGCCGATGAAGGAGGCGGTGCGCGAGATATTCCCGCCGAACCGGCTGATCTGGGCCTTGAGGTATTCGCGCTCGAAATTCTCCCGCGCATCGCGCAGCGGCAGGGCGATCATGCGCTCGGTATCCAGCCCGCCCGGCCCGCTTTCGCGGCCCACCACCTCGGAGGGCAGCGCGTCCAGCGTGATCGGCCGCGCCGGATCGCCGGTCGCCAGGATCAGCACCCGCTCCACATTATTGCGCAGCTGGCGCACATTGCCGGGCCAGATATGGGCCTGCAGGGCCGCCATCGCATCCTCGCCGATCTGGCGCGGATTGAGGCCGGACATGGCGGTCAGCCGGTCGATGAAATGCTCCACCAGCATGGGAATGTCCTCGCGCCGGTCAGACAGGGGCGGCACCTCCACCGGCACCACGGCCAGGCGGTGATAGAGATCCTCGCGGAAGCGCCCTTGCGTGATCAGCGCGCGCAGATCGCGCGAGCTGGAGGAGAGCACGCGCACATTCACCTCCACATCCCCCCCGCCGCCAAGGCGCCGGAAGCGCTGCTCGACCAGCATGCGCAGCAGCTTGCCTTGCGTCGCCAGCGGCATGTCGCCCACCTCGTCGAGGAAAAGTGTCCCGCCATGGGCCTGTTCCAGCAGGCCGATACGGTCAATCCCGCCATCGGCGCGCTCGGCCCCGAATAGTTCTTCCTCTACCCGCTCCGGGTTCATCATGGCCGCGCTCACCGGCACGAACTGGCCGGCCGCACGCGGGGAGCGGGCATGGATGAGGCGCGCGATCAGCTCCTTGCCGCAACCGGCCGGGCCGGAGATCAGCACACGCGAATTGGCCGCAGCCACGCGGTCGATGGTCTGGCGCAGCTGGGTGGCCGCGGGCGAGCGGCCGATGAACTCGCTGTGCATCTCCGTGCGCGCGCGTAGCTCGGCGTTTTCCCGGCGCAGCTGGGTGGCTTCCAGCGCCCGCTCCACCGTCAGCAGCAGCTTGTCGGACTTGAACGGCTTCTCGATGAAGTCATAGGCGCCCTTGCGGATGGCCGCGACCGCCGTCTCGATCGTGCCATGGCCGGAAATCACAATCACCGGCAGGCCGGGATCGATGGTGCGCATCTCGTCGAGCAGCGCGATCCCGTCCATGCGGCTGCCCTGCAGCCAGACATCCAGAATGGCAAGGGAGGGCTTGCGCTGGCGTATCGCGGCCAGCGCCTCGTCGGCATCGCCGGCATAGCGGGCGGTATAGCCCTCATCCTCCAGCAGGCCGCCAATCAGCTCGCGGATATCGGCCTCGTCATCGACGACCAGAATGTCATGCGCCATGCGTCATGCCTCTTTCGACAGTGCGGCGTCATTCGCCGCGTTCGCAATTTCAAGCAAGGGAAAGGCCAGACGCACGACCGCACCGCGTTCGCCATCAGGCCGCTCGTCCAGTTCAAGGCGTCCGCCATGATCCTCCATGACGCGCCGCACGATGGCCAGGCCCAGCCCCGTCCCCTTTTCGCGCGTGGTCATGTAGGGCTCGGTCAGGCGTGCCCGGTCGGCCATCGGCCAGCCAAGGCCGTTATCGGTGACCTCGATGACCGCCGTCTCATCGTCCACCCGCAGCTCCACGGCGATCTCGCCGCCCTGTTTGAGCCCTTCCTCGTCCAGCCGGGCGAGCACGCTCTCCCCGGCATTTTTCAGGATGTTGGCGAGCGCCTGGGCGGCAAGGCGGCTGTCGCATTCCACGATCACGGACTCCGCCGGGACGCTGAGCGGCACCCGCAGGCGCGGCGAGGCCACGCGCTGGGAGAACACCGCCCCCTCGACCACGCCCACCAGATCGGAGGCTTCCATTTTCGGGGTCGGCATGCGCGCAAAGGTGGAGAACTCGTCCACCATGCGCCCGATATCGCTGACCTGGCGGATGATAGTCTCCACGCACTTGTCAAACGTGCCGGCCTCCTCATCGGGAATGCCCGCGCGGTATTTGCGCCGGATGCGCTCGGCGGAGAGCTGGATGGGGGTAAGCGGGTTCTTGATCTCGTGCGCGATCCGCCGTGCGACATCACGCCAGGCGGCATTGCGCTGGGCGGAGACCAGCCGCGTCACATCGTCAAAGGTGATGACCAGCCCGCCATCATCATCAGCGGCGGCGCGCACATTGAGGTTGAGCAGGGCGCCATCAAGGCCGGGAATGTCGATCTGGCGCTCCACCACGTCGGAGCGGCTGCGCCGGGCCTCCTCCACAATGGTGGTGAACATGCCCAGCTCATCATCCACCCGCTGGCCGGTCAGCACGTCCGGCCGGGTGCCCAGCAGAAGCGCGGCAGAGCGGTTCACCAGCGTGATGCGGTTTGCTTCATCAAGGCCGACCACGCCTGCGCTGACGCCGGTTAGCACCGCCTCGATAAAGGTGCGGCGGCGCTCTGATTCCGCATTGGCTTCCAGAAGCGCGCGCCGCTGGCTGCGCAGCTGGCGCGTCATGCGGTTGAAGGCCCGGCCGAGCGCGGCAATCTCGTCATCATCGCGCTGCACGTGGACGCGTGCGTCCAGATCGCCCCGGCGCACGCGTTCTGCCGCGCTCACCAGACGGCCTACAGGGGCCACCACGCGGCTTGCCGCGCCCAGCGCCAGCCAGAGCGCTCCCACAAGGATCAGTGCCACAGCGGCGATATAGACGAGGATGAAGACCTGCCTCATCCCCTCCTCTCTCGCCACGGCCTGCCGGTAGGAGGCGGTCGCTTCCTCTGCGGCCGTCAGCACGCCCAGATCCACGTACCAGACCACGTAGAGGAAGGCGTCCTCATAGGCGGGCAGATTGACCAGCAGGCGCACATAGGACGGCCCGTCCTCGCGCTGGGTGGGATCGCTGACGCCGATATCGCGTGAGCTGGCAAACTCGAACATGCGCTGGGAAGGCGCCACGAAGGCCGGGGCGCCGGGCGCTTCGGCGCGCGCCAGCACGGTCGACTGGCTGTCGAGCACGTAGGCGGCGGCAAAATTGCGCCCGATGGCCTGATTGCGCAGATACTGGGTGTATTCGATGCGGCTTTCGGTCATGGCGGCGACCGCTTCGGGGTAGGACAGGTCACCTGCCATCGAGACCAGTTGCAGTTCGGCGAGGTTCAGCTCCAGCGGGGCCTGCGCCCGGCCGATCTCGGCCATGGTCTCCACCAGCGTCGTCACCCGCTCGCCGAACCAGAACTCCACACCCCGGCCCAGCACCAGCGCCAGAAGCAGCGCCATCAGGAAGGCCGGAGCCACGGCCGCAACCGCAAACAGCGCCATGAAGCGCATGTGCAGGCGCGGCGCGGGCGCGCCAAAGCGGCGGCCCAGGAAGATGCGCGCCGCACGCACGCTCACCGCGCCCGCCAGCCCCGCAATGATGAGGCCTGAAACGGTGAGGATGACATAGAAGACAAGGCCGAGCGTGCCGATGGCGCCCTGCTCCGACACGGCCAGCACCGCGCAGGCGATCACGCCCAGCGCCGCAATCAGGAAGGCCGTGGCAAACACGGACAGGCGCAGCGAGCGCACTTTGCGGAGAAGCGATGCCGGCAAGACTTGAGCGCCCTTCGATCACGAACCGGCAGGCATGGTGGACCGAGTGTGACCAGATTTCAACGCCCGGTGTGGCAGTTTGGCCGCTATGGGTTGCTGGGCTAGGGCCTGTACTCATAAAGGTTTCGGGCGTGACGCGTAGCGGATTTGGTTCCTGACAAGGAGAGACGGCCGCCGTGGAGCATTCCTCCACAAGGGCGGCTCGACGCTGTCAGGGAT
>JBKBNS010000044.1:0-5843 GCA_046295255.1 Glycocaulis sp.
CTGGAGCGGCTTGATGCCTTCGCCATTCCGATCCTCGGCTCCATCGTCGCGCAGGAGCTGATCTCGCGCTTTCTGGGCGCGAAGACAGCCAGAATCGCCGTGCGCGGCGGTCTGCTGGCAGGCGGGCTCTATCTGGCTGTCGGTTTCTTCCCGCTCGCCTTCGGCCTGATCGGGGCAGGCGCAGGATTTGATCCGGACGCGGGCGATCTCTTCCTGCCAAACCTCGCTGCCGAGCTGTTGCCGACCGCCCTGTTCGTGGTGTTCGCAGGCGCGCTGTTCTCCGCCGTGCTGTCCACCGTGGACTCAGCTCTGCTCGCGGTCTCGGCGCTGACGACGGAGAACCTTTACAGCCGGGTGCGCACGAAGGCCGGCCCGCGCGAAAAACTGCTGGCCGCGCGCGGCTTCACCGTGGTGGCCGGTGTGTGCGCCTATATCGTGGCCACGCGCGGGGAGACGATTTACGGGCTGGTCGAACTGGCCTCTTCGCTCGGCTCGGCGGGGCTGCTGGTCTCGCTACTGATCGGGTTGCACACCCGCTTTGGCAATGAGTGGAGCGCGCTCGCCGCGCTTGCCAGCGGGCTGATCGCGATCTGGCTTGGCGACTGGGTGTTTGAAATCCCCGGCGCCTTCCTGTTCTCGATTCTGGCGGCGCTGGGCGGCTATGTACTGGCAGGGCTGGCGACCTTGGCGGTCCAGCGTCAGTCCCGGGCCTAGCCAAACAGCGCGTCCACACTTGCCTGCGCGGCATCCTGACCGGGTTCGGCCTCGCCGGTCACATGGCCGTGGACCGCCGCGCGCGCCGCCGCCAGCAGGGGTTCCGCCTCGCTGCGCGCGCCCTCGGCCGCTCCGGCAATGTCGCCCGCACGCACGCGCTCCTGTAGGTCCGTGATGATATTATCGAGCGCCGAGATCAGGGTCTCGAAATGGGCCCGCACGGCGCGCGGAGCGGCGCGCCAGGCCGCGGCCACAGTCTCGCGGCCGCTATAGCCGGTACGCTCGAAATGGGCCTCATAGCTGCAAGGCTCCCAGACCAGCACGTCTTCTGCACAATCGGGCATGTCCGGCAGCATGTCGAGCAGCATCACCACTTCGTTGAAGTGGTTGAGATAGTCGGTCGCCAGCCCGGTCTCGGGATGGATATTGGCGGCCCGGAGCACATCCGGTGCCGGCATCTCGGCCGCTAGGCTCATGGGCGACGCCCCCGTCAGATCAATAACGCGCAATCCACACCCTGCCCGCCCTTGCTTGATGAAGCGCTAACCGTCTGATTGTACGCAGGCCGGATCAGCCCACCACCGCGTCGGCCTCGATCTCCACCACGAAGGCCGGATCGACCAGCGCCGCCACCCCGATCATGCTGGTTGCGGGCGGGAAGGCAGCGAACACGGCGCGGTGGGCCTCGCCAATGGCGGCCTGCGCTTCCGGCGTCATGCCCACGACGAACATGCGCGTGCGCACCACGTCGGACATTCTCGCGCCCGCCTCGTTCAGCGCGCCCTCGATGATCTCCAGCGCGCGGGCGGCCTGTGCCCCGTGATCGCCCGGCGCATGGGGGCTGCCATCCGCGTCGAGCGCCACCGTTCCTGTCACGAAGACGAGATTGCCCGCCCGCACGGCGCGGCAATAGCCATAGCGCGCCTCCCAGGGCGCGCCGGTATGGATGCGGGTGCGGGTCATGGGGGAACCTCCGGGCCAAATTGATATGTGAACAGGATTAGCCCATATTCATGTCAGCAGGCATCACACGAAAGACACCGGAAATGTCCCGCCGCTACACATTGAAAATCGCCGCGCACAAGACGTCGGGATGGCTCATTGCCACCATTGACGGCCTGCCGGGTTTTTTCGTGCAGGGCAGTTCGGTGGATCAGGTACTGGAGCGCGCACCGCGAGTTCTCCAGCGCTATCTTGAGCGCGAAGGCAGTTCCGGTGCACCGGTATCGGTAGCCGTTGAACAGTCAGAGCCTAAAACCGGCAAAGGCTTTACCGGGCTGGAACACGCGCTGGTGGTCCATGCTTGAGATTGCATTTTGACGGTTGAGGAATATTGGGCCCAGCTTGATGCCCGGTTTGGTCTGACGCGCGTTCATCCGGCACAGGACGGCAACTGGCTGTGTGCCGACCGCAACCACACGCATTTCGAGATACTTGACCGGGCAGAGATGCCGGAAGATCAGACACGCGCCGACGCGCTGGAATTCATAGCTTCCCATCTCGCCCGTTACGCGCTGGGCTACTGAGCCAATGTCAGAGACACGCCCATGAAACTCATCCGAAGCACGCTGTTCGAGATTGCCTACTGGCTGGTGACGATCAGCTTTGCGGTGATCTGCGCGGTGCTGGCCGTACTGCCGGGCAAGCGCCCGCTCAGCTTCGGCCTGTTCTCCTACGGACGGGCCATGGCCTTCATCATGCGCTTCATCGCGGGCATCCGCATTGATCTGCGCGGCACGCAATATCTCAGCCGGACGCCGAGCGTGATCGCGGCCAAGCACCAGAGCTGGGGCGATGGCTTCATCATGCTGGCGACCGTGCGCCCGCTCGCCTTTGTGGCGGGCGACCATCTGATGAAGTTTCCGCTGGTGGGATACATCCTCAGAAAGGCAGGCGCGGTGGTGCTGTCCAATAATGGCGGGGAGGAGGCGCGCGCCCGCATGGCCGCGTCGCTGGAGCGGCTGCAGAGGGACCGCCGCCACATCCTGATCTATCCCGAGGGCCATCTGGCTGCGCCCGGCGAGAAACATCCCTACCGCAAGGGCGTCTATCATCTGGCCCGTGATCTGGACCGGCCCGTAGTGCCAGTGGCAACCAGCCTCGGCCTCGCCTGGGACCGGCAATCCTTCGTCAAGCGGCCGCGCACAATCACGGTGGAATTCCTCGAACCGCTCATGCCGGGGGAAGACAAGGAAGCGTTCATGGGCCAGCTTGAGGAACGGATAGAAACACGCACAGCCGAACTGATACGCGCTGGCGGCGGGGAGGAATGATCCGATGAGCCTTGGTGTGGCCGCGCGCCTTCTGGTGCAGCGGCGGTTTGCTCCGCTAATGCTCGCCCAGGCCATGGGCGCGTTCAACGACAATCTGTTCCGCTTCGCGCTGGTCAATCTGGCGACGTTTCAGGGCCTGACCATATTCGGGCTGGAGCGCGAGCTGATGGTGCCCATCGCCGCGACCGCGCTGACCCTGCCCATCTTCCTGTTCTCCGCCGTCGCCGGTCAGGTGGCCGACAAGTATGACCGCGCCTTCATCATGCGGCGCACCAAGTTCATCGAGATTTTCCTGATGCTGGGGGCGGCCATCGGCTTCTTCCTCGGCAACGGGCTCATCCTCGTCATCATCCTCTTCCTCATGGGCATGCAGTCGGCCTTCTTCGCGCCTGCGCGCAATGCCGCCCTGCCCACCCTGCTGGAAGGGCGCGAACTGGTGACCGGCAATGCGCTGATCTCCGGCACACTGAATGTCGCCATCCTCACCGGCGCGGCGCTCGCCGTGATGTTCGTGGTGCGCGAGGATGCCGCGCAGATGCTGGCCTTCACGCTGGTCGGCGTCGCGATCGCAGGCTGGCTGATCATGTGCCTGAACAGCCCTGCGCCCGCCGCCTCGCAGGATCTGAAAATCCGCTGGAACATCGTCACCGAGACGGTGCGGGTGATCGGCTTCGCCTTCAAGGCGCCAGACGTGCTGCGCCCGCTGCTCGGCGCGGCCTGGTTCTGGATGCTCGCCGCCTCGGTGCTGACCCTGATGCCGCTCTTTACCGCCGCAGTGCTGGGCGGGGACGAGACGGTGGGGCTGGCGCTCACCGCACTCTTCACCGTCGGCGCAGCGCTGGGCGCGATCCTGTGCGGCCTGTTCACGCGCGGGCAGGACGCGCTCATCTTCACCGTCATCGGCGCGTTCGGGCTCGTCATCTTCCCGAGCTTCGTCGCGCTGACAACGCTCGGCTGGCCCGAGCCCGACCCGTCCGCCCTGACCGACGCGGTGGAGTTCGTCTCCAGCCCGGACAACTGGGCCATTCTGGCCGCTCTCGGCCTGTCAGCGGTCAGTGCGGGCCTGTTCGTGGTGCCGCTGCAGGCGATGGCGCAGCGCCGGGCAAAGCCGGAGATACGCGGACGCATACTGGCGGCCGGCGGTATCATGAACGCGGCGACCGCCAGCCTTGGCCAGTTCTCGCTCGCCGTGATCGCGCTCATGTCCCTGCCCCTGCAGGCCGCGTTCGGCTATATCGCTGTCATTTCCGGGCTTGCCGGGCTGTTTGCGCTCTGGCGCATGACACGGCCCGGACGCTACGCACCGTAAAGCGCGCTCGCCAAACCGGGCCTGTCGCGCTAAGGCGTGGATACATGGAGCTGATTCAGACCACCGAGCATCTGGCCAATGCCTGCAAGGCCCTTGGCAAGGACCGCCACGTTGCGGTCGACACCGAATTCATGCGCGAGAGCACGTTCTGGCCGCAGCTCTGCCTGATACAGGCGGCGGGCGCGAAGACCGAAGTGCTCATCGACCCGATGGCAGAAGGCGTCAGCCTTGAGCCTTTCCTGGAATTCCTGCGCAAGAAGGACACGGTGAAAGTGTTCCATGCCTGCCGGCAGGATCTGGAAATCTTCTTCCACAAGGGCACCGAGCTGATCCCCGATCCGCTGTTCGACACCCAGATCGCAGCGGCCGCCGTAGGGCTGGGTGACAGCATTTCCTATGACAATCTGGTGCGCGAGCTGCTCGGGCGCGAGATCGACAAGGGCTCGCGCTTTACCGACTGGTCGCGCCGCCCGCTCTCTGACCGGCAGGCGGAATATGCCCTCGCCGATGTCACCCATCTGCGCGATCTCTACCCGCTCCTTACCGGCAAGCTGGACGAGGCAGGCCGCGAAAGCTGGCTGGCCGAGGAGATGCGCCTGCTGACCAGCCCGGACACCTACCGCATGGCGCCGGAGGATGCGTGGAAACGGCTGAAGCCGCGCAAGACCCATCCCAAATGGCTCGCCGCGATGAAGACCGCCGCCCAGTGGCGCGAAAGCGAAGCGCAGATGCGCGACGTCCCGCGCAGCCGGGTGATGAAGGATGACGGCATTTACGAGCTGGCCCAGGCCGCACCTACAAACGCGGAGCAACTGGCCGCGCTGCGTGCCATCCCGAAGGGCTTTGAACGCTCCAAGCCGGCCGAGCGCCTGCTGGAGATGATGCGCACGGCGATGGAGAAGCCGGAGGCCCATGCGCCCAAGCTGCCGCGCCAGACCCATCTGCCGCCGAATATCGGCCCGGTGGTGGAGCTTCTGAAAGTGCTGCTGCGCGCGGTCGCCGAGGAAGAGGGCGTGGCCCCGCGCCTCATCGCCAACGTGCCGGACCTTGAGCAGATCGCCGCCAGCGACAAGGCCGACGTGCCCGCCATGAGCGGCTGGCGCTACAAGGTGTTCGGCGAGACGGCGCTGAAGCTGAAACGCGGCGAGCTGGCCCTGGTTCTGGAGAACGGCAAGGTCATCACCGTGGAGCTGGAAGACTAGGGCCTGTACTCATGAAGGGTTTGGCGCGTGATATGCGCGAAAATCGTTCAGTATCAGGAGCAGGCCCGATGGAAGGGCCGCCCTCTTGTCTGGGATTGCGACGCAAGAGTGGGCGATTTTCGCCATACTCCTGCGGTGCGCGGCGGATTTCACCCCTGACAGCGTCGAACCGTCCTTGTGGAGGGATGCTCCACGGCGGCCGTCTCTCCTTGTCAGGAACCAAATCCGCTACGCCCCGGCAGGCGGCTGCAAGCCGCTTGCCTCACCTGGCAAAGAGTCGGAGCGAACCAAAGTTCGCTCCGGGGCCCGAAACCTTGATGAGTACAGGCCCTAAGCCAGCGCCGC
>JBKBNS010000045.1:0-5639 GCA_046295255.1 Glycocaulis sp.
GTCTTGCCATGGTCAACGTGACCAATCGTGCCAACGTTAACGTGCGGCTTGTTACGCTCAAACTTTGCCTTGGCCATCGCGCCTTGTCCTCGTCGCAATCTGCTGGATGGGCAGGGCGGTCAGGCCCTGCCGGTTGAACTGACGGCGCGGGATAGCGCTCAGGGCGCGCGCTTGCAAGAGGTTTGCGCGCCTCGGGTGTGTCAGAGCCAGACCGCGCCGTTCTAAAGCAGGAGGGAGGAGCAAGGCGAATGACGATGAAATGTATGGTTCGCGAAACTGCCCGCCCCGCCCCAAAGCGAGATCTGCTGCAACAGCCGTCCTTTGCCAACTCAGGCCGGCACTATGTCCATCGCAATCGTCAGGCGCGGCTCATCACCGCTAAAGGGTATCGTCCCGTGCCACATATAAGAGGGAAACAATACCAGCATGCCCGGCTCGGGCCTGACCCAGTGCTGCGCTGGCTGATGGGGATCAACGCGGATCCCGGATTCCCCAAACCGTATCCAGCCTTCGCGCGAACCGCTATCAATCGCGGACGGCAGCTCTACATAGAACGCCGATGACAACCACCCGTCGGGGTGGACATGGTCAATATGGAAGCCGCCGGGCTGAAGCCAGACCGACCAGATGCCCTGTATCGTCCAGCCACGGCTCCTGCGGCGGCGGAGCGGATCGCTCCCTTCCCCCAGCGCCTCGATATGGGCGTTCACAAGGGGGGTAAGCGCTGAGCGAAAAGCCTGAATGGCAGGGGTCTGGACCGACAATATGTCCGGGCGCTGGCTGCCATGCTGAACAGACTGGGCAAACGGATGGCTACGGTAGGGATGGGCGGCCTTCAGTTCACCCGCAAGATCATGCAGATAGGCCTGCCGGCTGGTCCAGCCGTCCGGAGGGCTGATGTATTGCGGCACGACAAATGCGTCATAGTCATAAAGCTCCTCAAAGCGAGGATCGCCAGTCATGCGCCACACCATCGCCTGAAAGTTGATCGCCTGCTGATTGTCCGGCGCCAGCCGGAGCAGGCGCTGCGCACTGTCCGAGGCTGCAGCCGCATCACCGCGCGCAAGGCAGGTATTGGCCCAGGCCTCTAGCGCGAAGAAATGCTCCGGTGCCATGGCAAGCGCCTGACCGGCCAATTCGTGTGCCCGCTGGACATGTCCGCCCTGACACAGCAGATGCGCGCTCTGACACAGCAAGACCAGATTGTGCGGTTCGCGCCGGACAAGTGCATCGATCTCGCGGCACGCGCCCTCCATATCGCCGGTATATTGAAGAACCCTCGCCCTCACGAAATGCAGCGGACCCGCCCCGCCCTGACGCCTGATATCGGCGTCCACGGCAGCCAGCGCCGCACCTGCATCCCCTGTCATCATCCATATGAGCTGACAGCGTTCAAACTGGGCTTGCACGTTCAGAGGGCCGGCAGCACACGCCGCGTCAAAAGCTTTCAGCGCCTCATCCAGTTCACCGGTATTCACAAGCGCGCGCGCAAGTACGAGATGGGTCTCGACAGTCCGCGCTCCCAGCGACACCGCCCGGCGCGCCTGGACAACGCTTTCACCATGACGTCCGGCATCTCCCAGTGTCGCGGCAAGATTATGCGCAGCAATGCCGTTATTGGGATAGGCCCGCACGGCCATCTCATGAACCGCTATGGCCTCCTGGAGCCTGCCCTGGCTCTTCAGGCGCTGGGCACGGTCCGTCAGTGAAAGAAGGGTTTCAACCATTGCTCTTCCTGCGCGGGCCACTTTCGGGGTGGAATGCCCGAACTGACTCCATCATCGATCACCACGCGTCTGGCTGCCACGACAAACAGGTCAGCCACAGCCGGCGCTGAAAGACTGGAGCGGGTGGACGGGATCGAACCGACATATTCAGCTTGGAAGGCTGACGTTCTACCATTGAACTACACCCGCGCTGACCCGGTTTTGCAGGGGAAAGCCCGCGCTGGCAAGACCTCGCATCGCGAGTGAAGGCCATTGCCGATGCTGTGCTGGCTTGCCAAGCCGTAGCTCGCATCGCGAGCGAAGGCCCCTGCCGGGGCATTCACCGCCTCCAATCGATCCCCGGATCGATTGGCCTGCCTATCGGCAGACCGGCTAAGAATGGTGGAGGGGGCTGGATTCGAACCAGCGTACGCTTGCGCGGGCAGATTTACAGTCTGCTGGATTTAACCACTCTCCCACCCCTCCTGAAGGCCCCTGCGCCGGGCGGACCGGCCAGAGCAGCGAAAAAGCAAGGCCCCGCCGAACGGTGTTGCGCTTTGGAGCGCGCCGTCCTAACGAGGCCGTCTCAATCGCCGGGACGCGACTTATACTTATGGCCTCCAACCAGCGCAACACCTCCAGACCGGGTTTCGCACAAAGGCGCGGACCTGCCCGTCAGCCGGGTCCGCAGCGCGGGGAATCGCTCCCTCCGGGCGAGGGCTGGATATGGGGCCGCCACGCGGTTCTGGCCGCTCTCGCCAACCCCAGACGCACCCCCCTCTCCCTGCACCTGACGCGCAATGCCGCGGCCGAGCTGAGCGACGAGGCCCGCGCCCGGATTGCGCCTCAGGTAGAAGAGCCCGGCCAGATCAGCACCCGCCTGCCCGACACGGCCGTGCATCAGGGCTTTGCGCTAAAAGCAAAGGCGCTTGATCCGGAGTCCGTTCAGGCGGTCACCGACGCCAATCACGGCCTGCTGGTGGTGCTCGACCAGATAACCGATCCACACAATGTCGGCGCCATCTTCCGCTCCGCAGCGGCCTTCGGCGCGCGCGCGCTCGTCATGCAGGACCGCAAATCCCCGCCCGTCTTTGGCACGGTGTGCAAGAGCGCGGTGGGGTGCGCGGAGACGGTCTCCCACGTCCACGTCACCAATATCGCCAATACGCTGGAAGCCTTCCGTGAGGCCGGCCGCTTCGTGATTGGCCTGGCAGGTGAAGCCGAAACCGCCCTCGCCCCTGCGGTGGAACAGGGCATTGCGCAGATGGGCCGGGCACCCGGTCTCGTCATCGTACTGGGGGCCGAGGACAAGGGCCTGCGCCCGCGCGTCGCCGATCACTGCGATGTGCTGGCGCGTATTCCGATGGGCCCGAAGGCGGAGAGCCTCAATGTCTCCAACGCGGCAGCCATCGCGCTCTACGAAGCCTCCCGCCACGATCCGCGCATCAACCCGGCCTGAGCTCATCCCCGCTTTACGCAGGGCCGCTCCGCGCGCAAGACTGCAGCCATGACACAGCCCCATGCGCCGCGCACCCGGCTTCGCACCCACACCGTGTTCAACCAGTCCGAACCGCTGGTGGACATCAATCTCTTTACCGCAGACCGCGTGCTGAGCGATGCGGTAACGCGCAACGGCGGGGACGGGCATGCCGGTCGCTTGAGCCAGTTCGGCGCTCTTACCGGCTCTGGCGAGGTTCAGGAATGGGGCCGGCAGGCGAATGAAAACCCGCCCCGCTTCAAGCCGTTTGACCGCTATGGCCAGCGCATAGACGAGGTGGAGTTTCACCCGGCCTATCATCAGCTCATGCGCGCGGGGCTGGAGGCGGGTGTATCGGCTGCCGCCTGGCACACCGACAGCGCGCCGCACACGCTGCATTCTGCCCTGCTGATGCTGATGGGCCATGCCGATGCCGGCGTGTGCTGCCCCATGTCGATGACCTATGCCTGCGTGCCGGCTCTGCGCCATGCGGACTGGGCGGAGGGCTGGATCAGGGGCGCAACCGCCAGCGCCTATGACCCGGCCATGAAACCGATGGCCGAAAAGACGGGCCTGACCATCGGCATGGCGATGACAGAAAAGCAGGGTGGATCGGACGTGCGCGCCAACGAAACCCGCGCGGTCAGTATTGGCGGGGACGAGGTGGAGCTGACGGGGCATAAATGGTTCTGCTCCGCGCCCATGTGCGACAGCTTCCTCACCCTTGCCTATGAAGGCGAAGGCGATAATACCGCCCTCTCCTGCTTCCTGGTGCCGCGCTGGCGTCCTGACGGCACACGCAATTCAATCGAGATTCAGCGCCTGAAGGACAAGCTCGGCGACCGCTCCAACGCGTCCTCGGAGATCGAGTATCATGGCGCCTATGCCCGGCGTGTCGGCGAGCCCGGCCGGGGCGTGCGCACCATTATCGAGATGGTCAATCACACGCGCCTTGATTGCCTTGCAGGCTCGGCCGGCCTCATCCGCACCGCGAGCTTCCACGCGCTCTGGCATGTGGACCGGCGCGCAGCCTTTCAGCGCCGCCTGATCGACCAGCCGCTCATGCGGGAAGTCGTAGCCGAGCTTGCGATGGAAGCCGAAGCGGCGATGGCGCTGGCCTTCCGGGTCGCGCGCGCCTTTGATGTGATGGCCAGCGATCCGGCTGAGGCGGCGCTGGCGCGCATCCTCACCCCGATTGCGAAATACTGGATCTGCAAGCGTGCGCCGTATCTGGTTTATGAGGCGATGGAGGCCCATGGCGGCGCGGGCTATGTGGAAGAAGCGCCCCTGCCGCGCATGTTCCGCCAGAGCCCGCTCAATGCCATCTGGGAGGGCTCCGGCAATGTCATCGCCCTCGACACGCTGCGCGCCCTTTCCCGCGACCCTGAGAGCCGTGAGGCGCTTATGGGATACCTGCAGGGCGCAACCGGCCAGCACCCGGCCCTTGATGCCCTCATTGGCCGCATCATGGCTGCACTCGCGGGCGGTATAGGAGAGGCCGATGCGCGCCGCTTCACCGAACAGGCCGCCCTCGCCCTTACGGCCCGCGCGCTGATGGATGCGGGTCTGGATACGGCATTGTCCGCCTTCCTCACCCGCCGCATTGCCAGCCAGTCCACAACGCTCGGCGCAGGCGAAGGCGTGATTGACACCGAAAAACTGATTGAGCGCGGGCGGCTGGCGGTCTAGTGCGGAATTGATCTGCCAAATGCAGGCATCAGGCTTCGGGGGACGCCCATGATTCTCGCCGCATTGATCTTCTACGTCGTCCTTCAGCTGGGCATCGCGGTCTGGGCCTCGCGCAAAATCGCGGGCGATGTGGACTATCTCGTCGCCGGGCGGCGGCTGGGCATGTTCGCGGTCGGGATATCGGTCTTTGCCACCTGGTTTGGCGGCGAGACCGTGATGGGCGCGAGCGCGACCATCGCCAGCGAAGGCATTGCAGGCGCGCGCGCCGAGCCGTTCGGCTATGCGATCTGTCTGGTGCTGGCGGCCCTCGCCGTCGCCGGCGCCCTGCGCGCCAAGGGCTATATAACGCTGGCTGACTTCTTCCGCGACCGGTTCGGCGGGCGCGCTGAAGTGGCAGCGGCCTGCGTCTCCATCCCCACCTCTGTCATCTGGGCGGCGGCCCAGCTGCTGGCGCTCGCCGCACTTCTGGCCACGGTGGCGGGCCTGCCCGTGAACATCACGCTGATGGCGGTGACGGGCCTCGTTATCCTCTACACCCTGCTGGGCGGGCTGCTCGCCTCGGTGGTGACCGACATATTGCAGGGCGCGATCGTGCTTGTCGGGCTGGTCATCCTGCTCTTCGCGCTGATCGATCACGCGGGCGGACCGGCAGCGGCGCTCGCCTCGATCCAGCCTGAACAGCTTGTCCTGATCGCGCCGGGCGAGAGCTGGCTGGAGCGGCTTGATGCCTTCGCCATTCCGATCCTCGGCTCCATCGTCGCGCAGGA
>JBKBNS010000046.1:0-5551 GCA_046295255.1 Glycocaulis sp.
AATGGCCTGCCAGCGCCTCGTCGATGGCGTTGTCGACCACCTCGTAGACCATGTGATGGAGGCCCGAACCGTCATCGGTATCGCCGATATACATGCCCGGACGCTTGCGTACGGCATCAAGCCCTTTGAGGACCTTGATGCTGTCCGCGCCATATTCCTGATTCGTGTTCTCGCTCATGGGTTTTTTCTAGCCCATAGGCGGCCCAACCGCCATGTCTGACATGACAAAAGAGGGGGGTGGGACGGTGAGCCGTCTCAGGCCGTGAGATAGCCGAAAACGGCATCGGCCATGGCGTTGCAGAATTCCTCATCCGATGAGCGCACAAGGCGGGCCACGCCATCATCCGGGTAGAGGGCACGCTCAATCAGCGCGGTGTTCATCAGATAGGTCACCATGCGGGCCGCCGCGTCATGGTCCTTCACCCTTATTTCACTGGCAAAGAGCGTGATGAGAGTGCGGCTATTGCCCAGCGCACGGTCCAGCAAAGCCTGCCAGTCATCGCCTACCAGATCGGGCCTCAGCCGGGCCTGAATATGGGCGGTGCGCACCAGATGCGTCTCCGCGGCGAGAAAGCGCCAGCCCAGCGCGGCCAGTTCACGCAGCGTAGTGCGCAGGCCTTCCGCTGGATCAGGCGTGTACCGGTTCTCCGGCTGGCTGAAGAACGTCTCGAGGCGAGCGCGGTAGAGATCGAACGCCACCGGAATGAAGGCCTCGCGGTTCTCAAATCGCCGGTAGACCGAACCCACCGACACCCCGGCCTCTTGTGCGATTTCGGCGACGGTGATCGCCTCGAGGCGACGGCTGCGCAACAATGTCTCCAGCGCAGCGACCATCCGGTCGCGTGTGGCGCGCGATCTGGTCTGACGGGCCGGCCTGATACCTTGACGCGTCATTGCCACCTCATTATGTAAATGCGAATTTCTATTTACATATTACGACGCTGCGCGCATTCCCTGCAAGGGCCGATATGATGACCGAGCCGCTTTCTCCCGATCTTCTTTTATGGGTGCCTGCAGCCGCCCTCGCTCTGTTTCACATCGCCCAGGCCGTGCGGGAAGGCCAATGGAAGGGCGCGCTCGCCGGCGGCGGAAGAGCCGGGGCAAGGCCAGCGCTCTACCGCGAGACCATGGCGAGCCTCTGGGCTCTTGCTGCAGTTTGCGTGGTGTTCTGGTTGCTGTCCGGCCGCGATCTGGCCGGACTGGGGCTTCGCCTGCCCGAGGAGGGATGGCGCGGCTGGCTCGCCTGGGCCATGGCTGGCGCGGCAACCCTCTATTTCCTTGTCTGGGTGCCTGTTGCGCTGGCCCTGTCACGCAAGGACCGGGCGAAGACGCGTGAGCTGATCCGGTCGGCAGAGGGCATAGACCTGATCCGGCCACGTACACAGGCCGAACACCGCCTGTTTCCCTGGCTGGCCGTGACCGCCGGGATCACCGAGGAGATTATCTTTCGCGGCTTCCTGATCGGTGCGCTGGCCTTGCTGATGCCGCTCTGGGCGGCGGCTCTGGCATCGGTCGCTATCTTCACAGCGGCCCATTTCTACCAGGGGGCCGCCGGACTGGTGCGGGTCGCGCCCATGGCGGCAATGCTGACCGCCGTGTTTGTCGCCGGCAATTCGCTCTGGCCGGTCATCATTATCCACATCGCCGCCGATCTCAGCGTCGGGGCCGTGTTCCGCATACTCGACAGTTTTCGTGAAAGGGACCTGCCCGCCGGCGAAGAGGCCCCGGCTCCTGACGGGTTCACCCTGCCTTGAAGGCCGGGGGATCGCGGAGTGACACACCCCCTGATTGCTCCTCATGCGAAGCGGGCCTAGTTTGCGGCAGACGCCGATCTGCCCCGCATTTTCCAAGGACGCCCCCCATGGCCATTCAACGCCCCGTCACGAAAGATTCCCATGTCTATCTGGTGGACGGGTCGGGCTATATCTTCCGCGCCTACCATGCCCTCCCTCCCCTGACGCGCTCTGACGGCACGCCGGTCGGCGCGGTGCAGGGTTTCTGCAACATGCTGTGGAAGCTCCTGGAGGACCTCAAGGGCGAAGACCAGCCGACGCATCTGGCGGTGATTTTCGATCACTCGGCCAAGACCTTCCGCAATGATCTCTATCCGCTCTACAAGGCTCACCGGCCCGAGCCGCCGGAAGATTTGCGGCCCCAGTTCGCCATCATCCGCGATGCCACCAAGGCGTTTGACCTGCCCTCGATCGAGATGGACGGGTTTGAAGCCGACGACCTGATCGCGACCTATGCCCGCCAGGCCGCCGAAAAAGGCGCGCGCGTCACCATCGCCTCGTCAGACAAGGATCTGATGCAGCTGGTCAATGGCCAGGTGACGCTGCTCGACCCGATGAAGGTGCGCCGGATTGGCGACGCGGAAGTGCGCGAGAAGTTCGGCGTCGGCCCCGACCGGGTGATCGATGTGCAGGCGCTGGCAGGCGACAGCGTGGACAATGTGCCCGGCGTGCCGGGCATCGGCATCAAGACGGCGGCCGAGCTGATCAACACCTATGGGGATCTGGAAACCCTGCTGGCGCGCGCTGAAGAGATCAAGCAGCCCGCGCGGCGCACCAAGCTGATCGAGAATGCGGACAATGCCCGTATCTCGAAACTGCTGGTGACGCTGAAAGACGACATCGAAACCCCCGATCCTCTGGAAGATTTCGGCGCGGTGGATCCCGATGGCGAGAAGCTGATCGCTTTTTTGCGCTCGATGGAATTCCGCACCCTGACGCGGCGCGTCGAGGAGGCGCTGGGCGCCGGGCCCGCCGACGAGACCGGCGATGCGACCGCGCCGATTGACCGTTCGGGCTATCAATGCGTGCAGACGGTGGAGGTGCTTCAGGACTGGATCGCCAAGGCGAAAGCCGCGCGCGTGATCGCGGTCGATACCGAGACCGACGCACTGTCCGCAACCGCTGCAGGGCTTGTCGGCATTTCCATCGCGGTAAAGCCCGGCGAGGCCTGCTACATCCCGCTGGCGCACCTGGGCGGGGACCTTGCCGATGGCGGGGGAAAACCTCAGCAGATCGAGATGGCGCAAGCCATCGGGCGGCTCAAACCGTTGCTGGAAGACAAGGCGGTCCTGAAAGTCGGCCAGAATATCAAATACGATCTGGCCGTGCTCGCCCGTCAGGGCATCACCATGGCGCCGGTCGAAGACACGATGCTGATCTCCTATGTGCAGGAGGCGGGCCTGCACGGGCACGGCATGGACGAGCTTTCCGAGCTGCATCTGGGCCACAAGCCGGTCGCCTTCAAGGACGTCGCAGGCACCGGCAAGAACCAGAAGAGCTTTGGCGAGATCGATCTCAAACGCGCGACCGAATACGCCGCCGAGGACGCCGATATCACACTGCGCCTCTACGAGCTTCTAAAGCCCGGCCTGGCCAGCAAAGGGCTTGCCACCGTCTACGAGACGCTTGAGCGGCCCATGCCCGCCGTGCTGGCACGCATGGAGCTCAATGGTATCAAGGTCGATGTCGCGCAGCTTTCGCGCCTGTCATCGGAGTTTGCGCAGCGCATGGCGCAGGCCGAGGAGGAAGCCTTCGAGGCGGCGGGCACGCGCTTCAATCTGGGCAGTCCCAAGCAGATCGGCGACATCATTTTTGGCGATATGGGCCTGCCCGGCGGCAAGAAGACCAAGACCGGCGCCTGGTCGACCGATGCGAGCGTGCTGGAGGAGCTGGCCAATGAAGGCCATGCCCTGCCGCGCGCGCTGCTTACCTGGCGCCAGTTTGCCAAGCTGAAATCGACCTATTCCGATGCGCTCAAAACCGCGATCAATCCAGATACGGGCCGGGTGCACACCTCGTTCTCGCTGGCGGCGACGACGACGGGACGGCTTTCCAGTTCAGACCCCAATCTGCAGAACATTCCGATCCGCACCGAAGAGGGGCGCCTGATCCGCGAGGCATTTGTCGCCGAACCGGGCCATGTGCTGGTGGCAGCCGACTATTCCCAGATCGAGCTCAGGCTGCTGGCCCATATTGCCGGTGTCGATGCCCTGAAAGACGCGTTTAAAGCCGGCCATGACATTCACGCCATGACGGCGTCGGAAATGTTCGGCGTGCCGCTGGACCAGATGGACGGGGCGACGCGGCGGAAGGCCAAAGCCATCAATTTTGGTATCATCTATGGCATTTCCGCCTTCGGGCTTGCCAATAATCTCGGCATCAAGCGCGACGAGGCGAAAGCCTATATCGAGGCCTATTTCCAAAAATTCCCCGGCATTGCCGCCTATATGGAGGCGATGAAGGAGACAGCGCGCGAGCAGGGCTATATCGAGACCGTGTTCGGGCGGCGCTGCCATTTCCCCGGTATCCGCGACAAGAACCCGGCCATGCGCCAGTTTGCCGAACGCCAGGCGATCAATGCCCCCATCCAGGGGTCCGCCGCCGATATCATCCGCCGGGCGATGGCGCGCATGGACGCCGCACTCACAGACGCAAACCTGAAAGCGCGCATGCTGTTACAGGTGCATGACGAGCTGGTGTTCGAATGCCCCGAAGAGGAAGCCGGCGCGCTTATCCCGCTGGTGCAGAAGGTGATGGGCGAGGCGGCTCTGCCAGCGGTCAATCTCTCGGTACCGCTGGTGGTGGAGGCCAAAGCCGCGCTCACCTGGGGCCAGGCGCACTGACTTTCCTGAACTCCCGGCCCGCAACGCGGAGCCGGGACCTGGTGCAGGATAGCCGGAGAAAGGCGCCGGATCGCTCCGCGTTCGGGGTTTCAATGGAGTGTATGGGCGTTAGCGCGCCAGGCCCAGCACGTCCTCGATGCCGTAAAAGCCGGGTTTCTGGTTGGCGAGCCATTTGCCCGCTTCCAGGGCGCCGCGCGCGAAGATGAAGCGGTCACTGGCGCGATGGCGGATTTCCAGCTCCTCGAACGCACCAAGAAAAAGCGCAGAGTGTTCACCCACCGCCCCGCCGCCGCGGATGGCGGAAAAACCGATGGCCCCAACCGGGCGGGCCGCGCCCTGACGCGGGCGGGCAAAGATGGCCTCGCTTTCCAGATCCAGCCCGCGTGCAGCGGCTGCCGCCTCGCCAATGGCCAGTGCGGTGCCGGAAGGCGAATCCGCCTTGCGCCGGTGATGGGTCTCGACGATTTCCAGATCGAATTGTTCGGCGGGCAGACGCCCCGCGGCCTCAGCTGTCAGCCAGCGCATCACCGCGGCGCCGAGCGAAAAATTGCGCGCATAAAGTACAGGGACGGTCTGCGATGCCGCCTCCAGGGCGGCCATCTCGTCCGCGCCCAGCCCCGTTACCCCGCAGACGAAAGGCGGACCGCCGCGCTCGGTGAGCTGGCGGGCAAAGGCGGCGGACGCGGCGGGTGAGGAGACGTCGACGACAAAGTCGGCCACATCCGCAGCATCGCGCATGGAGACAGAGGTTTCGATGCCGGTGAGGGATGTCTCGGCAAGCTCGCCGAGATCGGCGCCGAGCATCACCGAATCATGGCGAACGACGCCGGCCATCAGCTCGAGGTCAGGCCGGCGGATGATCTCGGCCATGATCAGGCGGCCGAGGCGTCCCGACGCACCCAGAACCGCGACTTT
>JBKBNS010000047.1:0-5350 GCA_046295255.1 Glycocaulis sp.
TTGCCCTGTTCGGATATGCGCATGTGCCCTGGTTTGCCAAGCATCAGCGCGCCATCGACGGCGCCGCCCTGCCGGGGCTCGCGGAACGCTTTGCGCAGGCCCGCGTCGCCGCGATGACACTCGAGGCATCCGGCTACGTCGTCATCGGGCTCGACCATTTTGCGAAAGCCGATGACCGGCTCGCAGTCGCCGCCAGGGAAGGGCGCCTGCGCCGAAATTTTCAGGGCTATACGGATGATCCGCACGCGACTCTGATCGCCTTCGGCGCCACGTCCATCTCCCAGTTCCGCGAGGGCTATGTCCAGAACCACAAGGACCGGCGTGCCTGGGGTGAGGCGGTCCGCGCCAGACGCCTTCCGCCCGAGCGCGGCCTCCGCCTCACCGAAGACGACCGGTTGCGCGCCCGCGCCATTGAAGCGCTGATGTGTAATCTGACAGTCGATGTCGCGGAGGTCTGCGCTGAACTGGGCGCTGCACCTGGCAGTCTCGATGCAGCGCTAGTGGCGGCCGAAGGTTTGTCCGCGGCTGGTCTCTGCGCCGTCACCGGAAGCCGCATCACTGTGCCCGAAGCGGCGCGCATCATGCTGCGCACCGTGGCGCAATGTTTCGACGCGCGGCTCCCAGCCAGTGCCGCGGAGCGCCGCCACGCCAAGGCCGTCTAAAGCCTATGCCTTCAGCGCCTCTGCATGATGAGCGATATGCTCGCCCATGAAGCTCGCGATGAAATAATAGTCGTGGCCATAGCCATTGCGCAGTCTGTAATCGAGGCGCTGGCCATGATTCTTGCATGCTTCGATGAAGATATCCGGTTTCAGCTGCGGCTCGAGGAAATTGTCCGCCGTCCCCGTATCGATCAGGATCAGCGCCCGCGATTGACGCTCCTTCACCAGCTCCGTCGCGTCATGCACAGACAATGGGCCCAGATACGCCGTGAACGCCTTTTGGCCCCAGGGTACCCGTGCCGGTGAGGTGATCGGCGAGAAGGCGGAGCAGGATTTGTACCTGTCCTTGTGCTTCAGGTGCAGCGTGATGGCGCCGTGTCCGCCCATCGAATGGCCGAAGATGCCCTGGCGGCTCATATCGGCGGGAAAGTTTGCGGCGATGAGGGCGGGCAATTCATCGGTGATGTATTGGTCCATCCTGTAATGCTTTGCCCACGGATCTTCCGTGGCCGTCAGGTAGAAGCCCGCGCCCTGGCCGAAATCATAGGTCTCGTCATCCGGCACATCCTCGCCCCGTGGCGACGTATCCGGCGCAATGATCATGACGCCGTGCTCGGCCGCATGTGCCTGAACCCCGGATTTCTCCATCATGTTCGCCCATGTGCAGGTAAGGCCGGAGAGATACCAGAGCACCGGCACGGGGCCATCCTTCGCCTGGGGCGGGACGTAGACCGCAAAGCGCATCGTGCAGCCCAGCAGAGGCGAAACATGATCGTGGACGGAGAGTGTGCCGCCAAAGGATTTCCAGGTGGAGACTTGGGTGAGGGCGGTCATCTTGGGTGTCCTTTGGTCTTCAGGCGCGCGGGAAGGAGACGGCAAAGGTGCCGTCGATATAGCCTTCATGGGCCGCGGTGTGGGGCGTTCCGTCCTCGGAGAAATAGGTGAGGGCGGGCCAGCGGGTTTCGATTTCCGCTTTGAGGTCTGGCGTCAGGGGGAGGCGCATATGGGCGACGAGGGCTTTGGACCAGTCTGCCAGCGAGGCGACTTCATTGCAGCTGGCGAGGGCGCGCGCGAGGATGCCGGCGATGGCCTCTGACCGGATGCGGGACAGGTCGGGAGTATCCGGCTGGGGGTAAACCATTTTCCGGATACTCCCGTTTGCCGTTAGCCGCGCATCATGGTGCAGAGCTTGTTGCCGTCAGGGTCGCGCAGGTAAGCGAGGTAGAGCTTCATGCCGCCGCCTTCGCGCCAGCCTGGCGGGTCTTCGATGGCGGTGCCGCCGGCCTCAACGCCGGCCTTGTGCCAGGCGTCGGCCTGTTCGGTGGAGGTGACCGCGAAACCGATCGTGCCGCCATTGGCGTGGCAGGCGGGCTGGCCGTCGATGGGCGGGGTGACCAGGAACATGCTGCCATTGTGGATGTAGATCAGGCGGCCTTTGGGATCGGCAATGGCCGGCTTGCCGCCGAGCGCGCCGAACAGGGCGTCATAGAATTTCTGGGATTTGCCGATGTCGTTTGACCCGACCATCACGTGACTGAACATTTGCGTTTCCTCCGTTGGTAAATTTATCAGTAGACGACCACACTCCGGATCGACTTGCCTTCATGCATGAGGTCGAAGGCGTCGTTGATCTTGTCGAGCGTCATGACATGCGTGATCATCGGGTCGATTTCGATCTTGCCGTTCATGTACCAGTCGACGATCTTCGGAACGTCGGTCCGCCCCTTGGCGCCGCCGAAGGCTGTGCCGCGCCAGTTGCGCCCGGTTACCAGCTGGAAGGGCCGTGTGCTGATCTCCTTGCCGGATTCGGCCACGCCGATGACCACCGACGTGCCCCAGCCGCGATGGCAGCATTCGAGCGCCTGGCGCATGACGGTGGTGTTGCCGGTGCAGTCGAACGAATAGTCCGCCCCGCCGCCGGTGAGTTCGACGATATGGGCGACGACATCGGAGACGTTCTTCGGATTGACGAAATGCGTCATGCCGAATTTGTGGCCCCATTCCTCCTTGTCCGGATTGATGTCGACGCCGACGATCAAATCTGCGCCCGCCATCCGCGCGCCCTGGATGACGTTGAGGCCGATGCCGCCGAGGCCAAAGACGACGACATTTTCGCCGACCTGAACCTTCGCCGTATTCACCACCGCGCCAACGCCGGTCGTCACGCCGCAGCCGACATAGCAGGCTTTGTCAAAGGGCGCGTCCTCGCGGATTTTGGCGACGGCTATTTCGGGCAGGACCGTGAAGTTCGAGAAAGTGGAGCAGCCCATATAGTGGAAGACGGTCTGGCCTTTATAGTTGAAGCGGCTGGTGCCGTCGGGCATCAGGCCCTTGCCTTGCGTCGCGCGAATAGCCGTACACAGATTGGTCTTGCCCGAGAGGCAGCTTTTGCACTGGCGGCATTCGGGCGTGTAGAGCGGGATGACGTGATCGCCGGGCTTTACCGAGGTGACGCCCGCGCCAACCTCGCGCACGATGCCGGCGCCTTCATGGCCCAGAACGCTGGGGAAGATGCCTTCGCTGTCGAGCCCGTCGAGCGTGTAGGCATCGGTATGGCAGATGCCGGTCGCCATGATCTCGACCAGCACCTCGCCGGCCTTCGGCCCTTCGAGGTCCAGTTCGACGATCTCGAGCGGTTTCTTCGCTTCAAACGCAACGGCGGCGCGTGTTTTCATGGATCAGGACTCCTCATTGGCGCTCTAGCTAGAACAATGCGCCGCCGGAATCCAGTTCAGGCAAGGCCGTCGCTTCCAGCTCGATCATCAGGCCGGGATCGAACAGGCGGGTCACCCCCACCAGCGTCGCGGAGGTTTCTGTGCCGTCGCCCTTGATCAGTCCGGTGAACTCGCCCGCGACCGCCATCAGAGCGTCAACGTCAGTCGTGTAGATGTTGAGCCGCACGATGTTCGCAGGCGTCATACCCGCTTCGGCGAGCGCATCCTTGAGGTTCGCCCAGGCGACCGGATACTGCGCCGAGATGTCGCCCGCATGGAGCGTGGATCCATCCGGCGCGGTCGACGTCTGCCCAGAAACATAGAGCGTGCGCGTCGCGCCGGTGACTTCGACGCCGTGGTGCATGTTAAAATGCTCCATCCAGGGTGTCGGATTGATCGTGCGTGTTTTCATGATGTTGCGTCCTCCCACTCAAGCCGACGCTATCAGGCGATGGGTCCGCCCACAAACGCAATCGTCTACGAGCGCTTGACAATAGTTTGGTGTCAAACTAAAAAGGTTTGAAGTCAAACCAACTGGAGCCCCCCCATGCCCTCCCGACGCGGTATCCTCAAACTTATCGGCGGCGGCGTCGTCCTCGCCGCCACAGGCGCCGGCGCCTTCGCCGCGCTGAACCAACCCAGCCGCGCCGCCCGCGAGGCCTGGCGCGTGGCGGGCACCCCCGCCGAATACCGCCGCCGCTTTCTCTCCTATGCGCTCCTCGCGCCCAACCCTCACAACATGCAGCCTTGGCTTGTCCGCCTCGACGGCGATGACGCCGTCACCCTCTACACAGACCTCGCCCGCGGCCTGCCGGAGACAGACCCGTTCGACCGCCAGATCCTCATAGGCCATGGTTGCTTCCTGGAGCTTCTCACCCTTGCCGCTGCCGACGAAGGCTACGTTACTGATATAGAACCTTTCCCCGAAGGCGCCCCCGCGCTCACTGCCCGGCTGGACACCCGCCCCATCGCCCATGTCCGCTTCCGTCCAGGCGCCGCCGCGCCCGACCCCCACTTCGCCTACGCCCTCACCCGGCGCACCAACCGCAACGCCTATGACGCCCGCCCCGTTCCGGCCGATGCGCTGGCCCGCCTCACCGCCGCCGCCAACCGCCCCGGCCTCACGGCACAAGCCATAGGGGAGGGCGACCTTGCCGCCCGCCTGCGCGACCTGACCTGGCGCGGGCACGAGCGTGAAGTGACAACCCCCGCAACCTGGCAGGAAAGCGTGGACGTGATGCGCATCGGCCCCGCCGAAGTCGCCCGCCACCGCGACGGCCTGGTGCTGGAAGGCCCCATGCTCGCCGCCCTGAACGCCGCCGGCATCATGACGCGCGAAACCCTGGCCGATCCGACTTCGCAAGCTTTCCAGCAGGGGCTCGACATGTACCGCCCGCTCGCGGCCTCTGCCCCGGCCTTCGCCTGGATCGCCAATGATGGTGCGAGCCGCGAGGGCGAACTCAGCGCCGGCCGCGGCTATCTCCGCCTCGCCCTCGAGGCCGAGGCGCAGGGCCTGGCCATCCACCCCTGGAGCCAGGCTTTGCAGGAATATCCCGAAATGGCGGAGCTATATGAGCAGGTCCACGCCCTCATCGGCAATGGCCAGCGTCTGCAAATGCTTGTGCGTGCGGGATACGCAACCTCCGTCCTGCCCGCGCCCCGCCGCGGTCTCGCCGCCCATCTCATCGAGACCGCCTGATGCCGAAATCCGTACCGCCGGCCAAGGCAGACCAGCAGGCGCTGTATTTCCGTCTGCTCAACGAAATCGGCATCATCGCCCAGCTCTCCGCCAATCGTCTTGAGCGTGTGCTGCCGCATGATCTGACAGTCGCCCAGTTCAGCCTGCTGCATCACTGCGTCCGCTTGGGTGATGGCTGGACGCCCGCCCGCCTCGCCGCCGCCTTCCAGGTCACGCGCGGCACGATGACCAACACGCTCCAGAAACTCGAAGCCAAAGGCTTCATCCGGCTGGAG
>JBKBNS010000048.1:0-4677 GCA_046295255.1 Glycocaulis sp.
CTCTCATGCCGGGCCCTACGCCAGGCTCGTGCGCGCAGGCAGGCCCGCGCCCTCTGCGCATGCTGAACCGCCCCGAGCGCGTCGAGGTGATCTCCCAGGTGCCGGATGGACCGCCCCTGCGCTTTGTCTGGCGCCGGCGGGCGCACAGGGTCGTGCGCGCGGACGGGCCGGAGCGGATTGCGCCGGAATGGTGGACCCACCTGCCGCCTGCCGGCCAGCCGCCCGCCGCCTTGCCCCGGACCCGGGATTATTACCGCATCGAGGATACGGACGGCCGCCGCTTCTGGGTTTTCCGTGAGGGGCTTTACGAGGACGGGCGGGGCGGCCTGCCCGAATGGTTCGTGCAGGGATTTTTTGCATGACGGGCTATGCCGAGCTTGCCGTCACCACGAACTTTTCCTTCCTGCGCGGCGCCAGCCATGCAGAGGAGCTTGTGCAGCGCGCTTCTGAGCTGGGCCATGCCGCGATCGGCGTTGCGGACCGCAACACGCTCGCCGGGGTCGTGCGCGCGCATATCGCGGCTAAGGGTGCCGGCCTTCGCCTCCTGATCGGCGCCAGGCTCGTGCCTGTGGATGGGCCGGAGATCCTTACCTATCCGGTGGACCGGGCCGCCTATGCACGCCTCTCACGGCTCCTCTCTGACGGCAAGCTGAAAGCGGCGAAGGGAGATTGCCATCTCACGCTCGCGGACATCCTTTCAGCCAGTGAAGGACAGATCCTGATCGTCCTCCCGCCAGATACGCTGACACCCGCTTTCGAGGCGTACCTTCTGGCCATCGCCTCAGCCGCGCCCGGGCGCGCCTATCTGGCCGCCCGCTTCGCCTATGCGGGCCGGGGCAGGGAGCGGACCGCGCGCCTCGCCGGACTTGCGGCGCGCTGCGGTGCACCGCTCACCGCCATCAATGACGTGCTCTATCATGCGCCGGAGCGCCGCCCGCTGCAGGATGTGCTGACCTGTATCCGCGAGCACTGCACCCTCGAGACCGCCGGCCTGCGGCTTGAGGCGAATGCCGAACGCCACCTCAAGAGCCCGGCCGAGATGGCCCGTCTCTTCAGGGGCTTCGAGCCCGCCCTGGCGCGCACCACCGAGATCGCTGCGCGCTGCCGTTTCAGCCTGGATGAACTCGCCTATAAATATCCCGATGAGCCCGTGCCGCCGGGCAAGACCCCGCAGGCCCATCTCGAGGCGCTTGCCTGGCAGGGTGCTTCCTGGCGCTGGCCGGGCGGCGTGCCGGACAAGGTCGCAGCCCAGATCCGCAAGGAACTCGAACTTATCGCTGAGCTTGATTATGCGCCTTACTTTCTTACCGTACACGACATCGTCGCCTGGGCGCGCAGTAAGGGTATTCTCTGCCAGGGCCGCGGTTCGGCGGCCAATTCGGCCGTCTGCTTCTGCCTCGGCATCACCAGCGTAGACCCTGCCCAGTCGAGCCTCCTGTTCGAGCGGTTCCTGTCGCGCGAGCGGCGCGAGCCGCCGGACATTGATGTCGATTTCGAACATGAGCGGCGCGAGGAGGTCATCCAGTATGTCTACCGGCGTTATGGGCGCGAACGCGCGGCGCTGACCGCCACGGTCATCAGCTACCGGCCCCGCTCGGCGGTGCGCGAGGTCTGCAAGGTGCTCGGCCTCAGCGCCGATGTCTCGGGCGCACTGGCGGCCGGCTCCTGGGGCAGCTGGGGCAGCGACATTCCCGGTAGCCAGATCCGCGAAGCTGGCTTCGACCCTGCCAATCCGGTGATCCGCCGCGCCATCCGCCTGACCCGCGAACTGATCGGTTTTCCCCGCCACCTCTCCCAGCATGTCGGCGGTTTCGTACTAACGCGCGGCCCCCTGGTCGAGACGGTGCCGATCGGCAATGCCGCGATGCCGGAGCGCACCTTCATCGAATGGGACAAGGATGACATCAGTGCCCTGAACATCATGAAGGTGGACGTTCTCGCCCTCGGCATGCTCACCTGCATCCGCAAGGCGTTCGATCTGATCGAAGCCCACAAATCCCGGCGCTACAGCCTCGCCACCATTCCGGCAGAGGATCAGGAGACCTATGACATGCTCTGCCGGGCTGACAGTCTTGGCGTCTTCCAGGTGGAAAGCCGGGCGCAGATGAACATGCTGCCGAGGCTGCGTCCTCGGACCTTCTATGATCTCGTGATAGAAGTCGCCATCGTCCGCCCCGGCCCGATCCAGGGCAACATGGTCCATCCCTATCTAAGACGGCGAAAAGGCGCCGAGCCTGTCCGCTATCCGAAACCCTCGCCCGCCCATGGCCCGCCGGACGAACTCGAACGCATCCTTGGCCGCACGCTCGGCGTCCCGCTCTTCCAGGAACAGGCGATGCAAATCTCTATTGATGCGGCGAAATTCACGCCGGAGGAGGCGAACGGCCTGCGCCGCGCCATGGCCACCTTCCGAAGGGTCGGCACGATCCGCAACTATCAGGAGATGATGGTCTCGCGTATGATCGCGCGGGGCTATGACCCCGCCTTCGCCGGGGCCTGTTTCGAACAGATCAAGGGCTTCGGCGAATACGGTTTTCCGGAAAGCCACGCCGCCTCCTTCGCTCTCCTGGTCTATGTGTCCTCCTGGCTTAAATGTCATCACCCGGATGTTTTCTGCGCGGCCCTGCTCAACAGCCAGCCGATGGGCTTTTATGCGCCGGCGCAGATCGTGCGGGATGCGCGCGAACACGGGGTCGAGATCCGCGCCGCCGATGTGAACTTCTCGGACTGGGACTGCACGCTTGAGCCCGCCAGTGACAATGTGCCGTATTTCGCCATGCGCCTCGGCCTGCGCCAGGTTGACGGCCTCTCAAGGGCAGAAATGGAAAATCTGCTGGCGGCGCGCGGTTCCGGCTATCCGGGCCCCGAAGCGCTGAAGCGGCGCGCCGGCCTCTCCCGCGCAGCGCTGGAACGCCTCGCCGCCGCCGATGCCTTCCAGTCCATGGGCCTCTCCCGCCGGGATGCGCTCTGGAAGGTCCGGGGCGAAGCGCCCGGGAAAACCCTGCCGCTGTTTGAGGCCGCTGGCCTCGCCGAACAGGGCGACGAGGCCGCGCCTGTTCTTCCATCTATTCCGTCCTCGGAGCATGTTTTGCAGGACTACCAGACGACCAGACTGTCCCTCAAGAATCACCCAATGCATTTTCTGCGCGCGGTTCATGCCCGGCGCGGAATCGTGCCGGCGGCTGAGGCTGCTTCCATGGGGGATGGGCGCCGCGTTGAGACGTCCGGACTCGTCCTCGTGCGCCAGCGCCCGGGCACCGCCAGTGGCGTCGTGTTTATTACGATCGAAGACGAAACCGGTATCGCGAACCTAGTCGTCTGGCAAAAAGTGCTGGCGCGCTTCCGCCCTGTGGTGATGCGTGCGCGCATCCTGCATGTGAAAGGCCGCGTCCAGACGGCCGACAATGTCACCCATATCGTCGCAACTGAGCTGATCGACTGCACGGCGGATCTCTCCCTGCTTTCGGAAGATGTCCTGCGCGATCCGCTGAAAGGCACGCTCGCCCGGGCTGACGAAGTCGTCCGGCCCGTTGCGGACCGGAAGGGGCCCGCCGGACAAACTGATGGCGGCCGTCATCCCCGCGACGTCCGGGTTATCCCGAAGAGCCGGGACTTTCACTGAACGGGAAACGACGTGACCCTCTATCCAGGCCCTGCTGCTATCAGCCGAGGGATCTGCTCTTTCAGCTTGAAGAAGCCCGCCCGGGCGTGCGGCCAAGTCCGCGCATCCCAGGCGCGTTGCAGCCGTACGAGGCGAACGCTCTCGCTCCGCAGGTGGATGTCAATCGCAGCGAGCGACTGAGCAATCCGTCCTTTTGGCGCATACCCCGTCACGATCTCCGTCACACCCGCTTGCTTCGCCCAGCCGATGAACTCATCTGCAAAAACGATGGTGGCCGCGACACCGAAATGCGCTGCCATTCGCTCCGCCGCATCCTCAACCGCCCCGCGGCTGAACCGCGCGGCCGGCGCTCCCGGGTCGCCGCCGCGCGGTACGACCAGCACAGCGCAAGCGATGACATCTGCGTTGAGTGCCCAGCTCTCCGGGTGCAGGTCTTCCTCCGTCAGAAGGATTGCCGCACGGGACGCTGTGAGGCGCGCCCCCGCCGGGATCGGCGACGGCGAGGTCACCGCCCAATCCTCCGTCATCGGAAGGGCCGTCTCATCCAGCTGCCCAGCCGGATCAAACCGTCCCAGCGTATTGTCCCGTATGTTGCTCGCCCGAGCGAGATAATGCTTGCCCTTCGTGTGCAGCCCCGCAACCCAGCGCTAGGACAGAGTGTTGGAAGCCGGGTCTGCATCCAGCAGGTGGGCATAAAAGAACCCCGCACCGAGTTGCCAGGGCAGCCGCATGGTAAAGTTCCAGATCGAGGCATACCACATGCGCGCATGATTATGCAGCCAGCCAAGCTCGACCAGTTCGCGCGCCCAGGCGTCAAAGGCGTCAATGCCGGTCTCGCCCTGTTTCGCGGCTTTCAGCGCCGGGTTGTCCTGCCAGGCATGCGACAGCACTGAGTGATCCGCATCGAACCGGCGCAGCACATCGGGCCGCATTTCCAGCCAGCCCTTCCAGTAGCTCCGCCAGTACACTTCCTGGATGAATTTCTCGGCTGCGGCGAAATCGTGCCGCGCCAGAACTTCGGTAACGACCTCCTCTTCAGTCAGCATCCGTCCCGT
>JBKBNS010000049.1:0-4274 GCA_046295255.1 Glycocaulis sp.
AGCGGCGTCTCGAAGAAGGCGCTCGGCATGCGCTTGGTGTAGACCGCGTCCACCGCCTCATCGATCTCCACGCGCTCATCAAACTGATGGCGCTCCGAGCCATATTTGATGTTCTGCAATGAGTCCGGCGTGTTGGTGCGCGTGCCCCACACGCCCGCATCGGCGGCATTGTCCATATAGGCGACATGCGTCCAGACCACGGGCAGGCCTTTGGCGCGCGCCGCCTTTGAGATGCGGTTGATATGGGTCAGTTGATCCGGGTCGGTGACATAGGCCGTCTTCGGGAAGAGGTCGGGCCGGGTATAGGCCTTTTGCGGATCGACATTGACGATCGCCAGCTTCTCGCCAAAGCCGAAGCGCGCGCGGGCCGGATTGGCCCGCACCTCTTCGAAGATTTCCCGCGCGGTCTTGTCTGACCGGATCATGGTGGGTTCAAAGCGCAGTGTCATGTCAGGTCCGTTCAGTCCAGCCGGTCATTGATATTGGGCACGCCGCCGGGCGCATCAAATGCGGTTTCTCCACTGTCGGCAAACTGCCCGGCCTCGATATGGTTGAAGGTGTCCGCATCAATGGTGAAGCGTGCGGTGATGATCATCTCCCTGCCGGTGCGGCTGGAAATGATGCGGCACGCCCCGTCCTCGATCTCGCCTGCATAGCCCTCGTCACCACCCTGCCAGTGGAAATCACAGGCCGGATCAGAGCGGACGAGATCATCAGCGGTCAGCGCGCCAAGGCGCTCTGCCTGTCCGTCCGGGTCTGCCAGAGAAGCGGGCTCCTGAAGCGTGTAGACCCCCATGCGCAGGCGGCCATCTTCGCCAGTATCCTCGAATGCATAGACGCGCTGGCGGTACACATTGCCGTCCGGCCCGCCCACATGCAGCTGGGCATAGATCAGCGTGCCGGGCACGGCATCCGAGGTGAAGCCCTCATGGATCACGTAGAGATGCGGGCGCGCCGGATCGCCCTCCGCCTGCACTTGCGCGCCATTGTCGAACCGGCCTTCCAGCCAGCGCGCAATCTCGGCCCCGTCAACGGGCGTGGCGAGGCCGAGGAGGAGGGCGGCCAGCAACATGCCTAGCGCGGTGCCTGCAGCTGACGGATTTCATCCAGATCGGCTGGCGGCTGCAGCCAGAGCGGGGCTTCGGCCTCGATATAGGCTCGGAAGCGCTCGGGTACGTTCTCGAACCGGTCGAGACGCCAGCTGACCATGTGGATGATGGCGGGTCCACCGCCCGCCCATGCGGGCAGGGCGCCATAGCGCGCCCAGGAGAGGGTCAGCGGGTGGGAGATGTCCGCGCCGGGCGTGACGAAGAAATCGTAATTCTCCCACGCTTCATAGCGCGCCTCGGTGCCGGGGATCGGGAAATCCAGAAACACCGGTGCGGTGAACACGTAAGTATCGCCGAGCTGAGTCACGCCCATGTCCCGTGCGGGACCAAAGCGTTGCAGGCGCGGTTCGCGGCCCTGCTCCACCACCGTCTCAAGGAAGCCGTCTTCTGACAGCTCGTAGGTGATGAACTGGTAGTCATAGGCAATGGTGCCGACCGGATTGCCGTTATACTCGCGCAGGATCTCGCCGGTCTCGGCGTCGCGGTAGATATAGGTCTTGCGGTTGAACTGGAGGGCGGTCGGGCGGTCCGTGCCATCCAGATGCTCGCCGCGCGCGGTGTCATAACCCTCCATGATGAAGAGAATTTCGCCTGAGGGATAAGCGCGCACCGTGCCGGCCGAATACCAGTAGACCGGCTCACCGGTGCCAAAGCGCGCATCGGTGAAGACGCGGAAGGAGTCTTCATCAAACCCGCCCGGCGTCGCCTGAGCCAGCGCAGGTGCCGCAGACAGCGTGAACGCGGCGATAGCCGCAAACGCAAAGGCTTTCATTACCCTCTCCCTCAATGCCAGAGTGATCGCACGCGATTCAGACTAGCGCGGCTGCGCGCACAGGGAAGCCTAAAAGATATATCTTTTGCAGATGAGCGGCAGGCAGGGCTAACCTGCTGGCAGCTAAGGGGAGGGCGCATGAGCGCGGAACTGGCGGTATTGCTGACGCTGGTCGTTTACAAGCTGGTGCTTGTGGGTGTCGGCTTGTGGGCCTCGCGGCTCAATCACACGGAGACGGACTTTCTGCTCGGCGGTCGGGCGCTAGGCCCCTGGGTGGCGGGCCTCTCCTATGCCGCGTCCACCTCGTCAGCCTGGGTGCTTCTGGGCTTTTCCGGCTTTGTCTATGCGGTGGGCCTCTCTGCGCTCTGGATGGTGCCGGGGATACTCGGCGGCTATGTGGTGATGTGGGTCTGGTTCGGCCCGCGCATGCGCGCAGAGAGCGCGGCGGAAAACCAGGTGACGCTGGGCGAGTTCCTCGCCGCGCGCGCAAAGGGCACAGGCAGGACCGCGATATTGTGGGCGGGGGCGCTGCTTGTCCTCTTCTGCTTCATCTTCTACATCGCCGCCCAGTTCGGCGCGGCGTCGATCGCGTTTGAAAACCAGTTCGGCCTTGGCCGGCTGGAAAGCGTGCTGATCGGGGCAGGCATCATCCTTCTCTATTCGCTGTTGGGGGGCTTCTGGGCGGTCAGCGTCACCGACACGCTGCAAGGCGCGATGATGGCCCTGATCGCCATTCTCCTGCCCGTGCTGACCCTTGTCGCAGCGGGCGGTCCGGCGGAGGTATGGGCGGCGCTGCAGGCAAGCGCGCCGGAGGGCTATCTCTCGCTGACCGGCAACCGCGCCTTTTTCATCTTCATCGGCTTTGCATTGGGTGTGGCGGGCATCGGGCTTGGCACGTTCGGCCAGCCGCAACTCATGAGCCGCCTGATGGCGGTGAAGGATGATGCGGCGAGGAAGCGCGCCTTTGCCGTTTCCATTGGCTGGGGCGTCATCGTCTATGCGGGCATGATCACGCTGGCGCTGTCGGGCCGCGCGCTGCTGGGGGCGGGGCAGGAGGGCGAGGCGCTGTTCTATACCCTCGCCGCAGAACTGCTCCCGCCCGTGCTGGCCGGGATCATCATCGCTGCCGTGCTGTCAGCCGTCATGTCGACCGTGGACTCGCTGCTGGTCGCCACCTCCGCCGCCGTTGCGCACGATATGGGCGTCTCCGCGCGCTTTCCCGGCCGCGAAGTGCTGATCTCGCGCATCGTAATGGCTGCCCTGTGCGCCGCTGCGGTGGTGATGGCGCTGGCCATCCCGGCGACGATCTTTGACAGGGTGCTGTTCTCCTGGTCGGCGCTGGGGGCCGCGTTCGGGCCGATAGTCGTCGCCCGTGTTGCGCGCGTCGAACCTGCCACGGGCGCGACCCTTGCGGCCATGGCGCTCGGCTTTGGCATGAGCGCGCTCTTTTTCCTGATCCGGGGCATGGGGCTGGAAGGCGCGGGCGGAGTGAGCGGCTTTCTGGCGGGCCTTGCCGCCCTGCCGGGCTCGCCGTTTGAGCGCGTAGTTCCCTGGCTCATCCCCCTATTGCTGGTGTTCACCTGGCGGCGCAGGGCCGCCCCCGCTGCCTGAGAGGTATTCCCATGGTCAAGACCACAACCGTGATTGTCGGCGCGGTATGCGCCTTTGCCGGTATCGCCGCAGGGCTGGGGCTGGCGGAGATCAACCGGCCCGCACCTATTGCTGAACCTGCCCCTGTCGAGGCCGAGGCGCCCGCTTCGGCGGCCAGCGGCGCGGCCTATATGGTGGTGATGGGCACGGTGCATGACCGGGCCAATTTCGGGGCGAACTATGTGGCCCACCTCGCCCCGCTCTATGAGCGTCATGGCGGGCGCTATCTGGCGCTGACCGGCAATCTGGAGACGCTGGAGGGCGAGCTGGGCTTTCGCTCCGTCGTGCTCTCGCTCTGGCCGGATGCGCAGTCTGCGCGCGATTTCTGGAATGATCCGGAATACCGCGCACTCGCCGAGGCCCGCATCGAGGGCGGCTGGGGCGATTTCGACGTGATGCTGTTTGACGGCTTGCCGGGCGTCGTGCCGGTGCTGGCAGAGGCGCAGGAGGCGGGTCGTTAGGGCCTGTACTCATGAAGGGTTTGGCGCGTGATATGTGCGAAAATCGTTCAATCTCAGGAGCAGGCCCGATGGAAGGGCCGCCCCCTTGTCTGGGATTGCGACGCAAGAGTGGGCGATTTTCGCCATACTCCTGCGGAGCGCGGCAGATTTCATCCCTGACAGCGTCGAGCCGTCCTTGTGGAGGAGTGCTCCACGGCGGACGTCTCTCCTTGTCAGGAACCAAATCCGCTACGCCCCGGCAAGCGGCTGCAAGCCGCTTGCCTCACCTGGCAAAGAGTCGGA
>JBKBNS010000050.1:0-4221 GCA_046295255.1 Glycocaulis sp.
AATAGATCACCACGCCGGTGGCATCGGCGATGGAGGTCACCAGCGGGGCGCTGGCCGTGGCCGGGTCCAGGTTGAACTTGGACAGGATGAAGGGCAGGGACATGCCGATCAGGCTGCCCACCAGCACGATGATGATCATCGACATGGCCACGGCCATCGCGATCTCCGGCCCGCCGCGGAAAATGCCGATCCCTGATACCGCCAGCGCCATGGTCGCACCCAGCGCGCCGGCGACCAGGAATTCCCGCCCCAGCATCCGGCCCCAGTCGCGCGATTTTACATCCCCGGTGGCGAGCGCGCGCACCATCAGTGTTGCTGCCTGCGAGCCCGCATTGCCGCCCGAGGCAATCAGGAGCGGCAGGAAGAAGATCAGCGCGATATGGGCGGCAATCGTGTCCTCGAAATAGGCGATGCCGAAGCCGGACAGGAGATTGCCGAACACCAGCAGCACCAGCCAGACAATGCGCGCGCGGTAGAGCGTCAGTATGCCCGCCGTCCGCACGCTTTCATTGATTTCGCCGTGCGCGCCAAGGCGCAGGAAGTCCTCGGTGGCCTCTTCTTCCAGCGCGTCGATGGCGTCATCGTGGGTGACGATGCCGACCAGATGGTGCTGCGCGTCGACCACCGGCACGGCGAGAATGTCGTACTTGGCGATGGTGCGCGCCACACCTTCCTGATCATCGTCCACGGTCACGAAGACCGGATCATCATCCATCAGATCGGCGACTTTGCGCGAAGGCGGGGCAAGGATGAGGTCGGTCAGGCGCACCGTGCCGATCAGCTCGCGATCATCTTTGAGCACATAGGTGCGGTAGATGGTTTCCTTGTCCGGCGCCTCGCGGCGGAGCTGGGCAATCGCGTCCCTCGCCGTCATCTCCGGCTTCAGAGTGGCATAGTCCGAGGTCATGATCGCGCCTGCCGTGCCTTCCTCATAGGCAGCCAGCTTGCGGATATTTTCCCGCTCCACATGGGCAAGGGCGGGCAGGAGCATTTCCTGCTGCTCTTCGGACAGGCGATTGAACACGTCGGCCCGGTCGTCCGCCTTCATCTCGGTGATGAGGGCGGTGAGCTGCGGGCGCGTCATGTGCTCGATGGTTTCTTCCTGCAGTTCCGGCTCGATATAGCCGAACACCTCCGCCTGCACCTCGACGGGAAGGGCGCACAGGAGCTTCCACGCCTCGCCGGGGTCGATCTCCGACAGGGCGTGGGCAATGTCGGCCGGGTGGTCTTCCGGGTCGAAATGGATCGGGGCGTCGGCTTCGCTCAGCGCCATGAAAACTCCGTGGAACCTTTGGGGGCAGGGTGCGTTGGTTAAGTTCTAGACCGCGCGCCCGCTGCGTTAAAGGGCTTTGCCGCACTCCCCTTCTGGCAGAGCCGCCGGGCGTCCCGCCGGTCACGGCGCGTCCCGCCTGCCGGGTTCCGCGCCGCCAAGCCATAACCCGAAAGGAGAGCTGACCATGAGCACTTCGCGAGCCGCAAAAGCCGTCAAGGATGCCAAGGACGCTGTCGCTGACGAGACCGATACAGCAGCCCTGTCCGCCGAGCTGAAAGAGCTGCGGCGCGAGTTCAGAGAGCTGGTCGAGCAGATGGGCCGGGTCGGCAAGGTGAGCGCTCACGAAGCCAGGTCGGCTGCGAAATCCACTGTGCGCCACGGCAAGGAAGCCAGCGAGCATCTGGTGGAGGAGGTCGCCGACTACTGGAGCGGGCTTGAAGGCAAGGTCGTGAAGGAAACGCGCGAGAGCCCGTGGAAGGCGCTGGGTCTTGCGGCCGCTGCCGGTGTGGCGCTGGGCTTCATCCTGCGCCGCTAATCATGTTGTCCACTTTCCGCTATTTCGGCGCGCTGGCGGGCGGGCGTGTCTCGCTCGTCAGCGGGCATATGAAGGCAAGAGCGCTGCTCTACGCCCTGCTGGCCGTGTTTCTCATCGGCGCGCTGGTCTTTGCCTGCATTCTGGGTGTGCTCATACTGGCTGACTGGCTGGGCACGCGCGGGGCGCTGGCCGCCATTGGCGGGGTGTTCCTGTTTGCAGCCATTGCCACCCTGATCGCGCTCATTATCGAGCAGCGCGTCCATGAGCGCAGGAAGCAGGCCGCACGCCGCGAGGAGCAGCGCCTGATGCAGGCCGCCATGATCACGGCCCTGCCGCTGCTCAAGCGCACGGGCGTAGCGGGCGCGGCCCTTGCCGGGCTGGCGCTCGTCCTCTTCCTGAACCGCTCCGGTGATGATGACGAGGACTAGCCGCGCGTAAATCCTTGCGGCCCGCCCCCGTATCGGCCCAGTCTGCCGCCTGAAGACATGAGCAGGGGGCGAGATGGCAGGCGACGAGAAACTCTCCCGGCAGATCACGGCCCGGGGCATCTGGCTTCTGGCCGTGAACGGCATGATCGGGGCCGGTATTTTCGCCGTGCCCGGCGGGGCTGCGGCCCTGATGGGCGTGTGGAGCCCGCTGGTCTATGTCGTCTGCGCCGTGCTGCTGGGCCTAATCGTTGCCTGCTATGCCGAGCTGGCGAGCCGCTTCACCTCTACCGGCGGGCCGGTGCTCTATGTGCGCACCGCCTTTGGCAAGTTTGCAGGCTTCGAGACCGGATTGGCTGTCTACGCCACGCGCATCACGGCCTTTGCCGCCAATGTGAACCTGATGGTGGCCTCCATCGCCTTCTTCGTGCCCGCGCTTGAGAGTGGGCCGCTGCGCATTCTGGTTATCGTGGCGATCATCGCCGTGCTGGCGGGCATCAATATTGCCGGGGCGAAGCCTGCCATGCGGGCGATGGGCGTTCTCACCGTCCTCAAATTCCTGCCCTTGCTGGCGATTGCGCTGGTTGGCCTGTTCCACATCAATCCCGAGATTTTCCCCGACGACTCGCTTGGCTTTCCGACAAGCGCGCAGTGGAGCGCGGCGGTGCTGCTGGTCATCTACGCGTTTGTCGGCTGGGAGGCGGCGGTCATCCCCGCCGGCGAGACGCGCGAGCCGGGCAAGGCCATGCCCAAGGGCCTGTTCTGGGCGCTGGGCGTGGTCGCGCTGCTCTACGTGGTCATCCAGATTGTCTGCGTGGCGGTGGTGCCGGACCTTGCCAATTCCCAGCGCGCGCTCGTGGATGCTGGCGCGATCCTGTTCGGTCCGGCGGGCGCGCTTCTGCTGACGCTGGGCGTCATCGTCTCGGTGGGCGGCAATATCACCGGCACAGTGGTGACAACGCCGCGCCTGACCTATGCGCTGGCGCGCGAAAACACGCTGCCTGCCTGGTTTGGCAAGGTCGATGAGCGCACCCATGTGCCCGCCAACTCCATCGCCTTCTTCGCCGTGCTGGCAGCCATTCTCGCGGTAGTGGGTGATTTCTTCGCGCTTGCCGCCATGAGCGCCTTTGTGCGCGTGCTGATCTATGTCGGATGCATTGCGGCCATGCCGCGCGTGCGCGCCCTGCCTGCCGAGACCGAACAGCCCATGCGCCTGCCGCTGGGCTGGACCATCCCTGTGCTGGCGGTGCTCGGCTCGCTGGTGCTGTTAAGTCAGGTGCCGCTGCGTTCCATGGCGATCACGGCGGCGTTTCTGGTGATCGGTGCGGTGATCTATTTTGCGATGCAGTGGATCAGTTCCCGCCAAGCGCCTGAAGACGCTCGATAACCTGCCGCTGGCGGGCCAGCGCCGCCGCCCGGTCATCAATGCCGCCATCTGCCAGCGCATTGGGCTCGGCCCCTTGTGCGGCCTCATAGGCAGGCGCATAGGCGGCCCAGGGCTGGCGGGAGAGAAGATTGGTCATGCCGGTGCGCGCCCGCGCGCCGCGCAAGCCCTCAAGGTCCAGCACGGCGTTCGCGTTCAGGCTCTCGCCCGACTGCGCTTCGGCCAGTACGCGGCCATTCCAGTCGACGATCTGGCTCATGGCATCGGTGGAGGCGGCAGGGATCGGCGTGCCGACGATTTCGGCCGAATTGGCCGAGATGACATAGGCCATGTTCTCCACGGCGCGTGCGCGCTTGGAGATGTGTTTCGGCGTCAGTTCGGTCGACCCAACCTCGCTTGTCGGGTGCAGGAACACCTCCGCGCCCTTCATCACGTGCATGCGCGCGATTTCCGGATAGAGGATTTCTTCTGAGGCAATTGTCGCCAGCACGCCGACTTCGGTTTGCACCACAGGGAACACGGCGTCATAGCCATAAATGTCGAGATACTGGTCCCAGACATCGAACGGACTTGGCGTGTAGAGCGAGATCATACGCCGGTAGCG
>JBKBNS010000051.1:0-3830 GCA_046295255.1 Glycocaulis sp.
CTCCGGCGTCGTCGCGGGCATTGGCGGCTATGGCAATTGCGTCGGCGTGCCGACCGTTGGCGGCGAGACCAATTTCGACAAGGGCTATAACGGCAATATCCTCGTCAACGCGATGGCGGTGGGTCTGGCGAAACGCGAAGGCATCTTCACCGCCGCCGCCAAGGAAGCCGGCTTCCCGGTTCTGTACGTGGGCGCGAAAACCGGCCGGGACGGCATTCACGGCGCGACCATGGCCTCGGCCGAGTTTGGCGAAGGCAGTGAAGAGAAGCGCCCGACCGTGCAGGTGGGCGATCCCTTCACCGAGAAGAAGCTGATCGAAGCCTGCCTTGAGCTGATGGCCGAAGACGCGATCAGCTCCATTCAGGACATGGGTGCAGCCGGCCTCACCTCCTCATCGGTGGAGATGGCCTCGCGCGGCGGGCTCGGCATCGAGCTGGAGCTCGACAACGTGCCCCAGCGCGAAACCGGCATGACGGCCTATGAGATGATGCTGTCAGAATCGCAAGAGCGCATGCTGATGATCCTGAAGCCCGGCGCGGAGCCCATCGCCGAGCGCATTTTCAGGAAATGGGATCTGGACGTCGCGACCATCGGGAAGACCACCGATACCGGCCGCATGGTCCTCAAACACAAGGGCGAAGTGGTTTGCGATCTGCCGCTTGATCCCATCGGCGAAGAGGCCCCGGCCTATACCCGCCCCTGGTTCGAGCCAGAAGCACGCGCCAGCATTGATCCGCGCTCCATGAAGGGGCCGGAGCATCTGGGTGAAGCGCTGCTGACCATCATGGCCAGCCCCGACATGGCGTCAAAACGCTGGATCTGGGGCCAGTATGACCGCCACGTCATGGCCGACACCATGGCAAGTTCCGAAGACCCGGCAGATGCGGCGCTGGTGCGCGTACACGGCACCAACAAGGCGCTCGCCATCACCACCGACTGCACGCCGCGCTATTGCTATGCCGACCCGTTCGAGGGCGGCAAGCAGGCCGTCGCCGAAACCTGGCGCAATCTCACCGCAGTGGGCGCAGACCCGATCGCCATCACCGATTGCCTGAATTTCGGCAATCCCGAACGCCCGGAAATCATGGGGCAATTTGTGGGCTGCGTGGAAGGCATGGCCGAAGCCTGCCGCCAGCTTTCCTTCCCCGTCGTGTCGGGCAATGTCTCGCTCTATAACGAGACCGACGGCAAGGCGATCCCGCCCACCCCGGCTGTGGGCGGTGTGGGCCTGTTGCCCGACGTTTCAAAGCGCGCAGGCTTTGGCGGCATGAACGAGGGCGATGTGGTGCTCCTCATCGGCGAGACGCGCGGGGAGCTCGGTGCCTCGCTCTATATGCGCCATGTCGAGGAGAAGGAGGACGGCGCGCCGCCTCATGTCGACCTGGCCGCCGAGAAGCGCAATGGCGATTTTGTCCGCGCCGAAATCCGCGCAGGACGCGCCCGTGTGGTCCATGACATCTCCGACGGAGGCCTCGCCACCGCCGCTGCCGACATGGCGCTCGCCAGCGATACCGGCATCAAGCTCGCCTATGCGGGCAAGCTGCCGGTCTATGCCTGGATGTTCGGCGAGGATCAGGCCCGCTACCTCGTGGCCGCCGCGCCGGAGATTGCCGAGACGATCCGCAAGAACGCCATCGCGGCCAATGTGCCGGTCAGCGTGGCCGGCATCGCGGGCGGACGGGCCATTTCGGTCAATGGGTCACACGCGCTCGATATCGGCCGGCTGAAGCAGGCCCATGAAAGCTGGATGCCCGGCCTGATGCGCGGCGAGCTCTCGCAGGCTGCCGAATAGGCAAAAAAGAGCCGGACGTCCGGGGGAACGTCCGGCCAACATCACTGCGGGCGCGGGGGGATGGTTGCGCGCGCGGTGGAAAGCTCTTGTCTTTAGCGGCCTGTCTCTAGCGGCACTGAGCGGCATTGGCCGCCACAACCGCATTGTCGGTCAGGGCCGCAGCCGCCGCGAAATCAGCCGCAGCAGCGGCGCCATTGCCAGCCAGCATGTAGGCAGCGCCGCGATTATTGAGCGCTTCCCAGCCGCCTTCATTGGCTTCCACGGCCGCGTCGCAGGCCTCTGCCGCACCGGCATCACCGAGATTGGCGAGAGCCGCGCACAGATTCGTCCGCGCAGCGGCCATGGTCGGGGCCGCATTACGGCGCGACAGGGCTTCATTGGCGAAGTGGGCGGTTTCACGCCACTGGCCCCGCTCCAGACGCTGGGCAGACGCACGCACCGAACGGTGGGCGGTGGACTGGGCGACAAAGCCCGGTGTGCAGGCCTGTGCCTCGGCGGCAGAGGAAAGGCCCGTGAAGGAGAGTCCGGCGGACATCAGGGCCACGGCAGCAAGGCCGGCAAGCGGGGAGGATTTACGCATCTCATCTGTCTCCATAAGGGTACGCCCTGTTGACCGGGCGCTTTCACGAACTGATGTCGGCAAGATAGTGCGATGACGAACGTTTGAAAAGTGAACAATGTTCATTTTCTTGCCGGATCATGCCGATTTTCTGCAGCCGGCGACCGCGCACCGTACCCTCCCCGCGCGTGGGGGAGGGTTCAAACGGCCCTAATGAACAATGGGTTGCGCTTCTGCCCGGCAAGGTGAAGGCCGGGACTACTTCTCCACCGTCTCCGGCTGGCGCGACGGCGAGCTGGCGATCAGATCCAGCATCACATCAGCGCGCCTTGCCACGTCCACCGCCGTTTCCACCGCCCCGAGGAAGAAGGGAATCGTCATGTTTTCAAACGTGTCGCTTGGCTGGTGATAATGCTCGTGATCCTCCACCCCGAGATAGAGGAAGGCGATGCCCGCCGCATGGAAGGGTCCGTGGTCTGACAGCATCGTCCAGTCATTGCGCGGATCGTCGGTGGGCTCGTCATAGCCGGTGCGCAGATTGATCGGCGAAACCTCCGCCGCAGCGGCTACCAGATCCAGCAGCACCGGATAGTGCCAGGTGCCGACCGCATAGAGATCATCGGTCTCGCTATAGGCGATCATGTCCATGTTCAGCATGAAGCCGATATTTTCAAAGCCTTCCGGGCGGTTGGCCACGAAATGGCGGGCACCGCGCAAGCCCCCCTCCTCCGCATCGAAGGCCACGATCACCACATCATTCTGCGGCGGATTTTCCATGAAGGCCGCCGCGACGGCCAGCAGGCCCGCCGTGCCGGAGGCATTGTCGTCTGCGCCGTTGAAGATATTGCCGTCCTCATCCATGCCGACATGGTCATAGTGCGCGCCAACCACCATCACATGCTCGCCCGGATTGGTGCCTGCGATATGGCCCACCAGATTGATTGCGGTCACCGTCTCACGCTCGGCCTCCGGATCGCGGAAGTCCAGCGAGCGCTGGAAGGTGAAGCTCTGCTCGTAGTTTTCAAACACCGGCGTGACACCGATCTCCGACAACCGCCCGATCAGGTAGGCGCGCGCGCGGGCATTGCCCTCACTGCCCACCAGCCGGCCTTCCATGTCATCGGCGGAGAGGATACGCAGATCGGCAACGGGTTGCGGCTCTGCGGGGCTGGAGGTTTCCTGCACACTGCAGGATGCCAGCGACAGGGCCAGAACCGGCGCGGCCAGCAACGCCGTGAGTTTGAGGTCAAAACGCATGAATGAAGCGGGCTCCCGTCCCCGTTGAACCTGTTGTAACAAGGGCGGACGAGGGATTCGCGCGCGCCTGCTTGGCGGTCAGTCTAGCGCGCACCGGCCTTGCACGAACAGGAGGTTTTCCATGCCCATGGCGGCCAGCGAAATCGAACGCCTCATCCTTGAGGCCCTGCCCGATGCGCAGGTGGAGATCGAGGATCTGGCCGGTGATGGCGATCATTACCG
>JBKBNS010000052.1:0-3778 GCA_046295255.1 Glycocaulis sp.
GGGTGCGCACAGGCGGGCTGGTGCTGGTGCGCCAGAAACCCGGCACCGCCAAGGGCGTGCTCTTCATCACCATCGAGGACGAGACCGGCATCGCAAACCTCATCGTCTGGAAGAAAGTGGCCGAGCTTTTCCGGCCTGTGGTGATGGGTGCGCGTATCCTCGCCGTGACAGGCCGGGTGCAGACGGCTGACAATGTCACCCACATCATCGCGGAAAGGCTGGAGGACCGCTCCGGCGATCTGCTTTACCTGAGCGAGGATGCCCAGCGCAAAATGCTGGACGGCGCGATGGCCCCGGTCGATGAGGTGCGCCGCCCCGTCATGGCGCGGCGCGGCCCGCCACCGAAAGACCGCTCACACGCCCGCCATCCGCGCGATGTGCGCGTCATCCCCAAAAGCCGGGATTTTCACTGAACATCCCGCCCCTGCGGCTCCACGCTGGCAAGCCACGCGTTCAGCTCGTGTTCCGGCTTGCCAGCCAGATCGGTGCTGAAATCGGCACGGACACGCTCTGACGCCCCGGTATCAAGCGCCTTGCGAAGCACGCCGAGAGCCTTGGCTGGCGCGGCTACAATCAGATGCTCAAACCGGTCGCCCGCTGCACCCGCATTGATGGTATCGGCGACACTGGCCAGAAAACGGGCTTGCCGCTCCGCCTTTAGATCACCCGCATCGGCAAGGGCGTGCCGGCGGCCATGGGAGTCTTGCACCCGGTAGGGCTTGTCCCTGATCTCGGCCTCGCCGCTATGCTCGAACTGCTCCACCAGCGTCAGCGGGGAGGCCCGGTCAGTCTGTGAGAAAATCCGCGCGCGCCGCCCGTCAGCGACCACCAGCCAGAGTTCACCCTTGCGCTTGAGGAACATGCCGGACCCTCCCGCCTGAACAGCAGGGCCGCGGAAAACCGCCTGCCCGCCATTCATCAAGAAATCTTGGCTGATCTTCGCGCCCGCCCCCGACTTGTCAACACGCCGCCACGTCATGGCCGTACGGCAGAAGCGCGCTGCCGGCTAGCCCACAGGGCGCGGCGCGTAGGTTTCCACCGGGTATTCCAGCCACACCGTGCTGACCATGGGAATGCGCACCGGATAGCGCAGGAGGGTGCGCACCTGCTTGACCTGTATCTCGCCATAGGAGGCCGTCGAATAGCTGACGGTGAAATCCATGCCGGTGAAGCTGTCGGTCAGCTCGCGCACCCGTGCCTCGTACTGGGCTTCGCTCAGATTGCCATCGACCATGAGATCGCGCGCCGTGCGTTCCACCGCCCACTGGACCGAGCCTATCGCATAGAACCCCTGACCGAAGGCGACACCGCCAATCAGGAGCATGATGAAGACCGGCATCAGGATGGCAAATTCGATCGCGCTGGTGCCGGCGCGGTCCGTTAGCAGTGCTGTCCTTGCGCGGCCGGTCATCACCGCACCCTCACCTTGTCACTAACGGTGGAGTACTGGGTGACGAACACACCGCCCACGGGGGCCTCGATGGTGATGACGGCATAGGCCAGCGGCACGCTCTGGTCAGCGCACAGAAGATTGCAGGACGCCTCCACCCCGCCGCATTCGCAGAGCCGCTCCACCCGCACCACGGCCTCTTCCGGCCGTGAGCTCCACGCCTCCTCGACAATGGCCTGCGCCCTGTCGGTATGGGTGCCGCCCGCCATGAAATACTGCGTGCCGGACCGTATCGCCCCGGTCATGTCGGAGCGCTGGAACGCGATATGGGCAATATCGGCTGCGGCAACCATCAGTGCCAGCAGAACCGGGGCGATGAGGGCAAACTCCACCGCAGAGGTGCCAGCGCAGTCCACCCTAAAGCGGGAAGTGAAAGAGCGCTTCGCCATCGCGCCTACTCCACCAGCCGGACAAAGCCGGGCGTCTGCATCGAGACCATGCCGGACTGGGAGCAATCAATGTTCAGCGTGGAATTACCGCTCATCTCGACCCGATACGCGATCAGGCGCATGCAGCCATCACTGCCGGAGAAATTGCCCCGTATCTCCAGCGTCTGGGACGGGAAGTAGAGCGCGCCCTTGAGGGAGCTGGCCGCCGTGCCGTTGAACTGGGCCTGCGTTGCGGCCGCATTATTGCTGTCACCCCAGAACAGCACACCCGAATAGGCGCCTTCCTGCGGGGCGCTGAGGAATATGTCTGCATTGCCATTCATCTGCACCGTGGCGTTATTGGTCAGATAGATGGTCACGCCCTCGCCGGTGATACGTGCGCCGCCATTCAGGCGGAACGCGCCGCCATCAACGATGTAGACGCCCGGCTCCAGATGCGCATCGCCGTTGAAGGTCATCCCGTTGCAATAGCGCCCGGGACTGACAATGCGCGTGCCCTGCCCCCCGCCGGACGGCAGGTTGCGGCAGGCCCCTGCCACAGGCGGCGCCAGCCCCGCCAGCGGGTCCAGCGCTGGAGGCAGGTTCATCCGCGGCTCCATGCACTCCGTCAGGGCCAGCTGGCTGGAGATCACCATGCTGCCCACCGAATTGGCGCATGACGTGATGACCTGCCCGGCTCCCGTCACCGCGAGCGCGTTCAGGTTGATCGAATTGGACATGAGATCGCAGCCGGCAAGCGTCACATCGGTGGAGCCTGTGAAGAGCAGAGACTGCGGTCCGGCGGGATCAAGCGCGAGAATGCAGGCCGGGCCCGGCTCGTCGAAGCGGGCAACCGCGCGCACCTCAAAGCTCACATCCCTGTCGAGGAACAGCCGCGAGAGATGGCGTGGATGGGTCTGGCGCAGGATGACCTCCACCGAGCGGTGATTGCGGTTCTGGCCGGAAAGCGGCGGATTATTGACCTCGATACTGCCAAGGGCGGGCCGGAAGCCGTGCCGCTCCGCCTCGGCAAGGGCGGAGGCCCGGATCACGGCGTAGGGCTCTGCGCTACGCGCTTCCACGGCCCCCGCAAAGGCCGCCACGTCCGCGCTCATCTGGGCCACGCGCTGCTGGTAGAACCAGTAACCGGTCTCGGCACCCAGTCCCGCACCGGCAATGACCACAGGCGCGCAGATCGCCGCCACAACGGCAATCTGGCCCCGCCGGTCACACGACAGCCTGTCCACTACAGACCTGAAAGCGGAGAGCATCGCCAATCCCCATGCGCAAACAGGCCGAGGCTGCTCCAGCCAGATTAAAAATAGCTCAATAAATATAACTAATTACATTTAACCAAGACGGATTGCTGGCGCCGGGCCACCCTCCCCTGCCCCTTTTTCCGTGCCTATTGGAGCAGGGCCGGTGCGAAGAGGGGATTGTCACGTCCGAAGCGGGCCATGTCCTGCGCGTCGATGGCGCGCAATTGCCGCTCCAGCTCATCTGTGAGGGTGCGTACATAGCTCGCCGTGAGGTGATGGCGGTCGCGATAGACGATGACATTGCCTACTACCGGCTCGCATCGCTCTGGTCCGCAAACCCCGTCATTGAGGTCCAGCAGATAGGCCCGGCTGGCCAGAGGCACGGCAGCGCTGACCACATCATCCACGGGCAGCACGTCTTCGCGCGCTGCGCCGCATCTTTCCGGGGCCCCGGTATTGGCCGCATAGCATTCCAGCACATCGGAGGGGAAACCGGGCGTCGGGCGGATCACCGCCACCGGCACACCGGCTTGTGCCAGCCTGTCCCAGACCCGCGTCAGCCCGTCCGCATAAGCGGCGCGGCGCGCTGCTTCATTGCGCGCGTTCAGCATGGGATAGCGCGGCGACATGGTGGTGATCACCAGATCGGGCGGCTCGGCGAGCAACTGGTCAAGCAGGGCCGCATTCCACTGGGTGCAGGC
>JBKBNS010000053.1:0-3761 GCA_046295255.1 Glycocaulis sp.
CGCATGCCTTCCGGGCGCGTGCCTTGCTCGCCAAGGCGATGTTCGGGAGCGGGGAGCCGTCCCGGGCGGTGCTGGATGAGGCACGCGCTGCCGCCGAAGCCGCGCTGGCCCTGGAGCCCGGGCATCTGGAAGGCCGCCTGCAGAAGGCGATCGCCCTCTCCCTTATCCTGCGCCCGATGAGCCTCGGCGAGGCCCGTCGGACGGGGTATGGTGAATTGTCGAAATCCCTGGCCGAGGGGGTACTCGCGGAAGATCCGGCCAACCACTACGCGCACGGCTTCCTGGCGGTCTGGAATGTCGAGGTCGTCCGCCGCGGCGGCAGGCTTGGCGCGATGGTTATGGGCGCCAGCGTCAGATCGGCCGAGGCGCATTATGCCGAAGCCGTTCGCCTGGCGCCGGAGGATATCGGTCTGCGCTGGCAATGGGCGCGCGCGCTTGCCGCGCTGGATGCCCGCAAATACCGCGCCGAGATCGACGCCGAACTCACCGCCGCCGCCGCCTTCGCGCCCGTCACAGACATGGACCGCGTGATGCAGGACCGCGCCGCCACGCTGATCGGCGTTCTCCATACCGCCCGCGCCGCCGACACCGAAGCCCGCGCCCAGCGGATGCTATAGATGTCTGAGCCGGTCAGTTCGTGCCGGCAAACACCGCCTTCACGAAGCTGCGATACAGCATCAATTGCTGGGAAAGCTTTGCCGGGTCCTTCAGTGACCGGGACAGGATGATCCCGCCATCGGCAATGGCCGAGAACATGTCGGCCAGCGCCTCGAATTCGATGTCGAGTTTCGGCGGATATTTCAGCGCCATCCTGTCGAACCGCTCCCGCATCAGATGCCGCCATTTCATGTGCCCGACGGAGCACAGGTCGCGGACATCCTGGCTGAACAATTGTTCCTGGTAACAACAGGACGCGACGATGCAGCCCGGATGCCCGTTTGGCAGGTCCTCCAACCGGTCTGCCAGCAGTTTCAGGAAGATCAGGAAGCTGTGAAGGGGATCTTCGCTCAGCGCGTCCGCTTGGGCGAACACTTCGCTCAGCAGCGTGAACTCATCAGAGATGTAGCGCTCGACCAGCGTCCTCGCGAGATCGTTCTTGTCCCGGAAATGATAGAAGAAGCCGGACTTGGTGATTCCGGCCTCGGTGATGATCTCTTCAATCGAGGTGGCGCCGAAGCCTTTCTCGAGCACCGACGCCTGAGCAATATCCAGCAGGCGGATCCGCGTCTGCTCGCCCTTGGTCAAGACCTGCACTGGCATCGGAAAACCCTACGTAAGGTACAGTACCGCTAGTCCACTATTTTGATGCTATACGGACAAAATTTCAACCCGGAGATCCAGCGCCGAAGCCAGCGTCTTGAAAAAATGAGGTTTAATTTTTCGGCATGTCCTGCACCACGCGTCTTCTATCCGCCTGCGGGCGTCTTGCGTAGGAATCCTATCATCCCGGTATCCTCCCGCCGGGTATAAAAAAGGAAGCTTGCAAATGTTAGAAGACAGGTATGGAAACGCCGTTTCAACGCAGTCAGGTGCGGCGCTCTCCCATTACAACCACGCACTCGAACTCATCCACCTCTATTCCGGCGACCCGGTCTCGGCGCTGGATGCGGCCCTCGCGGAAGATCCGGACTTCGGCAGCGCCTGGGCGGCGCGGGCCGGGCTTCTCGTCCAGCAGACGGACAAGGCCTATGCGGAGGAAATCGAGCGTAGCCTGAGGGCAGGGGCCGCTGCGCGCCTGACCGAGCGCGACCGCGCACACCTCGCCGCCGCCCGTGCATGGGCAGCGGGCCGCTTCCATGATGGGACAGCCAGCTATGCCCGTATCGCAAGGGAAAACCCCCGCGATGTGCTGGCCGTCCAGTTCGCACATGTCAGCTGCTTCTTCCTCGGACTGCAGACGGACCTGCGCGACGGGCCGATGCAGGCCTTACGCGCCTTCTCGCGGACCGAGGACGGCTACGGCGTCCTTGCCGGCATGGCAGCCTTCGGGCTTGAGGAATGCGGTGACTTCTTTCGCGCCGAAGTCCTCGGCCGGGAAGCCGTCAGCCTCAATCCGCGCGATTGCTGGGCCGTGCATGCGGTGGCGCATGTCCACGAGATGCGCGGTGATCTCGATTCCGGCATTCCCTGGCTGGCGGATTCGGCGGAGCACTGGTCGCCCGACAGCGGCTTTGCCTATCACAACTGGTGGCATCTTGCGCTGCTCTATCTGGATGCGGGAAATACGCCTGAGGTACTGCGCCTCTATGATACCCGTGTACGGACGAATCCAGCGTCGCAGGTGATCCTGGAATCCATCGATGCCTCAGCGCTGCTGTGGCGTCTCTTCCTCGAGGGCGTCGACACCGGCGACCGTTTTGCGCCGCTGGCCGCCGCCTGGGCACGAACGGTTGAGGATGGCAATTACGCCTTCAACGATCTGCACGCGCTGATGGCATTCATCGGCGCAGGCCGGGAGGACCTCACCGGCCGTGTGTTGAAGACGCTGCAGCGGGCGAGCAATGGCCTTGGCGACAACGCCTATATGGCGCGCGCCATTGGCCTGCCGCTGGCCCAGGGCTTTGCCGATTTCGGGGCAGGGCGGTACAGGGACGCCGCCGAACGCCTCCTCTCAGTCCGCAGCATCGCCCAGCGTTTTGGTGGCAGCCATGCGCAGCGCGATATCCTGACGCTGACGGCGCTGCATGCCGCGCTCAGGGGCGGGATGAAGGAGGCGGCCGAGGCGCTTGCCCATGAACGGGTGCAGCACAAGCCGCTTAGTTTCTGGGCGGGTCAACTCGCCCTGAAAGCCGCGGGTCTCGGCGTGAAACTGCAACTCGCCCTGGCGAGCTGAACAAACGAGACGAAAGCAGGAAGGCGGGGCGGCTGGGGAACTGGCCGCCCCTTTCCTGTCCGGCGTGGGGCTTACTCCGCCGGCACCGCCTCCGCATGCGCTTCCTCTTCGGAGAGGAAGCGTTCGGCGTCGAGGGCGGCCATGCAGCCCATGCCGGCAGCGGTGACGGCCTGGCGGTAGGTCTCATCGGTCACGTCGCCCGCGGCGAAGACGCCCGGAATGGAGGTGCGCGGCGAGCCGGTTTCGGTGATCAGATAGCCATTCTCGCGCATCGGCAGCTTGCCCACGAACAGCTCGGTCGAAGGCGCATGGCCGATGGCGATGAAGATGCCGTGCACGGGCATCTCGCGTACCGCGCCGGTCGCCACATCGCGGATACGCGCGGCCGTTACGCCGAGGGGCTGCTCATCGCCGACCACCTCGTCCAGCGTATGATTCCAGATCACCTCGACCTTGGGGTTCTTGAACAGGCGGTCCTGCAGGATCTTCTCCGCGCGGAAATGGTCGCGCCGGTGCACGACGATGACCTTGGAGGCAAAATTCGTCAGGAACAGCGCTTCTTCGACGGCCGTATTGCCGCCGCCGACGACCATGACTTCCTTGCCGCGATAGAAGAACCCGTCACAGGTGGCACAGGCCGAGACGCCGAAGCCCTTGAACTTCTCTTCGCTTGGCAGCTCCAGCCATTTCGCCTGGGCGCCGGTGGAGATGATCACGGCGTCTGCGGTATAGACCGTGCCGCTCTCGCCAATCGCCTTGAAGGGCCGGCTCTCGAAATCGACGCTGGCGATATGATCATTCGCGACCTTGGCGCCCATCTTCTCGGCATGTTCCTGCATCCGCACCATCAGGTCCGGCCCCAGGATGTGTGCCTCGCCCGGCCAGTTCTCGACATCAGTGGTGATCGTCAGCTGGCCGCCGGGCTGCA
>JBKBNS010000054.1:0-3190 GCA_046295255.1 Glycocaulis sp.
TGACACCGCAAAGCGGGATGAAGAGGACTGTGGGGTTCATGGACCCTACCACCATCTCTCCGGCTTGGCCGTGAACCCTGCCGCATCTTCGATCGCGGCGGCAACGGAAAACATGGTTTCCTCGTCCAGCGCGCGGGTGATGACCTGCAGGCCCAGCGGCAGGCCTTGCGCATCAAGGCCCGCAGGCACGCTCATCGCCGGGATGCCTGCGATATTGGCGGTCACGGTGAAGATGTCATTCAGATACATCTCGATCGGGTCGGCCTTGGATTTGGAACCGATGCCAAACGCGGCGCTGGGCGTGGTGGGGGTGAGGATGGCGTCGACCTTTTCAAACGCAGCCTGGAAATCCTCATAGATGCGGCGGCGGACTTTCAGCGCCTTCACATAATACGCGTCGTAATAGCCCGCAGAGAGCACATAGGTGCCAATCAGGATACGGCGCTGGACTTCCTTGCCGAAACCGGCCGCGCGCGTCTTCTCATAGGTGTCGATAAGGTCTTCGCCCTCGACGCGCAGGCCATAGCGCATGCCGTCATAGCGAGCGAGGTTGGAGGAGGCTTCGGCTGGCGCAATGATGTAATAGGCGGGCAGCGCGTATTTCGTCATCGGCAGCGAGATATCGACGATCTCGCAGCCCTGCGCCTTCAACCACTCCACGCCCTTTTCCCAGAGCGCGTCGATCTCGCCCGGCATGCCGTCCACCCGGTATTCCTTCGGCACGCCGATGCGCAGGCCTTTGACCGGCTTGTCACACGCGGAGAGCAGGTCCGGCACGGCGCCGGGATAGCTGGTGGAATCTTTCGGGTCATGACCTGCCATGACTTGCGTCAGCAGGGCCGTATCACGCACCGTCTTGCCGAACGCGCCGGGATGATCGAGCGAGGACGCAAACGCCACCACGCCCCAGCGCGAGCAGCGGCCATAGGTCGGCTTCACGCCGACAAGCCCGGTGAAGGCCGCAGGCTGGCGGATCGAGCCGCCCGTGTCCGTCCCCGTCGCGCCATAGCCGATATCGGCGGCGAGTGCAGAGACAGACCCGCCGGACGAGCCGCCCGGCACCAGCTTCTCATCGGAACCCTTCGCCCGCCACGGATTGACCACGGGGCCGGTAGCGGCGGTCTCGTTGGACGAGCCCATGGCGAACTCGTCCATGGAGGATTTGGCCACCATCACCGCGCCCGCGTCCCAGAGGTTCTGCGTGACGGTGGATTCGTATTCCGGCTTGAAGCCTTTGAGGATGTTGGAGGACGCGGTGGTCTCCACGCCCTTCACCGCAAACAGATCCTTGATGACCAGCGGCACGCCTTCCAGAACGCCCGCCTCGCCCTTGGCCCGGCGCGCGTCGGAGGCCTTGGCCATACCAAGCGCATGCTCGGGATCGATCACGGTGAAGCAGTTGAGCGCGCCCTGCGCGGCCTCAGCCGCCTTCACATGGGCTGCGGTCAGCTCGGCGCTGGAGACATCACCTTTGGCCATCGCATCGCGGGCTTCAAGCAGGCTCATCGAAAACACGTCAGACATACCCGCCTACTCCACGCTCTTCGGGACGACGAAAAAGCCTTCCTCGGCCTTCGGCGCATTCTTCAGCACCTTTTCGGGGATTTCCCCGTCGGTCACCTGATCCTCGCGCATGGGCAGGGCAGTGGAGACCGGCGTGGTCATCGGCTCGACGCCCTCGACATCCACCTCATTGAGCATCTCCACCCAAGCCAGAATGCCGTTCAGCTCCCCGGTGAGCTGGCTGAGGCGGTCTTTGGGCTCGGCGAGGCGGGCAAGGCGGGCGATCCGGCGGACATCGTCCTCGGTAACGGACATGGGAAAGGCTCCGAAAGTGTCGAAAACTCTGGAAGCGGCCTGACTATCAACGCGGCATGGCCCGCGCAAGCCGCGCCATGCGATGGCCACTGGCGCTTGGCAGGCTGAAATGGCTAGATTGCCGTCAGACAGCACACCTGACTGATCCGGAGGCACGACCCATGGCCCTTTCGCTCACCCGACGCACCTTTCCCGCCCTCGCCGCTGGCGTGGCGCTTCTGCTGGCCGCCTGCGGCGGCAGCGGCAATGGCGCACAGGGCCAGAGCGCGTTCGAGCGTGAAGGCGATATGGCCAAGGGCTCGCCCGACGCCCCGGTTGTCATGATCGAGTATCTGTCGCTGTCCTGCGGCGGGTGCGCGGCGTTTCACGCCAATGTTCACTCCACGCTGAACCGCTATGTCGAGGACGGCACCCTGCGGCTGGTCTATCGCCAGATGCTCTACCCGGTCCCTGAAATCTCCACGGCCAGCTTCATGCTGGCCCGCTGCGTGCCCGAAGAGCGCTATTTCGATATGGTCGGCCTGCTGCTGGAACAGCAGAATGCGATCTTCCAGGCCGCCCAGCGCGGCGCACTGGTCGAGCACTACCGGACCATCGCCCGTTCGGCCGGCCTTGATGACCAGCAATTCCGCGCCTGCATGTCCGACGAAACCTCCGTGGACGCCATCCGCACCTCCACCCAGCAGGCCGGTGCGGACGGGGTCAGTGTCACGCCGAGCTTCTTCATCAACGGTGTCCACCTGCAGGTAAACCGCGCGCCGGACGGCTCCGGGGCCACGGTCTATTTCGCCGGCAACGAAGCCATCCAGGATGATCGGGGCTACGTCCCGGCAGAATATACCGGCGACACCTTCTCGCGAATCATCGAGTATTTCCGGTCTCGCGCCGAGCAATAGCTCCCGCGCGGTTCGGTGGCATGGTGAAGCTTGTAGCGGATGACTGCAAAGCAGCGGCGCGGGGCTTCAGGCGGGTTTCTGGAGGCGTCTGGTGAAGTTCACCCGTCTGCGCGTTACAGGATTCAAGTCCTTCGTCGACCCGGCGGAGCTGCGCATTGATGCGGGGCTGACCGGCGTGATCGGCCCCAATGGCTGCGGCAAGTCCAACGTGCTGGAGGCCCTGCGCTGGGTGATGGGCGCGACGTCTGCCAAGTCGCTGCGCGGCGATGGCATGGAGGACGTGATCTTCTCCGGCACGGCCCTGCGCCCTGCACGCGACCGCGCGGAAGTGATCCTCACAATCGACAATTCGGACCGGCGCGCGCCAGCCCGCTTCAATGATGCAGACATAATCGAGGTGACCCGGCGCATCACGCGCGGCAAGGGCTCCGACTACAAGATCAATGGCGAGGACGTGCGCGCCAAAGACGTGCAGC
>JBKBNS010000055.1:0-3051 GCA_046295255.1 Glycocaulis sp.
CTGTGCGCCATACCGCCCAAGCTGCGCGAGGCGTATGAGGCAGGCGCACACGCGCAGCTGCGCCCCGGCGGCGTGCTGCTCGCCCTCTTCATGCAGAAAGAGGAGATGGGCGGCCCGCCCTATGGCTGCGGCCTGCCCGCCATGCGCACGCTGTTCCCGGACACACGCTGGCAGTGGCCGGACGGCGAGCCAGCGGCCTTCCCGCATCCACGCCTTCCAGACAAGGCGGAACTGGCGGTGCCGCTGGTGCGCCGGTAGGCCCTAGTCCGCATGCACCGCCAGCAGCGGAATGCGCGCAGCCCGGATGGCAGGGACGAACCCGCCAAGGAAGCCCACAATGACCGCCAGAATGACGCCCTGAACGGCCGCGTCCGGCGTGACCGCGAAGGCAAAGACGACCTGGGTGAAGCCCGAGCCGAGCGTGGAGGCACTGACCCCGTCAAAGAGCAGGAAGGTCGCCGCAGCCCCCACCACCCCGCCGGCAAAGGCCAGCGCGAGCGCTTCCACCATGGCCGCCACAAAGGCCGGCAGGCCGCCAAAGCCTATCGCCCGCAAGGTAGCGAGCTCGCGCGTGCGCGCATCCACCGATGCGTACATAGCGTTCCACGCGCCAGCGAGCGCGCCAATGGCCATGGCAATGGCCAGCGGCCAGCCCAGAAACATGATCAGATTGGTCGTACCGCCTGCCGAACGGGCGAAATAGGCACGCTCGGAGAGCACTTCGAGATTGAGCCGGGGCTCGTTCTCCACATATTCGCGCAATTGCTCGATGGCCTCCGGCGAGGTCAGGCGCGCGCGGATGGTCTGCACGCTATTGCCCCGGTCATAGAGGTTCTGGATCACGCCGAGATCAGCCCAGATCTCTGAATCAAAGACCGAACCGCCTGTGGAGAACACACCCACCACACGCCAGTCATTGCTGCCCAGCCGGATGGTTTCACCCAGGCCGAACCCGTCAAACTCGCGCAGCACGCTCGCACCAACCACCAGCTCACCCGTGCCGGGCTCGAACATGCGCCCCTCGATGAGGGAAAATTGCGGGCGCATATCCGGTCCGTGTACGCCAAGGCCCCGCAGGGCGAGATTGGCGCGGGTCTGCGTGGTGCGCTTGATGCCGTCAGCAACGACATAAAGCTCGGAGGAAACCAGCGCCTCGCCTTCGGCGTCCGTGGCGATACCCGGCGCCACCTCGATCAGGCGCACCTCGTCCCGGCTGACAGCGGAGTTCATCTCCGCCATCGCACCGCCGCGCAGCATGATGGCCACATCGTCAGAGCCCGCCCCGTCCATGGTCGCCCGGAAGCCGTTGGCCATGGCCATGAAGCCGAGCAACACACCGACCACCAGCGCGATGGAGAGCACCGTTGCCAGCGACATCCCCCAGCGCTGGGGGATGGAGCGCAGATTGAGAAGCGTTACGGCTGTTGTCTGTTTCAACATCGGATATCCCCTAGATCTTGCCGAGCGCTTCGGAGATGCGCACGCGCGTCGCGTTCCAGGCCGGCAGAAGCCCGGTGACAAGGCCCAGCGCCGCCATCAGGGCAAGCGCGGTCAGCGCATTGCTCAGCGACAGGCCGAACTGGGGCAGGAAACCCTGCATGGCCGTCGACGCCGCACTCGATGCCAGTGCCGCAAAGCCGAGCCCGATCAGCCCGCCGATAAAGCTCAGCAAAAGCGACTCCCCCAGCACCATGCGGAAGATGCGCGGCTCGGTGAAGCCCAGCGTCTTGAGCACCGCAATCTCGCGCGTGCGCTCATTGACCGCCATCACCATCGTCGTGCCGACAATCATCAATATGGTGGCAAAGGCCGCCCCGATCACCCAGGTCAGGATCAGGCTGATATTGCCGAACTGCTCCATGAAGGCCTCGTTGAACGCGGCCTCGGTAGTGGTGGAGGTTTCAGCGGGCGAGTTGGCGAACAACTCGTCGATTGCCTGGCTGATCTCGTCATTGCGCGAGGCATCCGTGGTCGTGATCGTGATCCAGTGGAAGCTGTCGCGGCCGAACAGCAGGCTCTCATTGAAATACTCGTAGTGGAGCATGAGGTAGTTGGTGGGATACGTGCCTTCGCGGTCATCGAAAATCCCGCAGATATCCAGCTCCCACACCTGGCTGCCATCGCGCTGCTGCCAGATATTGGACATGAGCGGGATGCGTTCACCCACCGTCCAGCCATACTGGGTGGCCAGTGCCCGCCCGATGATCGCGCAGGTGCGCCCATCGAGGAACGCCGCGCGCTGCTCCTCCGGCATCACGATCTCGTTGGGATAGGCCTCCAGATAGCTCTCCGGATCGACAGCAAAGCTCTGCACGAAGTTCTGCGGCTCCTGGTAATAGCCGCCAAACCAGCTGGCCGGGGCGGCCACGCGTACGCCCTCAACCTGCTGGATGCGGCCCCAGTAGGCGTAAGGCAGGGCGACGGTGAAGTTTATGCGGTTCACCGTCACCAGCCGCTCCTGCGCGGCGCTGCCCATTCCGGACGTAAACGCGTTCTGGACCGCGCCCAGCACGCCGAAAATCATGAAGGCGATGAAGATGGAGACCATGAGAAGAACGGCCCGCAAGCGCTTGCGGAACAGGTTCTTCCGGACAAGGGTTGCGTCATTCATCAGGCTTTCCCCTTCTCCTCGAAGCGGCCCTTGTTCAGGTGCAGCTCGCGCTTCGCATAGCTTGCGGCAGCCGGGTCGTGCGTGACCATGACGATGGTCTTGCCCATCTCGGCATTGAGAAGCTGCAGCGTCTTGAGGATTTCGTCCGCCGTGGTGCGGTCCAGGTCACCGGTCGGTTCGTCCGCCAGCAGCACTTTGGGATCGGCCACGATGGCGCGCGCAATCGCCACGCGCTGCTGCTGACCGCCGGAAAGCTGGCCCGGACGGTGACGTGCCCGTTCGCTCATGCCCACGATATCGAGCGCTGTTTTCACACGGTCCTTGCGGGCCTTGCCCGACAGGCTGGTCAGAAGCAGCGGCAGCTCGACATTCTGCGCGGCGGTGAGCGTCGGCATCAGATTGTAGAACTGGAAGATGAAGCCGGCATTGGCCGCGCGCCA
>JBKBNS010000056.1:0-2914 GCA_046295255.1 Glycocaulis sp.
CACCTATCACGCCCGTGATCTGGCGGTGGCGCGCGCGAAGATCGAAGGCGCGGTGGCGATCCTAGCCAGCGCGACCCCCAGCCTTGAAACCCTCGTCAATGCCCGCGCCGGGCGCTACGGCCATATCCGGCTGGAGGCGCGGGCCGGCACGGCGCTCCTTCCGGAGATCGCCACTATTGATCTGCGCGAACATCCTCCGGAGCCCGGCCACTGGCTGTCCCCGCCGCTGACGCATGCGATGGCCGAGACCATCGCGCGCGGCGAGCAGGTGCTGCTCTATCTGAACCGGCGTGGTTATGCCCCGCTGGTGCTGTGCCGGGCCTGCGGACACAAGATGAAGAGCCCCGATACCGACCGCTGGCTTGTCGAGCACCGCTATACGGGGCGGCTGATCTGCCACACGACCGGGTTTTCCATGCCCAAGCCGAAAGCCTGCCCGGAATGCGGCGCGATCGACTCGCTGACCAGCGTGGGACCGGGGGTAGAACGCGTGGCCGAGGAGGCGGCCTTGCGCTTTCCCGATGCGCGCGTGGAGGTGTTCTCCTCCGACAGCACGGCCGGCCCCAACGGCGTGCGCGAACTGATTGCGCGGATGGAGGCTGGCGAGATCGATATTCTGGTCGGCACGCAGATTGCGGCAAAGGGTCACAACTTCCCGAGGCTGACCCTTGTCGGCGTGGTCGATGCCGATCTGGGCCTGAAGGGCGGGGATCTGCGCGCCGGCGAGCGCACCTACCAGGCGCTTGTCCAGGCGGCGGGGCGGGCCGGGCGCGCGGACCGGCCGGGCCGGGCACTCCTGCAGACCCATGACCCCGCACACGAGGCGATACAGGCGCTGGTGGCCGGGGATCGCGACAGCTTCCTTGATCTCGAAGCGATGATGCGCGAACAGCTTGCCCTGCCCCCGTTCGGGCGGCTGGCGGCGCTTGTTATGTCCGGCACTGATGAACGTCTGCTGCTGGACACCGCCAGAATAGCGGCGGCGGCCGCACCCTTGAGCGATGATGTGAAGCTGTTCGGGCCAGCCGAGCCGCCCCTCGCGGTCGTGCGCGGGCGCTACCGGCGGCGATTTCTCGTGCAGGCTCAGCGCAATGTAGATGTGTCCGCCTTCATGGCGACCTGGATGGCACGCTTCAAACTGCCGTCCTCCATCCGCGCGCGGGTGGACATCGAGCCGTATTCGTTCTTGTGAGATAGAATCCGCACAAATTACCTATTCTGTTTGACGCAAACGCTATCGTTGGTGTGTGTCCTGTCTGTGCTTAACGCCGCGCGGATGGGGCCTTGATGCGCGCCCCGCCTGCACCGTTTGCGTGCGGGCAGGTTGCCGCCCTCAAACCCATGTGCTAGTCGGGCGCCGGACTGAACCGGACTGCCCTTGCGCTGCCAAGGCGGTCCTTCGAAAAACCTCAATATCTCAAGTGCTTGAATCTGGTCGATTGAACAGGCCCGGTCAGGGCACTTAACCACAGAGAAGAGAGCGGGCGAAAAACGGTGACCACCGCCGGTAACGCAATTTCAAACGAAGCCGCGCAGCGCTATGCGCGCGCGCTGTTCGATTTGGCCCTTGAAACCAAGGCGCTGGCGAAGGCGGAAGCCGACATGGCTGCGCTGGGCGAGGCCTTTGCCGAATCGGCAGAGCTGACCCGCGCCGCCGCCAGCCCGGTTCACCGCGCCGAAGACAAGGCCAAGGCGCTTGCCGCCCTTGCCCAATCACTCAAGCTATCGCCGCTCGGCGCCCAGTTTATCGGCGTTGTCGCGCGCAATGGACGGGCCGCGGACCTTCCGGCCATGACGGTGGCCTTCGCCGCGCTGGCGGCTGACCATCGCGGCGCTATTACCGCCGACATTGCGAGCGCCGACACGCTTACCGCCGCCCAGCTCAAGGAGCTGACCACGGCACTGAAAACCGCCCTCGGGCGGGAAGTTGAAGTCCGCGCCGAAGTTCGGCCGGAACTCATTGGCGGACTTACCGTGAAGGTGGGTTCGCGCATGTTTGATTCTTCACTCCGGACCAAGCTGGACGGCGTGAAACAGGCGATGAAAGAGGCTTGAGAACCGCCATGGACATCCGGGCAGCTGAGATTTCTGCGATCCTCAAGGATCAGATCAAGAATTACGGTGCGGAAGCGGACGTCTCTGACGTCGGCCAGGTGCTCTCCGTCGGCGACGGTATCGCGCGGGTGTACGGCCTCGACGAGGTGCGTGCGGGCGAGCTGGTGGAATTCCCCGGCGGCGTCAAAGGCATGGCGCTGAACCTGGAAAGCGACAATGTCGGCTGCGTGATCTTCGGCGAAGACCGGGGCATCAAGGAAGGCGACACCGTCAAGCGCCTGGGCTCCATCGTCGACACGCCCGTTGGCAAGGGCCTTCTGGGACGCGTCGTCAACGCGCTCGGCGAGCCGATTGATGGCAAGGGCCCGCTCAAAGACGTCGCCGAACGCAAGCGCGTTGACGTCAAGGCGCCGGGCATCCTGCCGCGCAAATCCGTGCACGAGCCGATGGCCACCGGCATCAAGGCCATTGACGCCATGATCCCGGTGGGCCGTGGCCAGCGCGAGCTGATCATTGGCGACCGCCAGACCGGCAAGACTGCCATCGCTCTGGATGCCATCCTCAACCAGAAGCAGATCAATGAAGGCGATGACGAGAGCAAGAAGCTCTACTGCGTCTATGTCGCCATCGGCCAGAAGCGCTCCACCGTTGCCCAGATCGTGAAGACGCTGGAAGAGAATGGCGCGATGGAATACTCCATCGTGGTTGCCGCTACGGCCTCCGACCCGGCCCCGATGCAGTTCCTGGCACCCTTCACGGGCTGCGCCATGGGCGAGTATTTCCGCGATAACGGCATGCACGCCTTGATCGTGTATGATGACCTCTCCAAGCAGGCTGTCGCCTACCGCCAGATGTCGCT
>JBKBNS010000057.1:0-2902 GCA_046295255.1 Glycocaulis sp.
GCGGAACCGACCGAGCGGATGCGAGGGAGGACAGAAAAAATGGTGCGGGCGGCCGGAATCGAACCGGCACGGAGGTTGCCCTCCAACGGATTTTAAGTCCGGTGCGTCTACCAGTTCCGCCACGCCCGCCTGTTAGCGCCAGCAGGAATCCTAGCGCTTGATCTCGTCCTGACGCGTCACGATTTTGTGGCACAGCCCGTACTCGATCGCTTCTTTCGCGGTCAGCCAGAAATCGCGGTCCGTGTCCTTCTCGATGCGCTCGAGAGGCTGGCCGGTGGCCTCGGCGAAGATGCGGTTCAGCCGGTCGCGCATCATGCGCATCTCGCGCACCTGAATCTCGATATCGCTGGCCGCGCCGCCGGCACCGCCGGAGGGCTGGTGCAGCAGGAAGCGCGTATTGGGCAGGCAGTAGCGGTCATTCTTCTCCGCACCCACAAAGATCAACGCGCCAGCGCTCGCCACCCAGCCCGATCCCAGCACGATCACGCGCGGTTTGATGAACTTCATCGTGTCGTGGATCATGTCGCCGGATTCCACGTGCCCGCCCGGCGACGACACCACCATCAGGATCGGATCATCGCTCTTGGCCGCCAGCGCGAAAAGCTGCGCGCAGACCGAGCGGGCCACCTTGTCGCTAATGCCGCCGGTGATGAGCACGGTCCGGCTTTCAAACAGTGCCTTGCCGACGAAGTCCTCGCCCGCCACAGCGGCCTCCTTCTCCGGAGCGTCGTCATCATCATTGCGGATCGGGTGCGTGCGCAGGCCGTCAGCCATCATGGGAAGTATCCTGTAATGGAAATGAATCCGGTATGGTCGGCTGCCAAGTTAGGCGTGCCCGCCAGCCCCCGCAAGCGGTGAGCGCGGCTTCGCCGGCTATTGCCGCTGCGTGCGGGACATGTCATCAATACCCCCTTGTGGGGAGGACTTCAATTGCGCAGCGTCGTGTTGGTATTGGCGTGTGTGGCTCTCTTTCCGGGAGCGCCTTCATCTGCTTTGGCCTCGTGCCTGATGGCGGCAGAGACGCCGTTGGAGGCCGCTGCGCGGGCGGCGGGCAGGGCGGAGGAAGAGGCTGCGTCGGCACTCGATGCCTTGCGGGCCGCCAGCGCCGGCATCCTCGGGGACGATACACTGCCCCTGGATGAGCGCGTCGCTGCAGTTCGCGTCCTTGTGGAGGACCGCAAGGCGGACCTTGCGCCGCTGGTGCAGGCCAATGTCGAGCTAGCACGTTCACAGGCCCGCATGCTGGACATGACGATATCGCCCGAAGCGGACGAGCTCATGGAGGAGTGGTGGCACTTCCTCTTCTTGGAATGGACGACGAACGCGATCATCATTGAATGGGCGTCTGAAAACGCAATCAATCAGAATCAAGATTAGCTTGGCGCCTCAAGCTGAGCTCGCAGACGCTCCAGCCGCGCCTTCACCTCCACCAGCCCGGCTGCATCTCGCCCGCGCGCGACAAGCTCAACCCCGCGTTTCAGCCCGCCGCCGGGAAGCTCCTCAAACCAGGGGTAGGAGCCGATGGAACAATCGGGATAGTCTTGCGCAATCTGGCCCAGGCGTTCGGCCAGATCACCTTCCCGCACATTCTCGATGCGCACCGAGACCGTATGGGTCACGGCGCCACCCTCCAGCCGGTGGGCGACATCCTCCAGCATGCCCCGGCAGATTTTCGGCACACCGGCCAGCACGAACACGTTTTCGATCTGGAAGCCCGGCGCACCGGTGACCGGATTGGCGATAAGGGACGCACCGTCCGGGATGCGCGCCATGCGCAGGCGGGCGGGCGTCAGCTCCACCCCGGACACCCCGTAGCGCTCCACCAGAATGGCGCGGGCATCCTCGCGCACATCAATCGGCCGGTTGAACGCCGCCGCCACCGCATCTGCCGTAATATCATCATGGGTGGGGCCGATACCGCCCGTCGTGAACACATAGTCCCAGCGGGCAGAGAGGGCCCGCACGGCCTCCACGATCGCGCCCGTGTCATCGCTGACCACCCGCGCCTCGCCGAGCGTGATGCCAAGCGGGGCGAGAAACTGCGCAATCTGGCCGATATTCACATCCTGCGTGCGCCCGGAGAGTATCTCGTCACCGATGACCAGCACTGCGGCCTTGACGGCTCGTTTATCCATTTGCCCGATCCTGACTTAACCGTCCCGCCACATTGACGCACACTGCCTCGCTGACATATCGCGAAGCAGGCCATGCGGCCAGCAGGACTGATCACGGAGACGCGCCGGACCATGCCCATACCGCCTACCGATCCCGGCTGGGACCTGCCCTACCCGTTTGTGCGCAAACGGCGCGTGGACGAGCGCGAGATCGACGATTTCGGCCATGCCAACAACTCCGCCTATCTCAGATGGGCTGACGAGACCGCCTGGGCGCACTGGGAGGCGGACGGGCTGACCCGGCAGGGCTGCCGCGACCAGGACCGGGGCATGGCCGTGATGCGCACGCTGGCGGAATATTCCGGCCATTGCCGGGCGGGCGACATGCTCTCCTGCGCGGTGTGGATTGCGCTCAGCGACGGGCGGCTGCGCGCCGAGCGCTGGTACCAGTTCCGCAACAGCAATACCGGCGAGACCGTGTTCCGCGCCCGCACCTGGCTGGTCTGCTTCCAGCTCTCCACCGGCAAGCCTGCACGCATGACGGCCGATTTCGCGCGCCACTACGCCCTGCCCGATCCTGCCCTGTCCGATGCTGTGCGCGCGGCCCACGCCAAAGCCTCGCTGTGGACACTGAGCGACTAGGGCCTGTACTCATAAAGGGTTTGGCGCGTGATATGCGCGAAAATCGTTCAGTATCAGGAGCAGTCCTGAAGGAAGGGCCGTCCCCTTGTCTGGGACTGCGACGCAAGAGTGGGCGATTTTCGCCATACCTCTTCGAGGCGCGGCGG
>JBKBNS010000058.1:0-2795 GCA_046295255.1 Glycocaulis sp.
CATTCGCCAGCGCAAGGCCGAGGCCAATCCGTGGGGCGAGGGTGCGACCACGCTGGAGTGGACGCTGTCCTCCCCGCCGCCCTTCCACCAGTTCAACGAGCTGCCGAAAATCAAGTAGGCGATCGCTGAGCCAGCTAAGGTCAGGCACGTATCCGTGACTGAAAAACCTGCTGAAACCATCACGGGCGGGGCTGCAAGCGCAGCCTCGCCCGCTGACTATCTCGCGCTGATGAAGCCGCGGGTGATGGCGCTTGTCGTGTTCACAGGGCTTGCAGGCCTCGTGGCTGCGCCGGGCAGCCTGAACCCGATTGCGGCGGCGATTGCCATTCTGGCGCTGGCGCTCGGGGCAGGGGCTGCCGGTGCCTTCAACATGGCCTATGATGGCGATATCGATGCCGTGATGCGCCGCACCCGCCTGCGCCCCGTCGCGCGCGGCGTGGTGCCAAAGGCCGAGGCCTATACGTTCGGGGCGGTGTTCTCGCTCGCCTCGGTCATGCTGATGGCGTTTGCGGCAAACTATCTCGCCGCCGGGCTGCTCGCCTTCTCGATTGTCTTCTATGCGCTCATCTACACCGTCTGGCTGAAGCGCTCGACGCCGCAGAATATCGTCATTGGCGGCGCGGCCGGGGCCTTCCCGCCCATGATCGGCTGGGCAGCGGTGACGGGCGATATCTCGCTCAACTCGGTGATCCTCTTTGCCATCATCTTCCTGTGGACGCCGCCCCATTCCTGGGCGCTGGCGCTTTACAAGTCCGGTGACTATGCCGCGGCCAATATTCCGATGATGCCGGTCGCCAAAGGGCCTGCCTCCACGCGCCGCCAGATCATGGCCTATGCCATCGCCTACGTGGCGATCACCCTCGCCCCGCTTGGCACCGGGCTTGGCGGCATGGTCTATGCCATTGCCGCGGTGCTGGGCGGGGCCTTGTTCTTGTTCCTGTCATGGCGTGTGCTGGTATCGCGCGCGGGCGAAGCGGGGACCGACGCGGACGGGCTATACGATGTGCGCGCCGGTGATCGCGCTGCGCGCGACCTCTTTGCCTTCTCCATCGCCCATCTGACGCTCCTGTTTGCGGCCCTGATTGCCGAACACGGCGCAGGGCTCCATATCGGGCTTGGAATAGCAGGAAGCTGATACGATGAACGACAATCCCAATCCTGAAACCGTGAAGCTGACGCCAGAGCAGGAGGTGGCCCGCAAGCGGCGCAATGTCGCGATCTTCTGGTCGCTGATTGCGTTTATAGTGCTGATATTCGTCACCACCGTGGTGCGTCTGTCTGGCAATGTGGCAACAGGAGGCTGAAGAAGGGTCCGATGCGGTTTCCCGTACTCAACGGCAATATCAAGGTTCTCGCGATCTGCCTGGGCGTGGCGATCGGGATGGTGGGCATGGCCTATGCCGCCGTGCCGCTCTACGACCTGTTCTGCCGCGTGACCGGCTATGGCGGCACCACGCAGATTGCCCAGTACGACCCTGACCAGATCCTCGACCGCACGGTGGTGGTCCGCTTTGACGCCAACAATGCGCGCGGCTTTCCCTGGCGGTTCGAGCCGCTGCAGCGTGACATGCGGGTGCGCATCGGAGAGACGGCGATTGCCTTCTACCGGGTGACCAACCCGACAGATGAGCCCGTGACCGGCATCGCGACCTACAACGTCACCCCGTTCAAGATGGGGCCGTACTTTGCCAAGCTGGAGTGTTTCTGCTTTACAGAACAGACGCTTGGGCCGGGCGAGAGTATGGACATGCCGGTACTGTTCTTTGTCGACCCGCTGATGGCGGACGAATCGCGTATGGATGACGTGCATACGGTGACCCTGTCCTACACCTTCTTCGCGGCCAGCGATTCGCGGGCCCGCAATCTGGTGCAGAGGCAGGGCGAGCAGACGGGCCGCTAGGGCGCGAACGCAGTAATGTCGGCAGGCTGGCTGAAAAGCCGCGTGTCATGTGATTGATCAGGGGGATGGGGGCGGCTATAGCTGCACTTCAAATCGCCCGAATGAAGAGCAGGAGAGGCTGATGGCTGGCGGCGCTGTCAAACATGACTACCACCTCGTAGACCCGAGCCCGTGGCCGTTTGTCGGCTCGGTGGCCGCGTTCACCCTCGCGGTGGGTCTGGTCATCTTCATGGCCGGCCTCTCCACCAATGAGGAGAGCTGGGCCCACTTCCTGCTGCGTGAAGGCTCTCCCTGGATCATGACGCTCGGCGCGCTCGGCATCGGTTACACGATGATCGGCTGGTGGGGCGATATCATCAGGGAATCCCACAAGGGTGATCACACCCCGGTGGTCGATATCGGCCTGCGCTACGGCATGATCCTGTTCATCGTGTCGGAAGTCATGTTCTTCGCGGCCTGGTTCTGGATGTTCTTCGAAGCGGCCATCTTCCACGATGTCCGCGCGGGTGCGAGCTGGTATGGCGACGCCATCGGCGCGGACTTTGCCGGCTGGGAAACCTGGCCGCCGCCGGGTGTGGAGACGTTTGATCCCTTCCACCTGCCGCTGATCAACACGCTGATCCTGCTTCTGTCGGGCACCACGGTCACCTGGGCGCACCACGCGCTGCAGCACAATGATCGCAAGGGCGCGATGTGGGGCCTGATCTTCACCGTGGCGCTCGGCGCGCTGTTCACGCTGGTGCAGGCCTACGAGTACACCCACGCCCACTTCGAGTTTGGCGGCAATCTCTATGGTGCCACCTTCTTCATGGCGACGGGCTTCCACGGCGCACACGTGATCATCGGTACGATCTTCCTGGCGGTCTGCCTTGGACGATTGCTGGCCGGTCACTTC
>JBKBNS010000059.1:0-2689 GCA_046295255.1 Glycocaulis sp.
CTTGGCCATGGTCTCGTGTGCTCTTCTCTTGAGGGCGCGCGCTGACGCGCGCTAGAGGGGGCGGACAGGGGTTCGGGCGGTCATCTAGCATCGCGCACCCGTTTAAGAAAGGGCAGGTATGTCATCTGGTGACACCGGTGCCGCCAACGGCCCGGCCTTTGTGCTGGTCAATCCGCAAATGGGCGAGAATATCGGCGCGGCCATGCGGGTGATGGCCAATTTCGGGCTCGATGATCTGCGCCTTGTCGCGCCGCGCGATGGCTGGCCGAATGAGCGGGCCGAGGCGATGAGCGCGGGCTCGCCGCTCTATGCGGGCGCGAAGGTCTGCGATCAGATTGATCAGGCGGTGGAGGGCTGCACGGTGCTCTACGCCACCACGGCGCGCCCGCGCGGCATGGTGAAGCCGGTCATGACCGCGCGCGAGGCGATGGCCGAGGCGCGCGGGCTGATCGCGGCCGGGCAGAGGCCGGCCTTCCTGTTCGGGGCGGAAAAATCGGGGCTTCCCAATGAGCTGGTCGCGCGTTCGCGGGCGATTCTCACCCTGCCGGTCGATCCCGGCTTTGCCTCGCTGAACCTGGCCATGGCGGTGGGCGTGCTGGCCCATGAATGGCGCGCAGGCGATCCGCCGCCGGAAGAGTTCAGGCCGCTGGAGGAGGCCGCAGATGCGGTGGCTCTCCATCGCATGTATGAGCATTTCGAGGACGAGCTGGAGCGCGCGGGCTTCTTCTTCCCGCCAGAGAAAAAGCCGCTGATGACGCAGAATCTGCGCAACATGTTCGCCCGCGCAGGCCTGACCGAGCAGGAAGTGCGCACCTTCCGCGGCGCCATCAAGGCCCTGACCGTCGGACGCGGCAAGGCGCGGGTGGTGCGGGAGTAACACGCTTTTCCCCTCGTCCTTCGAGACGTTCGCTAACGCTCACCCTCAGGATGAGGGGCAAAGCAGAAAACCACCCTCCCTCATCCTGAGGAGCACGCAGTGCGTCTCGAAGGACGAGGGGGGCTAAATCACCCGCGCTGATTGACAATTCCCACCCTGTCCAGCATAAGCCGCGCTTCCCTCACGCTGGGGCTGGTGACAGTCCTGAATATTCATCCCACGGGACGATGCGTGAACCGCCGTGTTTTGAGAGCCGGTGCGAGGTGAGGGCGCACAGGCCGGGCCGCATCACATAAGAGAGAACCATGTCGAAGCGTCATTCGCAGAAATACAAAATTGACCGCCGTATGGGCGAAAACATCTGGGGCCGTCCGAAGTCCCCGGTGAACACCCGCTCCTACGGCCCCGGCCAGCACGGCCAGCGCCGCAAGGGCAAGATGAGCGATTTTGGCCTGCAGCTCATGGCCAAGCAGAAGCTCAAAGGCTATTACGGCAACATCACCGAGAAGCAGTTTGCGCGCACCTATGAAGAGGCGCAGCGCCGCCGTGGCAACACGGCCGAAAACCTGATCGGCCTCTTGGAAAGCCGTCTGGATGCGGTGGTCTACCGCGCCAAATTCGTGCCGACCGTGTTCGCCGCGCGCCAGTTCGTCAATCACGGCCACGTGACGGTGAACGGCAAGCGCGTCAACATCTCGTCCTACCAGGTAAAGCCGGGCGATGTGGTCGAAGTGCGCCAGAAATCGCGCAATATGGCCCTCGTGCTGGAGGCTCTCGACAGCCCGGAGCGCGACGTGCCGGACTATATCGATCTCGACGCCAAGGCGATGAAAGCCACCTACACCCGCGTGCCGGAGTTTTCCGACGTGCCCTATCCGGTGAAGATGGAACCCAATCTGGTGGTCGAATTCTACGCGTCGTAAGACGCCCCGAACCACCATCAAGGCAAAAGCCCGTCAGCCATGCTGGCGGGCTTTTTCTTGCCTTCAGCTTGCAGTCATGTGTGGCCTGTCACACCCGTTCACGCTAAGGCTGGAGGCATGAGGCTGATGATTTTCGCGCGTCTGATCACGGTTACGGGTACCGCTCTGCTGCTGGCTGCCTGCGCGGCAGCGGCGGCTCCCTCCCTGCAGCCCTCGCGCGCGGTGGCGGGCGAGCGCGAGACCATTCATGCCTGGCGCGAGCAGGCCGATGGCTCGCTGCGCATACAGGTCCGCTCAAACGGCTGCACCACCAAGGAGAGTTTTGATCCGGTGGTGATGGTGGATTCCCGGCGTGGCTGGTCGTTCACGGTGGAGCTGCGCCGCCTGCAGCCTGATCACTGCCGCGCGTTTCTGCCCGAAGGGGTGGAGCTGGTGTGGACGCGTGACGAGCTGGGCCTGCCGCCCAGCGCCGCGATACGGGTGATCAATCCGCAAGCTCCGACGCCACGGCCGGGATACTAGGCCGCCTCCACGCCCTTTTCAGCGAAGAGCGCCTTCAGCTCGCCGGTCTCGAACATCTCCTTGACGATATCGCAGCCGCCGATGAACTCGCCCTTCACATAGAGCTGGGGGATGGTCGGCCAGTCGGAATAGACCTTGATGCCCTCGCGCACATCCATGTCTTCCAGCACGTTCACGGCGTGAAAGCCGACGCCCATATGCTCGAGCACGCGCGAGACGAGGGAGGAGAAGCCGCATTGCGGGAAGATCGGCGTGCCCTTCATGAACAGGACCACATCGTGGCTCTCCACCGTGTTGCGGATGGTTTCAAGCGTGGCAGCATCGGTCATGGCGGGCGCTCCTTCGCGCGTGAGGGATGGCCAAGAGC
>JBKBNS010000060.1:0-2687 GCA_046295255.1 Glycocaulis sp.
ATTCCAGTTCCAGTTGCGCACGCCGCCGAGCGTCACATAGGTGTCGGCGATATTGACGCCGAGATTGCGCGTATAGTGCTCGCGCATCGCCGCCGTATAGCCAGCCGAGATGCCATAGCCGGACGGATCACCTTCAGGGTTTTCGCGCAACGAATCCGGCTCCAGCCCGGCAAAGCGGGAATCAAACCGGCCGACGCTCAGGCCCTGTTCTCGCAATATCTCGGTGCGGAAGCGGCTGAGCGGCACGCGCAGGCTCGCTGAGCGCAGATAGCTCTCTGAAAGCCCCGTCAGCTCCGCCATCCGTATGGCGGTGGCGTTGAAGCGGGCTTCGTCCACATCATGGCCGCGCAACAGGACCGGCAGGAACTCGTCAGTCGCAAAGTCACGCGCATCGCGCAGGAAGGCGTTGAAGTCATTGCTCCAGGCGGAGCGGTCCACGCGGTTGTGATACCAGGCCGTGGCCGCATAGCCTGGCAAGAGGCCGGTCAGGCCGAGCGGATTGTCGGGCCGCGCATTGGCCATTTCCATGACAACCGAGATCAGCACCACCCCGTTGAAAGCGACATTGTTCCAGCCGAGCTCCAGCTCGTTCATCAGCGCGCCGATACGAGTGGTGCCATAGCTTTCGCCCATCAGGTATTTGGGCGAGTTCCAGCGCCGGTTCTCGGTCAGCCAGATGCGGATAAACTGGCCGATGGCGCGCGCATCCTCGTTCACGCCCCAGAACTGCGCCGGGTCGGCCTCGCCGAGCGTACGGCTATAGCCGGTGCCTACCGGGTCAATGAAGACAAGGTCGGCCTGGTCCAGCAGGGTGTGCGGGTTGGAGCGGATATCGTAGGGCGCAGCGCCGTCATCCTCGGCTTCTGACGGCAGGACCAGATGGACCGGACCGAACACGCCCATATGCAGCCAGAGCGAGGCCGAGCCCGGTCCGCCATTGAAAATAAACGCGACGGGACGTGTACGCGGATCAGAAACGCCCTCCCGGATATAGCTGGTGGAGAAGATGGCTGCCGTCGCTGCGCCGTTATCATCACGCAGGAAGGTTTCTCCCGCCACCGCGCGATAGCGTGCGCGCTGGCCGTTGGCTGTTACCTCGCCGCGGCTTTCAAAGACGCGAGGTTCGCGCGGATCGTTTTCAGTGTCCGGTGCCTGGGCTTGCGCACCGGCAACGCCCAGAAAAAGGGATGCAAGCCCCGCTGCGATAATTCTGATCATGATATCTCCCCGAAACCGGCATTGCGCCGTGTGCTCCGCGCGGAAGGCTAGCTTCCACCGGACGCGCGTCAATGCGCCTGAACGTTCACAATTGCGTGCCCTCGCGCGTCCGCCTAGAAGCAGGCTTATGAATTACCGTCACGCGTTCCATGCCGGAAACTTTGCCGACGTGCTCAAGCACGTTGTGCTGGCGCTGTGCCTTGAGCACCTGAAGTGCAAGGACAAGCCCTTCGCCCTGATCGATACCCATGCCGGTATCGGGCTTTACGACCTGACCAGCGACGCGGCCCGGCGCAGCCCGGAATGGCGCGATGGGCTGGGGCGTGTGCTGGCTGGCGATATGCCGGAGGGCGCGCGCCGCGCGCTCACGCCCTGGCTGGAATTGGTGGCGGCGATTAATGATGGCAAGGTGGAGTCGGAAATCTATCCGGGATCGCCAGAGGTCGGGGCTAGGCTCGCCCGTCCGCAGGACCGTATTCATTTATGTGAACTCCACGAGGCTGACTCCAAGGCGCTGGACAAGCGCTACGCGCTCGACCGGCGGGTGAAGGTGGAGCAACGCGACGGCTACAAGGCGCTCAAAACCCTGCTGCCGCCGCGTGAAAAGCGCGGGCTGGTCCTGATCGACCCGCCTTTTGAAAGCCGCGACGAGTTTGTGCGTCTGGCCGAAGCCGCCATGCGCGGGCTGGAGCGCTGGCCCACGGGCACGTTTATTTTCTGGCGGCCGATGAAGGATTTGTGGTCGCTGGACCGGTTTGATGAGGGACTGGCCGAGTGGCTGGTCACCGAACGCGACATAGAGCCATCGGCCATATTGCGCGCCGACATTTGGGTGCGTGACCTCGAAAGCGAGGGCAAGCTGGCGGGCGCCGGCCTCGTCATCATCAACCCGCCCAATGATCTCGAGGCCCAGCTTCTGATCCTTATGCCCTGGCTGTGCGACGTGCTCAAACAGGGTGAAGGCGCGGGCTGGCGGCTGGACGGCATCGTTACCGAAGAAATGGCCGCCGCTTGGGCAGGGTAGGTGTCCGCTGCTCCTGAAACCCCGGAACCGCGAAGCGATCCGGGGCGTCCCTCCGCTTTTACTGCACCCGGTCCCGGCTCCGCGCTGCGCTTGGCCGGGATTTCACAAGAGAATGTTCTGGCCCTAGCCGCTCGGCCTCACCGTGAACACGCTCTTATCGGGCCGTCTTGGCACGATGACCTCGATGAAATGGGTGGCATAGCGTTTCAGGAATTGCTCGCCCCCATCGCCGGTCAGGCTGCGCAGCGGGATGAGGCCTGATCCCATCGCATCGCCGCGTTCAAAATAGCTGATGAGTTTGCCGGGTGCGGGCGCGGACAGGCCAGCGGCCAGCAAGGGCAGCCGTGCTGGTGTCACCGCCGCCTTCAGTCCGCCCTGTTTCATCAGCTCACGCCGGTCGATATGGAAGACGCGCCGCGAGGGGTCGCGCCGGTTCACATGCACT
>JBKBNS010000061.1:0-2673 GCA_046295255.1 Glycocaulis sp.
CGCCATCGCTGGACGGGATGGGATACGGACGGGAGCGTCATGTTCGAGACGCCGGATGGGTTGGTGCGGGTCGAAGCGGACGCCACGATCCTCGCCCTCGGCGGCGCCAGTTGGAAACGGCTCGGATCTGATGGGGCGTGGGCGGAGCTTTTGGCCGCGCGCGGCGTCGAAATCGAGCCTTTCCAGCCCTCCAATTGCGGCTTCACGGCGGCCTGGTCAGACCGCTTGCTCGCTGCGCAGGAGGGCGCGCCGGTCAAGGGCGTTTGCCTGTCCCTGGCCGGACAGTCACAACGGGGCGATTTCGTCATCACGAAAGCAGGCATCGAGAGCGGCGCTGTCTATCCACTGGCGGCCGCGCTGCGCGCGGCGATTGCGGCCGGGGGCACGGCGACGCTGACGGTCGACCTTCTGCCGGATACGGATGAAACCGCCCTGGCCGCACGCCTCGAAGCGGCCAGCCCGAAAGACTCCGCGTCCAACCGCCTGCGCAAGGCGGCGCGGCTGGACGGCGTGAAGATCGCGCTCGTCAACGAAGTGACCCGCGGCGCGCCGCCCAGGGACCCTGCGGCCCTCGCCCGCCTGCTCAAGGCGCTGCCTCTGACGCTGACAGGCACGGCGCCGATGGATGCGGCCATCTCCACTGCAGGCGGCGTGTCATGGGCGGCGCTGGACGATCACCTGATGCTGAAGGCTGTTCCGGGCACGTACTGTGCAGGCGAAATGGTCGCCTGGGACGCCCCCACCGGTGGCTATTTGCTGACAGCTTGTCTCGCGATGGGCCGTGCGGCGGGGAAAGCGGCGGCTCAGTCTTCTTAATGGCCCCGGCAGGCGGCGATTATGAGTCTCTGCTCACTACCGCTGCCATCCACCTTGTAGATAAGCCGGTGTTCCTGCGTAATCCGGCGAGACCACCAGCCTGCCAGGTCGCCCTTCAGGGGTTCGGGCTTGGCGGTGCCCTCAAAGGGCGCGCGGGCGCATTCCTCAATCAGGCGCAATACTTTGCGCCCCGTGCGCGGGTCGTGTGTCATCCACCAGGCGAGATGCTCAAGCGCTTTTGGCGTCAGGCGCGTGTTCACGATCGATCCAGCGGAACAGGTCTTCGAGGGAGTCGAAATTCTGGAGGACGCCTTCCGGCACCGTCACGCCGCCCGTGACTTTGCCGGCATCGATGTCCTTCATGTATTCGGCGAGACCGGGCTGGGAGTGAACGTGGATGGTTTCCTGCAGGGCGTTGTAGTCCTCAAGGCTCACGACCACGACGGCGCCTGCGCCCCGGCGCGTGATGGCGACGGGGGCATGATCGTCGATCACGCTGTCGATGACCTTCTTCAGGTTCGCGCGGGCTTCGGTGATGGAGATGGCGTCGGTGATGTGTGGCATGCGGGGAATATGTACGTGATTGCGTACGGATGCAATGGTTGGCGTTCGTTTGCTGCTCAGGCTAGCGGCGGCATGTGGGATATTGAAGTGGCGAATCGTAGGGTGGGTTAGGCAGAAGGCCGTAACCCACCGTCCAAGAGCGAGACAAAAAAAAAGTGGGTTACGCCTTCGGCTAACCCACCCTACGAGGCGCGAAGCCCCTCTGGCTAGTCGCGGCTAGGCCGCGTCAAGCATGTGACCATGTCGCTCTCTGCATATCTCCGAGTTCTCGCCGGAGGCTTCGCATTCATCCATGGCTTTGCGATACTCCGAGAAGTCCGTCCACTCGAAATAGTGCCACCACTCGCCGCCAAGATGGAACGCGCAATTCGACTGGGCACTCGCATATGGCTTGCTGGGGCAGATAGGCGCGGGTCTGCCAGCCCCCGGAGCGTGAATAGCCGCGCTGGCAACTTCAAAAGAGTTCCATTCGATCGGAGCTAATAAAAGTGCTGACGACCCTTCGTTTGAGCCCGGCTGCAACCAGACGAGCCCCCGGAATCCAAGAGCCTTCAGCAGGGGTGTATAACGTTCGCTCTGACCTTCGATTTCCAGGTTGGCCTGCGTCATCAATGCGGTTGGAATCTGCATCGGCTTGTTCGGCGCGTTCGGCGGAGCAAATGTTATCTTCCCGATCAGCGGATCAACAGTTAAAGCCTCTCCGAGCTCTTCGAACGCATGCTTGTGCAACATGTAGTGAAACTTGAAGTCAAGCTGGTACCTATAGAAACGGGCTTGTGTGTCCCACCAGCTTAGCGCCGCGAGTGATGCGGCGGCGGCGCTTGCAGCAAGTACGATCAAAAATAGTCGCCGCATTTCATCCTCTAAATCGCGGGCTGAATAGGCCCGTCTGCTCGTCCGTGTACGAACTGGTCCACGTATTCGTTGCCGCTGTGCATCACGTCGGCGGCCGGGCCGCGCCAGATGATGCGGCCTTCGAACAGCATGGCGATTTCGTCGGCGATCTTGCGGGCGGAGGGCATGTCGTGGGTGATCGAGACGGCCGCTGCGCCGAGGCCGCGGACCATTTCGACGATCAGGTCGTTGATGGCGTCGGCCGTGATCGGATCAAGGCCGGTGGTGGGCTCGTCGAAGAAGATCAGGTCGGGTTCGGAGATGATCGAGCGGGCGAGCGAGACGCGCTTCTGCATGCCGCCGGAAATCTCCGCCGGATAGAGCCCGGCGACATCCGTACCAAGACGGACTTTCTTCAGCGTTTCCATCGCGCGCTCTTTGGCGTCGCTCCGGCGCATG
>JBKBNS010000062.1:0-2629 GCA_046295255.1 Glycocaulis sp.
TCCGACTCTTTGCCAGGTGAGGCAAGCGGCTTGCAGCCGCTTGCCGGGGCGTAGCGGATTTGGTTCCTGACAAGGAGAGACGTCCGCCGTGGAGCACTCCTCCACAAGGACGGCTCGACGCGGTCAGGGATGAAATCCGCCGCGCACCGCAGGAGTATGGCGAGAATCGCCCACTCTTGCGTCGCAGTCCCTCGAAAGGGGACGGCCCTTCCATCGGGCCTGCTCCTGATACTGAACGATTTTCGCGCATATCACGCGCCAAACCCTTCATGAGTACAGGCCCTAGGCCGCACCGTCATTCAGATTGGTTGCGGCGCACTCCGCTTGCCCTTGACCGGCGGTGAAGGCTAGACAGGCCCACAACCCGTTTCCGCCAAATCGCCGGAGCCCCTCATGTCATTTGGTCAGGCGCTGATCGTCTATTTCATCATCCCGATCCTGAACCTTCTGGTTCTGATCGTGTTCATCAATGTGATCATGAGCTGGCTGGTGGCCTTCAACGTGATCAATCCGCGAAACCAGTTCGTAAACACCATCTGGCGGGTGACCAGCGCGCTCACCGAGCCTCTGCTGTCCCCGATCCGGCGCATCCTGCCGCCGCTGGGCGGGATCGACCTGTCGCCGATCATCCTCCTGCTCCTCATCTTCTTCGTGCGTGAGTGGGTGATCATGGGCCAGCTCTTCCCGCTGCTGGGCTAGGGGGCCGCCCGCATGGCGCACCCGGACTTCATCCATCCCCGCGACGGGCTCGCCGCCCTTATTGACGGCAAGGCGGCCGCCGCCGCCATTGACGCGCAGGTGGCCAGAAGCGCGGCAGGCCTCGCTCAGGCGCTTGGGCGCCCGCCCTGCCTTGCCGTGGTGCTGGTGGGCGATGATCCGGCGAGCGATGTCTATGTGCGCAACAAGGTGCGGCGTACTGAAGCGGCCGGCATGGTCTCAAAGGAGTTCCGCCGTCCGTCCGGCCTGCCGGAAGCTGACCTCATAAGCCTTGTTGAGGCGCTCAACCGGGATGAGGGCGTGGATGGCATTCTCGTGCAGATGCCCTTGCCGGACCATATCGACGCGCGCCGCGTGGTCGAAGCGATCGACCCGGCCAAGGACGTGGACGGGCTGACCGCCACCAGCGCAGGGCGCCTCGTGCTGGGTGCGCCGGGGCTGCGCCCCTGCACGCCGGCAGGCTGTGTCTGGCTGGCGCGGCAGGCGCTGGGCGATCTTTCGGGCCTGCATGCTGTCGTGATTGGCCGGTCCATCCTTGTGGGCAAGCCTGCAGGCCTGCTCCTGCTGGAAGAAAACTGCACCGTGACGCTGGCCCATTCGCGCACGCGCGATCTGCCCGCCCTGTGCCGCAGCGCGGACATACTCGTGGCGGCAGTGGGCCGCGCGGAAATGGTGCGCGGGGACTGGATCCGGCCGGGCGCGTGCGTGCTTGATGTCGGCATAAATCGCGGTGAAACTGGGCTGATCGGCGATGTCGCCTTTGAGGAGGCGTCGCGCCATGCGGGATTCATCACGCCGGTGCCCGGCGGCATCGGCCCGATGACCATTGCCATGCTGCTGGTCAATACGCTAAGGGCTGCGGCGGCGCGCGAGGATGTTGATCTGGCCGATCCGGTCGCCTGATAACCGTCCCTTTTACGGTTTGCTAATCGGCAGACTCTAGCGTGAAAGATCAGTAGGTGTTGCAGAAATGAGCCAATCCTTGCGGGTTCTCCACGTCGAAGATGATTTCGCCGACGCCATGCTGCTTCAGCAGGCGCTGTGCGATGCCGGCGGTTATGACCTCGAACTGGAGGTCGTGCGCACGCTGAGCGATGCCAAGCGCAAGCTGGCACGCCGCCGTTATGATCTGGTCATTGTCGATCTGCGCCTGCCGGACTCGATCGATCCTGCCGACACGGTGCGTACCACCGAAAAGATCGCCAAGGGCACGCCGGTGCTGGTCCTCACCGGCTCGGCGCGCGTGGACGCGGAAACGCTCGGCGCGCATCTGACCATTCTGGACAAGAACGAGTTCTTCAACGGCAAGGACCGTACCGCCAGCTTCCGTCTTCTGCGCAAGGTGCAGGACGCCGCCGAGGATACGCTGCACCTCTAGGCGGAATGCCGATATGGCCTAGCGCTTGCGCCAGAGGATCAGCGCGCACACAGCCAGCACTGCCAGGATCGCGCCGATCTCCAGTATGGAGGCGCCGAAAATGCGCGGTTCGGCCAACGGCCCCAGACGCGCCAGCCAGCCGCCAATCCCTTGCGCGGTTTCCTCGCCCCTGAAGCCCGCCGCCACTGCCAGCGCCACCAGCACCAGCGCCACCAGCACGGCAAGGCGCATCGTCCCGCCCGGATCGGCGGCCATGCGCTGACGGCTGCGCGCTTCACGCGCGCGATGGGTGCGGGAGAGGAAGGGGCGGCGGCTCATCGCCCGACCCTAGCAGGACAGAGCCGGGCGTATAAAGCACTGCTTGTTAAAACGGGGATTTTCAGGCATAAAGTCGCGGCACGGGCGGCCGTTTCGGCCCGGCGGAATACTGGAAGACCCCGCGTGAGACCACGCCTGAACATTCAGCCTTCCCCGCATTGCAAGTCCGTTCGCCGCGACCGGGACGCCGGTTGCGACTGAACTCTTGCGCCGGAC
>JBKBNS010000063.1:0-2389 GCA_046295255.1 Glycocaulis sp.
GGGCCTCGCGCGCCGTGTGGCGGGAGATATGCTTTGCCTCGCACAGCTCCATTTCGGTCGGCAGCGCATCGCCGGGCTGAAGCCGGGCGGACGCGATAAGCTGGCGCAGTTCATCCGCAACCTGACGGTATCGGGGTGGGGGCGTTGTCACATCCGGCTCCTCAGTCTGGCCCATTCCTCGGCCAGTGTGGCACGGTGGGCGGGATCAGCAATTCCGATCAGCGCTTCGGCGCGCGTGTCGAGGTCGCGGCCTTTCAGGCGGGCGACGCCGTGTTCTGTCACCACTGTATCCAGTTCCGTTCGGGCAAGGCTCACCGCGCCCTCGGACAGGCGCGGCACGATGCGGCTGATGGCGCCCTTCCGCGCCGTGGAGGCAAGGGCAACAATGCCTTTCCCGCCGAGCGACAGGCTCGCGCCGCGCAGGAAATCGGCTAGCCCGCCGAGGCCGGAAACCTGTTTGCCGGCGATGAATTCTGCATTGCCCTGGCCGAACAGGTCGATTTCGATCAGGGAGTTGATAGCCGTGAAGCGGGGGATCGCCGCGAGTCTGTCCAGCATGTGCGTTTCGGAGACAGGCCGAAACCGCACGTTCGGCGCACTGGCCAGACGTTCATAGAAGGCGGCGGTTCCGACTGCGATGCCTGTGGTGATGGGCAAATCCGGATCGCCGTCCATCAGGCCTTGGATGGCATCCGATATCATGCCGGAATGGATTCGAAGGCCTTGCTGGCCGGCTAGTGCCGTAAGGACCGCCTGCTGCACATTGCCGAGGCCGAATTGCAGCGTATCGCCAGCTTCAATCAAGCCGCAGATATGCTCCGCGATTGTTTCGAAAACCGGCGGCAGCGGGGTTGGCGCAATTTCGATCAGGGGCCGCGCGTCCTCCGCAGTATATGCAAAGCGGCTGAGAGGTACGCGTATGCTTTGCGGGGGCGCGGGCATGTGAGGATTGATTAGGGCGAGCGTGGGGACATCTGGCCGGGCGAGGATGGCCGGTGCAAAATCGGGGCTCACGCCGAGGGAAACCATTCCGTCCTTATCCGGCGGGGAAACCATCATGACCGCGCCATTGAGGGGCGTTTCAGAAAGCCAGGACCAGGCCTGTGAGTAGGCCATCGGCAGGATGCGCGTGCGCCCGGCATCGATTGATGCGCGAAAGTCTGGTGGAAGGAAGATCGTCTCAGCTTGGGCGTCCGGGTGAAGGTTGGCCCAGTCGGTTCGGTTGATGCCCGGGATCCAGACGCCCACGAACGTCAGCCCGGCTGCCAGCTCAGAATCGTCGCGTAAAAAGTCGGCTAGGGTTAGCGGATCACCGCTGCAACCGCCAACATAGAGGCGGGCAGCTTGGGGCATTCGTTTACGGAAAGCGCCAAAGGCTTGCGATAGGGTCGGGTAGGTCAAATGAGGCGCTCCGGGCGGTCCGGTTTGTTTCGACCGCTTTGAGGGGCACGTTACACCTCAATGATGTCCGGACAAACGCTTCCGCTGTCGGGACTGAGGGCGGGCCATTCACGGGGGTCCGCAAAAATTGACAACTCCACTGCCATATGTTTGGCTTGAGTTTGAAGCAGGCAGGGTGGGTGTTCGCGGTGAAGACAGTTTTCTTCAGCTTCATCGCAATGGTTCTGCTGTTGACCGCGCCAGTCACGACCGCTCGGTCTGAGGAAATAGCCAGCCGGCCGAATATCCTCATCCTGCTCGTCGATGACGCGGCCTTCATGGATTTCGGCGTCTATGGCGGTGAAGCGCGCACGCCCAACATTGACGCACTGGCGGCGCGTGGCGCGATGTTCACTGGCTTTCGCACATCGCCGCTCTGTGCCCCGTCGCGCGCCATGCTGCTGACCGGTATGGACAACCATCAGACGGGCGTCGCGACCATACCCGAAGTGCTGACGCCCGAACAAAAAGGTCAGCCGGGTTACGCCATGGCGCTTGAGCCGGGTGTCGAAACGCTGGCTACGCGGCTGAAGCCAGCGGGTTATCGTACACTGATGACCGGGAAATGGCACCTCGGAAGTGGCCCCGGAGATCTTCCTTCCGATCATAGTTTTGACCGGAGCTTTGCGCTCGATGCGTCGGGTGCGGACAATTGGGAAGACAAGTCCTACATGCCTTATTACCGCGAGGCGCCCTGGTATGAAGATGGCCAGCCCGCGCAGCTTCCGGAAGACTTTTACTCGTCCGATTTCATCGTCGACAAGATGATCGAGTATCTGGATGCGACACCGGGCGAGGCGCCTTTCCTCGCGCTTCTGGGGTTTTTGGCGGTGCACATACCGGTTCAGGCGCCCGCGCATCTCACGGCGGGTTATGATGGCATCTATGATGCTGGTTGGGACGCGCTGCGCACCGCGCGGTGGGAAAGGGCTCAGGAGCTCGGGCTGAT
>JBKBNS010000064.1:0-2379 GCA_046295255.1 Glycocaulis sp.
CGCGGCTGAAAAGCGCGGGTGTGAAGGTGGTGCACAAACGATATGACCATCTGGCGCATGCGTTTACGGCGTTCACGTTTCTCTCGCCGGGCTCGAAGGCGGCGTGCGAGGAGATTGCGGGGATGGTCGGCCAGATGTTTGCTGAAGGCGCATGAGCGGGGCGATGCAGGCGCTGGTGTGCAGCGCGCTCAAGCCGGATTTCGGCGGCGTGGCGATGGAGGCGCGGGACTTGCCGGCGCCGGGGCCGGGCGAGGTGCGCGTGGCGATTCGGGCGGCGAGCCTCAACTTTCCGGACCTTCTGATGACGGAGGGAAAATACCAGTTCAAGCCGGAACTGCCATTTACGCTTGGTATGGAGTTTTCTGGCGAGGTGGACGCGGTCGGCGAGGGCCTCACAGGTTTCCTCAAGGGCGACGCCGTGACGGGCGGGGCAAAGACCGGCGCGTTTGCGGGCTTTGCGCTGGCGCCGGCGGCCGGCCTGCGCGCCAAGCCGGACGCGCTGAGCCATGCCGAGGCGGCGGCGTTTGGGGCGGCCTACCTCACCGCCTATGTGGCGCTGGTGCGCCGCGCGCATCTGCAGCCGGGCGAGACATTGCTCGTGCACGGCGCGAGTGGCGGGGTGGGCCTCGCGGCGGTCGACATGGGCAAGCTGCTGGGCGCGACGGTGATCGCGACCTCAGCATCGGACGCGAAGCTCGAGACGGTCGTGGCACGCGGGGCGGACTATGCGCTGAACGTGACCCAGGGCTTTCGCGAGCGGGTGAAGGCGCTGACCGGCGGGCGCGGGGCAGATGTGATCTTCGATCCGGTCGGTGGGGACGTGTTCGATGAGAGCGTGCGCTGCATTGCGTTTGACGGGCGGCTGCTGGTGATCGGATTCACCTCGGGGCGGATACCGTCCGTGGACGTCAACATGCCGCTGATCAAGGGATTCTCCGTGGTCGGCGTACGCGCGGGCGAATATGGCCGTCGCTTTCCGGATCGGGGCCGTGAGAATATGGACACGATCTGGCGCTGGGCGGGCGAGGGCCGGCTGAAGCCGCACATCCATGCGGAGGTGGCGCTTTCGGACTGGCGCAGCGCGTTCGAGATGATGCGGGGGCGGGAAGTTGTGGGGAAAGTGGTGTTGGTGCCTTAGTCAAGGCCCTCACCTCCCATCGCCTATGGCAATGGGCCCCTCCTCTCCCACTTTGTGGGAGAGGGGTTTGCACCTCGCTAACCCCTCGGGCCAACGCTTACACGGTTCGCTTGGCCCTGTCCTTGGCGTTGGTTGCTTCGATGGCGTCGCGGGCGGCGGCCCATTGCTCGTCGCCCCAGGCGGTCAGCATGCTGAAGTTTCCGCCGGAGGCGTTATACATCGCGCCGTCGATGGCGATGGTCTGTCCGTTCACGTAGTCCGCGCCGGGGGCCATGAGGAAGACGGCGAGGTTGACGAGTTCGTGCATCTCGCCGACGCGGCCCATGGGGTTGGCGACGCCGCGTTCCATGCTGCTGGCGCCTTCGGCGTCCGGGGAGAGGCGTTTGGACATGCCTTCGGTCGGGAAGGGGCCAGGGGCGATGGCGTTGAAGCGGAGGCCGTAGCGGCCCCATTCGACCGCAAGGCTCTGGGTCATCGTGTTGACGGCAGCTTTCGACATGGCGGAGGGCACGACGAACGGCCCGCCATTCCACACCCAGGTGGTGAGGATGGAGCAGACATTACCTTTTCGCTGCTCGGCGATCCAGCGTTTGCCGATGTCATGGGTCATGTAGAAGGTGCCACGAAAGACGATGTTGGAAATCGCGTCGAAGCCACGGATGGAGAGATCCTCCGTACGCGAAATGAAATTGCCGGCGGCGTTGTTGATGAGGCCAGTTAGAGCGCCATGCTGCGACCAGATCTGGTCGTTCATCTCGGTGATCGCTTCGGCGACGCGGATGTCGCAGGCATGCGGGACGACCTTGCCGCCATGCAGGTCCATGAGTTCGGCCGCGGTTTCTTCGCAGACGCCGCCGCGCCGGCCGCAGATATGGACCTCGGCGCCGAGCTTCAGGAAGCCTTCGGCCATTTCCTTGCCGAGGCCGGTGCCGCCGCCGGTGACGAGGATGCGCTCGCCCTTCATCAGGCCCGTGCGGAACATGAGTTTCGAGGTGTCCATATCTTCCTCCCTTTTTGCTGGTATGATTGAGAACTATACTGACCTGCGCAAGGGAGACAGGCGATGAAGCGGTTTATTTTCACCGGAATGGCCGTGGCGGCCCTTGCCGCCGGGTCAGCTGCGGCCGACCCGCTGGACGTGTTCGGCAAGTTCGCGGTGCGCGGCGGCACCTCGCATGTCGAGATCAGCGATTGCGGGAATGCCACCCCTTGCGGGCACATCGTCTGGATCGATCCGGCAA
>JBKBNS010000065.1:0-2180 GCA_046295255.1 Glycocaulis sp.
CCGCCCATCTCGGCATGGCGGAGCTCGACCCGGAGACCAGGACATTTGTTGACCAGCAGGTCGCCCTTGCCTGGATGATGGGCGAGGGCATCGCCATGGGCGAGGATTATGATTTCGCCGACATTCTTGGCAGCTGCGCTTTGCCAGTGTCCGAGTAGCTGGCAACTCCAGCCCCCGCCCGCTACAGGGGCGGGGATGAAACAGATTGCGATCATTGGGGCGGGGCCGGCGGGGCTGATGGCGGCGGAAGCGGCGCTTGAGGCGGGCGCGCGCGTCGCGATCTATGACTCCATGCCGAGTGCGGGGCGCAAATTCCTGATGGCCGGCAAGAGTGGGTTGAATATCACCCATTCGGAACACGCAGAGATATTCCGTTCCCGGTATACCGCGCCGGACGCGCGCCTCACCGCGATGGTGGAAGCCTTCGGCCCGGCCGAGATCATGGCCTGGATGGCCGGGCTCGGCATCGAAAGCTATGCAGGCTCATCGGGCCGGGTGTTCCCCGTTGGTATGAAAGCCTCGCCGCTTCTGCGCGGCTGGCTCGCGCGCCTCGGCGCAGCGGGCGCGGCGCTGCACACACGCCATCGCTGGACGGGATGGGATACGGACGGGAGCGTCATGTTCGAGACGCCGGATGGGCCGGTGCGGGTCGAGGCGGATGCTACCATCCTCGCCCTCGGCGGCGCCAGCTGGAAGCGGCTCGGATCAGATGGGGCGTGGGCGGAGCTTTTGTCCGCGCACGAGGTTGAGCTCGAGCCTTTCCAGCCCTCCAATTGCGGCTTCACGGCGGCCTGGTCAGACCGCTTGCGCGCTGCGCAGGAGGGCGCACCGATCAAGGGCGTCAACCTGTCCGTGGCCGGACAGTCTCAACGGGGCGATTTCGTCATCACGAAATCGGGGATCGAGAGCGGCGCGGTCTATCCGCTGGCAGCTACCCTGCGCGCTGCCATTGCGGCCGGGGCTACGGCGACGCTGACGGTCGACCTTCTGCCGGATACAGACGAAACGGCGCTGGCGGCACGCCTTGAGGCGGCCAGCGCGAAGGATTCCGCGACTAATCGCCTTCGCAAGGCGGCGCGGCTGGACGGCGTGAAGATCGCGCTCGTCAACGAAGTGACCCGCGGCGCGCCGCCAAGGGACCCTGCGGCCCTCGCCCGCCTGCTCAAGGCGCTGCCGCTGACGCTGACAGGCACGGCGCCGATGGATGCGGCCATCTCCACCGCCGGCGGCGTCGCCTGGCCTGCCCTCGACGACCGTCTTATGCTGAACGCTGTTCCGCACACATACTGCGCTGGCGAAATGGTCGCCTGGGACGCCCCCACCGGTGGCTATTTGCTGACAGCTTGTCTCGCGATGGGCCGTGCGGCGGGGAAAGCGGCGGCTCAATCGTCGTAATGGCCCCGGCAGGCAGCGATGATCAGTCTCTGCTCACTGCCGCTGCCATCCACCTTGTAGATAAGCCGGTGTTCCTGCGTGATCCGGCGAGACCACCAGCCTGCCAGGTCGCCCTTCAGGGGTTCGGGCTTGGCGGTGCCCTCAAAGGGCGCGCGGGCGCATTCCTCTATCAGGCGCAATACTTTGCGCCCCGTGCGCGGGTCGTGCGTCATCCACCAGGCGAGATGCTCAAGCGCTTTTGGCGTCAGGAGCGTGTTCACGGTCGATCCAGCGGAACAGGTCTTCGAGGGAGTCGAAATTCTGAAGGACGCCCTCCGGCACCGTCACGCCGCCCGTGACTTTGCCGGCATCGATATCCTTCATGTATTCGGCGAGGCCGGGCTGGGAGTGGACGTGGATGGTTTCCTGGAGGGCGTTGTAGTCCTCAAGGCTCACGACCACGACGGCCCCCGCGCCCCGGCGCGTGATGGCGACAGGCGCATGATCGTCGATCACGCTGTCGATGACCTTCTTCAGGTTCGCGCGGGCTTCGGTGATGGAGATGGCGTCGGTGATATGAGGCATGCGGGGAATATGTACATGATTGCGTACGCATGCAAGATCGAAACAACGTTTCCAATGCTGGGGTTCTTGCAAATCAGCGCATTCGGCGTTATCTAGAACAGGTTTCTAGAAAGCTTCATCATGGCCCTCAGCATCAAGACCGAAGAAGCCGACCGGCTCGCGCGCCTGCTTGCCGAATTGACCGGCGAGACGATGACGGAGGCCGTCACCAAGGCGTTGCG
>JBKBNS010000066.1:0-2070 GCA_046295255.1 Glycocaulis sp.
GCATTGGTCGCCGCGCCGCGTTCGTCGCATTCGGCCTTCAGGACCCTGCGGGCCTCATCAGACTCAACCGGCCCCCCGGTCCCCTTGTCGAGCATGGACGCATAAGTCGCGCAGCCCCAGCCGCTGCGGCAGACAAACCGTTCGAGCGCCCGCGCTTGCGCAAGATCAGCCGGGATCTCGCCGCGCGTGTGCATGCCCGCGAGTGACCGGCACGCCAGCGGATAGGCGGCCAGGCACCCCATCTCATAGGCATAGGCCGCCGACTCGGCATCTTTCGTACCGTCCGTTCCGGTGCGGAGCCGGTCACCGGTTTCACTACATCCCGCCCCATCGCCATATGCGCAGGCGCGCAGGTAAAGCGTGGCGGCTTCTTCCTCACTCACCGGCATTCCCTGAAAACCATGAAGCCACTCCCAAGCGGCGCGGGCGCAGGCCCTCGCAACGCCCAGGTCGCAGGCTTCGGTCAGCATGGCCTTTCGCTCTGCATACAGAGTTCTTTCAGGCGTTCCTGCCGGAAAGCTGTGCGCCTCGCGAAACAGCACCAGCCCATCCTGCTGGGCCATGATCTCGTCGTCCGATGGCAGCGGGACATCATTGTCATACATGAAGGTGCAGGCCTCGATGTGATTCAGCAGGCAGCCCAGCCGGAGAAGCTGCGCCAGCATATCGCCTGTCGACACGTCGATCGGAACCAGCGCTTCCTCTGCCCCTGCCATCAAGGCGACGAGCGCCGTGCAACCTTCGCCGTCGCCGATGTCGCACGCCCGGGCGTAGAGGTAAGCGGCCCGCTCCAACTGAACAGGTCCGCCTTCCCCCGCTTCATGCATCATGGCGAGAAAGAAACATCCCTCGGCGTCGGATGCAGGGCTCCAGGCCATGGTTGTATCGCAGGCCCTGGCAAACAGGTCGCGCGCGCGCTTGGCGTCGGCGCGCCCGCCCCGCCCATCTTGTACGAGCACGCCCAGCCGGGTGCAGGCTGTGAGGTGGCCCGCCGCGCAGGCCTTGTTGAACTCCGATCTCGCCGCCTCCGCATTGCCTCGCGCGAGGGCTGACTGGCCGGATGAAAACTGCGCCTCAGCCTCCGGCGACGCGGCCAGGGCCGGGGCCGCAAACAACAGTCCGGCGACCGCAACCGCGCAGACTTTCAACAAGGTTCCCAGCATTCATTTCCCCCACCTGAACTGGACTTGATACAAGAAATTACTCTGTGCGCCGAACATGGCAAGCGGCCCATTCAGCCAATTGCGGCCTCCCTCAGATCATCGCGCGCTGTCAGGATCGCGGCCTCGATGGCGGCCTGCCATTCGGCCCGGTCCCTGGCGCCATCGGCGGCCTTCGGGAAGGTCACTGAGCGCGAGGCATTGATCAGCCCGCCCTGCCCCCGGACGAGACCGGCGCAGGCGTCTTCCGCCCCGGCGCCCTGTGCGCCATAGCCCGGCACGAGGAACAGCGCCTTCGGCGCCAGCGCGCGCACGGCCCTTGCCTCATCCGGCGCGGTGGCCCCGACCACCATCATCAGGTTTGACCAGCCGCAGGGGCTCATCAGCCGCTCCGTAAGCGGACCAAGTGCTTCGGCGACATGGGAATAGAGCGGCGCATCATTTATGATCCGGTTCTGGAAATCCGCAGCGCCCGGATTGGAGGTCCGCACAAGGACGATCACGCCCTTGCCCGCCTCCTTTGCCTGGCGCGCATACGGCTCCAGCGTATCAAGCCCCATATAGGGATTGACCGTGAGCGCATCGGATTCGAACGGCCCGCCCGGCGCAAGGTATGCCGAGGCATAGCCCTCCGCCGTCGAACCAATATCGCCGCGTTTGGCATCCATCAGTACGAGGAGCCCAGCCGCGCGTGCCGTGCGCGCCACCGCCTGAAGCGCTGCCATGCCTTCGGGCCCGTGCCGCTCGAACAGACCGGCCTGCGGCTTGACGGCCGCGACCTTTCCCTCCGCCGCCTCGATCACTGCCTGCGCCCATTTCCAGACGCCCTCCGGCGTATCGCCGCCGAACAGGTCCGGGATCGAGCCGGGATGCGGATCGATCCCGACACAGAGCGGGCCGAGCTGGCGGG
>JBKBNS010000067.1:0-1679 GCA_046295255.1 Glycocaulis sp.
CATAGCCCGGATAATCGAACAGCAGGACATCGCCATGCGCCAGAAGGTTTCCGGCATAGGCCGCGCCGCCATGGACCCGGTCGGTCGCGTTTCCCATACAGACCAGGATCAGAGGCGCGCCGGGGTCCTGCGCGGGCCGGCGGATATGCGTGACCGCGATCGACAGCGCATCGGCTGAAACAAGTTCATGGCGAACAGAGGCTTCCAATGCCGCCTCGTTTCGGATGGTCAGCGCGGCGCTGTTCGCCTGCCGGACTTCCGCCCGCGGCGGCTGGAACACCGCCCCCTCATCCAGCGGGAGGCTGCACCCGGCCAGGAGGCAGGCGACGAGCGCAGCGGCGGACCGCCTACCCCACACGGCGCTCGCGGCCCCGCCAGTAAGGCTCGCGCAGGTCCTTGCGCAGGATCTTGCCGGAGGGGTTGCGCGGCAGGGCGTCGATAAAGTCGATCGACTTCGGCGCCTTGTAGGCGGCGATGTGCTCCTTCGACCAGGCGATGATGCTTTCCGGGGACGGATCTTCGCCGGGCTTCTTCACGACGATGGCCTTGACAGCCTCGCCCCATTTGTCGTCCGGCACGCCGATGACAGCGACATCCGCCACGCCCGGCGCGCCGAAGATCGCGTTCTCGACTTCCGCCGGATAGACGTTCTCGCCGCCCGAGACGATCATGTCCTTCACCCGGTCATGGATGTAGAGAAAGCCGTCCTCGTCGAAATAGCCGGCATCGCCGGTATGGAAGAAGCCATTGCGGACGGCCTCTTCTGTGGCCTCCGGACGGTTCCAGTAGCCTTTCATGACGAAGCCGGCCTTGATGACAATCTCGCCCACATCGCCCGTAGGCACAGCCCTGCCCTCGCCATCAATCACGCGCACGACCGCGCCGGGCCAGGGCACGCCGCAGGAGCGTAGCTTGCCCCAGGCGGGATCATGCGCTTCGGGCGGCAGGAACGTGCCCGCGCCGACGGTTTCAGTGAGGCCGTAGAGCTGGGTGAAGCGGGCGCCCATGATCTCCACCGCCGTGCGCAGCAGCGCTTCGGAGATCGGCGAGGCGCCATAGAAGACCTGCTTGAGCGTAGAGAAATCCACGTCGCGAATGGTCGGCTGCTGCGTCAGCATCAGAATCACCGCCGGCACCCAGAAGGCATGGACGATGCGCTGCTCGGGGATGAGCTTCAGGATCAGCTGCGGGTCGATCTCGCGCAGGATGACCGTGCGCGCGCCCTGCGCGGTCGCCAGAATGCCGACATTGACACCGGCAACGTGGAACAGCGGCATGGCATTCATGACGCCTTCGCCGACACCGTAGCTGGACCATTCCAAGAGGCTCGCCTGGGTGAAGAAGGCGCGGTAATTGTCGTTCGTCAGCTGCACGCCCTTGGGCAGGCCGGTCGTGCCGGAGGTGTAGAGTTGGATGACATCATCATCAGCTTGCAGCTCGAGATTGGGCGATGTGTTCGCCTTGGCGTCGCGCCAGGAGGGAAAGAAATCCCAGTCTTCCCGGTCGCCATCAAGCGTGATGATCCGGACAAGGTCTGGCAGCTCCGCCTTGATCTGGTCGATCATGGCGTAGAATTCCTTGCCCACGAACAGGACCTTGGCTTTGGCATCAGCGAGGATGAATTTCACTTCCGGCGCGGCGAGGCGGGTGTTGACGCCGTTCATCACGGCCCGCGCCTT
>JBKBNS010000068.1:0-1653 GCA_046295255.1 Glycocaulis sp.
GCGCTGCAACCATTGCATCGGCGCCAGGAGGTGGCCCAGATGCTCGGAATGCCGGCCCTGCTTCCCGCCTTTGTGGGCGAAACCGGAGGTCGGCCGCGCCAGCGTTGCCTCCTCCAGCACGTCGTTGACCGTCGCGTCCCAAGGGGCGCGCAGGCTTTCCGGCGCCGGCATCAAGCCCGCCGTCGCCAGCCGTTCGTCAGCTGCATCGCCCAGGAACGCCTCGCCGGCATAAGGCCACAGGGCATTGAGCGCCGCCTGCATCCGGGCGTGGCTTTCGTCGGTCCCGTCGCCCAGACGGATCACCAGATCGGCCGAGCGCTCGACGTGATAGGCGACTTCCTTGACGGCCTTCGCCGCGATTTCGGCAATACGGGGATCAGTCGATCCCTCCAGCGCCTTGAGCAGCGGCAGGTGGTACGCGTCGAACAGGAACTGCCGCATCAGCGTCACGCCGAAATCGCCGTTGGGCCGCTCGACCAGCAGAAGGTTGTGAAAGTGCCAGGCGTCGCGGCGGAAGGCGAGCGCGTCGGCATCACGCCCCGCCCCTTCGACCTGTCCCGCCAGCCCCAGCCAGAGCTGCGTCTGGCCGATCAGGTCCAGCGCCACATTGGCCAGCGCGATATCCTCTTCCAGCACCGGCGCATGGCCGCACCATTCGCTGATTCTATGGCCCAGAATCAGGCAGTTATCGCCCAATTTTGTCAGGCCGGTGAACAGGTCATGCTCCGGCGACCCCGCCTCAAGCGGCGCGCGACCCGTACCCGGCGAGGCCGCCGCCAAAGCCGCCGCATCGGGTGTCATAACGTCAGACAAGGAAGGTGCCATCACATATGCCCGATTTCGTCAGGAATGTCGTAAAAGGTGGGGTGGCGGTAGACCTTGGCATTCGCCGGCTCGAACAGCGGCCCCTTCTCGCTGGGCGACGAGGCGGTGATCTGCGCCGAGGGCACCACCCAGATCGACACGCCCTCATTGCGCCGGGTATAGACGTCGCGGGCATGGCGGATCGCCAGTTCGGCGTCCGGTGCGTGCAGGCTGCCCACATGGCGGTGGTTCAGCCCGTGCTGACCCCGGATGAAGACTTCCCATAGCGGCCATTCATTGGACACGGCGTCGCCCTTTCATCTTGCTGAAAATACTCTGGGGGTGCGGGGGTGAAACCCCCGCCTACTCGGCCGCCACGCGCCGCGCCCCGGATTTCTGCGCGTGCGCCATGAGCCCGTCGCGGAACCACGCGCCGTCACTCCAGGCCTTCTGCCGCGCCTCAAGCCGCTCGACATTGCAGGGGCCGTTGCCCTTCAGCACCTCGTAGAATTCGGTCCAGTCGGGTTCGGAGAAATCCCAGCCCTGCTTTTCGTCGTTCCATTTCAGGTTCTCGTCGGGCACCGTCAGGCCCAGATATTGCGCCTGCGGCACCGTCTGATCGACGAATTTCTGCCGCAGCTCGTCATTGGTGTTGATCTTGATCTTCCAGGCCATCGACTGCGTGGAATGCACCGAATCTTTATCCGACGGGCCGAACATCATCAGTGAGGGATACCAGAAGCGGTTGAGCGCATCCTGCGCCATCGCTTTCTGCTCCGGCGTGCCCGAGGCCATCTTCATCATCAGGTCGTAGCCCTGACGCTGATGAAAGCTCTCTTCCTTGCAGAT
>JBKBNS010000069.1:0-1587 GCA_046295255.1 Glycocaulis sp.
GGCTTCTGGTGATCGGGTTCACCTCGGGGCGGATACCGTCCGTGGACGTCAATATGCCGCTGATCAAGGGATTCTCCGTGGTCGGCGTACGCGCGGGCGAATATGGCCGTCGCTTTCCGGACCGGGGCCGTGAGAATATGGACACGATCTGGCGCTGGGCAGGCGAGGGTCGGCTGAAGCCGCACATCCATGCGGAGGTGGCGCTTTCAGACTGGCGGCGCGCGTTCGAGATGATGCGGGGGCGGGAAGTTGTGGGGAAGGTGGTGTTGGTGCCGTGAAGGCCCTCACCTCCCATCGCTTTCGCGATGGGCCCCTCCTCTCCCACTTTGTGGGAAAGGGGTTTGCACCTCGCTAACCCTTCGGGCCAACTCTTACACGGTTCGCTTGGCTCTGTCCTTGGCGTTGGTGGCTTCGATGGCGTCGCGGGCGGCGGCCCATTGCTCGTCGCCCCAGGCGGTCAGCATGCTGAAGTTTCCGCCGGAAGCGTTATACATCGCACCGTCGATGGCGATGGTCTGTCCGTTCACGTATTCCGCGCCGGGCGCCATGAGGAAGACGGCGAGGTTGACGAGTTCGTGCATTTCGCCGACGCGGCCCATGGGGTTCGCGACCCCGCGCTCCATGCTGCTGGCGCCTTCGGCGTCCGGGGAGAGGCGTTTGGACATGCCTTCTGTGGGGAAGGGGCCGGGGGCGATGGCGTTGAAGCGCAGGCCGTAGCGGCCCCATTCGACCGCAAGGCTCTGGGTCATCGTGTTGACGGCAGCTTTCGACATAGCGGAGGGCACGACGAACGGCCCGCCATTCCACACCCAGGTGGTGAGGATGGAGCAGACATTGCCCTTGCGCTTCTCGGCGATCCAGCGCTTGCCGATGTCATGGGTCATGTAGAAGGTGCCGCGGAAGACGATGTTGGAGATCGCGTCGAAGCCGCGGATGGAGAGATCCTCCGTACGCGAAATGAAATTGCCAGCGGCGTTGTTGATGAGGCCAGTTAGAGCGCCATGCTGCGACCAGATCTGGTCGTTCATCTCGGTGATCGCCTCGGCGACGCGGATGTCGCAGGCATGGGGGACGACCTTGCCGCCATGCAGGTCCATGAGTTCTGCGGCGGTTTCTTCGCAGACGCCGCCGCGCCGGCCGCAGATATGGACCTCGGCGCCGAGCTTCAGGAAGCCTTCTGCCATTTCCCTGCCGAGGCCGGTGCCGCCGCCGGTGACGAGGATGCGCTCGCCTTTCATCAGGCCCGTGCGGAACATGAGTTTCGAGGTGTCCATATCTTCCTCCCTTTTTACTGGTATGATTGAGAACTACACTGACCTGCACAAAGGAGACAGGCGATGCAGCGGATTATTTTCACCGGAATGGCCGTGATGGCGCTTGCCGCTGGGTCAGCTGCGGCCGACCCGCTGGACGTGTTCGGCAAGTTCGCGGTGCGCGGCGGCACCTCGCATATCGAGATCAGCGATTGCGGGAACGCCACCCCCTGCGGGCATATCGTCTGGATCGATCCGGCAAGCCTGGAGCCGGGCGAGCAGGCCGAGACGCTGACCGACGCGAAAGGCGCGAAGATCCTGGGGCTGCAGCTGC